>NZ_JAVDTO010000003.1:0-605242 GCF_031455875.1 Azospirillum sp. BE72
ACGCTGACGGCGCACCGCATCGCCATCGCCCGGCGCATGGTCAACCAGTATCCGTGGCTCTATGAGACTGCCGGTCCGTTCGGCTGGCGAGAGCGCAATCCGGCCCGCGGATGAAGCCGTCCGACCCTGGAGTGGACCGGCTCCTGTAAAGAGCCTCTCCACTCCAGGACAAGGAGCGTCAGACAAAAGAACTAAGGTCGGACAACTGACAGTACCGGCATAAAAAGGCGCCGCTTCGTCAAAGCGACGGCGGCGCCTTATTTTTGGCCGAAACGTCTCACGACTTTGGGATTGCCCGTATAGGACGTAATCTTCCGAAAGTCAGAGAACAACATCATGGCGCCCGCCTTGGCGCCCTGTTACAATACCATTTAAATTTTGCAATTCGTTGACGCTTCGACAGTGAACGCCGGCCCTGCCGGCGGCGCGTCGTCTTGCCTTGGCGGCCGGCGGTCGGAGTGGAGCGAAGGCGGCATGGGAAGGGCAAGAGCATGGCAGTGGACAAGGCGGCCGCATCCCGGCCGCGTCGGTTCTGGAGCGTCGGGCGCAAGGTCACGGCGGCCTTCGTCGCGGCCATCGTCGGCGGCTTCGTCGTCATCATGGGGCTGCAGGCCAAGATGCAGTATGACGACGCGGTGCGGCTGGCCACGCACGACGCCCGCGTCAAGACGGACATGCTGGCCAACGCCACCAAGACCAGCTTCGTCGCCGGCGACGGCGCCTCCATCGAGACGGAGTTCATGCCGCTGGCCGACAGCGGCGAGGTGCAACTGGCCTCGCTGCGCGCCGCCTCCGCCGCCGGCACGCTCGCCGACTTCTCCAACCCGCGCTTCGCCAGATACGACCTGAAGGCCGACCAGGATCTGGTCGAGGCGGTGCTGGCCGGCAAGGGGGCGCAGACCCGCTCGGCCAAGGGCCACATCGTGGTGACCGTGCCGGTGGTGACCGGCAAGAGCAACCGGCTGGTCGGCGCCCTGCAGATCGCCTGGAGCCTGGACCAGCAGATCGACGCCATCGCCACCCAGATGCGCAACCAGATCGCCATCTGTCTGATCGCGCTGGTGGTTCAGATCGCGCTGCTGAACGTCCTGCTCGGCCGGATCGTCATCCGCCCGCTGCGCGCCATGTCCGCGGCGATGGCGAGGCTCGCCGGCGGCGACACCGCGGTGGAGGTGCCCGGCACCGGCCGCTCCGACGAGATCGGCGCCATGGCTGGCTCGGTCACCGTCTTCCGCGACAACGCCCGCGCCATAGACCGCATGCACGCAGCCCAGGCCGAAGCCGATGCCAGGGCGGAGGAGGCCAAGCGCGCAGCATTGCTCGACCTTGCCGACCGCTTCCAGGGCACTGTGAAGCGTCTGGTGGAGGGCATCGCCGAATCGGCATCCGGCATGGCCGACAGCGCCGACCGCATGGCCGTGGTGGTGGGCGAGGCGTCGAGCCAGACCCGCAACGTCGCCCGCGAATCCGACGACATCCAGTCCAACGTCCGCTCCGCCGCCGCGGCGGCGACCGAACTCGCCGGTTCCATCGGCGGCATTTCCGATCAGGTCGGCCATTCCGCCCGCATCGCCGGGGAGGCGGTGTCCCACGCCGACCGCACCAACGCAACGGTGCAGGGGCTTATCGCCAATGCTGAGCGCATCGGCCAGGTGGTCGGGCTGATCCACGCCATCGCCAAGCAGACCAACCTGCTGGCGCTGAACGCCACCATCGAGGCCGCGCGTGCCGGGGAGGCCGGCAAGGGCTTCGCCGTGGTCGCGACCGAGGTGAAGGGCTTGGCCGATCAGACCGCCAAGGCGACCGACGAGATCGCTGCCCAGGTCAACGCCATGCAGTCGGTGACCCGCGAGGCGGCCGACGCCATCGGCGCCATCGGCAGCACCATCACCGAGATCGACGGCATTGCCGGCACCATCACCCAGTCGGTGCAGGAACAGAACACCGCCACGCGGGAGATCGCACGGGCGGTGGAGATGGCCGCGCTGGGCACGCAGGACGTGTCGGCGACCATCGCCGCGCTGGCCCACACGGCGGAGAGCGCCGGCAGCACGGCGGTGGGCGTTCAGGACGCCGCCCGCGGTCTGTCCGGCCAGACCCGCGCACTGGCGGCCGAGGTCGACCGCTTCCTGGCCGAAGTGCGCCAGCAGGCGACGGGAACCTGAAAAAAAACGCCCTCTCCCACCCCGGGAGAAGGAGGGAAGACCCGGCGTTGCCGGTCGGGAAAGGACAGGATCGCTCCGAGCAATCCGCAACCACACCGATCCTCGGAGCACCCCTCACCCTCCCGCCGCACCGCGGCGGGTCCCTCCCTCTCCCGGGGCGGGAGAGGGTGTTTTCAAGACGTTACGAGAAGGCCTGCAGGCCCGTCTGCGCCCGGCCCAGGATCAGGGCGTGGACGTCGTGGGTGCCTTCGTAGGTGTTCACCGTCTCCAGGTTCACCATGTGGCGGATGACCTGGAACTCCTCGGAGATGCCGTTGCCGCCGTGCATGTCGCGGGCGACGCGGGCGATGTCGAGCGCCTTGCCGCAGTTGTTGCGCTTGATCAGCGAGATCGCCTCCGGCGACCAGCTGCCGTCGTCCATCATGCGGCCGACCCGCAGGCAGGCCTGCAGGCCCAGCGTTATCTCCGTCATCATGTCGGCCAGCTTCTTCTGCACCAGCTGGGTCTGGGCCAGCGGACGGCCGAACTGCTTGCGGTCCAGCGTGTACTGGCGGGCGGCGTGCCAGCAGAACTCCGCCGCGCCCATCACGCCCCAGGCGATGCCGTAACGCGCCTTGTTCAGGCAGCCGAACGGACCGCCCAGGCCCGACACGTTGGGCAGCAGGTTCTCGTCGGGAACGAAAGCCTCGTCCAGAACGATCTCGCCGGTGACCGACGCGCGCAGCGACAGCTTGCCCTCGATCTTCGGCGTGGAGAAGCCCTTGGTCCCGCGCTCCACCACGAAGCCCTTGATCTTGTTGTCATGGGCGTCCGACTTCGCCCAGACGACGGCGAGGTCGGCGATGGGGGAGTTGGTGATCCACATCTTGGCGCCCGACAGCAGATAGCCGCCGTCGACCTTGGTGGCGCGGGTCTTCATGCCGCCGGGATCGGAGCCGTGGTCCGGCTCGGTCAGGCCGAAGCAGCCGACCAGTTCGCCCGAGGCCAGACGCGGCAGCCACTTCTTCTTCTGTTCCTCGCTGCCATAGGCGTAGATCGGGTGCATGACCAGCGAGGACTGCACCGACATGGCGGAGCGGTAGCCGCTGTCCACCCGCTCCACCTCGCGGGCGACCAGACCATAGGCGACGTGGCTGACGCCCGGCCCGCCATACTCCTCCGGGATGGTCGGACCCAGCAGGCCCAGTTCGCCCATCTCGCTCATGATCTCGCGGTCGAACCGCTCGTCGCGGAAGGCGGAGATGACGCGGGGTTGCAGCCGGTCCTGACAGTAGGCGCGGGCGCTGTCGCGCACCAGCTTCTCATCCTCGGTCAGTTGGGCTTCAAGGAGGAAGGCGTCGTCCCACTGGATGCTCTGCACGGTGCGTCTCCTGGTCATGTCGTATGGCGGTTCGCCGCCGGTTGCCGGCCAGCTGCCGAGTGGCCGGTCATCGATTGAACCGCACTGTGCCGTGCCGGCGCCATACCTGCAAACACATATTTTCTATCCTACCCATAACAATACGATATGGATTAAGAGAAACAGTTGGTACCAGGACCGGTTCCACAAAAGTTTTAACGTGATGCTTACGATTACCTATGCAATTTTGCCGATGGCGCCTTGACCGCCCTTCATCCATTGGACATCCCGCCCGTGCTTGCTGCATTGCAACCAATAACCGCCCTTGCCGGTTTCCCTCTGTTGCTGGGCCTTGCTTTGCTTACGCTTCTGCACGAAGACGTTGCAATTGCGGTGGGTGCCAGCCTGGTCAGCGTCGGTACCGTCAGCATAGGCGTGACCGCAATCACGCTGCTGTGCGGGATTGTTGTCGGCGACCTTTTCATTTATGTCCTCGGACTGTTGTCGCTGCGGGTGAGTTGGATCCGGCGGCGGACCGAGGGTCCAATGCTTGAGCGCTGCCGTACGGCATTGCAGAAGAACCTGCTGCCGACACTGGTGACTTGCCGGATCGTCCCCGGCGTCCTGTTCCCGACCTACTTCGCCTGCGGCGTGATGCGGGTGCCGTTCCTGCGCTTCATCGTCATCACGCTGGTGACGGCCGGGGTGCATGTCGGGCTTCTGCTGACGCTGATGACATCGTCGCTGGAGGCGGCGGCGGTTCAGGTCCAGGTGATCGGCATCGGCTGCGCGGCCCTGCTGGTGCTTCTGCGCACGCGGCGCGCCCAATCCATCGTCCGCGCGCTGTTCGTCCGCGTCCGGGCCAGGGTCGAACCACTGCTGCCCCGCGGCCTGCGCGACGCGCTGCACTGCAATCCGGCCCCGCGCCCCATCGCCCTGCCCGGCCTGCCGGTGGTGCCGGCCGGCGCGCCCACCATCGGCTGGGCGGAGCGCATCCCGCCGCTGCTGTTCTACATCCCGCTGGTGGTGCAGTGGATCGCGCTGGGCATCCGTTACCGCAGCCTGAGCCTGCCGACCGCCGCCAACCCGTCGATCGAGGCCGGCGGGCTGCTGGGCGAATCGAAGATCGCCTGCATGGACCTGATCGGCCCGGCGGTGCGCCGGTGGGCGGCGCGTTCCGTGGCGCTGACCAACCGGTCCTCGCTGACCCCCGCGGCGCTCGACCGGCTGGCGTCGGGCGCCGGCCTGTCCTTCCCGCTGGTCGCCAAGCCGGACATCGGCTGGCGCGGCATCGGCGTGCGGCTGGTGCGCGATTCCGCCGACCTGCGCGCCTATCTCGCCGGCTTCCCGGCCGAGGCGCGGGTGATCCTGCAGGAGCATGTGGATTACGCGGGCGAGGCCGGCATCTTCTATGTCCGCAAGCCGGGGGAGCGGCACGGCCGCATCTTCTCCATGACCTTCCGCTATTACCCGCATGTGGTGGGCGACGGCCGTTCCACCCTGCGCGAGTTGATCGCCGCCGACCCGCGCGCCTCGTGGAAGGCCGACCTGCACCGCGAGGCGCTGGCCGACCGGCTGGACGAGGTGCCGGCGGCGGGGCGGACGGTGCGGCTGTCGCTGGTCGGCAGCAGCCGGGTCGGCGGGCTCTACAAGGATGCCTGCGGCCATGTCACCGCGACGCTGACCGCGCGCTTCGACGAGATCGCCGACCAGATGCCGGGCTTCCATTTCGGCCGCTTCGACGTGCGCTTCACCTCGGTGGAGCGGCTTGCGGTGGGCGAGGATTTCCGCATCATCGAGGTGAACGGGGCGGGCGCCGAGGCCATCCACATGTGGGATCCGGAATTCCGCCTGGGCGACGCCTACGCCACCCTGTTCCACCAGCAGGCCCTGATGTTCGAGGTCGCCGACGCCTGCCGGACGCAGGGTGCAAAGCCGCTGACGGCCTGGGAACTGATCAGCTACCAGCGCCGCCAGCAGAACCTGCTTCCGCTCTACCCGGCCTCCAACTGACCGGGCGGGCCGCAAGCCGCCGGCCCGAAACCCACAGGGCGATCGGGCGGCGGCGCGAGGATCACAGCGCCGCCAGCACCTCGTCCAGAGTGGCGAGGAACAGCGTGGCGTCCTCGGCGGAGAACACCAGCGGCGGGCGGATCTTCAGGATGTGCCCCTCCTGCCCGGTGGCGCTGATCAGCACCCGGCGGCGCCGCATGTCGTTCACCACGCGGGCGGTCTCCTCCGGTGCCGGCGTCTTCAACTTGCGGTCGCGCACCATTTCGACGCCGATGAACAGGCCGCTGCCGCGCACGTCGCCGATCAGGTCATGCTTGGCGGCCAGCGCGCGGATTCCGTCGATCATCCGGGTGCCGACGGCCAGGGCGTTCTCCTGCAGCCGCTCCGTCTTGATGACGCGCAGCACGGCATGCGCCACGGCGCAGGACACCGGGTTGCCGCCGAAGGTGTTGAAATAGCGCTGGCTCTTGCCGAACGCCTCGATCACCTCCGGCCGGAAGATCGCCCCCGCCACCGGGTGGCCGTTGCCCATCGGCTTGCCGACCGTCACGATGTCGGGCACCAGCCCGTGGCGCGCGAAGCCCCACATATGGGTGCCGAGCCGGCCGAAGCCCGGCTGCACCTCGTCGGCGATGAAGATGCCGCCGGCCTTGCGCATCGCCTCCACCGCCGGGGCGAGGAAGCCGGCGGGATCGGTGAAGACGCCGCTGCTGGAGAAGATGGTGTCCACCAGCAGCGCCGCCGGGGCGATCCCCTTCTCGCGCAGATCGGCGATGGCCGCCTCCACCGAACGGGCGAAGGCGGCGCCGACCTCCGCCTCCGGGATGCGGTAGCCGTCGGGCGCCGGCACCACGCGGACATGGTCGCCCAGCTTCACCGCAGCGCCCAGCGAAGGCGACATCTCCGCCAGCGCCGAGGTGACGCCGTGATAGGCGTTGTGGGCGATGACGACGCCGGTTCCGCCGGTGTGGACGCGGGCGACGCGCAGGGCGAGATCGTTGGCCTCGCTGCCGGTGCAGGTCAGCATCAGGTGCGACAGCGGCGCCGGGAACTCCGCCAGGAAGGCTTCGGCGAAGTCGACGATACCGTCGGTCAGGTAGCGCGTGTGGGTGTTCAGCACAGCCGCCTGCTTCGCCATCGCCTCCACCACCTCCGGCCGCGAATGGCCGACCGAGGCGACGTTGTTGTAGGCGTCCAGATAGCGGTTGCCGTCGGCGTCATAGAGGTAGGAGCCCTCCCCCCGCACCACATGGATCGGGTCGGCGTAGAACAGCCGGTAGGCCGGGCCGAGCAGCTTCTCGCGGCGGGCGATCAGGGCGCGCTCGCGTTCCGGCAGGGATCCGGCGGAGTCGGGCGCGTAGGCGTTGATCATGGTCATGACGGGTCACACTCTCTGGCAGGCGAGATTGAGCAGGCGGTGCGCGGTGGCGGCCTCGTCGCCGGTCAGCTTTTCCAGGCCGGCATAGGCGCGTTCGGAATTCCGCAGGATGTAGGGGGCGTTGTCTGGATATTCGGCCGCCCGCCAGCCGGTGATGCCGATGGTCAGCGCCAGCCGGGCCGCCACCAGATCGGGCAGCAACTCCACCTCTTCCGGCGTCAGCGGCAGCACGGCGGTGTAGGCGCGGGTCATCTCGACCAGGGAGCCGAAAGGCGTCTCGCCGCTGGTGACGTGGTATGCCAGCGCCGTCGCCAGATCGTTGACCAGCGGCGCCTTCAGCGCATCGCCGAAATCGATGATGCCGGTGACCGTTTCGTGCCCGACCGGATCGACCACGGCGTTGTGCGGGTTCAGGTCGTTGTGGATCACCTGATGCCGCAGGGCGGGCAGCCGCGGCGCCACCCGCTCGGCAAAGCGGGTGACGAAGCGCTCCACCATCAGGCGGCGCGGGCCGTCGGGCAGATAATGCAGCCGATCGGCGACGCCGGCGGTGCGCGTGATGTCCCACAGCAGATCGCGCTCCGAGCCGGGATGCTCGTAATCGCCCAGCGCCAGATCCAGCCGGGCCAGCGTCGCCCCCAGCGCCCGCATCTGCCCCGGTGAGGCCGGCGCCGCGTGGAGCGGCGTGCCCTCCAGATAGGTCAGCAGCCGCAGGACCATGGTTTGGCCGTCGATCAGCACGGTCGTCTGGGCTTCGCCATCCAGGGTCGGCACCACCCGCGGCACCGGCAGGGACGGGTCGCGCGCGGCGACATGCTGCATCGCCGCGGTCTGGAAACTGGTGACGAGCTGCGGTTCCGCCGGGTTGGTGAACTTCAGCACATAGCCCTGCCCTTCGGCGGCGGCGGCGATGTGGAAGTTGCGGTCGCGCTCGCTGCTCAGGGTCCGGACGGTACCCGTCACCCCGAAGCAGCGCTGCATCATGGCGCCGGCCTCGTCCGGGGAGATCGGCGGCGCGACGGTGGTCAGAACATCACCGGGGATCATGGCCGATGTCTCCTTGTGGTTCGAGGCGTTCAATGTTTGATGCATCATCGTCATGGGTGGACGGGGGCTCGGAAACTGGCGGACTGGCGGCGGGATCAGGAGACGAGCGCGGCAGGGGCCGGGGCTGGAGTCGGGGCAGGGGCCTGGCTCTCGGCGTCGATCCGCTCCAGGATCGGGCCGCTAGCCAGCAGGATGTCCGCCTGGATGGCGATGGCTGCGGCCGGGCCGTCGTGGCGGCGGATGGCGTCCATCAGCGGGTAGTGATGGTCGATCATCGTGCGCCCGGCCCCGCCGTAGACGTCGGCGATCAGCGGTCCCATCTGCAGCCACAAACGCCGCAGGATGTCGCCGAGCACCGGCATGTCCGCGATCTCCGCCAGCTTGAAGTGGAAGATCTGGTTGAGTTCGGTGGCCAGCGCGGTGTTGCCGGCGGCCATCGCGTCCTCGTTGCGCGCCAGCAGGCTTTCCAGCGCGGCGATCTGGGCGGGCGTGGCCTTCCCGGCGGCGCGGGCGGCGGCCATCCCCTCCAGGCTGACACGGATGTCGCGGATCTCCAGATAGGCGGCGCGGGTCAGCATCGGAACGCGGATGTCGCGCGGCGAGCGCAGCACCAGGGCCTGATCCTGCACCAGACGCAGGATGGCGTCGCGCACCGGCGTGACGCTCGTCCCCAGCCGCTCGGCCAGATCGCGGATCTTGAGACGGTCGTTCGGCTTGAACGCCCCCTTCATCAGAGCCTCGCACAGCTTCTGATAAATCGTGCCGCCGAGATTGTCGTGTTCGAGAAGGGTGAGATCGAATCCGCTCATCGTCTGCCCGCTCACCCATTCTTCGACGTTCGCTGTATGATGCATCATAATGACCGAAGCTCGGCCGAAGATCAAGGCGAACCATCCGGGCCGACCTCGGACATTTTTTTCGATCCGCCCCGACGAATCCGCCCCGCCGCCCCGTATCAAGGGCACACGAAAAGACCGGGGCGGCCCTGCGGCCGTCCTGAAAAGCGTCGGGACAGTCATGACGATTCGTTGGAAGCCGGTGGTCACCGGTGTGGTTCTCGCCGGTCTGGTCGGCGGCATCGGTTACGCGGTTCAGCAGAAGCTGACGCCTCCTGCCGCGCCGCCATCCGCCGGTGCCGGCGGTCCTCCCCCCGGTCCTCCCGGCGCCCCTCCCGGCCCCGGCCCCGGCGGCGGCCGCAGCGCCGTGGTGGCGGTGCAGGCCGGCACGGTGGCGCGCGAGGATGTGCCGATCTGGTTCGACGGCATCGGCACGATCCAGGCCTTCAACACCGTCACCGTGCGCGCCCGCGTCGATGGCGAGCTGCAGCGCGTCTCGCTGCAGGAAGGCCAGCTGGTGAAGGCCGGCGACCTGCTGGCGACCATCGATTCCCGCGCGCTCCAGGCCCAGCTGGCCCAGGCCGAGGCGAAGAAGGCGCAGGACGAGGCGCAGCTTGCCAACGCCCGCCGCGATCTGGAGCGCAACATGAACCTGAAGGAGTTCGCGTCGCGACAGACGGTCGACACCCAGCGCGCGCTGGTCGCCCAGTACGAGGCGCAGATCCGCGCCGACGAGGCGGCGATCGAGGCGGTCCGGGTCCAGCTGAACTACACCACCGTCACAGCACCCATCAGCGGCCGCATCGGCCTGCGCAACGTCGACCAGGGCAACGTGGTGCGGGCGAGCGACCAGAACGGCATCGCCACCATCACCCAGATCCAGCCCATCGCCGTGCTCTTCACCCTGCCGGAAAAGCAGCTTCCCGCCATCCTGGCCGCCCAGGCGCATGGCCCCGTCAAGGTGGAGGTGCAGGACCGCGAGGGCCGGCGCGTGCTCGACACCGGCTCGCTGGCCGTGGTGGACAACCTGATCGATAGCGGCACCGGCACCATCCGCCTGAAGGCGCAGATGCCGAACGACCCGCAGAAGCTGTGGCCCGGCCAGTTCGTCAATGTCCGCCTGCTGTCCACCGTCCGCCGCGACGCCACCACCGTGCCTTCGACCGTGGTGCAGCGCGGGCCGCAGGGCACCTACGCCTATGTCATCAAGGACGACCTGACGGTGGAGCAGCGCCCGATCAAGGTCGCCCGCCAGGAGGAGAACAAGGCCATCATCGACGAAGGCCTGACCCCCGGCGAGCGCGTGGTGGTGGACGGCCAGTATCGCCTGCAGCCCGGCTCCAAGATCCGCATCGTCGACCCCATCGCCTCGGCCGCTCCCGTCGGTACCGCTCCCGCCGGCACCGCTCCCGCCGGCACCGCGCCCGATCCGGCCGCGCGCGAGGAACGGTGGCGCGAGCGCCAGCAGCAACGCGAGAACAACGGCGCCACTCCCGGCGCCACTCCCGGCCCGCGTGAGGGGCGGCAGCCCTCATGAACATCTCCGCCCCCTTCATCCTGCGGCCGGTCGCCACCGGGTTGCTGATGCTGGCGGTCGTGCTGCTGGGGCTGCTGGGCTACAGCGCGCTGCCGATCTCCTCCCTGCCGACGGTCGATTTCCCGACGGTGCGCGTCACCACCCAGCTGCCGGGGGCGGCCCCCGACGTCATGGCGTCCTCCGTCACCGCACCGCTGGAACGGCAGCTCGGCCAGATCGCCGGCATCTCGTCGATGATCTCGACCAGTTCCTTCGGGCTGTCGGTCATCACCCTGCAGTTCGACCTGTCCCGCGACATCGACGCGGCGTCGCAGGACGTGCAGTCGGCGATCAGCGCCGCGTCGGGCACGCTGCCCAAGGGCCTGCCGAACCCGCCGGTCTACGACAAGGTCAACCCGGCCGACACGCCGGTCATGGTGCTGGCGCTGAGTTCGGAGTCCCTGCGGCTTGAGACCGTCAGCGATGCCGCCGACACGCTGCTGGCGCAGAAGCTGTCCCAGGTCGAGGGCGTCGGCTATGTCGGGATCGAGGGCGGCCTGCGCCCCGCAGTGCGCGTGCAGGTCAATCCCGCCGCCGTCGCCGGTCTCGGCCTGACGCTGGAGGATGTGCGGACCACCATCACCCAGGCCAACGTCAACGCGCCGAAGGGCAGCTTCGACGGGCCGCGCCAGTCCTGGTCCATCGGCGTCAACGACCAGATCGAGACCGCCGCCGCCTACCGCCCGATCATCGTCACCTACAAGAACGGCGGCCCGGTGCGGCTGTCCGACATCGGCACCGTGGTCGATTCGGTGGAAAATACCCGGCTGGCGGCCTGGCATGACGGCAAGCCGGCGGTTCTGCTGAACGTGCTGCGCCAGCCCGGCGCCAACATCATCGAAACGGTGGACCGCATCCGCGCCCTGCTGCCCTCGCTCCAGGCCACGCTGCCGCCGCAGATCCACATGGCGGTGCTGACCGACCGGACGGAGACCATCCGCGCCTCGGTGGTGGACGTGCAGAAGACGCTGGTGCTGACCGCGGGGCTGGTGGTGATGGTGATCTTCCTGTTCCTGCGCAAGGCATGGGCGACGGTGATCCCGGCGGCGGCGCTGCCGCTGTCGCTGATCGGCACCTTCGGCATCATGGCGCTGTGCGGCTTCAGCCTGGACAACCTGTCGCTGATGGCGCTGACCATCGCGTCGGGCTTCGTCGTCGACGACGCCATCGTGATGATCGAGAACATCGTCCGCTACATCGAGAAGGGCGAGAAGCCGCTGCCGGCTGCCCTCAAGGGCGCGCGCCAGATCGGCTTCACCGTCGTTTCGCTCACCCTGTCCTTGATCGCCGTGTTCATCCCGCTGCTGTTCATGGGTGGCGTGGTCGGCCGGCTTTTCCGCGAGTTCGCCATCACGCTGTCCATCGCGGTGCTGGTGTCGGCGGTGATCTCGCTGACGCTGACGCCGATGATGTGCGCCCGCCTGCTGAAGCCCGAAACGGAGAGCAAGCCCAACGCCTTCTTCCGCTGGACCGAACGCGGCTTCGACGCGCTGCTGAACGGCTACGCCGCCTCGCTGCGCGTCGTGCTGCGCCACCAGCCGGCGACGCTGATCTTCACCATCGCCACGCTGGCCGCCACGCTCTACCTCTACGACGTGGTGCCCAAGGGCTTCCTGCCGCAGCAGGACACCGGCGTCATCACCGGCGTGACCGACGCCGCCCCGTCCATCTCGGTCAAGGCGATGGCGGAGCGCCAGCGCGAGGTCGCCGACATCGTGCGCCGCGATCCCGACGTGTCCGGGGTGGCGAGCTTCGTCGGCACCGGGACGGTCAACGCCACCACCAACACCGGCAGCCTGACCATCGCGCTGAAGCCGCGCGACGAACGCAGCTCCTCGGCCGAGGAGATCATCGCCCGCCTGCGCGCCGCTACCAGCGACCTGAAGGGCGTGTCGCTGTTCATGCAGGCGGTGCAGGACGTGCAGATCGACAGCCGCGTCAGCCGCACCCAGTACCAGTATGTCCTGCAGGATGCCGACCCGCGGGAGCTGGAGAACTGGACCCCGCGCCTGCTGGAAGCCCTGCGCGCAAAGCCGGAGCTGACCGACGTGGCGACCGACCAGCAGCCGGACGGGCTGCAGGTCTATCTGACCATCGACCGCGACGCCGCATCCCGCCTGAATGTGCTGCCGCAGGCCATCGACGACACGCTGTACGACGCCTTCGGCCAGCGTCAGGTCTCGACCATCTACACCCAGACCAACCAGTACCGCGTGATCCTGGAGGTGGAGACGTCCTTCCAGATGGACCCGGCGTCGCTGTCCAAGATCTATGTGAAGTCCGGCAATGGCGGCGTCGTCCCGCTGGGGGCCGTGGTGTCGGCGGAGCGCAAGACCGCGCCGCTGGTCATCACCCACCAGGGACAGTTCCCGTCCGTCACCCTGTCCTTCAACGTGGCGCCCGGCGTCTCGCTGGGTGCGGCGGTGGCGGCGATCCAGCAGGCGCGCGAAAGCATCGGTATGCCCGACACCGCGACCGCGCGCTTCGCCGGCACGGCCGCCGAGTTCCGCACCTCGCTGGAAACCCAGCCCTGGCTGATCCTGGCGGCGGTGGTCGCGGTCTACATCGTGCTGGGCATCCTGTATGAGAGCACGATCCACCCCGTCACCATCCTGTCGACCCTGCCGTCGGCGGGTATCGGCGCGCTCCTGGCGCTGATGGCGACCGGCCACGACCTGTCGCTGATCGCGCTGGTCGGCATCGTTCTGCTGATCGGCATCGTCAAGAAGAACGCCATCATGATGATCGACTTCGCGCTGGAGGCCGAACGCCACCAGGGCATGGCGCCGGAACGCTCGATCTACGAGGCCTCCCTCCTGCGCTTCCGCCCGATCATGATGACCACCATGGCGGCGCTGCTGGGCGCCCTGCCGCTGGCGCTGGAGAACGGCACCGGGTCTGAGCTGCGCAAGCCGATGGGCATTGCCATCGTCGGCGGTCTGGTGCTGAGCCAGGTGCTGACGCTCTACACCACGCCGGTGGTCTATCTCTACATGGACCGGCTGGGCACCCGCCTGCGGCGCTGGCTGCGGCCGGGCTCCAAGGCGGCGGCGCTGCCCGGCAACGACCGGGCGCCCGGCCGTGCGGCGGCGGAGTAGCCGGCCATGGTCCTTCCCAAGCTGTCGACCGCCAAGCTGTCGCTCTCCGCCCCCTTCATCGACCGGCCGGTCGGCACCTCGCTGCTGATGATCGGGCTGATGATCCTCGGCATGGTCGCCTACCGCTTCCTGCCGGTGGCGCCGCTGCCGCAGGTGGAGTTCCCGACCATCGTCGTCACCGCGTCGCTTCCCGGCGCCAGCCCGGAGACGATGGCGGCCTCCGTCGCCACCCCGCTGGAACGGCGGCTGTCGCGCATCGCCGGCATCACCGAGATGACGTCGAACAGCAGGCTCGGCAGCACCTCCGTCGTCGTGCAGTTCGACCTGAACCGCGACGTGGAGGCGGCGTCGCGCGACGTGCAGGCGGCGATCAACGCCGCCGGCGGCGACCTGCCGGCCGACCTGCCGAGCCCGCCGAAGATGCGGCGCATCAACCCGGCCGACGCGCCGGTGATGACGCTCGCCATGACCTCCACCACCCTGGCGCCATCGGAGCTGTACAATCTGGCCGACAGCGTCATCGGCCAGCGGCTGAGCCAGATCGAGGGGGTGGCCCAGGTCTCCATCAACGGGGCGGAGAAGACGGCGGTGCGCGTGCGGGTCAACGCCACCGCCGCCGCCAACATGGGCGTCAGCCTGGAGACGATCCGCAGCGCCATCTCGCGCGCCAACGCCAACGGTCCCAAGGGCAGCTTCGACGGCACGCATGAATCCTGGTCGATCGGCGCCAGCGACCAGCTGTTCGGCGCCGACTCCTATCGCCGGCTGATCGTCACCGAGAAGAACGGCGCCACCATCCGCCTCGGCGACGTCGCCGAGGTGATCGAGGCGCCGGAGAACAGCCGCACCGCCGCTTGGCAGGACGGCCAGCGCGCGGTCCTCATAAACATCCAGAAGCAGCCGGGCTCCAACGTGGTGGAGACGGTGGACCGGGTGAACGCCGAACTGCCGACCC
Source organism: Azospirillum sp. BE72 (assembly GCF_031455875.1). Classification (NCBI taxonomy): domain Bacteria; kingdom Pseudomonadati; phylum Pseudomonadota; class Alphaproteobacteria; order Rhodospirillales; family Azospirillaceae; genus Azospirillum; species Azospirillum sp. BE72. Next base: position 14,408 of record NZ_JAVDTO010000003.1, read on the forward strand.
TGCGCGGCTGGATGCCGCCGGGCGTGACCCTATCGGTGCGCACCGACCGCACCCCGACCATCCGCGCCTCCATCGACGACGTGCAGAAGACGCTGGCGATCACCGTGGCGCTGGTGGTGATGGTGATGGCGCTGTTCCTCCGCCGCCTGTGGGCCACGGTCATCCCGGCGGCTTCGGTGCCGCTGTCGCTGGCCGGCACCTTCGGCGTGATGTGGATCGTCGGCTACAGCCTGGACAATTTCTCGCTGATGGCGCTGACCATCTCGGTCGGCTTCGTGGTCGACGACGCCATCGTCGTCATCGAGAACATCGTCCGCCACATCGAAAAGGGCGCCAAACCGTTCGAGGCGGCGGTGAAGGGCGCCCGGCAGGTCGCCTTCACCGTGGTGTCGATCAGCCTGTCGCTGGTCGCCGTCTTCATCCCCATCCTGTTCATGGGCGGCATCCAGGGCCGGCTGTTCCGCGAATTCGCCGTGGTGCTGTCGGTCGCCATCGCGGTGTCGGCGGTGGTGTCGCTGACCCTGACCCCGATGATGTGCGCCCACCTGCTGCAGCCGGAATCGGAGCGCAAGCCCCCCGGACGGCTCGCCCGCGCGCTCGCCTGGATCGGCGACCGGCTGTTCGGGCTCTATGCCGACGGGCTGGACTGGGTGCTGGCCCATCGCCGCACCATGCTGGCGGCGACATTCGCCATCGTCGGCGTCAGCGTCTGGCTCTACGGGCAGGTGCCGAAGGGCTTCGTGCCGCAGCAGGACACCGGGCTGCTGATGGGCTTCAGCGACCCGCCGCCGGACATCTCCTTCACCGCCATGGTCACGCGCCAGCGCGCCCTGCAGGAGGCGGTGGCCGGCGACCCGGCGGTCGCCAGCGTCGGCGGCACCATCGGCGGCGGCGGGCCGGGCGGCAGCTATTCCGGCCAGATCTACATCGCGCTCAAGCCGAAGGCGGAGCGCGAGGATCTGGCGACAGTCACCCAGCGGCTGCGCATGCGCGCCGGCCGGGTGCCGGGGGTGCAGCTGTTCCTGATGCCGGTGCAGGACATCCGCGTCGGCGGCTTCCAGGGCCGCAGCCAGTACCGCTACAGCCTGCAGGATCCCGACATCGGCGCGCTGAACGAATGGGCGCCCAAGCTGGTGGAGAAGATGCGCACCCTGCCGGAGCTGGTGGACGTCGCCAACGACCGCCAGAACGGCGGCATCCAGGCCAACGTGATCGTCGACCGCGACGCCGCCGCGCGGCTGGGCGTGTCCTTGAGCGCGCTGGAGGCGACGCTCTACGACGCCTTCGGCCAGCGGCAGGTCTCCACCATGTATCTGGCGCAGAACCAGCACAAGGTGGTGCTGGAGGTCGATCCCCGCGAGGCGCTCGGCCCCGACGATCTGAAGCGCATCTACGTGCCGGGCCGCGACGGCATGGTGCCGCTGTCGGCGGTGTCGCGCGTCGTGATCGGCAACCAGGCGTCCAGCATCCAGCACCAGAACGGCTTTCCGGTCGCCAACCTGACCTTCGACCTCGCGCCCGGCGTCTCGCTGTCCCAGGCGACCGAGGTGATCCAGCGCGCGGCGGAGGACATCGGCATGCCGGCCAGCATCCGCGCCGGCTTCCAGGGCGATGCGCGCGCCTTCCAGCAATCCTCGTCCAGCCAGCCGCTGCTGATCCTGGCGGCGCTGATCGCCATCTACATCGTGCTGGGCATTCTGTACGAAAGCCTGATCCACCCGCTGACCATCCTGTCGACCCTGCCGTCGGCCGGGCTGGGAGCGCTGATCGCGCTGATCCTGACCGGCTACGACCTGTCGATCGTGGCGCTGATCGGCATCATCCTGCTGATCGGCATCGTCAAGAAGAACGCCATCATGATGATCGACTTCGCCCTGGAGGCGGAGCGGGAGCGCGGCCTGTCGCCCTTGGAGGCGATCCGCGAGGCAGGACTGGTCCGCTTCCGCCCGATCATGATGACGACGATGGCGGCGCTGCTGGGCGCCGTTCCGCTCGCCTTCGACTACGGCACCGGCGGCGAGATCCGCCGCCCGCTGGGCGTCGCCATCATCGGCGGCCTGCTGGTGAGCCAGATGCTGACACTCTACACCACGCCGGTGGTCTATCTGACGCTGGAACGGCTGGCGATGCGCCGCCGCCGCCGCGCCGCCATCACGGCCCCGGCGGAATAGGGGGCGGCGGATGGGTGTCCTTTCCGTAATCTTCAAGATCGCAATCACCCCCGCGAGATCCCCTCTCCCCCCCGGGGAGAGGGTTAGGGTGAGGGGGATCCGCTTCATGGATCTCTTCGGCTGCGCCGAACCCCCTCTTCCCGACCTTCTCCCCAGGGGGGAGAAGGGGATTTCTCCGCGCTGGCACCCCTTCGCGCTGTTGGGCATAGTTCCCGCCCACGGCATGAGCGGACCCCCGGTGATCGAGGCCAGCGGCACGGACGACGAGTTGATGGCCCGCGTGGCCGGCGGCGATGCCGCCGCTTTCGACCGGCTGGCCGCCCGCCACATGCGCCGCGCCGTGGCGCTGGCCCAGCGGATGACCGGGAACCCGTCCGATGCCGACGAGATCGCGCAGGAGGCCTTCCTGCGGGTCTGGCAGCATGCCGGACGCTGGGACGGCGGGCGCGCCTCCTTCACCACCTGGCTCTACCGCATCGTCATGAACCTCGCCATCGACCGCGGCCGCCGTCCCGGCTGGTCGCCGCTGGAGGAGGCCGGCGATCCGCCCGACGAGTCCCCCGACGCGCTCGCCCGCATCGCCGAACGCCAGACGGCGGAGCGCGTCAACCGGGCGCTGGCAGCATTGCCCGACCGCCAGCGCGCCGCGGTGGTGCTGTTCCACCAGGAGGGGCTCAGCCTGCGGCAGGCCGCCGAGGTGCTGAGCATGGGCGAAAGCGCTTTCGCCTCGCTGCTCGCTCGCGCCCGCTCCGCGCTGAAGAGAGCGCTCACCGCCGGAGAGGAACCGTGAAGGAGGCTCCGATGACCGATGACCAGTTCCTCCGCCACCTGGACGAATACGGCGCCTCCACGGAACGCTGGCCGCCCGAGCTGCGTGCCGGGGCCGAGGCCGCGCTTGCCCGTTCGCCTGCATTGCGGGCGGCGGTGGACGAGGCGATGGTTTTCGACCGGCTGCTGGCCGGCAGCCCGCCCATGGTGGAGGATGCCCGCATCGACCGCCTGCTGTCGGCCGCTGGCGCCGCCGCCCGCGCCGTGCCGCAGGACGGGCTGGTGCTGCTGTTGCTGGGGCGGATGCCGCGGCGGACGGTGGCGGGCTTCTGCGTCGCCCTGCTGGCGCTGGGCTGGCTCACCGGCGGCTGGCTCGCCGGAACGCTGCCGGCACCCGCCGCCCCGACGCCGCGCAGCCAGGAACTGGCCCTGCTGCACGATGACGTCGTCACGCTGTTCGACGGAGAGTCCCGATGAGCGGTTTCACCGCGCCCCGCCAATTCCTGCGGCGGCCGGGCCTGCGTACGCTGGCGCTGGTCTCGCTGGCGCTGAACCTGTTCTTCGGCGCGATGCTGGTCGCGACTGTCCGCCATCCTCCCCCGCCGTCCCATCAGCCCCCTCACCAGTCGATGCCCGACCGCTTCGTCGAGCGGATGGCCGCAGACCTCACCGACGCCGACGCGCGGCGCCTGCGTGCCGCCTTCGAGCCGCTGCGCCCGCGCTATGACGCGCTGACCCGGGAGTACCACGAGGCCGGACAGCGGGTGCGTGCCCTGCTGCAGGCCGAACCCGTCGACTACGACTCCCTGCGCGCCGCGACCGAAGCGGCCCGCGCCAAGCGCCGCCAGATGGGCGAACTGACGGAGGAAACCGTCCTGTCCATCCTGCCCGACCTGTCCCCCGCAGGACGCCTGCGGCTGGTCGGCGGACCGGGTTCCCCCGGCATGCCAGCCATGCCTAAAAAATAAGCAAACCCACTCATCCACAGGCCGGACAGGCCGGCCGGAAGGGTGCGGATGATTCTGTTCGGAGATTGCGCACACATCTATCCACAGATTCTGTGGAGAAGAAAACCGGCAGAAATTTTATCCACACAAATTCACAAGTTATCATCCCCAAGTTTTATCGCCCGTCTTCCCGACGATCCTTGTATCCACCGCCGATCCGGCATATCCAAATAACGAGGATCGGCAAGATTGGTGGAGGATCGTCATGATCGGAGATCCGTTTCATCCAAAGAAGGCGACGATCTCTTTGCGCGTTGATCGCCGAATCAAAGATGTCGCCAAGAATTACGCACGCCAGCGGCAGACGCCTTTGGCCGAGGTCATGCGCGACCTCTTGGCCCGCTATGTCGCCGAATGCGCGCGGGAGAATGCCCAGGCCGCGCCGGACCTGTTGAAGGACCGGCCGACGCAGTACGTGGATTTCGCCAAGCTGGAAGGGCTGATGGGCCGGCGGGAGTAGGCTCCGTGCGTCCTGGGCGGCCCACCTTGAGCGCACGGCCCCGGCCCCATACATCGACGGTGGAACCGCTGCCAGGGGAAGGAGCCCCGCCATGCCGACCACCGCCCAAGCTTCAGGCCAGTCATCCACAGCCGGCCATTCTTCCACAGGCGCCGACAGCCTGCACGTCGCCTGCCCGCACTGCGACACCCTGAACCGCGTGCCTCCGTCCCGGCTCGGCGGCGGCAAATGCGGACGTTGCGGCAACGCTCTGTTCGAAGGCAAGCCGGTGGCGCTCGACGCCAGCCGGTTCGCCGCCCATGCCGAACGCGGCGACCTGCCGCTGCTGATCGATTTCTGGGCCGAATGGTGCGGTCCCTGCCGCATGATGGCCCCGGTCTTCGCCCAGGCGGCGGCACAGCTGGAACCCCAGGTCCGACTCGCCAAGATCGACACGGAGGCTTCGCCGGACCTTGCCGCCCGGTTCGGCATCCGCAGCATTCCGTCGCTGGTGCTGGTCCATCACGGCCGCGAGATCGCCCGCACGGCCGGCGCCATGCCGCTGCCGGCGCTGGTGGGATGGGTCAGGCAGACGCTGGGGCAATAGCCCCGCTCCCTTAAGCACGCCCGCTCCGCCTTGCCAATGATCGGGATCAAGCGCAACGCGCAAGGACGGGTATGGCTGGCGCGCAGGCTGGGCGTCTCTGTTCGGCGCGGTCTGTCGTAGACTGTCCCCATGCTGACGCTTCGACATCTGGCGATAGACACCGTCCGGGAGAACGTCGCCTTCCTCAACCGGCACTGCACCCGGTACCATGTCGAGGATTTCCTCGGTCTGGGCCGGGTGGAGGTGCGGAACGACGGCCGTTCCCTGCTGGCGGTGCTGAACATCGTCGACGACCCCGCCATCGTCGGCCCCGACGAGATCGGCCTGTCCGACCCCGCCTTCGCCCAACTGGGATTGGCCGAGGGCTCCGCCGTCCATCTCGTCCCGCCCACCCCGCCCGAGAGCTTCGAACTGGTGCGCGCCAAGGTCGGCGGCGCCGCCCTGACCGACGCGCAGCTGGCCGCGATCATCCGCGACATCACCGACCAGCGCTATTCCAAGATCGAGATTGCCGCCTTCCTGATCGCCTGCGCCAGCTTCATGACGACGGCGGAGGTGTTGGGCCTGACCCGCGCCATGATCGCCGCCGGCACCCGGCTGCATTGGGAGGGTTTGGGTACGATCGCCGACAAGCACTGCATCGGCGGAATCCCCGGCAACCGCACCTCGATGATCGTGGTGCCGATCGTCGCCGCCCATGGCCTGCCGATCCCCAAGACCTCATCGCGCGCCATCACCTCGCCCGCCGGCACCGCCGACACCATGGAGGTGCTGGCGAATGTCGACGTGCCGATGGAGCGCATGCAGACCTTGGTGCGCGAGGCCAAGGGCTGCCTGGTCTGGGGCGGCCATGTCCGGCTGTCGCCGGCCGACGACATCCTGATCTCGGTCGAGCGCCCGCTCGCCATCGACACGCGCGAGCAGTTGGTCGCCTCCATCCTGTCGAAGAAGGTGGCGGCCGGCTCCACCCATCTGCTGATCGACATCCCCGTCGGCCCCAGCGCCAAGATCCGTACGGGTGGCGAGGCGGTACGCCTGCGCAAGCTGTTCGAGCATGTCGGCGACAGCCTCGGCCTGACGCTGGAGGTGGCGATCACCGACGGCTCGCAGCCGGTCGGGCGCGGCATCGGCCCGGTGCTGGAGGCGCGCGACGTGATGGCCGTCCTGCGCAACGACCCCGCCAGCCCCGCCGACCTGAAGGAGCGCGCCCTGCTGCTGGCCGGCCGCATCCTGGAATTCGACCCCGCCGTCCGCGGCGGCAGCGGCAACCGCCGGGCGCGCGACCTGTTGGAATCCGGCGCGGCGCTCGCCGCCATGGAGCGCATCATCGCCCTGCAGGGTCCGCCGCCCGCGGTGGCGACGCTGGGCTTCCTGGTGGCGGAGGTCGCATCGCCGGCCGACGGGGTGGTGTCGTCGCTCGACTGCTACCGCCTCGCCCGCATCGCGCGGCTGGCTGGCGCGCCCACCGACAAGGGCGCCGGCATCGACCTGCTGCGCAAGGTGGGCGAGCCGGTGCGCCGGGGCGAACCGCTCTACCGCATCCACGCCAGCACCAACGCCGACTTCACCTTCGCCCAGGCCTTTGCGGCGGACGACAATGGGGTGCGGGTGGCGTAAGGAAACTCAACAAGGAGCCGACCAATGTCCCTGTCGCTGACCTTCCATGGCGCCGCCGGCACGGTGACCGGCTCCTGCTTCCGCCTGTCCACGCCGAACGGCGACGTGCTGATCGATTGCGGTATGTTCCAGGGCACCAAGACGATCCGGGAACTGAACTACCGCCCCTTCCCCTTCGATCCGTCCTCGATCAAGGCCGTCCTGCTGACCCATGCCCACATCGACCATTCCGGCCTGCTGCCCAAGCTGACCCGTCTCGGCTTCCGCGGCTGCATCCACGCCACCGGCGGCACGGTGGACCTGCTGGAATACATGCTGCCCGACAGCGGCTATATCCAGGAAGGCGAGGTGGAGCGGCTGAACCGCCGCAACCGCCAGCGCGGCCGGCCCCCGGTCCAGGCGATCTACACCCAGGACGACGCCATCCGCAGCCTGCGCCGCCTGCGCCGCGTCGAATACGACCGCTGGACCGAGATCCTGCCCGGCCTGCGTGCCCGCTTCTGGCAGGCCGGCCACATCCTGGGCTCCGCCTCCATCGAGATCGAAGCCGCAAACGGCTTTGGCAACGGCACTGGCGACCCCACCCGCATCCTGTTCTCCGGCGATCTAGGCCCAGGCGGCAAGAGCTTCCACGCCGATGCCGAAGGACCGGAGCGGCCGGACTGGATGGTGCTGGAGACCACCTACGGCGACCGCGACCGCACCGACCTCGACGAAGCCGGCCGGCAGGCGGTGCTGCGGTCGGAAGTCGCCACGGCCTTGGCGGCCGGCGGCGTCCTGCTGATCCCGGTCTTCGCGGTGGAGCGCACGCAGGAACTGCTCTACGACCTCGACTGCCTGTTCGACGGCGGCCAACTGCCGGCGGTGGACGTCTTCCTCGACTCGCCGCTGGCCGACGCGGTGACCGGCGTCTTCCGCCGCCATCTCGACGATCTGGAGACCGATGGCGATCCCTTCACCCGCGCCAATTTCCACCATGTCCGCAGCGTGCCGGAAAGCCAGCGCCTGAACAGCATCTCCGGCGGCGCCATCATCATGGCGGCCAGCGGCATGTGCGACGCCGGCCGCATCCGCCACCATCTGAAGAACCGCCTGTGGCGCCCGCAGGACACGGTGCTGCTTGTCGGCTATCAGGCACCCGGCACGCTCGGCCGCCTGCTGCAGGAGGGCACCCCCCGCGTCCGCATCCATGGCGAGGAGATCGCGGTGAAGGCGAAGATTCGCTCCATCGACGTCTATTCCGGCCATGCCGACCGCTCCACCCTGCTGGATTGGGTGACGGCCCGCCACGGCGTCGGCCACGGCCTGTTCCTGGTCCATGGCGAGGAGGCCGCCCGCGCTTCCATCCGTCAGGCCCTGATCGACACCGGCTGGTCGCCGGACCGCATCGCCCAGCCGGCGCTGGACGACCGCGTCGACCTCGCCGCCCCGCGTCCGCTGGCACCGGCAGACCGTCACCCACGCCTCGCCCCCGCCGAACTCGCCGGCCGCGACTGGCACAACCATTATGCCGAGGCGTTGTTGAGCCTGCGTCGCACGCTGGATGCCGCGCCCGACGACGCGGCGCGGGAACGCATCCTGGCCGGCGTGATGGGCGCGCTCGACACCACCGGCAAAGCAGGCAAGGGAGCGCAGCCATGACCATCAGACGCCTTCTCATCGCCCTGGCCCTGCTGGCGATCCTCGGCGCCGGCGCCGCCTATGGCTGGCGGGCGATGCAGGGAAACCGCCTGCCCGCCGGCTTCGCCTCCGGAAACGGCCGGATCGAGGCGAACGAGATCGACGTCGCCACCAAATACGCCGCCCGCGTCCTGACCATCCCGGTGCAGGAGGGCGATCTGGTGGAGGCCGGCGCCGTCATCGCCACGCTCGACACCCGCGACCTGGAGGCGCAGCTCCGCTCCGCCGAGGCCCAGCTGCGCCAGACCCGCCGCGCCCGCGAGGAAGCCGTCGCCCTGGTCGACCAGCGCTCCAGCGAGGCCGATTTCGCCGCCAAGGAGATGGAGCGGGCGCTGATCCTGTTCGGCAAGGGACATGTCGCCGAACAGCGCGTCGATCAGGCCCGCAACAGCCGCCGCACCGCCGACGCCGCGCTGGAGGCGGCCAAGAGCCACCTCGCCAGCGCCGACGAAGCCATCGCCGCCGCCGCTGGCGACGTGGACCGGCTGACCGATCTGGTCGCCGACGGCGTGCTGAAGGCCCCGCGCAAGTCCCGCGTGCTCTACCGCCTAGCCGAACCCGGCGAGGTGCTGGCGGCCGGCGGCAAGGCGGCGACGCTGCTCGACCTGTCCAACGTCTACATGACCTTCTTCCTGCCGACCGACACGGCGGGAAACCTGGCGCTCGGCGCCGACGCCCGCATCCTGCTGGACGCGGTTCCCGACACCGCGATCCCCGCCTCCGTCACCTTCGTCGCGCCGCGCGCCCAGTTCACGCCCAAGCAGGTGGAGACCAAGTCCGAACGCGACCGCATGATGTTCCGCGTCAAGGCCCGCGTGCCGGAAGCGCTGGTCACCCGCTACATCGAGCGGGTGAAGACCGGCCTGACCGGCATGGCCTATGTGAAGCTGGACGACAACGCGGCTTGGCCCGACTGGCTGGAATCGAAGCTGACGCGGGAGGTGACCTCTTCCCCACCCGTATCCCCCTCTCCCCCCCGGGGAGAGGGTCGGGGTGAGGGGGATGCACTGCGTGACTTCGCCGAGAATACGGCACGCTCCGCCCCCCAATCCACCCCACGCATCCCCCTCACCCTAACCCTCTCCCCGGGGGGGAGAGGGAATATCCCCGCGGGCGAAAGATCATGACTCCAGCCGTCTCGCTGTCCGGCGTGCGGCACCGCTATGGCGGGACGGTGGCGCTGGAGGATGCGTCCCTCGACATCCCCGCCGGCGTCAGCGTCGCGATCATCGGCCCGGACGGGGTCGGAAAATCGACCCTGCTCGGCCTCATCTCCACCGCCAAGAAGATCCAGCAGGGCAGCGTGCGCGTTCTCGGCACCGACGTCGCCGACCGCCATGGCCGCGCCGCCCTCCAGCCGCGCATCGCCTACATGCCGCAGGGTCTCGGCCGCAACCTCTATGCCGAACTGAGCGTCGCCGAAAACCTGCAGTTCTTCGGCCGCCTGTTCGGCCTCGACGCCGTGGAGCGCCAGAGCCGCATCGCCGATCTGCTGGACGCCACCGGCCTCGCCCCTTTCCCCGACCGCCCAGCCGGCAAGCTGTCGGGCGGCATGAAGCAGAAGCTCGGCCTGTGCTGTGCCCTGCTGCACGACCCCGACCTGCTGATCCTCGACGAGCCGACGACCGGCGTCGATCCCCTCTCCCGCCGCCAGTTCTGGGAGCTGATCGACCGCATCCGCGCCGGCCGCCCCGGCATGACCGTGCTGGTCGCCACCTCCTACATGGACGAGGCGGAGCGGTTCGACCGGGTCGTGATGATGAACGCCGGCCGCCTGCTGGCCGACGACACCCCCGCTGCGGTCAAGGCGCAGACCGGCGCCGCCGATCTGGAGGAGGCCTTCGTCGCCCTGCTGCCGGAGGATACCCGGCGCGGCCATCAACGCCTGATCGTCCCTCCCCGCCCGCCGGAGCCCATCGGCGCCGAACCGGCCATCGAGGCGATCGGCCTGACCCGCCGCTTCGGCGATTTCACTGCGGTGGCGGACATCAGCTTCCGCATCGGCCGCGGCGAAATCTTCGGCTTCCTGGGATCCAACGGCTGCGGCAAGACCACCACGATGAAGATGCTGACCGGCCTGCTCCCCGCCACGGCCGGCGAGGCGCGGCTGTTCGGCAAACCGGTGGACGCCGGCGATTTGGAAAGCCGCCGCCGCGTCGGCTACATGGCGCAGGCCTTCTCGCTCTATGGCGAGTTGACGGTGCGCCAGAACCTGGACCTGCACGCCCGCCTGTTCGACCTCGCGGATGCCGAAACCCGGTTGGCGGCGCTGGTGGAGCGCTTCGGCCTGTCCCCCTACATCGACGCGGTGGCCGACCGCCTGCCGCTCGGCGTGCGGCAACGGCTGTCGCTGGCCGTCGCCATCCTGCACGGGCCGGAGCTGCTGATCCTCGACGAGCCGACCTCCGGCGTCGATCCGGTGGCGCGCGACCAGTTCTGGCGCGACCTGATCGCGCTGTCGCGCGACCAGGGAGTGACGATCTTCGTCTCCACCCACTTCATGAACGAGGCGGCGCGCTGCGACCGGGTTGCCTTCATGAACGCCGGCCGCGTCATCGCCGCCGGCCCGCCCGACGAGCTGCGCCGCCAGCAGCAGGCCGACAGCCTGGACGACGCCTTCATCGGATTTATGGGGAAGGCGGAGGGGGAGCAAACCGAAGAGAACAGCCCTCTCCCGCCCCGGGAGAGGGAGGGGCCCCACGAAGTGGGGAGGGTGAGGGGTGAGGCAAGAATCCGGAACCGCATGGTTCCTTGCACTTCCCCTCACCCTTCCCATGCTCCGCATGGGCCCCTTCCCTCTCCCGGGGCGGGAGAGGGAGGCTCCCCCCTCTCCCGCCGCCGCCTGCTCGCCTACGCATGGCGCGAAACCCTTGAACTCCGCCGCGACCCCGTCCGCCTGACCGTCGCCCTGCTCGGCACCGTGCTGCTCATGCTGGTCTTCGGCTTCGGCATCACCATGGACGTCGAGAATCTGACCTTCGCCGTCCTCGACCACGACCGCTCCCCCGAAAGCCGCGCCTACATCGAGCAGTTCGACGGCTCGCGCAGTTTCCGCGCCACCCCGCCGGCCATCGACGCCCGCGACCTTGCGCTCCGCCTGCAACGGGGCGAGGCGTCGCTGACCATCGAGATCCCCGAAGGCTTCGGCCGCGACCTCCGCCGTGGCCGCATCCCGGAGGTCGCGGTGCGCATCGACGGCGCCATGCCCTTCCGGGCGGAAACCATCCAGGGCTATGTCGTCGGCCTGCACCAGCGGTTCATCGAGGATGCCGCCATCGCGGCCGGCGTCACCCTGCCCGCCCCCGCGGCCAATCTTGAGATGCGTTACCGGTACAACCAGGCCTTCCGCAGCCTCGACGCCATGGTGCCCAGCACCATCGGCCTGCTGCTGGTCTTCATCCCCGCCATCCTCGCCGCCCTCGGCGTGGTGCGCGAAAAGGAACTCGGCTCCATCACCAACCTCTACGTCACCCCGGTGACGCGGCTGGAATTCCTGCTGGGCAAGCAGTTGCCCTACATCGGGCTCGCCGCCTTCAACCTGCTGCTGATGGTGGCGATGGCGGTCACCCTGTTCGGCGTGCCGGTGAAGGGCAGCCTGTTCGGGCTTCTGCTCGGCGGGCTGGTCTATGTGGTGGCGACCACGGCGCTGGGGCTGCTGATCTCCGTCTTCACCGCGACCCAGACGGCGGCGGTGTTCGGCACAGCCATCGTCACCATGCTGCCGGCGACGCAATTCTCCGGCATGCTGCAACCGGTCGCGACGCTGGAAGGCGGCGCGTGGCTGTTCGGCACGCTGTTCCCCACCACCCATTTCCTCAAAATCTCCGTCGGCGCCTTCACCAAGGGTCTGGCCTTCCCGGAGCTTCTCCCCTTCATCCTGGCGACCGCCGCCTTCGTGCCCGTGTTCCTGGCGCTGGGCGTCGCCTTCCTGCCGAAACAGGAGCGCTGAACCATGATGCGCTTCCTCCGCAACAGCCTGACATTGGCGCGCAAGGAGTGGATCAGCCTTCTGCGCGACGTCTTCATGCTGGGCTTCGTCGTCTATTCCTTCACCTTCTCCGTCTACAGCGAGGCGACCGGCATTTCGCATGACCTGCGCAACGCCGCCATCGCCATCGTGGACGAGGACCGCTCCACCCTGTCGCAGCGGCTGGTCTCCAGCTTTCGCCAACCGGAGTTCCAGACACCGGTGATGATCGGCCATGCCGAGGTCGATCCGGCGATGGATTCCGCCCGCTACACCTTCGTGCTCGACATCCCGCCGGATTTCCAGGCCGACGTGCTGGCCGGCCGCAGCCCGACGATCCAGCTGCTGATCGACGCCACCGCGATGATGCAGGCCGGCATCGGCGCCGGGACCATCCAGGGCATCGTCGACGACGAGGTCGGCCGCTTCGTCCGCCGTGAAGCCGATGGGGGCGCCGCGCCGGTGTCTCTCCAGCTCCGCGTCGCCTACAACGAGGCGCTGGACACCAAATGGTTCACCGGCACCATGGCGGTGGTCAGCAACGTCACCATGCTGGCGGTGCTGCTGGCCGGCGCCGCCCTGATTCGCGAGCGCGAGCACGGCACGCTGGAACATCTGCTGGTGATGCCGGTCCGGCCCGCAGAAATCATGACCGCCAAGGTGCTGGCGAATGGTGCGGTGATCCTGGGCCTGACGCTGGTGGCGCTCTATGTGGTGCTGCGCGGCCTGCTGTCGGTGCCGCTGGCCGGCTCGGTCCCGCTGTTTCTGGCCGGGACGGCGCTCTACCTGTTCTTCGCGACGGCGCTCGGCATCTTCCTCGGCACCGTGGCGCGCTCGATGCCGCAGCTGGGCTTGCTGTTCATCCTGATCGTGCTGCCGATGGACATGCTGTCCGGCGGCTTCACCCCGCTGGAAAGCGAGCCGGAATGGCTGCAGATGGCGATGCAGCTGTCACCCTCGACCCATTTCGTGGCCTTCGCCCAGGCGATCCTGTTCCGCGGGGCGGGGTTCGACGTGGTGTGGCCGCGCTTCGCGGCGACGGCGGGCATCGGTGCGCTGTTCTTCGCCTGGAGCTTGGCGCGGTTCAGGCGGCATTTGGCGAGTTTCCGGTGAGGGAGCGTAAGACCCCCACCTAACCTCCCCCGCTGGGCGGGGGAGGGACTGCCGCCACATTGCAGAGGGACACGCTCCCGCATCAGCACTTGTCCCCTCCCCCGCCCAGCGGGGGAGGGTCAGGGTGGGGGCATCGTCAGCCGAAGCCCGAACACCCCCACCCCCATAACGAACCTCAGTGCGACCCGCCGCCCTCGAAGGACGGCGCGCTCAGCCCCGAGGCGACCAGCTGCTCGATCAGCGCGCCCTTCAGCCGCTCCAGCCCTTCCTGGCTGTAGGACTCGGCCCGCGCCACCAGCACGTCCTGGGTGTTCGACGCGCGCAGCAGCCACCAGCCGTCGTCGGTCGTCACGCGGACGCCGTCGATGTCGTTGACCTTGGCGCCCGACGCCTTGACGCGGCCCTTCACCTCCTCGACCACGGCGAACTTGCGTTCCTCGTCGATCTGGAAGCGGGTCTCCGGCGTGTTGACCATGTCCGGCAGGCCGTCGCGCAGGTCCGCCAGCGTGGTGTTCAGCTTGCTGACCAGCCCGGCGAGGCGGACGCCGCAATACAGCGCGTCGTCGAAGCCGTACCACTTGTCGGCGAAGAAGATGTGGCCCGACATCTCGCCGGCCAGCGGCGAACCGGTCTCCGCCATCTTGGCCTTCAGCAGCGAGTGGCCGGTCTTCCACATCAGCGGGTTGCCGCCATGCTTGGCGATCTCGTCGAACAGGGCCTGGCTGGCCTTGACGTCGGCGATGATGGTGGCGCCCGGATGGCTCTTCAGCACGTCGGCGGCATAGAGCGCGACCAGCTGGTCGCCCCACACCACGCGACCCTTGTGGTCGATGGCGCCGATGCGGTCGCCGTCGCCGTCGAAGCCGATGCCGATGTCGCAGCCATGCTCCGCCACCGCCTTCTTCAGGTCGACGAGGTTGGCCTCGACCGTCGGGTCCGGATGGTGGTTGGGGAAGTTGCCGTCGATGTCGTCGAACAGCAGGACATGCTTGCCCGGCAGCTTGGCGGTCAGGCGGCGCAGGATCTCGCCCGACGCGCCGTTGCCGGCGTCCCAGGCGATCTTCAGGTCGCGCGTGCCGTCATAATCCTTCAGCAGGCGCGTGACATACTCGTCCTGGACGTCGATCTTCTCCGACGAGCCCTGGCCCTGCTCCCAGTCGGCCTTGGCCGCCATGGTGCCGAGTTCCAGGATCTGCTGGCCATAGACCGGACCCTTGCCCAGCATCATCTTGATGCCGTTGTAGTCCGGCGGGTTGTGCGAGCCGGTGATCATGATGCCGGCCGCCGCCTCGCGGTCGCGGGTGGCGAAATACAGCATCGGCGTGGGGCCGAGCCCGATGCGCAGGACGTGCAGGCCGGTGGAAACCAGCCCTTCGACCAGCGCCTCCTCCAGTTCCGGCGAGGACAGACGGCCGTCATAGCCGACGCAGACCGTCTTGCCGCCCTTGCGCACCACCACGGTGCCGAAGGAGCGGCCGACCGCGCGGGCGTCGGCGGGGGTCAGCGTCTTGCCGACGATGCCGCGGATGTCGTACTCGCGCAGCACCGTGGGGTGGAAGGTATGGGCTTCGCTCATCGTCTCGTTAGTCCTCTGTTGGACGCCGTCTTTGGACCGTCAGCCGCGGTCCATTCCACCCGCCGGCGACGGCCGGCCGATGGAGGTATAGGTGAAGCCGGCCTTCGCCATGTCCTCGGGGTTGTAGATGTTGCGCAGGTCGATCATCACCGGCCGCTTCAGCATCGACTTCACCCGACGCAGGTCGAGCGCGCGGAATTCGTTCCACTCCGTGAGAATAGCGACGCAATCGGCCCCTTCCAAGGTGCCGTAGGCGTTCTTCGCCCATTCCACGCCGGGCAGCAGCTTCTCGGCCTCGTGCATCGCCGCCGGATCGAAGGCGCGCACATGGGCGCCCGCCGCCTGCAGCGCCGGGACGATGTCCAGCGACGGGCTGTCGCGCATGTCGTCGGTGTTCGGCTTGAAGGCGACGCCCAGCACCGCGACGGTCTTGCCGTCCACCGACCCGCCGCAGGCGGCGATGATGCGCTCGGCCATCTGCTTCTTGCGCTTGTCGTTGATGTCGACGACCGTCTCGATGATGCGCAGCGGGCTGCCCACCTGCTGGGCGGTGCGGACCAGCGCCAGCGTGTCCTTCGGGAAGCAGGAGCCGCCGTAACCCGGACCGGGGTGCAGGAACTTCTTGCCGATGCGGCCGTCCAGCCCGATGCCGCGCGCCACGTCATGGACGTTGGCGCCGACCTTCTCGCACAGATCGGCGATCTCGTTGATGAAGGTGATCTTGGCGGCCAGGAAGGTGTTGGCGGCGTATTTGGTCAGCTCCGCCGTCTCCAGCGAGGTCACCACGATCGGCGTCTCGATCAGGTAGAGCGGCCGGTAGAGCCGGCGCATCACATCGCCCGCCCGGTCCGAGGTGGCGCCGATGACGACGCGGTCGGGCCGCATGAAGTCGCCGATGGCGGAGCCTTCGCGCAGGAATTCCGGGTTGGAGGCGATGTCGAACTCGGCGTCGGGGCGGACGCGGCGGATGATCGCCTCCACCTCGCGGCCCGTCCCGACCGGGACCGTCGATTTCGTCACCACCACCGTGTAGTGGTCGAGATGCTGGGCGATCTCTTCGGCGGCGCCGTAGACGTAGGACAGGTCGGCGTGGCCGTCGCCGCGGCGCGACGGGGTGCCCACCGCGATGAACACGGCGTCGACGCCCTGCATCGCCTCCTTCAAATCCATGGTGAAGGACAGGCGGCCGGCGGCGACGTTGCGGGCGACGAGGTCGTCCAGGCCGGGCTCGTAGATCGGAATCTCGCCGCGCTTCAGCCGCTCGATCTTGCCGGCGTCCTTGTCGACGCAAGTGACGTGCACGCCGAACTCCGAAAAGCAGGCGCCGGAGACCAGGCCGACATAGCCCGTGCCGATCATCGCTATGCGCATCGCGTCCCCCTCAAGTCCTTGAAAATCAGGAAACCTGTATGTCTCTGGGATGCCCTTACGGGGCGTTCCTCGTGGCCGGCCGTTCGACGCGGCCGGCCCTTATCGTCGGGCAGCGCAAACGCACGTGCCCGCCGCCGTCCGGATCAGGGGACGGGGCGGGCGCGGCATCATGCATGCTGCCCGTCGGTCAGCAATATTTACGCAGCATCTCGCGCACCTTGTCGGCCATGTCCGGCCGGTTCAGCGCGTGGGCAAGCGTCGCCTCGATGAAGCCGACCTTGTCGCCGCAGTCGTAGCGAGTGCCTTCGAAGCGCAGCCCGTGGAACGGCTGGTTGCCGATCAGCTTGGCCATGGCGTCGGTCAGCTGGATCTCGTTGCCGGCGCCGCGCTGCTGCTTTTCCAGATGGTCGAAGATTTCCGGCTGCAGGATGTAGCGGCCGATGATCGACAGGGTCGACGGCGCCTCGGCCGGCTTGGGCTTTTCCACCAGGCCGCGGACGGTGGCCAGACGGCCGTCGTCCTTCTCGACGTCCAGGATGCCGTAGCTGCTGGTGCGTTCGCGCGGCACGTCGACGACGGCGACGATGTTGCCGCCGACCTCCTCGTACGCCTCGACCATCTGCTTCAGGCAGGGGGTCTTGCCCTGGACGAAGTCGTCGGGCAGCACGATGGCGAACGGGTCGTTGCCGATCAGGGCGCGGGCGCACCAGACGGCGTGGCCGAGGCCCAGCGGAACCTGCTGGCGGGTGTAGAAGCAGCGGCCGGGAGCGATCTCGCTGTGGCGGACCTCTTCCAGCGCGTCCATCTTGCCGCGCTCTTCAAGCGTGCGGTTCAGTTCGGTGTCGGCGTCGAAATGGTCTTCGATGGCGCGCTTGGAACGGCCGGTGACGAAAACGAAATCCTCGATGCCGGCGGCGCGCGCCTCTTCGACGGCGTGCTGCAGCAGGGGGCGGTCGACCAGGGGCAGCATCTCTTTCGGGATGGCCTTGGTGGCCGGCAGGAAGCGCGTGCCGAGACCGGCGACCGGGAACACCACCTTGCGCACGGGTTTCCGCATTGGACGTCTCTTGTGGTTGAGGCGAAGTCAAATCCATGGTCCCACGGCATTGCCCGACCGCAAGCGGAGCCGGCGGAAGCACGACCGTGTTCCCGGGCTTTCTGCCACGCCTTCCGCGACTGCGCAACAAACCTTCCGAGACCGGGCAAAAGGCTAGTCCGGGCGGCCGAAATCAAATGAAAACCGGCCGAATGTCCTCATTCCGGCCGATCTTTATCCGCAAGGTCCGAAGCCGCACCGGACCTTTCTCATAGGCAGTAACGCTTGTAAAAGAACGAAAAATCAAAGGCGCGACACCGTGCCGCTGCCCTCACTGCTCCATCGCGCCGTGATCGCTGAACCGGCCCGCTTTCCGTATGACATGCGGTTCACGGCCCTTGCGCGAGAGGCACGGCGGCGGCCATGTTGCGGGCCATGACCCCCGACTCGCTGCGCGCCCGCGTGCTCCATCAGGACGAGCTTTGCTTCGTCATCGACAAGCCGGCCGGTCTGGCCGTCCACAAGGCCGGACAGATCACCGACCATCTGGAGCTTTACCTGCCCTTCCTCGGCGAACCGGACGGGGAGCCGCCGAAGCTCGCCCACCGGCTGGACCGCGACACCGCCGGCTGCCTGATCCTGGGCCGCACGCCCTGGGCGCTGAAGCGCTTCGGCCAGATGTTCGCCGCCGGCCATGTGGAGAAGACCTATTGGGCGGTCGCCGACGGCATCCCGGCCGCGGAATCCGGCGTGATCGACCTGCCGCTGCTGAAGCGGATCGAACCCAAATCCGCCTCGGGGGCTGGCCGCTCGTCCTGGACCATACTGCCCGATCCGGCCGGGCAGCCGGCGGTCACCGAGTACCGCGTCCTGGGCACCAGCGCCGATGGCCGTTCCTGGCTGGAGCTTCGCCCGCGCACCGGCCGAACCCACCAGATCCGCATCCATTGCGCCGCCATCGGCTGCCCGCTGACGGGGGAGCCCTTCTACGGTCCCGAACGCCTGCCCCCCGGCACCCTGCATCTGCTGGCCCGCTCCGTCGCCTTCCGCATGGCTTTCGAATATGCGGCGGTCGATGCCGTCGCCCCGGCACCGCTGCATATGCAGGTCGCGCTGTCCGCCTGCGGCTGGCAGGGAGAGTAAAGGCGCTCCCGCGCAAAAGGGGGACTGCCGCCTTATCCGCCGCATCCCGCTGTTACAAGGAAAAGGCCCCCACAACCGACGGAGCGATCAGGATGGGACAGGCGGTCACCGACAACCACGCCATGAGCCGGTTCGAACTGGCGGTCGGCAACCAGACGGTCTACGCCGACTACCGCCGCAACGGCCGGACCCTGGTGATTTCCTATGTGGAGGCCCCGCCTTCGCTGCGCGGCACCGGCGCCGCCGGCCGCCTGATGGAAGGCGTGATGGAGGCCGCCCGCGCCGAAGGACTGAAGATCGTCCCCCTGTGCAGCTACGCCGCCATGTGGATGCACCGCAACCGGCGGGACGACCTTCTGGCGTGAGGCTCTCCGCCGCCCATTGAGAAAATCAATGGAAGAGCCAAAAACTATCAATTTCCCATGAGGCGCATCCCTCGTTAGCGTCCGGCCAATGGGGTTGCCGCAGTGCGGCATGACCCGTGCTGACGATTTTGACGAGGGATGATCCATTATGGACGCGCTGCTGTCCGCACCGATCCTGTTCTTCGGCCTTGGTGCCGCCATTGCGCTGACCGGGGCGCGCATTCCATTCCCGGAGGGCTTCGGCAAGGCGCTTGCCGCCTATCTGCTGGTCGCCATCGGCCTGAAGGGCGGCGTCGCGCTGGCCGGTGCCGATGTGGGCTCCGTGATGCCGCTGCTGCTGACGGCCGGCCTGCTCAGCCTGCTGATGCCGATCCTGGGCTTCGGCCTGCTGCGCTCGGTGGTCGGGCTGGATCAGGTCAATTCGGCCGCCATCGCCGCCCATTACGGATCGGTCAGCCTCGTCACCTTCGTCACCGCCACCAAGCTGCTGGAAAGCCAGGGCGTCACCTTCGGCGGCCACATGGTCGCGGCGTTGGCGATCATGGAAGGCCCGGCCATCGTCAGCGGCCTGCTGCTGGCGGGCGCCACCGGCATGGTGTCGGGCGTCGCGGCGGGCGGAAACGGCGGCACCATGACGGTTCCGCTTGGGTCGGTCCCGCTCGTCGGGTCCGGCGGCGGCGAGCCGGCAAGGGGCGGCTCAATCAAGGACGCGATCCGCGAGGCTGCCTTCAACGGCTCCGTCCTGCTGCTGGCGGGGTCGCTGCTGGTCGGCCTCGTCATCGGCAAGCCCGGCCTGCAGAGCCTGCACGGCCTGTTCATCGCCCCCTGGGACGGCGTGCTGTGCCTGTTCCTGCTGGAGATGGGCTATCTCGCCACCTCACGGTTGCGGGAAGCGGCATCGCTCAGCCCGCGGCTGATCGCCTTCGGCATCGTCATGCCGCTGATCGGCGCGGTCATCGGGCTTGCCGCCGCCTCGGCCCTGGGGCTCGGCCTCGGCGACGCCGCCCTGCTGGTGACGCTGTGCGCCAGCGCCTCCTACATCGCGGTGCCGGCCGCGTTGCGCCACGCCCTGCCGACTGCGGAGCCGGGGCTGTCGCTTCCGCTGTCGCTGGGCATCACATTTCCTTTCAACATCCTCGTCGGTATTCCACTCTACCTCGCAGTGAGCCGGGCGGTGCTGAGCTGACCGGCCGCGCCGGAACCAACACCACCATGACGGCGACCGCCATGCCCGCTCCGCTGCCGCCCTTCGACCTCGACCTGTTGCGCACCTTCGTGACCATCGTGGACAGCGGCGGCTTCACCCGGGCGGCGGAGCGGCTGGGCCGCACCCAGTCCACCATCAGCCTGCAGATCAAGCGGCTGGAGGATGGCTTGGGCAAGCGCCTGTTCCTGCGCGAGGGCCGCGGCCTGGACCTGACCCCCGACGGCGAGGTGCTGCTGACCTATGCTCGCCGCCTGCTGGACATGGCGGGCGAGGCCTGCGCCCTGCTGATGGAACCGGAGGTGGGCGGCGTGGTGCGCCTCGGCACGCCGGAGGATTTCGCCACCGCCCATCTGCCCGACGTGCTGTGGCGCTTCTCCCGCGCCCATCCCCAGGTGGCGCTGGAGGTGCAGTGCGACTTCACCGTCAACCTGCTCGACCGCTTTTCCCGCGGCGAATACGACCTCGTGCTGTGCAAGCGCGAACCGCAGGGGCCGGCCGGCGGCGTGAAGGTGTGGCGAGAGCCGCTGTTCTGGGTGGCGTCCGACCGCCTGATCCTCGATGCGGGCGCCCCGGTCCCGCTGGTCCTCGCCCCGCCGCCGGACATCCACCGCAAGCGCGCCATCGACGCGCTCGACGCCCGCGGCCGCCCCTGGCGCATGGCCTACACCAGCCCCAGCCTCGCCGGCATCAAGGCGGCGGTGACGGCCGGGCTTGGCGTCACCATCCTGCCCAAGGACATGCTGGCCCCCGGCTTCCACATCGTGAACGCCGAACACGACCTGCCCGACCTGCCCGACATCGAAACCGCCCTCTACCGCCAGCCCGGCCCCCTGCCCAAGGCGGTGGAGTTGCTGGCCGAACACATCATCCGCTCGCTGGAGAAGACGGCGGCGGGGTGAGGCGGTCTTCTACGGGTCGGCGGCCCCGCCCTGGAAAGTAAAGCCTGATGTGTCAGGCTTTACGCTCGATGGTATGAAATGACCGGATTCGCCCCTCTGCGGGAATGACGGCCGAGAGTTGGCCGAGAGGAAATCACCCCAACTCGAAGCTCGTGATCCCGAATACCCGCGTCAGATCGGTCACCGGCGCCGGCCCCAGATACATCCGCGCCGTCTCGAACTGCGGCGACAGCCCCAAGGCCTCCGCCATCCGCAAGCCCGCCCCGTTCGGTTCCGGCACGTCGAGGAACACCGACCCGGCGCCGCCCGCCCGTCCCAGTGCCAGCACCAAGTCCCGCGCGACCCCGGCATCGGCGGCATAGAGCGGGCCGATCTTGCAGCCGCTGTAGCAGGGCCGGATCACCCCGAAGCCGGTCAGGTCGCCATCCTTCACCGCCGCCAGCGCCGTGGCCCCGGGCAGGGCGATCCAGTTGGCAAGGAAGCCGGGGCGCGGCGCCGGGAAAAGTTCCGCGCCCAGCGCCGTCAGCCGGTCGAAGGGCACCGTCCGGGCGTCCACCAGCGCGGTCTCGCCCGCCCCACCGTCCGGCACCGTGCCGCCGAAGCGGATGTTGCGGTGGGACAGCGCGAAGCCGGATTTGCGGTAGTTCTCCTGCTGGGCGACCACACCGTCCAGGCCGACGGTGCAGCCCTCCAGATGGCGCAGCCCCGCCTGCCACAGCCGCCAACCATAGCCCCGCCCGCGCGCCTCCGGCCGCACGATGTAAAAACCGAGGAAGCCGAAGTTGGCCGGATACCGCACGACGGACAGCGAGGCCACCGGCCGGCCGTCGAGCAGTCCGACCAGGAAGCCGGCCGGATCGACGGCATGGAAGGCACCGGCATCCTGCAGACCGGGGTTCCAGCCCTCCGCCCGCGCCCAGTCGACGGCCAGATCCAGTTCGGCCCGGCTCATCACGCGGATCCGGTAGCCGTCCGTCCCCTGCTCTTCGTTTCCCAGCATCTCGGCCCTCTTCGAACGGGTCCCCACGGGATGGAGCGTAACCGTCAACGCGCAGCACGGAAAGGGTCCCCTCTCCCCAGCAGGGGGAGGGATTGACGCGAATTTTCACCCACCCTTTTCCCACCGGCCAACATCCATGATAGGAACATCATCCTGCCAGCCGTTGGGAAGGGACCGCCATGCACCATCCTCACGCAGCTCCGCCACCCGATGAAACGATGGAACACCGCCCGGATTCCTGTTTCACGGCGTTTCAAACGTTCAGTCCGGCACCACCTTGGCGCCGCTCCGCCGTCGGATGAAACAATGGAACACCAGCCGCAACCCTGTTTCACGCTGTTTCAAACGTCCCACCCGGCGCCCCGCGGGCGGGGACCGCGCGCCGTTGCTTTCGCGGCGGGAGTGCGGTTAAGTCCCCGCCGGTTTCCGCTGATCCCCTCCGAGTCCATGCCCGCCAACTCCCCGGACCTCGCCACGTCCCGTTCCGCCCCGGCCTCGGCGCCCGCCGCCGGGATCGACGCCGTGTTGCAGGTGCTGGCCGGCGCAGCGGCCCTGCTGCTGGGGCCGCTGGCCGCGGTCGCGCCGCGCGGGCTGCCGGTGTGGGCGGTCCTGGTACTGCTGCTGTCGCTGGCCGGGCTGGCGCGGCAGGGCGCGTTCGGGCGCATCCTGCGGCTGACGCCTGCGGTCGCCGCGGTCGCCGCCTTCCTGGCACTGGCGCTGGCCTCCTCGCTGTGGAGCCCGTCCGACCGCGCGGCGGCGACGGTGGGGGAGATCGGCTACATCGCGCTGGGCGCGCTGGCCGGTGGCGCCTGGATCGCCGGACTGCCGGCGGCGGATCTGCGGCGGCTGGCCGGGCTGTTCCTGGCCGGCGGGTTGGCCGGCGGGCTGCTGTTCGCGGTGGAGGCGGCGCTGGACTTCCCGCTGAACCGCTGGTGGAACGGCGTCCCCGACGACCAACTGCCCAACCTGCTGAACGGCAATGTGCCGAAGCGGACGGCGGCGCTGCTCTGCCTGCTGGTCTGGCCGGCCGCCCTGGCGATGGACCGCTTCGGGCGCCGGGCGCTGGCGCTGCTGATGCCGGTGGGCTATGCCCTGGCCTGCCTGCCGCTGACCAGCCGGTCGGCCATGCTGGGCATCGCCGCCGGGCTGGCGACGCTGGCCGCCGCCCGCGCATCCGCCCGTTGGACCCGCCGGCTGTTCGCCGCCGCGGTCAGCGCCGCCTTCCTGCTGGTGCTGCCGGCCGCCCTGCTGTTCTCCGGCCCGCTCGACCTCGACCATTCCGGCCTGCTGTTCCGCTCCGCCCAGCACCGGGTGGAGATTTGGGGCCACGCGGCGGAGCGCACGCTGCGCACCCCGGTCTTCGGCCAGGGCATCGACGCCTCGCGCTCCCTGCCGCCGGAAGGGACGGTGTCGGAGTTCTCGCCGATCGGCGACAGCCTGCTGCCGCTGCACCCCCACAACGCCTTCCTTCAGGTCTGGCTGGAGACCGGGGCGGTGGGGGCGGCGCTGGCACTGACCGTGCTGCTGATGCTGCTGGCCGCCACCGCGCGGCTCGACCGCCGCGCCCAACCCTTCGCATTGGCGCTGTTCGCCGCGGCGCTGGCGATGGGCAGCACCGCCTACGGTATCTGGCAGCCCTGGTGGATGTCGGGATTCCTGGCCGCCGCGCTGATGCTGCGGCTGGCGGCCCGTATCGGGGAACAGACACGATGAGCAAGCGCCCGCTCCGCATCCTGGTCATCAAGCTGGGCGCCTTCGGCGACTTCTTCCTGGCCCAGACCGCCTTCGCCGCCATCCGCCGCCACCATGCCGGCGACCGGATCACCCTGCTGACCCTGCCCTCGCTCGCCCCGCTGGCCCGCATGAGCGGCCTGTTCGACGAGGTGCTGGAGGATCCGCGCGACCGCTCGCTGTCGGCCTATCTGGCGATCCGCAAGACGCTGCGCGCCCACCGCTTCGACCGGGTCTACGACCTCCAGGCGCAGACGCGCACCGACCTGTACCACCGGCTGCTGTTCCCCGGTCCCTGGCCGGAATGGTCGGGCACCGCCAGCGGCGCCTCCCACCCCGACCGCTACGAGGGGCGGCGCAAGGTGCCGGTGCGCGAGCGCTATGTCCGGCAGCTCGCCCCCTTCGGCATCGTGCCGGACGAGACGCCGGACCTGTCCTGGCTCGACGCCGACATCTCGAAGTTCGGTCTGCCGGAGCGCTTCGCCCTGCTGGTCCCCGGCTCCTCCCCCGGACGGCCGGACAAGCGCTGGCCGGTGCGCCGCTATGCCGAGGTGGCGGCGGCGCTGGCAGACCGCGGCATCGTGCCGGCGGTGATCGGCACGGGCATCGAGCGCGACCTCGCCCGCTCCATCGCAGAGTATTGCCCGCAGGCGGTCGACCTGACCGACCGCACCAGCGTGCCGGAACTGGGCGGGCTGGCGCGCCGGGCCTGGGGGGCGGTCGGCAACGACACCGGCCCGACCCATCTGATCGCCGCGGTCGGCTGTCCCACCGTGGTCGTCTTCTCCGACGCCTCCAACCCGATCCACAGCACCGGCCCGCGCGTGCTGATCCACCACCGCCCCGACTTCGCCGACATCGACAGCGCCGGCGTGGTCGAGGCTTTGGATCGGGCGCGGGAAAAAGGAGGCTCCTAGCGGCAGAAGGGAAAGGCTGCCACCTTGGGCATGTAGATCGGGATCCACTCGCAATGGGTCACCGGGTTGGGCAGGCGGCGGGTCTCGATGATCGGCCAGGCATGGGCCGCGACCACCACCAGCGCCACGCCCCCCAGGATCCAGCGCCGCGGCTTAGCCCGCTCCAGCAGCCCCGGCATCCGCGCCAGCACCCAGGCCGCCGACAGGATCGCCAGCGGATCGGTGTAGGCGGCATAGGCGCGCTGGAAGCCGCGCAACGAGAACAGCGCCTCCAGCCCCCAGGCGACCAGCAGCAGGAACAGCGCCTGCACGGCGGCCAGCCTCTGCCCGCGCCGCCACAGCACCACCGCCCCGGCGATGGCGAACCACTCCACGATGATGGTCTGCGGGATGTTGTCGGGGTGCAGGACGATGGTGCGGATCGCCAGCGTGCGGCCGATGCCCGCCAGCAGCAGCGCCAGCGTCCCCTCCCCCACCACGCTCCCCTGGCCGTTCAGCGCGGCGCCATGCCGCCAGGAGGAGAAGACGAACATGTGCTCGACGAAGTTCGCCACGGCGATGGCGTTCTGCTCGTTCCAGCGGATGTCGAGCGCCAGCAATCCCACCGCCAGCCCCAGCAGCACCGCCGCCGCCCCGGCAACCGCGCGGGCTACCGGCACCCGATGGACCACCGCATGGACCAGGATGCCGACCAGCACCCAGCCGGCGACGATGCTCTGATAGCCGCCGCCCGACAGCCCGCCGCCGGGCCAACTTCCGACGGGGGTGTAGGGATAGACCGCCCGCCCCCAGCCGGCCAGCCCGGCCTGGATCAGCCCGAAGGCCGGCACCGCCGCCGCTGCAGCCGCCAGTCCGACCAGCATCGCCACGCCCCAGGCTTTGCCCGAGGCGCCGTCAGGCTCCGCCCGCCGCCCGAAGAGGATCGCCGCCACCGGCAGCCCCATCGCCAGGAACACCGCCTGCACCTTGGTCACCATCGCCAGCCCGACCAGCAGTCCGCCCAGCGCCAACTGAAGGAGCGACGCGGCACCGCACTGGCGGCCATCGGCAGGCCGCACCGCCCGCAGGACCAGCAGCAGCCCCAGCACAACGAAGCCGGCCGACAGCAGGTCGGTGCGCATCTGCCGCCCCTGCGCCGTCATTCCGACGCCGAAGGCCAGCAGGATGCCGGCGAGCAGCGCCACCCGCCGGTCTTCCACCAGCCCGCGCAGCAGGCTGGTGTAGCTGACGGCGAAGGCGGCGGTCAGCAGGATCGACAGCGCCCGCCCGGCCTGGATCAGCGATTGCCAAACGGCTTGCGTCGCCGCGACGTCGCTGCCCGGCGGCAGGGCCGACAGGGTGGCGACCGGGAGCAGCCCGACCGTGTGCAGCAGCCGGTACCAGACGTCGATCACCAGGAAATAGCCATAGCCGGGATGGTCGAAATACTCCTGCGGCAAGCCGTCGCCGAACAGAAGCCCATGATAGGCCAGCACCAGATCCTGGTCCGAATGCACCCAGTAGGGCAGCCGGAACCCGACCAGCAGGATCGACAGCGCCATCGCCGCGGCCAGCCCGGCGCACAGCAGCCACCAGGGCGCCGCCGCGACGCGGTCGAGACGGGACGGACGGGCGGTGGAGGGAACGGGCGTCATCGGCTTCCCATGCTCACGGTTCAGGTCGGCGGGCGCCTTGTGGCATGGAATGCGCCGGTTGGGAACCGTCTCCCGCTCCCTCCGGGAACCACTCCGATTCCACGGTGTTGCCCTCATGGAACGGCGGAGTCGGGAGTCTCCGCCTCTTTCGTGGTGCCTCGCACGAGTGGCTTTGCAACGTTGGCAGGTCGCTGCCACAGAATACGGTATGGCAGACCCGCCGGGCAGACGAATGGGGGACTCGCAAATGGAGGACTCGATGGCCGATACCGATGACATCCAGGAGCGTATCCGACGCCGCGCCCATGAGTTGTGGGAAAGCGAAGGCCACCCGCAAGGCCGGGATGCCGACCATTGGGCGCAGGCGGAAGCGGAAATCCGTGGCGCCGGCGCACTGGAGCCGACCGAAAAGGTCACCGGGTCGCGCAAGAAGACCGGTACCTCCAAAGCCTCGGGTAAGAGCACCCGCGCCGCCGCCGAATCCCTGTCGGAGGTCGCGAAAGCCCCGGCGGAAGCCCAGCCCGACACGCCCGCGCCGCCCAAGGCGGAGGCGTCCGCCAAGCCGCCCGGCAAGTCGAAAGCCGCAGCCCCATCGGAGGATCCCACTCCGGCCAAGGCTACTGGGACGAAGGCTGCAAAGTCTCCCCCCGCCAAGCCTCCGCGCACCGCGAAGAAGGACAGCGGAAAGACCGCTTCGCCCGGCTAAGCTCCCCTCACCTCGGAACCCCACGGCGCCGGGGCGGTTGTCGGATTTATCCCGCAACCTTCCCCGGAGTACCAACCATGTCCGTCCTGCCGTCGATGGACGACTGCATCCGCAACTGCACCGACTGCCACACGATCTGCCTGGAAACCGTCGCGCATTGCCTGAACAAGGGCGGGGCGCATGCGGAGGCCGGCCATATCCGCCTGATGCTGGACTGCGTCGACATCTGCCGCACCAGCGCCGATTTCATGATCCGCGGCTCCCGCTTCCATCATCTCACCTGCGGCGCCTGTGCCGAGATCTGCGCGGCCTGCGCCGACGACTGCGACCGCATGGCCAACGACCCGATGATGAAGCGTTGCGCCGACATGTGCCGCCGCTGCGCCGAAAGCTGCCGGGCCATGTCGCACATGGCGGCATAACGGACGCCGGCCGGTTCCGGCGCCCCGGCACAAGCACTCCTCTACGCCCTCCGTCGCCCCAGTCCTCACGGCGTGCATGGCAGGGCAACGCCGCCGTCGCGCCTCCGGCATCCGCGACAGGATCGCGCCTCTGGCGCGGGCGACAGGAGATTGCTAAGGTGCCCACCCGTTTCGTTCCATTCCTTTCGCCAACTCGCCGAAATCGACCAGCTGAGGACCGATCCATGCCGCACTACCGTTCCCGCACCTCCACCCACGGCCGCAACATGGCGGGCGCGCGCGGCCTGTGGCGGGCGACGGGCATGAAGGACGGCGATTTCGGCAAGCCGATCATCGCCATCGCCAACTCCTTCACCCAGTTCGTCCCCGGCCACGTCCATCTGAAGGATCTGGGCCAGCTGGTGGCACGGGAGATCGAGAAGGCCGGCGGCGTGGCGAAGGAGTTCAACACCATCGCGGTGGACGACGGCATCGCCATGGGCCATGGCGGCATGCTGTACAGCCTTCCCTCGCGCGAGCTGATCGCCGACGCGGTCGAATACATGGCGAACGCCCATTGCGCCGACGCGCTGGTCTGCATCTCCAACTGCGACAAGATCACCCCCGGCATGCTGATGGCCGCGATGCGGCTGAACATCCCGGCGGTCTTCGTCTCCGGCGGCCCGATGGAGGCCGGCAAGGTCAACTGGCGCGGCAAGGTCAAGTCGGTCGACCTGATCGACGCCATGGTCGCCGCCGCCGACCCGACCGTCTCCGACGAGGAGGCGGCGGAGATGGAGCGCGGGTCCTGCCCGACCTGCGGCTCCTGCTCCGGCATGTTCACCGCCAACTCGATGAACTGCCTGACCGAGGCGCTGGGCCTGTCGCTGCCCGGCAACGGCACCATCCTGGCGACGCACGCCGACCGCAAGGAGCTGTTCCTCGCCGCCGGCCGCCTCGCCGTCGACCTCTGCCGCCGCTGGTATCAGGAGGAGGACGCCACCGCCCTGCCGCGCGGCATCGCCACCAAGGCGGCGTTCGAGAATGCGATGACGCTGGACATCGCCATGGGCGGTTCGACCAACACCGTCCTGCACATCCTGGCCGCGGCGCAGGAGGGCGGCATCGACTTCACCATGGCGGACATCGACCGGCTGTCGCGCCACGTCCCCAATGTCTGCAAGGTCGCCCCGGCGGTGGCCGACGTCCACATCGAGGACGTGCACCGCGCCGGCGGCATCTTCGGCATCCTGGGCGAATTGGACCGCGCCGGCCTGCTGAACCGCGAGGCGCCGACCGTCCATGCCCCGACGCTGGGCGAGGCGCTGGACCGCTGGGACGTGATGCGCACCCAGGATTCCGCCGTCCACACCCTGTACCGCGCCGCCCCCGGCGGCATCCCGACGGTCGTGCCCTTCAGCCAGGAGCGCCGCTGGCCCGAGCTCGACCTCGACCGCGAAAAGGGCGTGATCCGCAAGGCCGAGAACGCCTTCAGCCAGGACGGCGGGCTGGCCGTGCTGTACGGCAACATCGCGGAGAACGGCTGCATCGTGAAGACGGCGGGCGTCGATGCCTCCAATCTCGTCTTCGCCGGCCCGGCCCGCGTGTTCGAAAGCCAGGACGACGCCGTCGCCGGCATCCTGGGCGACGTGGTCAAGGCGGGCGAGGTGGTGGTCATCCGCTACGAGGGTCCGCGCGGCGGCCCCGGCATGCAGGAAATGCTGTACCCGACCAGCTACCTGAAGTCGAAGGGGCTGGGCAAGGCTTGCGCGCTGGTCACCGACGGCCGTTTCTCCGGCGGCACCTCGGGCCTGTCGATCGGCCACGTCTCGCCGGAAGCGGCGCAGGGCGGCGCCATCGGCCTGGTGCAGGACGGCGACCGCATCGAGATCGACATCCCCAACCGCATCATCCGCCTGGCCGTCGGCGATGAAGAGATGCAGCGCCGCCGCGACGCGATGAACGCCAAGGGCGTCGATGCCTGGAAGCCGGTCGCCCGCGAGCGTGTGGTCTCCCCGGCGCTCCGCGCCTATGCCGCCCTGACCACCAGCGCCGACCGCGGCGCCGTGCGCGACGTGACCCAGGTGGAGAACATCGCCGTCCGCCGCTGAACGGGGGACCGTCCGCCTGCGCTCGTGTCATATCTCTCCGACTCAGGCACAGCGAACATTCACCACAAGTAACAATCAAGGCGCCGTGCAAGTCGCGGCGCTTTCTTTTTGAGCAGAATTACATACACGGATATGCTAGCTTCCGCCTGCGCGAATTTCTTGGAGTGATGCATCGCTCGGATGTTCGCAAAATTCGAAATGCATGCTCTAATATGCCGACGCGATTTTCGCGAGGGGGGCGGGCATGGCGGACGCCATGTGGAGCACAGCGACCGACGACGGCGGCCCCGGACAGGATGCATCGCGCCTGTCCGCCGACAAGCCGCGTGAACGCAAGGTGGTGACGGCGATGTTCGTCGACATCGTCCGCTCCTCCGCCATGGTTGCCGGCCGCGATCCGGAAGACGCCGACGATCTGCTCCTGTCCATCCTGAACCGCGTGACGGAAGCGGTGCCGCGTTTCGAGGGCACGGTGACCCAGATGCTGGGCGACGGTTTTCTGGCGACCTTCGGCGCCCCCGGCGCCAAGGAGGACCACGCCCTGCGCGCCTGTCTGGCCGCCCAGGACATCCTCGGCGCCACCCGCGACGAACAGGGCCGTCCGATCTTCCACATCCGCATCGGCATCAGCTCCGGCGATGCGGTCGCCCATGTGGTGACCAACGGATTGTGGACGGATTACCGGGCAGTCGGCGAATGCGTGCATATGGCGGCCAAGCTGCAGCAGCGCGCCGCCTCCGACACCGCCCAGCTCACCCGCGACACGCTGGACCTGATCCCGGTCGGCGTCGCGGTGCGCCCGATGGGAAGCCTCCGTTTGTCGGAGGAGGTGGAGCCGATGCCGGCCTTCCTGCTCGACGGGGCCCGCGCCGTGCGCCGCACCGCTACCGACCTCCTGTCCGCCACCACCGCCCCCTGCGTCGGGCGGGAGCGGGAGGTGTCGGCCCTGTTCGCCATGGCCGACACGGTGGAGGGCGGAACGCCGGTCCAGCTCCTGCTACAGGGAGAGGCCGGGATCGGCAAGTCACGCCTCGTGGGCGAATTCCTGCGCGACCCGCGCAGCCGGCGCTGGACCCTGCTGCAATGGCCGCAGATGCCGATCCGGCGGCTGGCCGATCCGGACGATCTGGAGGCGGTGGCGCTGAGCCTGGCGGAGCAGGTGGCCGGCTGCGCCAGCGAGCACGGCATCGACTGGGTCTGCGAAGCGGCCCGGCGCCGTTCCGGCCCGCTGGCCGGCGACGCGGTGCGCATCCTGTTCGGCCGTTCGAGCCTGGACCCACTGTGGACCGGCCTGGACGCTGCGCAGCACCTGTCGCTTGGGATCGAGGGGCTGGTGGGCGCGACGCTGGAACTGGCGGCCCCGCTCCACCCCTGCGACGGCATCGAGCCCGGCGGCAAGGCGATGGACGGCGTCGTCGGCCGGCCGCTGCTGGTTCTGGTCGAGGATGCGCACTGGGCGAGGCCGGTGATGGTGCGGCTGCTCGAACGGCTGGCCGAAGCGCTGCCGGGATCAGGTTCCCGCCTGCTGCTGCTCGCCACCCGGCGGCCGCCGCCACTGGGGCCGGAGTCGCAGGAGCAGGGCTGGAACGGCCGGCCGGGCGGACGGCGGATGGAACTGGGCATGCTGTCGGCGGAACAGGTGCAGAGCTTCCTGGCCCACTGGCTGGGGCCGGACTGGTCGCTGGTGGAACTGAAGGCCCAGGTCGCCGCCCGCTGCCAGGGCGTTCCGCTCTATCTGGAGGAGGTGCTGCGCACGCTGGAAGCCACCAACGCCATCGAAGGCGCGCCGGGCGCCTACCGGCTGATCGATCCGCTGGTGGTCCACAAGCTGCCGCGCACGCTGCACGCCCTGCTGGCCGAGCGCATGGACCTGATGACGCTGGAACGGCGCCGGCTGCTGATGAACGCGGCGGTGATCGGCACGACATTCGATGTCGGACTGCTCCAGGCCCTGACCGGCCTGCCGATGACGAAGCTGTCGGACTGTCTGGCCTATCTTGAGCGCACCGGCTTCGTGCTGCGCACCCGCCTGCTGCCCAACCTGGAATATTCCTTCAAGCATGCGCTGATCCAGGAGGTCGCCTACGCCACCCTGACCAAGTCCGACCGCCGGGCGCTGCATGCCCGCGTTCTGGAGGCGTTGCGCCACCGCCGCGACCACGACCTGCCGAACCGCCTGGACCTGCTGGCCCACCACGCCTTCATGGCGGAGAACTGGCCGGTCGCCCACCTGTTCGGCCGCCGCGCCGGCGTGCGGGCGGAACTGCGCTCCCGGCTGGAGGATGCGAGCCGACATTACCGGAACGCACTGGATGCACTGAATCGTTGCCCGGACACGCCACGCAACCGCCTGCGGCGGATCGACGGCTCCATCGCCCTGGCCCGCGCCAATCTTCCGCGCGGCCTCACCAACTCCAGCGATCTCCTTGAGCAGGCTCGGCGACTGGCTCTGTCCATTCCTGACGCAAGACGTTACGCAAGAACGTCGTCGATGCTAGCTGCGATCGAATGGCCACATGGCCACATCGATAAAGCTATAGAATTTAGTCAGCAAGGTTTGGAGGCTGACGATGGAAGCTTCGACCTGAATACTCGCATTCAGCTGCTCAGTAGACTGGGTGGAATTTTGACGGAGAAAGGGCATTTCATCAAAGGACGAGACATTTTGGAAACGGCGCGGCATCTGCTCGCAAAGGATCGCACACTGGAGCGGTTTGGTCTCGCCGTCATAGGAAAGGTTGGAGTCTGTGCAAATTTAGCCCGCAGCCATGCTGAAATCGGAGAATACAACGATTCTATTTCGACCGCCATAGAGGCTGTTGAGTCCGCGGAAAGAAGCCTGCATAATTTTTCGAGACTTTTTGCTTATGAGCACATTGGATGGTCGTACCTTTTACTTGGCAACCCCAACAACGCCCTTCCATATCTTAAGTCTGCGCTTGATCTATGTGAAATCACCAAATCGAAACTGCACAAGGCGTTTCTGCTCGGTGCGATTGGCTACGCCTATGGTTTGAGCGGCGATACCCAGAACGGTATGCAGCTTTTCTCCCAAGCATTCTTATTCGCTCAACAAGAGCGCGCATGTGCTTACTTGAATCAAGTCCATATCTGGTATGGAGAGATCTGCCTGCTCACCGGAAATCCCGATAAAGCACATGAACATGCACGAGCGGTTCAAGCATCCGCGCATGAAACGGGCCGCATCGGCTATTTGATCAAGGCAGCCGCACTTGACGCTCAAGCCGCTTTCGTTATCGGTCGTGGCAGCCGGCAATCGGTTGAAGCTCTTGAGCGTGCTGAGAAAAGTGCATTGAACTTGTCGATGGTTCGAATTGCCGCCCGTTGCGCTCGTTTGCGTCATTCCTCAGCAGGCGCCGAGTATTCTCACGCCTTCAGCGAAGGATTGCTTGCAGAATAGATCATTTAACGGATTACTGATTGTCTATAATAGTCGAGAACGTAGTTGCGAATTGCGCTGGTCAGTGGCGTATTTGACGGTCGCGATGCGTCCACGTCCCGGCACAACTCTTGGATTGGCCGACGCTCCTTGCGCGCGATGTCGTCCAGCCCATGCCAGACCGCTGTCTCCAACCGAACGCGGGCGCTCCGCCCGGGCAGCGGGATAGTGCGCGATGTCACCGTCGGCCAAGTCATCAGGGCATCGAGATCAATGATGCCGGACATGCGGCCAGTGGCCTTCTTCTGAATGAACATGACACCGCTCCCCTATGCGCTGTACGGCGGCAACCCGCGCAGACACGACGCTGCCTGCACATCTGTCTACCCGCCGACGCAAAATCAGCACTGTGAAATTCTTCACAGCGAAACATCCCTTCGAATGTGAAGAGTTCAGCGTCATCACACACTTGAAGGAATGGCTTCATGAACGTTTCGATCTCCCAGGCTTCGATGATCCGTGGCGCCGATGGCCGTCTTTATGCCGTGACCGCCAATGGCGTGTCCGAGGTCGCCGACAGCGCCATCGCCACCGCCCGCACCCATGTCCGTTCGGGCGACCGCGCCGGCTTCCAGTCCGCCGATCACGAAGCTGCCCGTGTCATGATCACTCCGGGCGCCTGATCGGGTTCCCGGTTCCGGTTCTTCGGACCGTGGCCACCAGCACCGCTTCAGGTGCTGACCGGCCACGGACCCGGGAACGGGACGCGCTCTCTCGATTTTCCTCCGCCCCGGACAAGCCGCGATGCCCTTCGATCTGCTCGATGTCAAAGCCTCCGTTTCGGATGCGGTGAAGGCCCACACGGTCGGCACCCACCGGGTCATGGCGCCCGAACAGACCCTGGCTCGGGTCGCCCCGTTCCTGCCGATCATGGGGATCACCCGGGTCGCCAACGTTACCGGTCTGGATGCCGTCGGCATTCCGGTGGTGATGGTGACGCGACCCAACTCGCGCTCCATCTCGGTGTCGCAGGGCAAGGGGGTGACGCTCGCCGCCGCGAAGGCGTCGGGGGTCATGGAATCGATCGAGAGCTATCACGCCGAACGCATCACCCTGCCGCTGAAGTTCGCCAGCTTCGAGGAGCTGCGCTGGACCCACCCGGTGGTGGACGTCGACCGCCTGCCCCGGCTGTCGACCGGCAGCTTCAACCCCAACAGCCCCATCCTGTGGATCGAGGGGCAGGACCTGCTGAACGGCGGCCCGAAATGGGTTCCGTTCGAGATGGTCCACCTGAATTTCACCGTGCCGATGGCCCCCGGCCACGGCGCCTTCCTGGCCGGCTCCAACGGGCTGGCGTCGGGCAACCACAAGGTGGAGGCGATCAGCCACGCCGTCACCGAACTGGTGGAGCGCGACGCGACCACCCTGTGGCGCCTGCAGGACCCGGTCGCCCAGGCGGCGACCCGCATCGACCTGGACAGCATCGACGATCCGGTCTGCCGCTCGCTGATCGACCGGTTCGAGTCGGCGGGCGTCGCCGTCGGCGTGTGGGAGACAACCAGCGACGTCGGCCTGCCCGCCTTCCTCTGCCGCATCGTCGAGCGCGAGGAGTTGCCCCAGCACTCCATCCGCCCGGCCACCGGCATGGGCTGCCATGTGGCGCGCGAGATCGCCCTGTCCCGCGCCCTGACCGAGGCGGCGCAGAGCCGCCTGACCTTCATCGCCGGCGCCCGCGACGACATGCCCCGCGCCGAATACGAGCGCCACCTCGACCCCGCCCACCATGCCCGCTGGAAGGCGATGATCGTCGATGGCGCCGGCCGGCGCCCCTTCCGCGACTGCCCGACCAGCACCGCCCCCACCATCGAGGCCGACCTCGCCCACCAGCTCGACCGGCTGCGCGCCGTCGGCATCGAAGAGGCGGTGGCGGTCGACCTGACCAAGCCCGAATTCGGCATCCCCGTCGTGCGCGTTGTCGTGCCGGGGCTGGAGGGTGCCGACGAATCCCCCGATTACCTGCTGGGCGAACGCGGCCTGCGCGTGCTCGGCACCCAAGCCATGGAGAAGGCGGCATGAGCGGCGTCTATGTCTTCCTCGGCCCCACCCTGCCGCGCGAGGATGCGGCGCGGGAGCTGGACGCCACCTTCCTGCCGCCGGTCGCCCAGGGCGACGTGCTGCGCCTGTGCGCGGAGAAGCCGGCGGCGATCGGCATCATCGACGGCTTCTTCGAAAGCGTGCCGTCGGTCTGGCACAAGGAAATCCTCTATGCCATCCATGCCGGCATCCCGGTGTTCGGCGCCTCCAGCATGGGGGCACTGCGCGCGGCGGAGCTGTATCCCTTCGGCATGGTCGGCGTCGGCGCCATCTTCGAGGCGTTCCGCGACGGCCGGCTGGAGGATGACGACGAGGTCGCGGTGATCCATGGCCCGGCCGAGCTCGGCTACACCGCCTTGTCGGAGGCGATGGTCAACATCCGCCGCACCCTGTCCGACGCGGTGGCCGACCGGGTCCTGACCGCCGGCACGGCCTTGCGCCTGGAATCCATCGCCAAGGAACTGCCCTACCGCGAGCGCGGCTATGGCCGGATGATGCGGCTGGGCGGCGACATCGGGCTGCCGGCGGACGAACTGGCGGCTCTCCGCGGCTGGCTGCCGCAGGGCCGCTTCGACCAGAAGCGCGACGATGCCAAGGCGATGCTGCGCAGCATGGCACGAAGCCTGGGTCGTCCCGCCGGCGACGATGCGGTGCCGGAATCCCGTTTCCATTTCGAACGAACCGTCCTGTGGGAACGTGCCCTGCGCGACGCCGCCCCCCTCGCGATGTAGGTGCGTTTTCGGTAGACTGATCGCGCCGGGGTGGCGGTTGTCGCCACCGCGGCGTGAAACGGTGCCGGGACGGATGGATGAACGCGCCCATGGATGTGGCGGCGGTGCTGAGGCGCAACCGCCTGCTCGGAGAACTCGACGCCGGGCAAATGGCGGAAATGCTGGTGCTGGGCCGTATCGTCCGCTTCGATGCCGACCAGATCATCTTCGACAAGGGCGATCCCGGCGACAGCCTGTTCGCCGTGCTGAAGGGCCAGATCGCCATCCGGACCTCCTCGGCGGATGGCAAGACCATGCTGCTGAACATCCTGGAGGCCGGCGACGTCCTGGGAGAGATCGGCCTGATCGACGGCCGGGAACGCACGGCCGCCGCCGTCGCCCTGCGCCCGGTCGAGCTTTATCGCATCGACCGGGTCGATTTCATTCCCTTCCTGGAACGCCATCCGCGCCTGTGCACCAGCATGATGGTGGTCCTGTGCGACCGGCTGCGCTGGGTGTCCGAGAACATCGAGGATGCCGTCTTCCACGACGTCCCGCGCCGGCTCGCCCGCAGGTTGCTGCTGCTGTCGGACAGCTACGGACAGCCGACCCCGGCCGGCTTGCGCCTGACCTTGCCGCTGTCGCAGGAAGCACTCGCCAACATGCTGGGCGTCACCCGCGAAATGGTGAACAAATGTCTCGGCGCCCTGCGCAAAACCGGCGCAGTGACATATGCCAAAGGTTTTATCGTCATCAACGATCTGGCCTTGCTCAAGGACATGGCCGGGGATCCCGAACGGGTTCCCTAGGGAGAATCCTTACCTGCCGAAAGTTTTGTTCCCAAAGCCGGTTGTAGTCGCGTTATAGTGGGCGCGCGTTGGGGGCAATCGCACGGGCAGGACGAGGAATTAAGAGCATGTCGAGCGATGGGAACAATAGGTCTCGCACTGGTCAATTTGCGGGTGTCGCCTCCTTGGTCCCCCGCACGCTGAAATTGTCCGGGCGCGATGTCTCCATCCGGTTGGAGCCGTCCTACTGGGAAGGGCTCGAAGAGATCTCCCAGCGGGAAGATCTGACGGTGGAAGAGCTGTGCGGGGATGTCCGCGACCGTATGGAACAGCAGGGCCGCCGCTCCTCCCAGGCCGGCGTATCGCTCGCGAACGCACTGCGCGTGTTCGTGGTCGGCTATTTCCGGCAGGCTGCGACCGAACGTGGCCATGCCCGCGCCGGTCACGGCCAGGGCCGCCCGTTCATCGCCACCCCCTTCGATACGGTTCCCGCCACCAGCGAAAGCTGAGAAGGGCCGGGCTTCCAGGAAGGGGCAGGCACTTCGGCCCACCCCCCTTAGGCATTGGAAGGGCCGCCTTACTGGGCGGTCCAGCCGCCGTCCATGGTCAGCGCGGCTCCCCGCATGTTGCCGGCCGCTTCCGAGCACAGGAACACCGCCAGTTCACCCAGCTGCTCCGGAGTGACGAAGGATTTCGACGGCTGCTTCTCGCTCAGCAGCTCGCGTCCGGCCTCCTCCACCGACAGGCTGCGCGAGGCGGCCAGCGCGTCGATCTGCTTCTGCACCAGCGGCGTCAGCACCCAGCCCGGGCAGATGGCGTTGCAGGTGATGTTGGTCTCCGCCAGTTCCAGTGCCGTCACCTTGGTCAGGCCGATCACGCCGTGCTTGGCGGCGACATAGGCCGACTTGTTGACCGACGCCACCAGGCCGTGCACCGACGCGATGTTGATGATCCGGCCCCAGCCGCGCGCCTTCATGCCCGGCAATGCCGCGCGGGTGCCGTGGAAGACGGCCGACAGGTTGATGGCGATCACCGCGTCCCAGCGCTCCACCGGGAAGGCGTCGACCGGCGCCACATGCTGGATGCCGGCATTGTTGACCAGCACGTCCAGCCGGCCATAGGCCGCCTCGGTGGCGGCCACCATCGCCTCGATCTCCTCGGGCTTCGACATGTCGGCGCCGTTGTGGGCGACGCGCACGCCGAACTCCGCCGACAGCGACTGGCACAGCTCGGCGATGTAGGAGGCGTCGCCGAAGCCGTTCAGCATCAGGTCGGCGCCCTGGCCTGCGAGCTGCCGTGCGATTCCAAGGCCGATCCCGCTGGTGGACCCAGTGACGAGCGCGGCCTTCCCCTTCAGATTGGTCATTGTTCTTTACCTTTAGAGCGGCATGGGACGGAGATCCGGGGCGACGATCAGTTCGCACCCGGTGTTGGCGATCACCTGCTCCACCGTGACACCGGGGGCGGTTTCCTTCAAGACGAGGCCGGCGTCTGTCGGCTCGATGACTGCGAGGTCGGTCACCACCAGATCGACCCGGCGGACCGAGGTCAGCGGCAGGGCGCAGCGCTCGACGATCTTCGCCTCGCCCTTGGCGCTGTGCTGCATCGCGACGATCACCCGGCGGGCGCCGGTGACCAGATCCATCGCCCCGCCCATGCCCGGCACCATCTTGCCCGGCACCATCCAGTTGGCGAGACGTCCTTCACGGTCCACCTGCAGGCCGCCCAGCACGGTGACGTCCAGATGGCCGCCGCGGATCAGCCCGAAGGAGAAGGCGCTGTCGAAGGACGCCGCCCCCGGCAGGGCCGAGATGGGCGAACCGCCGGCATCGGTCAGGTCGTGGTTCTCCGCCCCGGTGATCGGGCCGGACATGCCGAGGATGCCGTTCTCCGACTGGAAGAACACGTGGCGTCCGGCGGGGACATAGCGGGCGACCAGGGTCGGCAGGCCGATGCCCAGGTTGACGAGGTCGCCGTCCATCAGCTCCAGCGCGACGCGCTTGGCGATCAGGGTCTTTTCATCCATGGCTCAATACTCCCCGATCAGCGCGGCGTCGCGGTGACGATGTGGTCGACCAGAACCGACGGCGTCATCACCGCGTCGGGCGGGATGCAGCCGACCGGCAGGATGTCCTCGGCCTCGGCGATCACGGTGGCGCCGGCCATCGCCATCAGCGGGTTGAAGTTGCGCGCGGTCAGCGCGTAGGTCAGGTTGCCGTACAGGTCGGCCTGCTTGGCAGAGACCAGCGCGAAGTCGGCCTTGATCGGCATTTCCAGCAGGTAGGTGACGCCGTCGATCTCGACCGTGCGCTTGCCCTCCTCAACCGTGGTGCCGACGCCGGTGGGGGTCAGGACGCCGCCCAGACCGACGCCGCCGGCGCGGATGCGCTCGGCCAGCGTGCCCTGCGGCACCAGTTCCACCTCGAGATCGCCGGCGATCATCTGCTTCTGCGTCTCGGGGTTCAGGCCGATGTGGCTGGTGACGACGCGACGCACCAGCTTCTCCACCACCAGCTTGCCCAGGCCGTTGTTGGGCCGGGCGGTGTCGTTGGCGATGATGGTCAGGTCGCGCTTGCCCTGGCGGATCAGTTCGTCCACCAGCCGGTTGGGGCCGCCGACGGCCATGAAGCCGCCGATCAGCAGGGAAGCGCCGTCGGGAATGCGCGCGACAGCATCTTCCAGGGAAACGAGTTTGTTCTTCATGATCAGACGATCCCGGTCAAGTAATAGACGGCGATCACGAAGAAGACCGCCAGCGTCTTGATGCAGGTGACGGCGAAGATGTCGCCGTAGGACTGCCGGTGCGTCAGCCCGGTGACGCCCAGCAAGGTGATGACGGCACCGTTGTGCGGCAAGGTGTCCATGCCGCCGCTGGCCATGGAGGCGACCCGGTGCAGAACCTCCATCGGGATGCCGGCGGCGTTGGCGGCGGCGATGAACTGGTCGGCCATGGCCGCCAGCGCGATGCTCATGCCGCCCGATGCCGAACCGGTGATGCCGGCCAGCGCGGTGACGGTCACCGCCTCGTTCACCAGCGGGTTGGGGATGGCGGCCAGCGCGTCGCGGATGATCAGGAAGCCCGGCAGCGCCGCGATGACCGCGCCGAAGCCGTATTCGGAGGCCGTGTTCATGGCGGCCAGCAGGGACCCGCCGATGGCGGCCTTGGTTCCGTCGGCGAAGCGTTGCGACACCGGCTTCCAGGCGAAGGCCAGCACCATCAGGATGCCACAGAGCAGAGCCCCTTCCACCGCCCAGATGCCGGCGACGGAGGACACCTGCGTCACCAGCGGCTTGGCGCCTGGGGTCAGCGCCACCTCGCTGGTGGTGCCGTAGATGCCGGGGATACCCATGGTGAACAGCTTGTTCAACACGCCGACGGCGACCAGCGGCGACAGGGCCAGGATCGGGTTCGGCAGCGCTTCCGAGGCGACCGGCTCCGGTTCGTTGCTGTGGCCGCTGCCATAGCCCTCGCCCCGCGCGATGGCCGAGCGCACGCGCCACTCCAGATAGAGCAGCCCCAGCGCCAGGATGAAGATCGAGCCGATCACACCCAGCCAGGGCGCGGCGTAGGCATCGGTCTTGAAGAAGGTGGTGGGGATGATGTTCTGGATTTGCGGCGTGCCCGGCAGCGCGTCCATTGTGACGGTGAAGGCGCCGAGCGCGATCACGCCGGGGATCAGGCGCTTGGGGATGTCGCTCTGTCGGAACATCTCCGCCGCAAAGGGATAAACGGCGAAGACCACGACGAACAGCGACACGCCACCATAGGTCAGCAGCAGGCAGACCAGCACGATGGAGGTCACCGCACGCTCGCGCCCGACCAGCTTGATGACGGCCGAGACGATCGACTTGGAGAAGCCGGACAGTTCGATCACCTTGCCGAACACCGCGCCCAGCAGGAAGACCGGGAAGTACAGCTTCACGAAGCCGACCATCTTGTCCATGAACAGGCCGGTGAAGATCGGCGGCACGGCGGACGGGTCGGTCAACAGCACGGCCCCCATCGCCGCGATGGGCGCGAAGAGGATGACGCTGAAGCCCCGGTAGGCGACCAGCATCAGGAACGCGAGCGCTCCCACGCAGATCAGGAAACTCATTTGGACGATGCTCCCTCGGTTATTCTTTTCGGACGGTGACCGTCACGGGTGTGTTTTCGGGATTTACGGCTGAAGCAGACTGCGAAGCCGGGCCATGCCGGCGTCGTAAAGGTCGCGGACGAAACGCTCCGCTTCCGCCTCCGCGCTCTGGTTCGGGTGGGAGGAAAGCGGGCGGAAAGTGGCGGTCCAATCCAGGGCGGTCTGCCGTTCCCCATCGGCGCGCAGGCGGATTTGCGCCAGCAGGTCGGCGACCGGATACGGCCCTTCGACCACCGCATAGGTGTAGGCATCGTCGACGCGGCTGACATGCTCCAGCCGGTGGACGACCGGCGCCCCATCATAGAGTCGCAGACGCCGGAGCGCGCCCTTCCCCACCCCCTCCACGATCATGGAGACCGCACCGGGGTACCAGTCGCCCAACGCCCCGTTCCACCGGACCAGCGGCCACACGCAGCGCGCCGGGACGGGCAGAAGGGAGGTTGCGGTGACCAGCGGCATCGGGGCGCTTTCTCATGGCGGCAGGCCCGTGAGGGCGGGATGCAACCATGACAGCAAGGGGCATGCCAGAATTGTATTGACCGATAGTGACAGCGGAAACCTTTGATAAGGCTGATTTTGTGCATTGCACACAAAACTGCCCGATCGGCCATCGGTCTCGTAAACGAGATTACGCGAGAGAAAATCGTCTATCTTTAGAGATATAGTCTCGAATTATGGACTGTCGCAACGGAGCGAAACGATCGGCTCCGAAGCTGGTTGAGCGGACCTGTGGAATACTGCTTTACCTTCCAACCGCTGGAAGGCTCAGCCTGTGGAAATTGGGTGCGCCGCCGCACCGCCAAGGGAGAAAACCCATGCTGACGTTGAAAGTATCCGGAATGTCCTGCGGCCACTGCGCCCAAACCGTGACCAAGGCGGTGGAAGCGCTTCCGTCGGTCGAGCGGGCTCTTGTCGACCTGAAAGCAGGCCAGGTGACCGTCGAGGGCGACGCCGAAGAATCGACCATCCGCCAAGCCATCGAGGATGCCGGCTATGAGGTGCTGGGCCGGGCCTGAGGCGTCATCCACAAAAAGAATGGGCGCCGGGCCATATGGCCGGCGCCCATTCCCGATGGCGTTTTCCCGGAAGGTTCTTTGAAGGTCTTTTACTTGGTGAGAATCAGCTTGTTGGCGCGGGTCACGCGCAGGCGATAGCTCTGCCCGGCGTGCTGGATCACGATCTCGCGACTGCCCGACATCAAACGGGCGGATTCGACCACCGGCAGGGACGCGGCGACGAAGGAGGCGGGAGCGGAGACGGCGCTGTCGTGCATGGCGTGTCTTTCTTGCTGGACGGACGTTGCGGTCGGCGATGTCCGGGCGTGAACCCTGAACCGGACACTACGCCCCTCCGAAACCAATTGCAAGTCATTCTCATTCGCTGTTCTGGCTCAACTGCGGTTCCAGCCGTCAGCCCTTGACCGCCCGATGCACCATCCAGCGCAGGCCGACCACCAGCAGCTTGTTGTACTCGTTGATAAGCAGGTTCGCCGTGCCCGGCCACATCCACCACTCCTCCAGATGGACGGTGGGGGCGACGACAGGATGGGGCACGAGCTCCACGTCGGGCATCGCCATCGTCAGTTCCAGCAGGCTGCGGCGCATGTGGTAGTTGGCGGTCACCAGACGCAGCGACCGGAACCCCTGGTCGCGCATCCAGTCCGCCGTCTCATAGGCGTTGCCGATGGTGCTGTCCGCCGAATAGCCGAGCGTGATGCAGCATTCCATCTCGGTCGGGGAACGGCGGGACAGCTTCAGCAGTTCCTGCACGTCCACCCCGTCATAGACGCCGGACACGAACAGCTTCCTCGCCCGTCCGGCGGCCAGCAGCTCCAGCCCGGTCCCCAGCCGGTTGCTGCCGCCGGTCAGCACGACGATGGCATCGGTCGGCCTTTCGGCATCGGCGCCGGCGGGAGATGCGCGCGGCACGTCGGCGGCGTACCAGACCAGCCCGCCCAGCCAGAGGACGGCCGCCACCAGCGAGCCGGCCAGCAGATAGACCACCGCCCGCGCCACCACCCCGCCGCGCCGCCGGTGCACGGTTCTCATCGCGCCCCCCGGCTCACGGCATGGACTCCAGCGTGCGCAGCACGGTCCAGCGTGCGGTCGCCAACGCCAGCAGGGCCAGCATTCCCGGCACCAGAAGCAAAACCACCCACTGCCATGGCTGCAGCGACAGGTCGGCCAGCAGGCTGGCCCGCAGCCCCTGGGACGCCCGGTACAGCCCGTACAGTGTGCCGCCGGCCAGCAGCAGACCGATGGCGCCGCCGCGCAGGCTCAAGGACACCACATGCCGTTCGAACTGGCGGGACACATAGCGGTCGGTCGCACCCATCAGGTGCAGCAACTCCACCACCGGGCGGTGGATGGCCAGGCCGGTGCGCACGGCGAAGACCACAGTCATCACCGCCGCCGCCCCGATCAGCACCACCACCCCCAGGGCCGCCAGCCGCACCGCCCCGGCGAAGGAGCGCAGGTCGGCCAGCCACACCGCATGGTCGTCCAGCGTCGCCCCCGGCGCCGCCGACGTCAGGCGAAGCCGCAAGGCCGCGACGTCGACCGGCCCGTCGGCGGCGACGTCGATCAGCCGCGGCATCGGCAGCAGCGGGTCCGACGCCCCCGACCCCAGCCAGGGTTCCAGCAGCCGGGCGATCTCGCCGCCGCCCAGCACGGTGGCCGACCGGATTCCGGGGAAGGCGCGCAGGACGGTCACCGCCGCCTCCACCCGCTCATCCAGCGGCGCGACCGGAGCGCCCGGCATCGGCGCCACCTGGACGGTCAGCCCGCCGGCGAGGCCGCTGTCCCAGCGTTGCGCCATGTCCGACACCAGCATGGCGCCGGCCAGCGCCAGCGCCGCCAGGAAAGCCATCAGCGCGGTGATCCAGCCGAGGAAGCGCGAGGAAGGATCGACCGCCAGCGGCAGGTCGGAGCGGGGACGGACCGGACGAAGCGCCATGCCGCTACTCCCACCGCGACTCTTGCGGGCGCGTGTCGCCGGCACGGCTGTCGGACGCACGGCCATCATGAACCCGGCTTCCGCGCGCAGGCAGCACCATCAACCGGCCATTGTCGAGATG
Source organism: Azospirillum sp. BE72 (assembly GCF_031455875.1). Lineage (NCBI taxonomy): Bacteria > Pseudomonadati > Pseudomonadota > Alphaproteobacteria > Rhodospirillales > Azospirillaceae > Azospirillum > Azospirillum sp. BE72. The sequence goes on from NZ_JAVDTO010000003.1 coordinate 58,078, forward strand.
CAGGCGCGGGTGGTCGAAACGGCGGATCAGCGCCTCGTTGTGGGTGGCGATCACCACGGTGGTTCCCAGCTTGTACAGTTCCTCGAAAAGATAGAGCAGGCGCATGCCGATGCCGTCGTCGACGTTGCCGGTCGGCTCGTCGGCCAGCAGAAGCCGCGGCCGGTTGATGACCGAGCGCGCGATGGCCACCCGCTGCTTTTGCCCGCCCGACAGGGTGGACGGTTTGGCGTGCAGGTGGTTGCCCAGCCCCACCCAGCGCAGGATTTCGGTGCAGTGGGCAACCACGTCGACCTCCGGCGTGCCGGCCATGCGCAGCGGCAGCGCCACATTGTCCAGCGCCGACAGATGGTCGAGCAGCGCGAAGTCCTGGAACACGACGCCGATCTGGCGGCGCAGCTCCGGCAGGTCGCGGCGGGTCACCATCGCCATGTCGCGGCCGAACAGGGTGACCAGCCCGCGCGACGGCCGGTGGGCAAGATACATCAGCTTCAGCAGCGACGATTTGCCCGCCCCGCTGGCACCGGTCAGGAAATGGAAGGACCCCGGCAGCAGGGTGAAGCTGATGTCGCGCAGCACCTCCGCTTCCGTGCCGTACCGCAAGCCGACATTTTCGAAACGAATCACGGTCCCACCACAGCCACGACACCCCTCCACGTCCGGGACAATGCACCCGGCGGGGGGCGGAGTCCACCCCGCCCCGCGCCGCGGAACCATCTCCGCAACAGCGCTGAATACTTGAGAAGTCGGCGAAGACCTGACAAGTTGCCGGCCATGATCTGGATCCGGTCCCTTGCCTTCAACATCGCGTTCCACCTCTGGACCGCGCTGATGTGCTTCGCCCTGCTGTGGATGCTGCTGCTGCCGCGTCCGCAGATGGTCGCGGTTGTGAAATGGTATCTCAGCACCGTCGGCTGGCTGGAGCGAACGCTCGTCGGCATCCGCTACGAGGTGCGCGGGCGCGAGAACCTGCCCGACGGTCCCTTCCTGCTGGCGGCCAAGCACCAGTCGGCCTGGGAGACGATGAAGCTCCACCTTCTGTTGAAGGACCCGGCGATCATCCTGAAACGGGAGCTGATGTGGATCCCGATCTGGGGCTGGTACGCCGCCAAGGCGAAGATGATCCCGGTCGACCGCGGCGCCGGCGGGGCGGCGATCAAGTCGCTGATCCGCAATTCCCGCCCGGTGCGCGACGAAGGCCGGCCCATCGTGATCTTCCCGCAGGGAACCCGTGTCGCCCCCGGCACATACCGCCCCTACCGGATCGGCGTGGGCGTGCTCTATGACAGCCTGAAGATCCCCATCGTGCCGATGGCGCTGAACGCCGGCCTCTATTGGCCGCGCCACAGCTTCCTGAAGCGCCCCGGCACCGTGGTGGTGGAGTTCCTGCCGCCGATCCTCCCCGGCCGCCCGCGCGCCGAGGCGATGCGCGAGTTGGAGGAACAGCTGGAATCCGCCAGCGACCGCCTCGTCACCGCTGCCGGCGGCCCGCCCACCGTCCGCCCGCCGCTGGCCGAGCCGGAGCGGAACAAGCAGGCGGCGACCGCCGTCTCGTGACGCTTCGGCCGTAACCGGCGGGCCGCGGCGGTTAATCCCTTGAGCACCGTCGCGTATCTGCCTACGCTCGCGCAACGAATCGCCGGGAGGGCCGGTTGAACCGGCTCCGGATGACGCGCGAGAGGACGGATGACGCAGACCGCGAAGCCCCGGTGTCCCACCCGGTCGCTGGACCTCTGGAAACAGCGATGGCGCGCCGCCGCCGTCGCCCTTCTGATGACGGCACAGCCGCTGGCGGTCCCCGTCGGCGCCATCCTGACCGCCCCGGCGGCGCCTGCTCCGCTCGCCATCGCCGCCGCGGCGGCGGTCTCCGTGGCGCTCGCTCCGGACGAGGCCCACGCCCGCGCCGGTTCCCGCAGCAGCCGCTCCTCGTCCTCGGGCGGCTATTCCCGGCCGTCGCGCACCCCGTCCGTCGGCAGCAGCGGCGGCTATGCCCGCCCGTCCTCCCCGCGCACGCCCTCGACCGGAAGCAGCGGCGGCGGCTGGTTCTCCGGCGGCTCCTCCAGTTCCAGCGGCGGCTATGCCCGGCCGGGCAACAGCGCCCCCTCTGTCGCCGCCCCGCCGACCTCCGCCGGTGACCGAACCTTCAGCCAGCAGGGCTCGGCTGACGCGCTGAACCGCTACCGCACCCGCCAGGAGGCCGACCGTACGCCGCCGGCAGCACCACCGCCCGCCGCTTCCACCCAGGGGCGCACCAGCAGTTCCAGCAGCTCCGGCGGATCGGGCTGGGGCTGGGGATCGGGAGGCTCGTCCTACCGCACCCCGTCCACGCGCCCGGCGCCCGTCAATCCCTATGGCCGTTACGGCTGGAACCCGCCGCCCTACGCCTACAGCGCGCCGCGCCGCTTCGGCATCTGGGACGGGCTGTTCCTGTGGTTCATGCTCGACACGCTGACCCGGCCGGGCCACGCCGCCTTCTTCCACAACAACGCCGACGACCCCGGCTATCGCGAATGGCGGCAGGAGGCCGACCGGCTGGCCCGCGAAAACGCGGAGCTGCGTGGCAAGCTGGACCAGCTCGACCAGTCGGTCGCCGCCCAGTCCGGCACCCCGCGCGAGGCGGGACAGCTGCCGCCCGACGTGCCGGCGGAACTTGCCCGCGCCGACTCCTCCAGTTCGGTGGACAGCGCCAGCGCCGTGCAGGCGTCCCAACCATCCCAGGGCTCCGGCCGCGGCTTCTGGTGGTGGGGCATCCTGCTGCTCGGCGTGGCGGTGCTGTTCCTGCTGTGGCGCGCGCGGCGCCGGATGGACGCCCCGGCGGCGAAACCCAGCCCAGTCTCCAATGGCCCAGTCTCCAAGGGAGGATCGGACGTGCCCCTGTTCGGAACGCTCGGCAACTACGTGAACCAGAAGCTCGGCGGCAAGGCCTACAGCCCGTCGCTGTTCCGGCTGGGCATGGCGGTCACCATCGACCCCACCCCCTTCCTGCTGGCGGAGAGCGCCACCAAGGTGAAGGCGCCGGACACCGGCAGCGACCGGCTGGTGTCGATCGAGGCGGTCGGCACCGTCACCTCCGGCCCGGCCACCGTCTACCGGCTGCACCTGCCGGGAGGCGGCTTCTTCCAGATCCATCTCGGCCCCGACGGGCAGCCGGACGAATGCCGCTACTTCACGCCCATCGACAGCGTGGCGCCGTCCGACGAGGGCGAGTGGGGCTTCTGGCTGGACGATGCCGAGGGGATGATCGGCTGGCCGGAGTTCCAGACCAAGGACGGCAAACTCTATCCCCGCATCTGGCAGCCGGGCGTCAGCCGCATCCAACCCTTCACCCTCAGCGAGGCACGCCAGACCGTGCGCGGCACCGAGACGGTGGTCAGCCAGTCCATGCTGTACGGCGCCCCCACCGGTGCCGCAGCCCCCGCCCCCACCACCGAATACATCCTGGTGGAGGCGGTGGAGCGCTCCGGCCGCGCCTCCGTCGAGATCGCCGCCGGCATCGACGTGAACCCCGCCTCCCTCTCCCTGTCCTAACCCACACGACAAGAGTGCCGGCCCCATGGAAAGCACCTTCGGTTCCATCCTGACCGCGCTCGGCACCGGGCTTCCGGTGCTGCTGGTCCAGCTCGCCGTCACGCTGGCGCTGCTGGCGGTCGGCGTCGCCGTCTACACCCGCATCACCCCCTTCAACGAACGCCGGCTGGTGTCGGAAGGGAACGCCGCCGGCGGCCTGACGCTGGCCGGCTCCATCGTCGCGCTCGCCATCCCGCTGGCGGCGACGCTGGCGACCAGCGCCTTCCTGCTGGACATCCTGCTGTGGGGCGTGGTGGCGGTGATCCTGCAGCTGGTCGCCTTCGCGGTCGCGACCCTGCTGATCCGCGACCTGCGCGGCCAGATCGAATCCGGCAACGTCGCGTCGGCGGCGACCCTGGTCGGCGTCCAGCTGGGGGTGGCGCTGATCAACGCGGCGGCCATGGCCGGCTAAGCCAGCCCCCGAGAGGTAAGGATAAGGGGTCTGGTCGCCGGATCGTCCCCTCCCCATCTGTGCAGGCGAGGCGCCTTCCGGGGCGCCTCCAACAACCCTCATCGACAGGATTCAAGCCATGCTTGCCTTCATCCGCAACCTTATGGGTGTCAAGACCGACCAGGCCGTCCAGGGCGCCATGGAGGCGCTGGTGCGCTGGGATCCGAAATCCGCGACCGAGGCGGAACTGCGGACCATGGAGCAGCATCTGGACGGCCTGGGCCGGCAGGTGGCGGAAGCCCGCGCCATCTACGACCGCGAGCAGCGCGAAGCCGACGAGATCAAGGCGCTGTCGACCCAGCGCATGGCGGCGGCCGAACACCTGCAGCGCCAGATCGACGCCGAGACCGATCCCGCCCGCAAGGCCGGCCTGGAAAAGAGCCTGGAGACCATCGTCGCCATGCTGGAGGAGATGGCTCCGGAGATCGACCGCGAGGTCCGCGATGCGGTGGATGCCCGCGAGTTCCTGGAGATGCTGGAAAAGAACTATGCCGAGGCCGGCGCCAAGCTGAAGGCCGCCCGCGCCGAACTGACCCGCGCCCAGCGCGACATGGGCCGCGCCGACCAGCAGCGCGCCATGGCCGAGCGTCAGGCCGAAGCCGCCCGCCAGGCCGCCGGCCTCGCCGGCGCCACCAGCGGCCTGTCGGTCGCGCTGAAGGCGATGCAGGACACCGCCGCCAAGGATCTGGCCGCCGCCGAGGCGGCGAACGCCAAGGCCAAGCTGCTGCGCCCGTCGGCTCCGGAAAAGGACGACCCCAACATCGCCGCCGCCCTCGCCGCCGCGTCGGGCAAGACCTCGCCCACCAGCCTGTCGGACCGTCTGGCGGCGCTGAAGGCCAAGCAGGGCTGACGATTTGAGGGGATCGGCGGGGGAGACCCTGCCGATCCTTACCTCCTGGGGGAATGGAACAGCGTGGAACGGTTTCCGGCGGCTGTTCCATTCCGTCCGCTGGCCCGTCCGCTAACCTGTCCGCCTCACAGACGGCCGAAGGCGGCCTGTCCGCCCCGCCGTTCCAGCGCCGAGCCGAGGTTGGGATAGAGATCGTCGGGATTGAAGGTCCAGGGATAGACGCCCTTCGGTCCCTCCGATTCCGGGCGGGCGAGGATCGCGGCCACGGCGCGCGGATCGGGCGGCCTGCGCTCACGCAGGGCGCCGGGGATGTCGTCGTCGTCCAGTTCGGGGACGATGACGGCGGGAGCGTCCTCAAACGGGGGCGGCTGGGGGGTGGCGGAGTCGGCCGGTTGCCGGATTGCCGATTGCGGGGCCGGCCGCTGATCAGGCCGCTGGGCCGGTTGGTCTCCGAGCCCGTCGAGGAGGCCGAGCCGGTCGGCCAGCCAACGCACGGTCGACGGATCGCCGGAGGAGACCAGCCGTTCGATCTGCTCGACAACCAGGATGCGCAGCGAGGAGAGGCGCAGGTCGGCTTCCCGTTTCAGGGCCTGCCGTTCCCACCAGACCCTGTGACGGAAATCCTTGGATCCGTAATAGGCCCGCCACAGGGTGGTGCGGCTGCATCCCATGGCGCGGGCGACATAGAGAAAGCTGCTGCCGCGCGCCAGCATGCCGGCGGCCATGATCCATTGTTCCTCATGGAATTGCGAACCGGGGACCAGCGAGCCGTCGGCGGGCACCGGCGGTTCCTCCGCCCAGCAGGGGAAATGGTCGTCGGCGAGGGTACGGCTGTCGAGGGGCATGGCGTCGCTCCGCGGGGTGATGGGACGGGTGCGGAGAGGGTATAGGAAAATTGTCCCTTCATGGCGCGTTTTTGTGAAATCCGCTGCCAGCGATGCGTTGGGCTGTTGCGCTGGGACATAGCAGTCTCAGGATGAACATCCCCGACCAGCTGTTCCGGATCCGCGCCAGAGCGTGGCAAAACCTGTATTCATCGCGCGATCAATCACCGCTTTTGCAGCATCACACAAATTTTGTGTTTCCCATACCCAATATTTGGGGCAGATTTAGCCGTCACCGATGGGGGCACGATGGGGAAGCTGGCGACAATCGGAAAGGCGACAATCCGGGTCTTCGGCAACGACCACCTTCCCCCGCATTTCCACGTCAAGAGTACCGATTTCGAAGCCCTGGTCTCGATCGAGACCTTCGAGGTCATCGCCGGCGACCTGCCCACCGCCACCCGCAAGGAGGTCCAGACCTGGGCCGCCGCCAACAAGGACCGGCTGGTGAGCGAATGGAACGCCTGGAACCCCAACATCCCCTTCGCCTGAAAGGAGGCGCGCCCATGATCCCCCCCGTCCTGCCGCAAGGCCCCCGCCCAATCCCGCGGCTCGCCGCGGTGGTGCCGGCCGCGGGCGCCGTCCTGGCGCTGACCTGGGACGACGGCCGCGCCGACCGCGTCGACCTGACCGGCTGGCTGGAGTCCGGGCACCCCTATTTCCACCAGTTGCGCGACCCCACCGTCTTCGCCTCCGCCCACCTGGTCGACGCCACCACGGTGGAGTGGAACTGCGACGAGGATCTGGCCATCGACAGCATGCACTTGGCCCTGCTGGCCGAACAGCAACGCCCTTTCGGCCAGCCCGAGCTGATCGCTTGGCAGGATCGCCACGACTTGTCGAATCAGGAGGCGGCCGATCTGGTGGGGGTGCACGTCAACACCTGGTCGAACTGGCGCACCGGCGCCACCGCCGTGCCGGCGATGCTCGGCATCGTCTGCCGCGCCTTCAGCCGCGACCCGCTGCTGTTCGCCGCCCGGTACCGCCCCCGCCGGCCCGGCCGTCCGCCGGCAGCGGCTGAATAAGGGAGGGCATCCTGCCGGCGGTCGGCTTCGTCCGCCGTGATGCTGTAGCGAAAGGCGGAGATAGAGCGCGGCTCGATCCATGGTCATGTGCCCTGTGCAGCCGGATCGGCTATCGGCGAACCGGCGTCACGGCTGACCGACACTCCGCCTCTCCTGCAGCCACTCCCCAATCCTTACGTCTCGGGGGAGGCCACCTTCGCCGCCTTCGGCTTGCGGGCCGCGACCTCGAACGCCACGTCCTCGATCATCCCGGCGGTGAGCGAGGACAGGGCCGACTTCAGGCTCGGCCAGTGATTCATGCGGGCGGTGTCGGCAACGGCGGCGTTCCTGGCCTTCAGGACGAGGCGACGGCCACCCTGCGGCGCTTCCTCCACCCGGTCCGGCTCCAGTTCGGCCAGCAGCGGGGCGGGCACCTTGCCCTTCAGGGCGTGCAGGACGGCGGCCCACAGCGCCGTCACGTCGTCGGCATCGGGCAGCGGGCCGAGGTCGGCGAGGCCGGATTCCACCGGATCTGGGGGGGCGACGGTGTCGACCTTGCCGATGCGACGGGCGCGGCGGCCGGCGCTGTGGCGTTCGCGCTCCAGATAGGTCTCGGCCGCCTCCTCCTCGTCCTTGGCGTGGAAATCCAGCGTCACCGCCTCGATCTTGCGGCCTTTCCGCTTCATCTTGTCTTCCGGCATGCTGACACGGAAGGGGGCGAGTTGGTTCACCTCGGCGATGGCGCGGTCGATGGTGCGGGTGCGCAGGATGCCGAAGTCCTTGTAGGCGCCCTCCGGGACGTTCATCAGCTTGCGCAGCGTGTCGATGTCCAGTTCCAGCGACGGATAGTCCATCTGGTAGCGCTGCATGCCGATCTCGTAGAGCTTCAGCGCGTAGGTGCTGGTGACCTTGACCATCGCCGGCCCGGACAGCTTGGCCCACAGCTGGGACGAGCGTTGGATTTCCAGGAAGGCGTCGGTGAACTGGAAATGGATGTCGGCGGCGTCGCTGTCCTCCTCCTCCTCCGGCCGGACATAGCTGGAGAGGATGCGCAGCTCGGCGCGCGACCGGCGGCCGCGGAAGGGGCCGATGACCACCAGGCTGGAGTCGAAGATTTCCTTCAGCGCGTCGAAGATCCGCTCGTTGCCCTTGTGGTTGCCGCGCACCACGCGCTTGGGCATGCGGTAGAGCTTGTTGGCGAAGTTCTGGCTGCCGGCCAGATGGATCATGAAGTTCAGCATCTTCTGCGCCGGCAGCGACAGGCGCGTGCCATTGGCCGGATAGCTGTAGACCGCCTCCGCCGCCTTGATCAGATGCTTGTAGCCGTCGCGCTCGAAGGTGGCGCTGGCGACGCGGGCGGTCAGCCCGGCGACCGGGGCCGCGGATTCGGCGGCAACAGACGGCAGGGTGGCGGTGGCGCCGTCGCCGTCGATCACCGCGCCGCCGGCCAGATCCTCCGGCCCCAGCACGACAAGGCCGGGGGCTGCCTTTGCCGAACCGGCCGTAACGGGCGCAGCCGCGTCCGACGGGACGGACTCTTCCGCCACCGCACCGCGCGCCTTCCTGCGCCCCGTCCCCGCCATCGCCGTCCTCCGCCAGAATCGCGCGAGGCTAAATCAATCCTTACCCCAAAAACAAGTAAGGAAAGGGTCGCGGCGCAGAATCCTGTTCATCCTTACATCCTGGGGGCGGAACCCTTACGCCCCGGGGGGTGTGCGACTCGCCCCCACCCGGTAAGGCTGTTTCCCCCACCCTGTAAGGAAGATTCGATGCGACTCGCGGACTCCTCTGGCTTTTCACGCCGACGAATCCTCTTAAAAGGGAAAGGGAGTCGCGAACGCCTGCTAAGTGCCGGATCCGCCAACGCTTCCGAAGTGCGAATCTCACCCGAAGTCCCCCTCCGGCATCCTTACACGACCCGAATCGGCCCGACTCGATTCCGGAAAGTCTCCGTGTGGAGCGTACTCTATCCTTACTCCCTGGGGGCGTTCGGCCATTTTTGCTGTTCGGGGGTCTATGGACAAGCGCCATCCTTACGGCTTGGGGGCACACAGGGCCAGATCCGGGCCCCCGAGAGGTAAGGATCCGCAGATTCCGGAGATCCGCGGGGTCTTTTCCAGAGGCATGTAAGAATCCACAAGGGCTTGAGAGCCCCCAGGATGTAAGGAAGCCCCCCCCCAAGCCGTAAGGATCGAGAGACGGGCCGGTCGGTCGCGGGAGGCCGGGATCCAGCCCCCAGGCGGTAAGGATAGCGAATCACGGTAAAGTTAAATAGCTGATATAAAACAATTTTCCTTCAGTGAGCCGCCAGAAGGAACAGCCCCTGCCCCAGATAAACGCTGGCCGTGCCCATCACCAGATAGCGGCTCCACAGGCGGAACTGCGCGTCGCTCATGCGGTCCAGTACGCGGCGGGAGAGATTCGTGCCGAGCAGCGCCATGGCGACCGACATCAGGATCACCGTCGATTCCACGGTCCCATCCACGCCGCCGGCGACCAGCGGGGCGAAGTAAGCGATCTTCACCAGATGGCCGACCGACTGGATCGCCGCCTTGGTGGCCACCACGCTCTGCCGGGTCATGGCGCTGCGGATGAAGAAGACGTCCAGCAGCGGGCCGGAGATGCCGGCGACCAGCTGCACCCCCATGCACAGGAAGCCGCCCACGAGGCCATGCAGCGGCTTCTGGGCATCCAGGGCCCAGCGCGCGGGCACCGCCAGCGCAAGAAAGGGCGTCAGCCCCAGAATCAGCAGCGACACCGCCCGGTCCGGAATGGCGCCGACCAGGGCGAACAGCAACCCGGCCCCGGATCCGCCCAGCGCGAATCGCAGGATGACCGGCCAGACCACATGGTGCCGCCACAGCCATGCCCGCCAGCCGTTGGAGGCGAACTGGGTGACGCCATGCAGCAGCATCGCCGACGGAACCGGCAGCAGGATCAGCAGCAGGCCCATCAGCACCATGCCGCCTGCCATGCCGAACAGGCCCGACAGAAACGAGGTCACGAGAACGGTAAGGCCAAGCCCCACCATCAGCGGAAGCGTCAGCATGAATCGGTCCAAATGTGGGAGATCAGGCTGAAAATCTCGCACGCGCGCGGTTGCGCCGCAAACGGCATTGTTCGATGCTTAGCCTCAGGAAAAGTTTGGGTCAGGTAAGGATGGACCGATGCGCCGCCTCCCCTCGCTGAACGGCCTGCGCGCTTTCGAGGCGGCGGCCCGCCATGGCAGCTTCACCGCTGCGGCGGCGGAACTGCACGTCTCGCAGGCGGCGATCAGCCGGATGGTCAAGCTGCTGGAGGAGCGGCTGGGTTTTCCCCTGTTCGACAGAAGGGCGAACGCGCTGGTGCTGACCGAGCGCGGCCGGGCGCTTCAGCCGGCGCTGACCGAGGCGTTCGACGGCATCGCCCGGCGGGTGGAGCAGGTATCTTCGATGCGGGCCGGGCCGGTGCTGACGGTGGGCATGGGGGCGACGGTGGCGGTGCGCTGGCTGATCCCGCGCCTGTCCGGCTTCCACCTTGCCCATCCGGAGATCGAGGTACGGATCGCCACCGGCGGGGCAGGCGCGCCGATGAACCATGACTGGACCTGCGCCGTCCTGCTGGGCGACGGCCAATGGCCGGGCTACGAGGCGGAGCGGCTGTTCTCCTCTACCCTGCAGCCGGTCTGCGCGCCGCGGCTGGCGGCGGAACTGCGCCAGCCGGCGGATCTGGCAGGCGCCACCCTTTTGCATGTGTCCCATTGGGCGGAGGACTGGCCGCGCTGGCTCGCCGCCGCCGGGGTGGCGGAGTTGTCGTCCAAGGGGCCGTCGTCGAAGGGGCTGTCCTTCGGCAGTTATGCCATGACGCTGCAGGCGGCCATCGACGGCGTCGGGGTGGCGCTGGCGCCGCGGCTCTACATCCTGGACGATATCGCCGCCGGGCGCCTTGCCACGCCCTTCGGGCTGGCGGTGCCGATGGTCCATGCCTGGTACCTGGTCTATCGCGCCTCCCGCCGCGAGGATACCGGCTTCGCGCCCTTCCGCGACTGGCTCTATGCGCTGTGTGCCGAGGTGGAGTGAGCCCCTTTGTCCTTTTGGCGCATGGCCGGGCGGCACAATTCACCGATGCGTCGCCTGCGGGGGCCGACATAGGGTGGCTGCTGTTTTCCGTGTCCATTCCCAGCAGTCATGACCCTACAGGACCGCGCGATGCCGCCCACCGCTGTTCCCCATCCGGCTGAAGACGCCGCCCATCCGGCCCTGTCCCGTTCGCTCGTCATGCTGATGGCGCTGGCCTGCGGGGTGGTGGTCGCCAACATCTATTATGCCCAGCCGCTGGTCGGGCTGATCGGCCCGGCGGTCGGGCTGTCGCCGGAGACCGCAAGCCTCGTCGTCACCCTGACCCAGGTCGGCTATGGTGCCGGGCTGGTGCTGCTGGTCCCGCTGGGCGATCTGCTGGAGAACCGCCGGCTGGTGGTGGCGACTCTGTGCAGCACGGTGGCGGCGCTGCTGGTGGCGGCCGTCGCCCCCACCGCTTCGCTGTTCCTGGCGGCGGCCTTCCTGATCGGCGTCACCTCCGTCGCCGTGCAGATGCTGGTGCCGCTCGCCGCCCACATGGCGCCGGAGGCCTCGCGCGGGCAGGTGGTGGGCAATGTGATGAGCGGCCTGCTGCTGGGCATCCTGCTGGCCCGCCCGGTGTCGAGCCTGATCGCCGACAGTTTCGGCTGGCGGGCGGTGTTCGGCCTGTCGGCAGTGGCGATGGTCGGTTTCGCCGTGCTGCTGTGGCGCGTGCTGCCGCAGCGGCGGCCCAATGGGCAGTCCAGCTATGGCGCGCTGATCGGCTCGCTCGGGCGGCTGCTGGTGCGGACACCGGTGCTGCAGCGGCGGACCGTCTACCAGACCATGATGTTCGCCTCCTTCAGCCTCTATTGGACCTCCGTGCCGCTTCTGCTGGCCGGGGCGCCCTTCCATCTCAGCCAGCGGGGGATCGCGCTGTTCGCCCTGTCGGGTGCGGCGGGAGCGCTGGTTGCGCCGCTCGCCGGGCGGATCGCCGACCGCGGCTGGACCCGGCCGGCCACCGGCTTCGCCCTGGCGATGGCGGCCTTGTCCTTCTTCGTGGCGCGGGCCGGCGTGGGGGCCGGCGAAGGATCGATCGCCCTGCTGGTGCTGGCCGGGCTGCTGCTCGACATGGGCGTGCAGATGAACATGGTGCTGGGGCAGCGCGCGATCTATTCGCTGGGGGCGGAGACTCGCAGCCGGATGAACGCCATCTATATGGCGATCTTCTTCCTGGGCGGCGCGGCGGGTTCGGCGCTGGCCGGCTACGCCTTCGCCATCGGCGGGTGGGAGCCGGTGACCTGGATCGGCTTCGCCTTCCCCGCCATCGGCCTGCTGTTCTACCTGACCGAATTCCGTGGGCGGTCGGCCGCCTGACCGGTGATCTTCAAAGGAGACGATGCAATGGATCAACGTCAACTTGATCAACGTCCGCTAGGGCATAGCGGCCTGACGGTGTCCCCGCTCTGCTTCGGCGGCAACGTGTTCGGCTGGACCGCCGACGAGGCGACCTCCTTCCGGCTGCTCGACGCCTTCGTCGATGCCGGATTCAACTTCGTCGACACCGCCGATGTCTATTCGGCCTGGGCGCCCGGCAACCAGGGCGGCGAGTCCGAGACCATCATCGGCAACTGGATGAAGAGCCGCGGCAACCGCGACCGCATCGTGCTCGCGACCAAGGTCGGGTCGGAGATGGGGCCGGGCAAGAAGGGCCTGTCGCCGGCCTGGATCCGCACCGCGGTGGAGGATTCGCTGCGCCGTCTCCAGACCGACCGCATCGACCTCTACCAGTCCCACTGGGACGACCCGTCGACGCCGTTCGAGGACACGCTGGGCGCCTACAAGGAGCTGATCGACCAGGGCAAGGTCCGCGCCATCGGCGCCTCCAACCTGACGGCATCCCGCCTGCGCGAGGCGCTGGAGGTCAGCGCCCGCACCGGTCTGCCCCGCTACGAAACCCTGCAGCCGGAATACAACCTCTACAGCCGCGAGGGCTACGAGGCGGAGCTGGAGGGCATTTGCCGGGAGAACGGCCTCGGCGTCATCAATTACTATTCGCTGGCCGCCGGCTTCCTGACCGGCAAGTACCGCTCCACCGAGGATGCCGGCAAGAGCGCGCGCGGCAACGGGGTGGTGTCGAAATACCTGAACGACCGCGGCCGGACGATCCTGGCGGCGCTGGACGAGGTCGCCGGCCGGCATGGCGCGACGCCGGGACAGGTTGCCATCGCCTGGCTGATCGCACGCCCCGGCCTGACCGCCCCCATCGCGAGCGCGTCGAAGCCCGAACAGATGGGCGACCTGATCGCCGCGGCGACGCTGCGCCTGGATGCCGAGGACATCGGACGGCTGGACCGGGCGAGCGCTTGGTAGCACGGATCGGCCGGGCGAGACTAAGCGCGGAGCGAAAATCCCGTGCAGGGAGACCGTCAGCGGCGGACGACGCTGACCGAATGGGCTTTGGGAGCGGAGCGGCCGGTGCGGGCGGCGATGGCGGCACCCTGCAGCGGGCGCTGATTGCGGCGCTGCTGCGCCATCTCCACCTCACGGCGGAAATTGGGGCCGAGCGCCTCGTAGGCGGCCTTCAGATCCGGGTCCTGCATCCAGAATTCACGACGTTCCATGGTTTCCTCTTGAATTGGCTGGCCCTTGGCGGAACACCGAACAAGCCTGCGGCATGCCGCCCGTGTCGAACACGGTTCGGTGACGAGACATCCGATGCGTTTCACAGGATGACTCCCGATGCCCTTATTTCAAGGCGGGGGCGGCATGACGAAGTGACAGGTTGGGGTGGTGAGTCTTGACTTCAAGATCCCTCCGGCGTCAGGCCGGGTGACTTTTCAAAAGCCTTAACGTCCTGCCTACCCCAAGGTTCCAGCCAACCCTTCCCCGGCCGCGGGTTCTAGTACCCGCGTCCGGGGAAGGATCGAGAGGATCAGCCCAGCAGGCCGATATCGCCGTAGGAGATGTGGTCGAAGCCCAGCCCATAGACCGGCGAGTTCGCCGACAGGCTGAAATCGTCCGCACCCGGATTGACGAAGCCCGGGTTCAGGATCACGGAACCCTTGTCGTAGCCGGCGGCCTGCCAGTTCGACAGGGTGCCCCAGGCGCCGCTCGACATCACCTGCGGCCAGGCGTCGAACTCCTTCTCGGCGGTGTTCAGGCTGCTGTAGAAGTTGTTGTGGAGGTTGCCGACACCGGCCGGGCCGTAGATGTGGACGGCGGTGCCCTCGCGCACGTCGATGACGTTGCCGGAGATGTCGTTGCCGCTCATCACCTTGCCCTTCCAGCCGCCCCAGGCGACGTCCTGCTGGAGGCCGATCTGGGCGCCGCTGTTGCCGGCGATCACGTTCTCGGTGACCGTGTTGTTCCAGCCGCCATGCAGGAAGACGCCGCCGATGTTGTCATGGACGACGTTGCCCTTCACCGTGGCGCCGCTGGTCCAGTCGTCGAGATAGATGCCCCAGCTCGCCACCTGGCTCGACGGGTTGGTCGCCGTGGTGCCGGACACGTCGTTGTTGACGATGGTGTGACCGGTCAGGTCCTGCTGGCGGTTGATCAGGTAGATGCCGCCGCCGTCGTTCGATTCCAGGTTGGCGTCGATCACCTTGTTGAAGGCGATGGTCGCGCGGTAGGTCGCGTCGCTGCCGTCCGTCTGGACCGAGCCGACGGCGATGGCCTTCTCCGGCGAGTCTTCGATCTGGTTGTGGGTGATCTTGACGTCGGAGCTGCCGTTGACCCAGATCCCGGCGTCGCCGCGGTCGGCGGCGTTCGGATTCCTGATCAGGTTGTCGGACACCACCGTGGCATTGGAGCCGGCCTTGACGAAGACCGCCTCGGCGCCGGTGCGGTCGAACTGGTTGCCGACGACCTTGCTGTTGGCGCTGTTCTGCACCGTGATGCCGTAACCGCCGCCGGTAACGGTGTTGTTGGCGAAGGTCAGGCCGGCGGCGTTGTCGGCGAAGACATAGTGGCCGCTCGCGACGCCGTCGGTGAAGGTCAGGCCTTCGATGGTCACGTTCTTGGCGCCGCCGAGGCCGAACGACACGGACGCCTGCGCGCTGCCGTGGATCACCGCCTTCTCGTTGCCGTAGCCGGAGAAGGTCACGCCGGAGTCCTGGCCGTCCAGCCAGACCACGTTCTTCAGGTAATAGTCACCGCCGCGCACATAGGTCGTGTCGATGTTGGGATCGGCGCGCATCGCGGCCTGCGCCTTCTGCAGCGAGGCGAAGGGACCGTCGGTGCCGGCGGCGTTGGGAGCCGCCAGCTTGCCCGACCAGCTGTCGTTGCCGTTCTTGGCGACGTAGAAGCCGGGTTCGGTCGGCGACGGCACCGTGGGGGTGGGCGTCGGGGTGGGCGTCGGAGTGGGGGCCGGCGTCGGCGTGGTCGTGCCGGCCGGGAAGTCGGAGGCCGGGGCGTTCACCACCAGCGTGCCGTTCCACCACATCCCCTTCTGGCCGGCGATCACGTCCTTGCCGTCAAGCGCGCCCTTGTCATAGGAGACGGCGCTGCTGGTCGGGGCGTAGCTGTGGCCGTTGATGGAGATGCTGTTGACGTTCAGGCTGCGGTCCTGGCCGTTGACCACCGCGTCGTTGTCGTACTGGATCTGCACCTTGTGCGCCACACGGTCGGCGGCGTCGGTGGTGAAGGTGAAGTTCTTCGCGGTGGTGCCGGCGGTCCCCTCGCCGATCTGCTTGCCGTCGACCAGCACCTTGAAATGGGCGTTCACGCCGCCCGCCGGGGTGCCGGACGCGTTCACGACGATGGTGTCCTTGCCCCCGGTGCTTGCCACGGGTGCGGCGGCGACAGGGAAATAGCTCTTGTCGGCATTGACGACCAGCGTGCCGTTCCACCACATGTTCGACTGGCCGGCGACGACGTCCTTGCCGTCGAGCGCGCCCTTGTCATAGCTGACGATGCCGGCGGTCGGGGCGATCGTCTTGCCGCCGATGCTGATGCTGTTGACGGTCAGGCTGCGGTCCTGCCCGTTGATGACGGCGTCGTTGTCGTAGCGGATCTGCACCTTGTGCGCGGCGTCGGCCGTCAGCACGGGCGTGAAGACGAAATCCTTCGCCGTCGTGCCGGCGGTGCCCTCACCCACCTTCTGGCCGTCGACCAGCAGGGTGAAATGGGCGTTCACGCCGCCAGCGGCCTTGCCCTGGGCGTTCACGACGATCTTGGAAGCGGATGTGGCCATCGGTTCGGTGTCCTCGCCTGATGGGCCCGACGGCTCCTTCGCGGATCTGTCGGGCCTGATGTCCGTTTTGGGCCTGAACCCGGGATGTGCGCGGAGGATGGCGAGGTGCTGGGGGATCTTTGTGTGATGTTTGCCCTAAAAGTCACGGAATATGCGACAAATTGCGGGCAGTGACATTGAACGCGGATTCCCGGTATCGTAGTGATTGCACTGCAGCATTTCCGCAACAGCATGCGGAGCGAATATTGCGGCTTTCCCCTATTTCTGCAGGAAGCCGTTGAACGGAAGGTGCTTTTCCCGGATTGTTTGGGATAGACACAACTATTCGCCGCCGGAAGAGACGCGGCTACCGCAGCGGCCCGGCCACCCCATATGTCCGGAGCCTGAGCGGAACAAGGATTGATCGAGAGATGCACGAGTACAGCGAGCGGTCGCGCCGCACAGACGAGAACCCCGGCCCCCGGCCTCTGCCGCCGGGCTGCTTCCGGATGCAGCGGCCCATTCGCTTCTCCCACTGCGATCCCGCCGGAATCGTCTATTTCCCGGTCTATTTCGACATGTTCAACGGGACGGTGGAGGACTGGTTCACCCAGGGCCTGGACATCGACTATGCGACGATGATCCTGCAGCGGCGGCTGGGGCTGCCGATCGTGCATGCCGAATGCGATTTCGTGATTCCCAGCCGCATGGGCGACACCCTGACGCTGGGCGTCCTGCTGGAGCGGCTCGGCCGCAGTTCCGTCAAGCTGCGCATCAACGGCGAGCATGAGGGGCAGGTCCGGCTGTCGGGCAGCCTGACGCTGGTCACCACTTCGCTTGACGATTTCGCCGCGGTGCCGATCCCCGACGACATCCGCGCCGCGATGGAGCGCTATCAGGCGGGCTGCGAGGGGTAAGGGGGGCGTTTGCGTTTACCTCCCTCTCCCGGGGCGGGAGAGGGCTTTGCATGCGCCCTGCCCCCCTGTGACGGACTTCCATGGACGACCTCGACCGCCGGCTGATCGACCTGTTGACGGTGAACGCGCGCACCAGCACGGCGGCGCTGGGCCGGGCGCTGGGGCTGTCGCGCTCCACCGTGCAGGACCGCATCGCCCGGCTGGAGCGGCAGGGGGTGATCGCCGGCTATACGGTGAAGCTGGGCGACCCGGCGCCGCGCCGCGGCGTGTCGGCCCTGGTGATGATCAGCGTGAACGCCAAGCTGGCCGACCGCGCCGTCCACGCCCTGCGCAAGATGCCTGAGGTGATCCGGCTGCACAGCATCAGCGGCCAATACGACCTGTGCGCCACCGTCGGCACCGAAACCCATGACGCGATGGACGCGGCGCTCGACACCATCGGCCGCCTGCCGGGGGTGGAGCGGACGATGTCGTCGATCGTGCTGTCGACGAAGATGGAGCGGTAGAAGACGGCGGAGCGGCGGCAGTGCCACCGCTCCACAATGGCCTCAGGCCTTCCCTTCCATCTGGATGACGCGCAGGTTGTTGGTGGTGCCGGCCTGGGCGAAGGGGATGCCGGCGACGACCACCATGGTGCCGGTCTTGCCGGCGAACTCCTCCGCCCGCGCGGTGGCGATGGCGCGGTCGACCATCTCCTCGTAGGTGCGGATGTCGTCCGACAGGATGCTGTGGGCCCCCCACAGCAGGCAGAGCCGGCGCGACACCGCCTTGTCCGGGGTGATCGCCAGGATCGGCACCTCCGGCCGCTTGCGGGCGATGCGGGCCGCGGTGGTGCCGCTGGAGGTGAAGGCGACGATGGCCGAGGAATGCAGGCTGTTGGCCAGATCGGCGGCGGCGGCGGCCACGGCGTGGGGCGGGCTGTGCTCCTCGCCCGGATGGGTCGCCTGGATCAGCGAATGGTAGAGCTTGTGCTGCTCGGTGGAGCGGATGATGCGGTCCATCATCGTCACTGCTTCGACCGGATACTGGCCGGACGCCGATTCGGCCGACAGCATCACCGCGTCGGCGCCGTCATAGATGGCGGTCGCCACGTCCGACGCCTCGGCCCGCGTCGGGGTCGGGGCGGAGACCATCGAGTCCAGCATCTGCGTCGCGACGATCACCGGCTTCACCGCCAGACGGCAGGCGCGCACCAGCTCCTTCTGCCGGCCGGGCACGTCCTCGTGCGGGATTTCGACGCCGAGGTCGCCGCGCGCCACCATCACCGCGTCGGACAGGCGGATGATGTCGTCGATCCGGTCCAGCGCCTGCGGCTTCTCGATCTTCGCCATGATGCCGGCGCGGTCGCCGATCAGGCTGCGCCCCTCGATGATGTCGCCCGGCTTCTGGACGAAGGACATGGCGACCCAGTCCACCCCCAACTCCAGCCCGAAGGCGAGGTCGGCGCGGTCCTTGGCGGTCAGGGGCGACAGGTCGAGCACGGTGCCCGGCAGGTTGACGCCCTTGCGGTTGGAGATGGTGCCGCCGACGACGACACGGGCCTCGATCCAGTCGTCGCCCAGCTCAACCACCTCGACGCGGACCCGGCCGTCGTCGATCAGCAGGTGATGGCCCGGCATGATGGCGGCGAAGATTTCCGGGTGCGGCAGCGGGATGGAGCGCTTGTCGCCCTCGCTGCCCTGCAGGACGAAGCGGATCTGCTCGCCGGTGGCGACGGCGATCTTGCCGTCGCGGATGGTGCCGACGCGGATCTTCGGCCCCTGCAGGTCCTGCAGGATGCCGATGGGACGGCCGACCTCCGCCTCCAGTTCGCGGATGGCGCGGTGGACCTTGGCGTGGTCGTCGTGGGTGCCATGGCTGAAGTTCAGCCGGAAGGTGTCGACGCCGGCCAGGAACAGGGTCTTCAGCATCTCGGGCGAGTTGCTGGCCGGTCCGACGGTGGCGACGATCTTGGCGCGGCGATGACGGCGCATATGGTTCCGGCCGCGGGGGCCGTCCTCTGTTGGCTGGGCCGTCCGGTGCGCCGGCACAAGCGGCGGCCACCTTGGGAGGACGGCGGGGTGACTGGTCCGCAATGCAACAGCCGGGGCGGGCAACCGTTCGGGTGGCGCCTGACGACCGTTCGCGTGCCATACCAAGGTGTCGCCATTGCCGTCGAAAAGCAAGGCGGCTCACGGAGTTAGAGTTCTTCCAATCGTTCGTGGAGGTCCTCGATGGAGCCGATGGGGGCGGGACCGGCCTCTCCGGCCGGCACGTCGGCCGGCATGTCGGTCGGCGATGCGGCAGCCACATGAAGAAAAGGAATATAATCAGTGAACAAATCCCTTAACGCCTTGATTGTCGGCGGCTGAGTCCTCACAGATTTTAACTTTTTCGCATGGGATAAAGGCTGTTTGCAAAATTGTCTTACCCCTTTGGCTGTAATTCCGACCGCCCCATTTGGGACAATCAAGAGTACGGAGCGGTGAGTATATGTGGAGCACAATCGGCATAATCTCGGGAAAATTTTGAAATTATGATACACGCATGCGGAGATCGTGCCATGTGATCGCGTCTATGTCTTTCGAGATCATCTTTCCAAAATCAGAGAAGAGGAAGCATATATTGGCGCTATCAAAGGAAGACTGTTGTATGCGCCGGGAAGCTTGTGACCATGATGGGATATAGTTGCCGAACGTAGCCCATCCCCCTTGACCACCCCTGTGACCGGCCGAGCCAAATTTGCCACAAGCTTCGAGAAAACTTAACCGGATTTGGAAAGGTTTCGTTAACCATTGGAACGCCAGCATGGCTTCAACGAAACGGACATAGGATCGAAGTCATGATCACGACCACCACGCCGAGCAAGATCGTCGTCAACGCCTACGGCCAGTCCGCGGACGGTGTCGCGCCGAATTTCAAGCTGCTGGTGGATGGTCAGGAGGTCGGGACGGCCAATGCGGCGACCGCCTCGTCGAAGGCCTACAGCTTCACTGCCGACCTTGCGGCCAACACGGCGCACAGCGTCCAGGTCGTTTACGACAACGACACCGTGACCGGCGCAAATCGCGACCTCTACGTCCAGTCGATCGAGGTGAACGGCCACACGCTGCAGCCGACCGACGCCATCTACGAACGCTATGACGATGCTGCCCCGGCGCCGACCCAGGCCGGCCAGGAAGCCATGTGGTGGGACGGCGCGCTGACCTTCAGCACCCCCGCCAGCTACTACACCACGGCCCAGAGCGCCGCCCCGGCCGCTCCGACCACCGCCCCGGCCGCCCCGGCCGCCGGCATCGCGCAGAACGTCATCGCCGTGAATGCCGCCGGCACCGCCGCGGCCGGCGAGGGCGCGCACTTCACCGTGCTGGTCGACGGCAAGGAGATCGGCAAGGGGATCGCCGACAGCGCCGACCCCAAGGAATTCAAGTTCACCGCCGATCTGGCCCAGGGCGCGGCCCATTCGGTCGAGGTGAAGTACGACAACGACGCCATGGTCGACGGTGCCGACCGCAATCTGTACGTCCACAGCGTCAGCGTCGACGGCAAGTCCGTTGCGGCGACCGACGATGCCGTGTCGGTCCTGCGTGAAGCCGACGGTGCCGACCTCGGCGCCACCGCCGACCTCTATTGGAACGCCACGCTGACCGCGAAGCTGGATGCCAGCCACTTCAACGCCTCCACCGGCGATGCCGGCGGCGATACCGGCAGCAGCGACGGCGGCAGCACCGACGGCGGCAGCACCGACGGCGGCGGCACCGACAGCGGCAAGGGCGGCAGCGCGGGGGGCAACACGGGCGGCTCCACCGGCAACGGCAGCACGCCGTCGGTCAAGGTGGGCAACGTCACCGTCTCCGATCCGGGCATGGTGCAGAGCCAGAGCAGCGGGTCGATCAACGGCTTCCTGAGCACCAAGGGCAACCAGATCGTCGACGAAAGCGGCAACAACGTCCGCCTGACCGGCGTCAACTGGTTCGGCGGCGAAGGCTACAACTACGTGCCCGCCGGCCTGTGGGCCGACAGCTACCAGGGCCACATCGACAGCATGAAGGGCCTGGGCTTCAACGTCATCCGCCTGACCTGGGCGGACGACATGTTCGACAGCGAGGCCGTCACCAACGGCATCGACTATTCGAAGAACCCGGACCTGAAGGGCCTGACCCGGCTGGAGGTCTATGACAAGGTCATCGATTATGCCGGCAAGGTCGGCATGAAGGTGATCCTCGACCACCACCGCAACGACGGCGGCGCCGGCACCAACGAACACGGGCTGTGGTACACCGACAAGAACCCGGAATCGAAGGTCATCGAAAACTGGAAGATGCTGGCCAAGCACTATGCCGGCAACGAGGCGGTGGTCGGCGCCGACCTGCACAACGAGCCGAGCGTGTCCGCCACCTGGGGCGGCAACGCCGCCACCGACTGGGCCTCGGCCGCCGAGCGCATCGGCAACGCCATCCAGTCCGTCAACAAGGACTGGCTGATGCTGGTCGAAGGCACGGAGTGGAGCAGCACGCTGGCCGGCGTGAAGGATCGTCCCATCGAGTTCGACGTCCCGAACAAGCTGGTCTATTCGCCGCACGCCTACGGCCACAGCGTCGGCAACTTCAGCTGGCTGCAGGACTCCAACTTCCCCAACAACCTGCCGGCCCAGTACGACAGCATGTGGGGCTACATCTACAAGAACAACATCGCGCCCGTGCTGATCGGCGAGTTCGGCGGTCAGATGAACAGCGCCGCCGAGCAGACCTGGGCCAACGCCTTCGTCAAGTACATGAACGGCGACTGGGATCTGGACGGCAAGAGCGACCTGCCGGCCGGCCAGCAGGGCATGAACTGGACCTACTGGGCCTGGACGCCGGAATCGCATGACGTCGGCGGCCTGCTGCAGGACGACTACAAGACCATCGACTCGAGCAAGATGAACATCATCAAGGCGGGTCTGGCGTCCGGCACCGGCAGCTCCGGCACCGTGGCGGGCAGCGACGAGGCGGTCTTCACCGTGCAGCTGGCCAACGCGGTCACCACCGCAACCACCATCGACTATTCGACCGAGGACGGCACGGCCAAGGCCGGGTCGGACTACACCGCCGCCAGCGGCAGCCTGACCTTCCAGCCGGGCGAGACCACCAAGACCGTCACCGTCCACATCAACGGCGACAATTCCGGCAATGAAGGAACGGAGAACTTCCTGCTGAACCTGACCCACGGCAACACCAGCATCGGCGCCGCCACGGGCTACATCACCGACCTAGCGGCGTAAGCTCTCCCACGAGGACAGCACTGCAGCATGGGGCCGATCCACGTCGCCAAAGGCGCGGGTCGGCCCCCGTTGCGTTTTCAGGACTGGCACAATGTGCCGACAGCCGGCCATTCCAGCGCCGGATGGCCGGCCAGCCGGTCGAGCAGGCGGTCCAGCAGGTCCCAGATCGCCTGATCATGGACCCGATGGTGCGTCAGCAGGCCGATGGGCTCATGCGGGTCGCGCCGGCCCTCCCGCCGCTCGCGCAGTTCGCGGCACAGCGTGTCGAGCAAGGCGTCGAGCGGCACCGCCGAGCGGCTGCCGCGCCAGTCGATCAGGTCGAGGTGGGTGTTGATCCAGGCGATGCCACCCCGTTCCCGCGGCGGCGCGCCGAAGGCGGAGACGGCACGGTAGCCGGCGGCGGCCAGCCGGCCGGGCATGTCGGCGGCCATCCGGTTCCAGGGCGGGACGAACAGCGGGAAAAGCCGGTCGCCGAACAGGCCGCGCAGGGCGGACAGGCCGCGTTCGGCCTCCGCCTGCCGGATGTCGGCGGAGCGCTCCGGGCCGAATTCGCATTTCTTGGCTCCCGGGGCGGCATGGTCGGCATGAGCCCAACCATGGACCAGAACGGTCGCATCGGGCTGCTCCGCCAGCGCGTCGACGAGCGAGCGCTCGGCCTCCGCCGGGATGACGGCAAGGCCGAGCGGGATGCCGGACCGCGCGCAGCGGTTCAGCAGCCGGTCGAGCTGCGGGCTGGCGGCCACCGCGTCGTCGTCGCGCAGCCACAGGGCGCAGCGCCGGCCGAGACCGGTCCAGCGGGCCAGTTCGTCGTCCACCGCGCTCCAGTTCGTGGGGCTCCAGCCGCTCATGGTCTTTTCTCCGCCAGCATGGCCTCGACGATCTCCACGCTGCGCGCCGCTCCGGCCAGCGATGCCGGGTCGAGCGGCGGGATGCGCACGCCCAGGATGGACCGCAGGGCGTCTGCGAGGCTGTCGGGGGTGAGGTCCGCCTCGCGCAGCATGGCGATGCCGGGGCGGCGGGCCAGGATGGCGGCGCGGATGGTCTGCTCGACCTCCTTGCCGTCCTCGAACGGGCAGAAAACGCTGGGCACCCCCACCGTCAGGCAGTCGAGCGCGGTGTTGTAGCCGCAGCGCCCGACCGAGGCGGCTGCCCGGCCCAACAGGGCGCGGAAATCGGGGCGCACCGGCTCTACCACCAGCCGTTCCGCCGGGGCAATCGCGCGCAGCCTGTCGGCCAGCGCTGCGTCGCCCTTCGCCACCAGCAGGCGCCAGCGCTGCGGCAGGGCGGCGGATGCGGCGCAAAAGGCGGCGGCCTCGAAGACCGGGCGGCCGACCGGGCCGCCGCCTGCCGTGACCAGGATCTCGCCCTGCCCGTCCGCTCCGCCATCGGCAGCGGCCGGCGGCGGGACAGCGAAGCCGGTGTAGCGCAGCAGCGGACGCATCGCCGGGGTCAGCGGCCAACTGTCCTCCAGCGGCACCACGGCGGGGTCGGAATGGACCAGCACGCCATCGTAGAAGCCGAGCAGGCGGCGCTCCGTCTCCGCCACCCGCGCCGGCTTGGAGGGCGGGGCCAGGATGTCGCGGACGGAGGCGAGCGTCAGCGGCGGGGCCGGCAGGCTGCGGGCGCTCTCCAGCAGGGCGTCGAACTCGGCGGCGAGCGCGCGGCGGCCGAACGGGAACAGTTCGGTGAGCAGCACGTCGGGGCGGAGGCTGTCGAGCAGGCCGGTCAGCATCGCCCGCCTTGCGGCAAAGGTTTCGGCATCGGCGGGACGCCCGCCGGCGGTCAGCAGCGTGGCGAAATCGGCGCCGTCGCTCGCCAGAGCCGGCAGTTGGTGCAGGGTGGCTCCGCCGCTGCCGAGATGGGGGGCCGGGCGCCCGCCGCTGACGACATCGACGCTCCAGCCGCGGGCGGCGAAGGCCTCCGCCAGGGCCAGCGCGCGGCTGAGATGACCGGTGCCGAGAAGGTGGGTGACGGCGATCAGGAGCTTCACGACAGGCGCTCCCCCTCGCGGTTGCCGGTCGGGCGCAGGGTGCCGTCATTGGCGAGCGTCATGGTGTAGAGGCGGTCGCGCTTCACCGGCACCGGCGGCGGTCCGCGGAAGTCCCAGCCCCAGGCGAGCGCCAGGGCGACGCGCATCACGCCGATGTGGGTGACGACGAGGTGGGGGGGATGGTTGGCGTCGGAAACGTTCTGAAACTCCTTCTCCCCCCCGGGGAGAAGGTTGGGATGAGGGGGTTCGGCGGAGCCGAAGAGATCCTCGCCGTGCGTCCCCCTCACCCTAACCCTCTCCCCGGGGGGGAGAGGGGATTTCAGCCATCCCGTCAGGCGCTCGCGCACGTCGGCCGGGCTTTCGCCGCCGGGTGGGCGG
This sequence comes from Azospirillum sp. BE72, assembly GCF_031455875.1. NCBI lineage: Bacteria > Pseudomonadati > Pseudomonadota > Alphaproteobacteria > Rhodospirillales > Azospirillaceae > Azospirillum > Azospirillum sp. BE72. The sequence continues at coordinate 82,568 of NZ_JAVDTO010000003.1, forward strand.
AAGTCCCAGCCCCAACCTTCGATGTCGCGATAGCCGCTGTCGGGATCGGCGCGCAGGTCGTGGCCGCGCTGGCCTTCCCAGGCGCCCCAGTCCATTTCGATCAGGCGGGAATCGGTTCGGACGGGGCGGCCCTTGCCGAGGAGGCTTGCGGTTTCGACGGCGCGCGAGAGGGGGCTGGCGTGCAGGGTGGCGTCGCGCCAAGCCTCGGGCAAGGTCAGGTCGGCGAGGCGGGCGCGGCCTTCGGGGTCGAGGGGGATGTCGGTGCGGCCCTGGATGCGGCCTTCACGGTTCCAGGCGGTGACGCCGTGGCGCAGGAAGGCGAGGCGGATCATGCCGGCACCTGTTTGGGCAGCGCGGTCAGCAGGCCGCGCAGACGCGCGGCGGCCGCGGTCAGGCCGTGATGCGCCTCGACGTAAGCGCGGGCGGTTCGGCCGAGGGATCGCAGGGCTGGCAGATCGGCCAGAAGCTGGGCCAGCGCGGCGGCGAAGTCCTGTGGCATCGGGCCGGTCAGCCGTCCGCCGACGCCGTCGCGGATGACGGTGCCGGTGCCGGCATTGTCGATGGCGAGCACGGGGAGCCCATGGGCCTGCGCCTCCAGATAGACCATGCCGAAGGCCTCGTTCAGGCCGGGCCAGACCAGCAGGTCGGCAGCGCGGTAATGGCCGGCGAGATCCGCGGAAGCGCTGGCGCCGAGGAGCCGCACGCGCGGACCGAAGGGGGCGAACAGGGCCGACACCTCCGCCGCCGCCGGGCCGTCGCCGACGATGTCGAGCGCCCAGGGATGGGCGGCGACGATGCCGAGGGACTCGGCCAGCAGCCGGTAGGAGGCGAGCTTGTCGCCCGGCCGCATCATGGCGACGGTCAGCAGGCGGGGCGGCGAGCCCGGCGCCCTGCGGTCGGCGGTGTTTGGTTCCGGGGTGGGCGGCAGGTCGAGGAAGGGAGCCAGCATCGCCACGCGCTGGCCGGGCGGGCCATAGGCCTCCACCGCCTGGCGGTCGCGGGCGCTGACGCAGAGCACGAGGTCCGCCGCCTCGATGGCGGCTTCGGCGGCGGCGGCGAAAGCGGCCCAGGGGCCGGTCAGGCGCTTGCGGGCGCGGGTCGCCTCCACGACGACATAGGGGATGCCAAGGCTGCGGGCGATGTGCGGCCCGATCAGGTCGGGCGCCTTGTAATAGACATGGTAGCTCAGCCACAGCGACGGACGCCGTTCCGGTGCAGCGGCGTAGAGGGACAGCAGGCGCTCGCGCTCGGCGCCGGCGGCGGCCTGAAGATGTGCCTGTAGCGCGGCATCGCCGCTGCCGTCATAGACGCGCAGGCTGCTCGCCACCTCCACCGGGCCGGTCGCCTCCAGCGCGCGCAGGATCAGCCGCGCCATCTGGCGGTCGCCGGAGGGGATTGGGTGGTCGACCGGCTTCAGCGGGGCATGGAAGGCGATGCGCGGCAGGGATGGGGCGCTCACGCCGCGGCCTCCTCCAGCCGGCGGACGAGGCGGTCGATGCCGGCGGTCATGCCGAACTCGGCGCGCAGGCGGTCATGGGCGGCATCGCCCAGCCGCAGGCGCAGCGCCGGGCCGGTGGCCAGCCGTTCCAGCGCGGCGGCGATGGCGGGCGGGGTGCCGTCGGTCAGCAGGCCGTGGGTGCCGTCGGCGATGAATTCGGGGATGGCCGACACTGCGGTGGACAGGATGGCAAGGCGCTGGCTCGCCGCCTCCATCAGCACGTTGGGCAGGCCGTCGCGGTCGCCGTCGCCGGCCACCACGCTGGTCAGCACGAACAGGTCGGCGCGGCGCAGCGCCTCGATCACCGTCGCCTGGTCCTGCGCGCCGCGCCAATCGATGCGGTCCGACAGCCCCAGACGGTCGGCCTGCGCGCGCAGAGACTGCTTCAGGTCGCCGGAGCCGATATGGACCAGCCGCCAGTGCAGATCGTCCGGCAGCGTCGCCAGGGCGTCGAGCAGCCGGTCGTAGCCCTTCTTCTCCACCAGCCGGCCGACCGACAGGATCTCCACGGCGCGGTCGGGGGCGGAGCCGTCGCGATCCAGTGCATCCGTGCGGTCCGGCGGGGCGGGAAAGCGGCCGAGGTCCAGCCCGTGATAGACGAGGTCGATGCGCGCGGGATCGGCCGCCAGCCCGCGCAGATGCGCCGCCCCCACTGCGGTGCAGGTGACGCCGAAGCGGGCGTCGGCCAGCTTTTCGCGCTTCTCCCACTCCGGCGTGGTCCAGATATCCTTGGCGTGGGCGGAAAAGCCCCAGCCGATGCCGCGGATCGCCGCGGCATAGCGTCCGACCGAAGCCGGGGTGTGCAGGAAATGGACGTAGACGAAGGGGACATCCGCCGGCAGCTCCGCCGCCAGCACCAGCGCCTGCCCGAAGCGGCGGCCCCGGTTGGCGGTGCGGTCGCGCCCCAGGTCGCGCAGCCAGCCCAGCGCCGTGCGGGCCAGCCCGGCCGGATGGCGGAGGATCAGCCGGCCGAGCGCGCGCAGCACCCGCCGCGGCTCGTCGCGCAGATATTCCGGCAGGTAATGGACCGGTGCGGTGATGCGGTCGTGCAGGGCGTGGCGGCGGCTGTCGGTGGGATGGCGCAGCGACCAGATCGCCAGATCGACGCCGCGCTCCTGCAGGGCGAGGATTTCCTGCGCTATGAAGGTTTCCGACAGGCGGGGGTATCCCTTCACCACCACGGCGATCTTCAACGGCGAACGGGTCGGCACGGCATTCGGAAGCACGCCGGACGGCGCGCGGCCGTCCTTCTCCACTCCATTGGTCATGCGCGCTTGCCCATCGCCGCGCGGGACAGGCGTTGCGCCGCCCGGCGGATCGGGGTGACGGGGGTGGCGCGGGCCGCCACCGAGTCCGCCTCCAGCACCTCGCGCGTCAACTCGACGATGCGGTCCAGCCCGCCGAGCAGGCCCGGCAGCGGGCTGGCGGAGGGCGGCGGCTGGGCGGGCAGCGCGCGGATGGCGTCGGCCATCGCCCGCGGGTCGCCGCAGTCGCGGTCGCTGTCCAGCGTGCGCAGCAGGCCCAGCGCTTCCGCCGCCTCGGCCCGGATGCGCTGTTCCAGCCGCGGGCGGGTGCGCGGGGCCAGGACCGACGGCTTGTCGAAGGACAGGATCTCGCAGAAGGTGTTGTAGCCGCCCATCGCCACCACGCCGACGGCGCCGGCATAGAGGTCTTCCATGCGGGAATGGAAGTTGATGGTCTGCACCCTGCCCTTCAGCCGGCGGATGCGGGTGGCGAACTCCTGGCGGCGGGCATCCTCCAGGAAGGGGCCGTAGACGATCAGGGCGTTGGGGGCGAGATCCGGATCGCTCTCGTAGGCGGCGATGGTCCAGTCGACCAGGGCCGCCCCGTCGCCGCCGCCGCCGGGCGTCACCAGCACATAGGGCGCCGCCATCAGGCTGTCCCCGGCCTGGGCGGCACCGCCGCCCTCCGACGGCTCCCGCCGCAGGTAGCCGGTGTAGCGCACCCGCGCCGCCACCTCCGGCGGCAGGTCGAGGCCGTCGAGCGGACGGTAGACCTGCGGCAGGCCGTAGACCCAGAGCTGGTCGTAATAGCGCTCCACGGCGGCCACCGCCTCCTTGCGCTCCCACTCCGGCTGCAGCGCCTCGGGCGCGTCCAGCACGTCGCGCAGGCCCAGCACCACGCGGGTGTTGCCGCCGGCCCGCATCTCCTCCAGCGCCGGCAGGAATTCGCCGTGCAGGCCGGTCGGCTCCTTGTCGACGATGGCCAGCGTCGGGCGGAAGGCGCGGGCGGTGGCGCGGATGATCTCCGCCCGGATGGCGGCGGTCTCCTCGATCGGCAGGCCCAGGTTGCGGGCGGTGTAGCCGCCGTCCGGCTGCTTCACCACGCCCGGCAGGCGCACATGGTCGACCCGCTCCGGGAAATCGAAGCGGCCGGCGACGGGCGAACCGGTGAGAATCAGCGCGGAGGCGTCGGGAAAGGCCGACACCAGGGCTTGGGCAATCGTCCGCGATCGCCGCAGATGCCCCAGCCCGAAGGTGTCGTGGCTGTACAGCAGGATGCGCGGCGATGTCCGGTCGGGGTGGATGGACCGAAAGGGGGCCAGGGGCTGGTGCATGCTCGGACACTCCGCTTCAGCAAGGAGTCGGAACCGAAAAGCCGTAGCAGATCAAATCGTTATGCTCGTCTGAGGACCGGCTTGGCCCCGTTGGTTGCGCGTCTGGTCCAGATGCCGGCGGCAGCGCTCCAGCCTGGATAGAACCCCTCACATGGATTTCGCCGCGCATCAAGCCGACTTCCGGCCGAGCGGCGACAACCCACCTATGCGGTATGACATAGGAATAACGGCGGCGCCTGAGGCGTCCCGCGGCCGCCGGGGAAAGGGCTCAATCGCCATGATACGGATCCAGGGCGTCACGCAGTCCGTCGCCGAAGAAGTTGAAGGACAAGACTACCAGGATCACCGGCAGCATCGGCAATGACACCCATGGATAGGTTTCCACGGCCATCAAATTCTGGGCGTCGTTCAGCATCACCCCCCAGCTGGTCGCCGGCGGGCGCAGGCCCAGCCCCAGGAAGGACAGCGCCGTCTCGCCCAGGATCATCGCGGGAATCGACAGGGTGGCGCTGGCCAGAAGATGGCTGGCGAAGTTTGGCAGCAGGTGGCGGCGGATGATCCGCGCCGGGCTTGCCCCCATCAGCTCCGCCGCCATGACGAAATCCTCCTCGCGCAGCGCCAGGAAGCGGGAGCGCACGGCGCGGGCCAGCGACGGCCAGTCGAGCAGGCCGAGGATGACGGAGATGCAGAGGAACACCGTCACCGGGCTCCATTGCGCCGGCACCGCGGCGGAGAGCGCCAGCCACAGCGGCAGCTCCGGCAGGGATTTCAGGATTTCCGACAGGCGCTGCACCCCGGCATCGATCCAGCCGCCGAAATACCCCGCCATGCCGCCCAGCGTGACGCCGATGGCGAAGGACACGGCGATGCCCAGCAGGCCGACGGTCAGCGACAGCTGCGCCCCGATGGCCAGCCGCGACAGCATGTCCCGGCCCAGCCGGTCGGTGCCCAGCAGATGCAGCGTCGCCCCCGGCGGCGGGCAGACCAGCCGCATCTGCATCTCCACCAGCCCCAGGAAGCGGTAGGGCTTGCCGGGGCAGAAGAACGCCAGCGGCATCGGCCGGCTTTCGTCCGCCTCGTAGCGCCAGCGATAGTCCTTCAGATCGGGCTGTCCGGTGGTCGGGTAGACGAAGGGGCCGATGAAGCGGCCCTCGTGGAACAGGTGGACGCCCTGAGGCGGGGCGTAGAGATGTTCCACGTCGCGTTCGTTGGCGCCGTAGGGAACCAGGAAATCGACGAAGGGCAGGCTGAGATAGGACAGCCCGAGGAACAGCGCGCCCAGCACCGCCAGCCGGTGGCGCAGGAACCGCCGCAGCATCAGCCGCCCGGTCGAGGCGCCCGGATCGAAGCGGGTCGCCGGTCCGTCCGGCGCCGCCGGATCGGGATAGGGCCGGCTGTCGACGTAATGGTCCCAGCCGCCGTTCTTGCCAGGGTCTTCGGCGCCCGGATCTTTCATATCCGGGCCCTTCATGATTGCGCCTTCCTTGCCTTGCCCAGCCTGATGCGGGGATCGAGCAGCGCCAGCGCGATGTCGGAGATCAGCATGCCGACCAGCACCAGCAGCGAGATGAACATCAGGATGAAGCCCGACAGGAAGATGTCCTGCGCCCGCAGCGCCTCCAGCAGCGCCGGGCCGATGGTGGGCAGGCTGAGCACCACCGAGATCAGCACCGACCCCGACACCAGAGACGGCAGCAGCGAGCCGATGTCGGAGACGAAGGGGTTCAGCGCCATGCGCAGCGGATAGCGGGTCAGCCGGCGCAGCGGCGGCACGCCCTTGGCCTTGGCGGTGACGACATAGGGCTTGCCCAGCTCGTCCAGCAGGTTGGCGCGCAGGCGCCGCACCATGGCGGCGGTGCCGGACAGGCCGATGACGACGGTGGGCACGATCAGGTGCTGCAGGACCGAGCCGGCCTTGGCCCAGCTCATCGGCTGGTTCTCGTATTGGGCGTCCACCAGCCCGCCGATCGGCAGGCCCAGCCATTTCTGGCCGTAATAGAGCAGGATCAGCGCCAGCAGGAAGTTCGGCGTCGCCAAGCCGATATAGCCGATGGTCGCGGCCAGGTAATCGACCCAGCTGTTGGCCCGGATCGCCGCCAGCGCCCCCAGCGGGAAGGAGACCAGATAGACGAACAGCACGGCGGCGACGTTGAGGATGACGGTGAACCACAGGGTCTCGCCCACCACCTCCGCCACCGGCTTGTTGAACTCGAACGACCAGCCGAGGTCGCCCTGCAGCAGGCCGTTGAAGCCGTTAGGTCCCGGCCAGACGCCGATCCAGACCAGATATTGCTCGGGCAGCGGCCGGTCCAGCGCGTATTCGCGGCGCAGGAACTCAGCCTTCGCCAGACCGGCCTCCTGGCCGGTGGCGCGCAGCTCGGCGATCTGGTTGGACAGATAGTCGCCGGGCGGCAGGTTGATGACGATGAAGATCACGATCGACACCACGATCAGCGTCGGGATCATCACCAGCAGCCGGTGCAGGATGAAGCGCAGCATGGGCGGTCATTCCCCCCTGCGGTGGATGCCGGCCGGCTCCGGATCGGCCGGGCGGGCGTCGGCGAAATAGAACTCGTCGGGCCGGTAGATGCCGAGATAGGCGCCGGGATCCCACAGCCACAGCCCCTTGTCCGGCACGTTGCGCAGGCGGTTGGCCACGGCGATCGGCTGCGGCGTCTTCGACACCACGCCGATGGCGAAGATCTGGTCGGCATGGATGTCGAGCATCGCCGACCACAGGGCGCGCCGTTCGATCTCGTCGGTGGTGTGGCGCCAGCGGCGGGCGAAGTCCATCAGCTCCTGCGCGACCGGCATGTCGATGGGCTCGCCGGCGCTGCCGGAGGTCTGGTAATGCTGCCCCCATTTCGGCCAGCTGAAATTCTCCTGGGTCATCGGGGCCAGTTCCTCCGGACTGCTGTCGGGATCGGGGACGCCGTTGTCCCAGCCGCCCCACACCGCCATCATCGTCTGTCCGGCATAGACGCGGTTGCGCAGCACGTCGCGGTCCACCGTGCGCACCAGCAGCCGGACGCCGATGTCGCGCCAGGTCTCCGCGATGATCTGCAGGGCATCGGCGACCTCCGACTTCTCTCCCGCCGATTCGACGATCACTTCCAGCGGGCGGCCGTCGGGCAGGTCGCGGTACAGCTCGCCGCGCTGGCGCTTCAGCCCGATCTCGTCGAGCAGCGCCGCGGCCCGTTTGGGGTCGTAGCCGGTCCAGACGCCGGTGCGTTCCGGCTTGTAGAGCGGGCTTCCCGGCAGCACGTCCACGCCGCTTTCGCGTGCCAGCCCGAAGAAGAGCGAGCGGTTGATGATCCGCCGGTCGATGCCCATCGACAGGGCGCGGCGGAAGCGGGGATCGCGCAGCAGGCCGCGCCAGACCGGGTCGTTGTAGTTCAGGTTGGGATAGAGCGCGATCTCCGCCGCCTTGCCCTCCGGCCACAGCAGGGTGCGGTAGTTGCCGCCCCCCTCCCCCGCCACCAGCACCGGCACCTGGGAGAAGGTCAGCCCTTCGGCCTGGAGGTCGGCCTTGCCGGTGGCGACCTGCGCCGGGATCAGCCCGCCGGCCATCACCGTCACGTCCAGCCCGTCGGCGTAGGGCAGCTGCATGCCGCGCGTGTCGAAGCGGTGGTAATAGGGGTTGCGCTGGAACAGCAGATGGCTGCCGGTCCCCTTCGACATCGCCATCCAGGGCTGGAGGGTCGGTTCGTCCGGATTCTCCATGCGGAACATGTCGTCGCGGGCGTTGTGCAGGGCCGCCCAGTTGCGGACCTTGTACTTGGCGATCAGCGGCGCCAGCTCCGCCTCGCCGGTGTAGCGGGCGTGGAAGCGCTTCAGGTAATGGGCCGGCCGGTAGATGAAGGGCGGCCGGGCGGCGGCGAGCGTGGGCAGGAAATAGGGGTTCGGCTCCTCCCAGCGGAAGCGGGCGGTGACCGCGTCGGGGAAGCTGACCTGCGGCGGCTTGCCGTCCACCAGCATGAAGCGCGGCGGGCCGGACGGCGACAGCATCGGATCGTTGGCGATGTCCTCCCACCAGTAGCGGATGTCGTCGCTGGTGAAGGGGGCGCCGTCGGACCAGCGGTGGCCGGCCCGCAGGGTCAGGGTGAAGTCTCGCCCGTCGACGACGGTCACGTCCTTCAGGATGTCGGGCACCAGCTCCCGCTTCTCGTTGTAGCCGACCAGCCGGGCATAGCCGTAGAGCACGGCGATGCGGCTGTTGCGCCGCTGGGTGATGAAGGTGCGGATCCAGCCGCCGGAACGGCCGAGGTCGCGTCCCTTCGCTGTCGGATCGACGATCAGCGGCTCTTCCGGCATGCGCTGGCGGACGGGGGGAAGCAGGCCGTAGGTGACCTCGTCGCGCAGGAGCGCCGGTTCCTGCGGGGTGAAGGCGGCGGCGGGAACGGCGAGCAGGAGGGTGAGGAGGAGACCTGCGAAGCCCACGGGCTTTTTCCCTCTCCCCCCCGGGGAGAGGGTCAGGGTGAGGGGGATGCATTGCAGGATCTTTGCAAGCATACCGCCGCGCGTCCCCCTCACCCACCCCGCCGCAAAGCGGCGGGGCCCCCCCCTCTCCCCGGGGGGGAGAGGATGAAAGTCTCCGGTGATGGGAAAGCGCTTGATCATGCCGCCCGCCTCGCGAGATGGCCCCTCACGAAATGGCCGGGCGCGGCTTCCACCAGCGGGGGCGGGGCGCCGTCGGGGGTGGGGCGGAAGGGTTCGGGCCACAGGTCGGGGGTGCCGGCGCCGAGCGCCACGGTGGCGATGTCGATCGGACGGCTGACGTCCGGTTCGGGCGAGGCGGCGATCAGCGCGCGGGTGTAGGGATGCAGCGGGGCGGAGAACAGGACGGCGGGCGGCGCCTGCTCCATCACCCGGCCGGCGCGCATCACCGCGACCCGGTCGGCCAGCCGCGCCACCACCGCCAGATCGTGCGAGATGAACATCAGGCTGAGGCCGAGCCGCCGCTTGATCGATTCCAGCAGGTCGAGAACCTGCGCCTGAACCGACACGTCGAGTGCCGAGGTCGGTTCGTCGCAGATCAGCAGCTGCGGATCGAGGGCGAGCGCGCGGGCGATGCCGATGCGCTGGCGCTGGCCGCCGGAGAAGGCGTGGGGATAGCGGCAGGCCCAGGCGGGGTCGAGCCCGACCTGCGCCATCAGCGCCCGCACCCGCTCGCGCCCCTCGCCGCGGCCGCAGACGCCGTGGATCGCCAGCGGCTCCGCGATGATCTCGCCGACGCTCATGCGGGGACTGAGGGAGGCATAGGGATCCTGGAACACCATCTGGGCACGGCGGCGGTAGGCGGTCAGCTCCGGCCCCGCGGCGGAAAGGAGGTCGAGCGGCGGCTCCCCGGCGGTCGGCCGGAACAGCAGGCGGCCGCCGGGGTCGGGCCGCTCCGCCAGCATCGCAAGCCGCGCCATCGTCGTCTTGCCTGATCCTGACTCGCCGACGATGGCCAGCGTCTCCCCCCGGCGCACGGACAGGTCGATGCCGGCCAGCGCCCGCACGCGGGTGGAGCCGCGTTCATAGGTCTTGGCGACGCCGTGGAACTCAAGGATGGCGTCCTCCACGCCCGAGGCGGGAAGCGCGCAGGTCATCTCGGGAATCGAGGGGGCGGCGGCCATCAGCTTGCGGGTGTAGCCGTGCAGCGGACGGCCCAGCACGTCGGCGCAGCAGCCGGACTCCATCACCCGGCCGGCGCGCATCACCACCACGGCGTCGGCCATGTTGGCGACCACGCCCAAGTCGTGGGTGACCAGCAGCACGGCCATGCCGGTCTCGGCCTGCAGTTCCTTGATCAGCGCCAGCACCTGGGCCTGCAGCGTGACGTCCAGCGCCGTGGTGGGCTCGTCGGCGATCAGCAGTTGCGGACGCGCCACCATCGCCATGGCGATCATCGCCCGCTGGCGCAGGCCGCCCGACAGCTGGAACGGATAGGAGCGGAAGGCGCGCAGCGGATCGGGGAAGCCCACCCGCTCGAACATGGCGAGGCACTGGTCGCGGGCGCTCCGGCGGTTGCAGTGGCCATGCAGCCGCAGCACCTCCATCGTCTGGTCGCCGATGCTGTGGAGCGGCGACAGCGCGCTCATCGGTTCCTGGAAGATCATCGAGATGCGGCTGCCGCGGATGTCGCGCAGGCCCGATCGCGGCAGGCGCAGCAGATCGACCGCCTCCGGCTCCCGGCCGAACAGGATGGAGCCGCCGGTCACCTCCGCCCCGCGCGGCAGGATGTCCAGGATGCTGCGGCAGGTCAGCGTCTTGCCGGACCCGGATTCGCCGACCAGCGCCACGCTCTGCCCCGCCCCGACCGAGAAGCCGACGCCGTCGACGACCGGACGGTCGACCGGCGCATTGCGGAAACGGATCGTCAGGCCCTCGACCTTCAGCATCGTGCCGGCCCCATTTCAGCTGTTCTCAAGGCAATTGCGCTTGGGAGTGAGGGCGCTGTCCTCCCTCTCCCCCCCGCTCTCGCGCAAACTTCGTTTGCGCTGACGCGACAGGCGGACCAGAGGTCCGCCGAAAGCGGGGAGAGGGTCGGGGTGAGGGGGGAGCAGTGCGTGGCTCCGCAGGAATCCTCGCGGCGCTTCCCCCTCACCCTAACCCTCTCCCCGGGGGGGAGAGGGGATTCCTCTCGCCCCTGCCTCATCGCGTTCATTCCATCATGGTTGCGTTGCGGATTGACTGTTGTCGGCCGTCGCTGGCGTCGAGCCGGCCGGTCCCTCGCTGGTCAGGCGCTTGCCGATCTGCTGGATCACCCGCATCGGCAGGTCCGGCACCGAGGGCAGAAGCCGCAGCATCGCCGCGCCGTCGAGCCGCAGCAGCCGCAGGTCGGTGCGCGCCCGGATGGTGGAGAAGCGGCGGACGCCGGCCAGCAACTCCACCTCGCCGATCACCTCCGGCGGCTTGATGTAGGCGATGTGCAGCGGCGGCTGGTTGTCGGGCATAAGCCGCACCAGCTCCGCCTCCCCTTCCGCCAGGACGAAGACGAATTCCGACTGCTCGCCGCTGCGGTAGATGAAGTCGCCGGCCGATACCGCCCGCCATTCCGACGCCGCCAGCATGCGGCGCAGCACCGTTTCCGGCAGGTCGGAGAAGACGGGGGAGCGCGACAGCAGGCGCAGGGCCGGCTCGTCGGTCCCCTCCCCTTCCCCAGGCATCGTGTCCTCCTGCTGGTCGGCGCCGTTCTGGCCACGCCGGACCAGCCGGCCGTCCTCCAGGTCGTAGATCGCATCGAAGGCCGGGTTGTCGGTGATCCGTTCCTCCAGCACGATCATCGTCATGGTCGGCAGGAGTTCCTTCATGCGCAGGAAGATGCGCAGCCTCTCATCCGGGTCGTAGCTGTTGAGCGCCTGATAGATCACGAAGATGTCGGGCTTCTTCATCAGGCCGCGGATCAGCTGCACCCGCTGGCGCACGCTGATCGGCAGCAGCGAGCCGCCGATGCCGACCTCGCCCAGCGCCACCAGGATCAGCACGAAGGCCCGCGCGTCGGTCCGCTCCAGCGCCTCGTCCACCAAGGCCCGCAGCTGGGTGATCGCGCGGGGATCCTCCGTGGTGATGCGGCCGAACAGCAGGTTGTCCATCACGTTCAGGCGCGGGTGGTAGAGGTCCGGGTCGAAGATGGCGACCTTGTCGCGCAGGTCTTGCGGCATGTCGTCCAGCAAGCGGCGGCGGATCGCCATGATCGCCTCGCGCTCCGGCTGCGGGGCGAAGTCCATGCCGTCGCGCTTGGGCACGATCATCAGGAACATGGTGGCGAACAGCAGCGTGTCCGCCTCCTGGTGGCGGCGCTGGGGCCGCTCGGACCGGCGCTTCAGGCGGGTGACCGCCTCCACCAGCTCCTCGAACAGGGAGTCGTCGATGTGCGGGTAGCGCATGATCATGACGTCGCCGTCGTCGCTGTCGCGATAGACGCTCACCACCCGCATGGCGAAGCGCCGGCCCAGACGCACCGCGGAGTCCCACAGCCCGTGCGCCTCCATCAGGGCGCGGATGGTGGGGTCGCTCACCATGCGGGCGACGGTCAGCCGCTTGCCGTCCGGCAGGCCGAACAGCAGGTTCTCCGCCAGGCTGGCATAGGGGTTGAAGCGGTCGCGGTCGAAGCGGGCCAGAAGCTTGTCCATCCCGCGTTCGCCGATGGCGTCGCGCAGCCAGTGGCGGGCGCGCAGAAGCGGTTGGGCGACGAAGGGATAATCGTCGGGGTCGAACACCTCGCGCAGGCCGCGCTGGTAGACGGCGCTCTCGCCGCCGGTCGCCGCCAGACACTGCATGAACCAGGGCCGCAGGCTGGCCCAGTCGGTCGCGCCGATCATGGCGAAATCGGTCCAGATGCCCTCCATGCTGTCGGCGGAGTTGCCGGACGCCTCGGCCTCCACGATCTCGCGCCGGCGGGCGGGGCTCATCGTTTCCGGATCGTCGGGCGGCGGGCGATGGCGCAGTCCATAGGTGATGTTCTGCATCATGCTGCCGGTGAACATGCGCGGTTCCGGACTGGCATAGGCCATGCGGCGCCCCAGCAGGTCGAGCGGCAGCTGGTCCAGCGTCTGGTCGCCGATGGTGATGCGGCCGGAGGTCGGCGGCGACAGGCGCACCAGCACCTCGGCCAGACGGCGCAGCGCCAGCGCGTTGGTGCCGGCGATGCCGACCAGCGCGCCCGGCGGCACTTCCAGCGACAGCCGCTGCAGCATGCGGTCGCCGTATTCGTTGGCCCAGGTCACCGCCTCCAGCCGCATCGGGGCCTTCAGGTCGGCAGGCGTGGCGGGCGTCGACGGGGTCCACTCGAACAGGAAGGGCGGAGAGAACTGGTCGGCGATCTGCTCGTACTTGATCTGGGCGTCGATCATGTTCTGGTAATAGTCGAGCAGCTCCTTCCAGGGGGCGGTCAGGTCCTTGAAGGCCGACAGCGCCGCGACCAGCGCGCCGATGGTCAGGTCGCCGTGCAGGACCAGGTAACCGCCGATCGAGAACAGGAAGAAGGGGGTGATCTGGTTGATGAAGTTGTTCAGGAATTTTACGAAATACTTGCGCTTGTAGATCTCCAGCCTGATCCAGTAGATGCTGCCGAGATACTGCGAGAATTCGGCCAGCACGTAGCGGATGGTGCCGTTGACGCGGACCTCGCGGACATTCTCCACGCTTTCGCCGATGCGTTCGGACAGCTGCCGGACCTTGCGCACCCGCTCCTTCCCCAGCAGCTTCACCTTGATCTGCAATTTGGGGATGATGTAGGCCTGCACCGGAATCAGCGCGATGGACACCAGCCCGATGGTCGGCTGCTGGATGAACAGGAACAGCAGGATCGTCAGCATCGTGCCGCCCTGGTAGAGCGGCTGGGCGAAGGAGTCGCCGATGAATCCCGCCAGCGGTTCGGTTTCCGACGCGACGGTGGAGATCAGCTCTCCCTGGCTGACCTTGGAGAAATGCGGCAGCGGGAAGCGCAGCATGCGGTCCAGCAGCATGAAGCGCAGCCGCCGCACCTGCCGTTCGCCGACCACCCCCTTGAAGGTGTTGATGCGCATCTTGAAGGCGCCGTTGGCGAGCACCAGCGCCAGGAAGGTGAAGCACAGCACCAGCAGGTAGGTCACCGGACCCATGGTGACGCCCAGGATCTCGCGCACCGGCTGGGGATCGGACAAGGCCCGGTTGATGATGATCTTCGGCAGTTCCAGCGATGCGTAGAGCACCGGGAACGAGGCGATCGTCAACAGGGCGAGCAGGATCTGCTGTCGGCCGCTGTGCTTCCAAATGAACTGAAAAATATTGCGGTCCATCAAAGGCCTTCAGCGTCGCGACCGTCATCCGTCCCGGCGAAGCCCGGCATGGGTGCCGGGAGCCTTGCGGGCGGAAGGGACTGAAGATTGGCGTGAGCCGGGCCGTTTTCCACTGCCGGCCCCCCGCCTTCCCCCGGCATGCCCGCCCCCGGCATGGGCGCCGCTCCGCTCAGCTTTCCACCCGCCATGCATGGTAGGGCCAGCGTTCGTCGGCCGGCAGGTCAAGCGGCGTCCAGTTGGGGCGCTCCATCGGCCGGTCGGACAGCACGACGCCGCCCGGCAGCATCAGCGCGTCGATCAGCGGCGCCAGCCAAGCCGCCTGGCGGGCGTCGTGGCTGCGGTCGGTGCTGCCGAAATCGGCATGGGCCAGCCGGGCGCAGCGGCCGAAGCGGTCCGCCGCCGCCGCCATGGTTTCCTGGAAATCGCCGACGAACAGGCGGTCCTCCTCCGGCGTCAGTTCCGGCGGCACGCGGACCCACATGTCGAAGACCAGGATGTCGCGCGGCGGGAACAGGTGGCGCAGATGGTCGAAGGTGCGGCCCTTGCCCAGCCCCACCTCCAGAACCATGCCGTCGCGCCCGGCGACGGCACGCTCGGCCCAGGCCAGCGCGTCGCGCTGCACGGTCAGCCGGTCGATCATGCGGTCGAGCAGCGACCGGGATTCCATCTCTTTGCCCATAGCGGCCCCCATCGGCCCCTCCCCTGCGCTTCACGGATCGGCAAGGCGCAGTGTGAAAGGCCGCGCGCGCGCCGTCGAGACAAATTGTCGCATGGTCGGAGCCGACGGGCGCAGCCGCCCTGCCCGCTTACGGGCGGTGCGGGTCGAAGCGCTTCGCCAGCCCCTGCCAGCAGCGGTAATAATCGTGCTGAAGCTCGGCAGTTTCCAGTGCGTGCCGCGTCGGTCGAATGACGGCGCGCGTTTCGAACATGAAGGCCATGGTGTCGCCGACCCGCTGCGGCCGGGTCGTATCGGCGGCGGTGGCCTTGGCGAAGGTCTCCGCATCCGGCCCGTGGCCGCTCATGCAGTTGTGCAGGCTTGCCCCGCCCGGCAGGAACCCTTCCTCCTTGGCGTCATAGACGCCATGGATCAGGCCCATGAACTCGCTGGCGATGTTGCGGTGGAACCAGGGCGGACGGAAGCTGTCCTCCTGCACCAGCCAGCGCGGCGGGAAGATGACGAAGTCGATGCTGTCGACGCCGGGCGTGTCGCTGGGCGATTGCAGCACCAGGAAGATCGACGGGTCCGGGTGGTCGAAGCTGATCGAACCGATGGTGTTGAAGCGGCGCAGGTCGTATTTGCAGGGTGCGTGGTTGCCGTGCCACGCCACCACGTCCAGCGGCGAGTGGCCGATGGGGGCGCTCCAGAGTGCGCCGTCGAACTTCGCCACCAGTTCGAAGGTGCCTTCGACATCCTCGTACCAGGCATCGGGGGTCAGGAAGTCGCGCGGGTTGGCCAGCCCGTTGGAGCCGATGGGGCCGAGGTCCGGCAGGCGGAAGGGCGCGCCGAAATTCTCGCAGACATAGCCGCGCGCCGTTCCATCCGGCAGTTCGACGCGGAAGCGCAGGCCGCGGGGGATGAGGGCGATCTCCTGCGGTTCGACCTCCAGCACGCCCAGCTCGGTGAACAGGCGCAGGCTGCCCTGCTGCGGCACGATCAGCAGCTCGCCGTCGGCATCGTAGAAGAAGCGCCCCTCCATCGACCGGTTGGCGGCGTAGAGATGGATGCCGCAGCCGGCCTGCGCCTGAGGTCCGCCGTTGCCGCCCATGGTGACGAGCCCGGCGACGAAGTCGGTCGGCGCGTCCGGCATCGGCGGCGGGTTCCAGCGCAGCTGCGTCGGCGGGGCCGGCACCTCGTCGAAGCGGCTGGTCAGCCGGCCGGACTCCATCGGGCGGAACGGCTCATGCACCACCGCCGGGCGGATGCGGTAGAGCCAGGAGCGGCGGTTGTGCGCACGGGGGGCCGTGAAGGCGGTTCCGCTGATCTGTTCGGCATAGAGTCCGTAGGGCGGGCGCTGCGGCGAGTTGCGGCCGACGGGCAGCGCGCCCGGCAGCGCCTCCGTCGCGAACTCGTTGCCGAAGCCGGACTGATAGGTGAAGGCGGGGGACGTCATGCGGGCTGCTCCCTAATCCGGGGGATGCGGCCGGCGTGGGGCCGGGCGCGACCATTTGTCGCTCATATAGTTTCTTCTGAAACTATATGCCAGGGGAAAATGGGGGGGTGCGGTGGGTGCCCCCCCCTCAGTTCATGGCGGCGTTCGGCAGGTCCAGCAGGAAGTCGCCACCTTCGTCGTAGCCGGCGGTGCGGATCACGCCGTATTGCGGGGTCTGCGGAGCGTCGTGGGTCACGTCCTCGCGGACCTGCTGGTACAGCGCGAAACCGTTGCTGTCCTTCGGCAGCGCCAGCACCCGCTTTCTCAGCGCGGTGGCGAAGGGGGAGTTCACCTCGCCGTCGGCCACCGGTTCGTCGCCGCCCGACGACAGCGCCATCACCGACCGGCGCTGACGGATCTCCTGCTCGTTGGCGAGGCGGGCGGCGTCGACCTTCTGTTCCTTGGTAAAGGCACCGGAATAGCAGCTGTCCGACACCAGCATCACATGCTTGGCCGGCATGCGGCTGAGGAATCGGCCGATGTCGTTGTTCGACACCCAGTTGCGGGCGCTTGTCGTCTCCGCATCGGCCGGCAGCCAATAGCCGGCACCGGTCTCCGCCAGTTCATAACCGTGGCCGGCGTAATAGACCATCACCTGGTCCTGTTCGCCCACCTCGCGGCCGAGCTTGCGCAGCGCCTCGCCGATCTGCGCCTTGGTCGGGTTGCGCAGCACCCGCGTCTCGTAGCCGAGATGGTCGTTCAGCGCCTTGCCCACCGCCTTGATGTCGGCGTCGGGCGTGGCCAGGGCGGGAATGCCGGTGTCGCGGTAGCTGTCGACCGCGATCATCAGGGCGATCTTGCGCGGCTTCGGCGGAGCGGCCGCGTCGGGTGTGGCGGCGGTGGCGTCGATGGCGATGCGCTGCTCGGTCGTCTTGCCCGCCTCGTCGGTCATGGTCAGTGTGGCTTCGGTCGCGCCCGGGTCGACCGGAATGCTGGTGCGGAACTGCCCCTGCTCGTCGATGAAGACCCAGCGGCCGTTCACCCGCGCTTCGGCCAGATTGGCGCTGTCGGCGACGATGCCGCGCAGGGTCATGCTGCCGCCGCGGGTACGGCCGCCGCGTGCCTGTTGCAGACTGGGCGGAGCCGAGGCGGCGTTCGGCCGGCCGAACATGTCCGCTGCCGCCGGGTTCGCCGCCAGTTGGCGGAGCGCGCCGGAGAAGGCCTGGGTGCGCTGTTCGCGCTCCACCCGCTGCACCATGGCGAGGTAGGTGCGGGCGACCTGGGGCGGCAGGTTGGCCTGTGTCACCGTGGCGCGCACCTGGGCATAGCCGCCGGGCTGGCCGGCCGCGCTGTTCTGCAGGATGCCGCCGACGCGCACCGCCACCGGATCGCTGCTGGCGGTCAGGCCGCCGATCAGGGTGGGAACGGGAACGCTGGCCAGCACGGCGCGCTGTTCCGGCAGCGACAGCGTGCCGGTCGAAAGATTCGTCACCGCCTGCGCCATGCCGCCGCCGCCGGCAGCCTGGATGATGGAGCCGGCCGCCGCCTGGACCTGGGGCGAGGCGAGCAGCTGCGGGCCCGGTTGCGACAGGGTGGCACCGGAGGCGTAGGCCTGCGTCGCCTCCGCCGTGAAGGTGACGGAGCGGCCGGACGGCAGCACCACCGTCGACGGGCCGGGGGGAGGCGGTGGCGGAGAGGTCGGACCGCTGCCGGAGGACGAACTGCCGCCCGCCGCCTGGGTGCCCTGCCCTTCCCCGGTCTGGGGAGCGGTGTTCTGGCTGCCTGTGCCTTGGCTGGCCGTGCCCTGTTCCAGCGCCGACAGGAAGGTCTGCGGAGTGGTTGCGGTGGTCGAGGCCCCGGTTGCCGGAGTGGTCGTGCCGGTGGTCGTGGTGCCGGTGGTGGTCGTACTGGCGGCCGAGCCGGTGGTCGTGGCCGCGGTTGTGCCCGTCACCGGGTTCGCTGCGATCTGCGCCACCGTTTGCAGCGCCGCCTGTACGGAGCTGTTGCCGGCCGCGGCGGATTGGCTGCTGGAAGACGATGTGTCCGAAGGGGGGCTGTCCGTCGACCCGGTTCCGGTTCCTTCCGGGCTGGTGCCGGACGTATCCGTCCCGGACGTGCCGGTGGACGGCGTGCCGGTGGACGGCGTGCCGGTTCCGCCCCCGTCTCCACCGTCGGTTCCCGGCGTGGTGGGGGTGGTCGGTGTCGTGGGGGTGGTCGGCGTGGTTGGAACCGCCGGCACCGTCGGCGTCACCGGCGGCACCACCGGCGGCACCACCGGCGGAGGTGGGGGCGGTGGGGGCGGTGGCGGCGGCGGTGCCGGCGTGCTGCTGATCACCACATCGCCGTTCCTGTACACGTCCAATGCCATTTCGCCGGTTCCGGCGGTTCCCCGCAGGGCCACCTCGCCGGCGGCGGCCACGATCTGGATGTTGCCATCGCTTTCGGCATCCAGACCGATGCCGGCGACTTCATAGGTAACCGCGGATGCGCCGCCCTTGCCGGTGATGGCAACGCCACCTGACGACGTGATCTGCGCCGAACCCCGGATTTTGACGCCCCAGGCCTCCTCTGCGTCCGCCTCGGAGGCGTCGCCGTCGATCAGGATGGCATCGGCGGCCGTGGAGGCGGATTGGAGGATCGGCCTGCCGTTGTCATCGGACGCGATCATGACGCCGGCACCCCATCCGTAATAGGGCACGGCCTTGCCATGAACGGCGATCTTCCCGGTACCGGAGTCGATCCTGCTTTGTCCGGTGATGGCCACGCCATGGCCGTCGTCGCCATAGTGCGATCCCTGCCCGGTGATGGCGATCGTACCCCCGCCGGAATGCAGCTCGCTCGAGTCGATGGTGACGCCGGCGGGGCTTTCTTCGTTGCCTGTCGCCGGCAAACTCCCGGGATCGTTCCCGCCCCCTAAGGTGATGGCGCCGCCGTAGGTGTGAATGGTGCTGCCGGCAATCAGGATCGGGCCGCCGGAGTCCGCGCCGCTGTTTACGACCACCGGAGTTCCGGAGGAGCGGATGGTGGTGGACATCAGCGATACGCTGTTCCCGGCCTTGAGCGTCGTCGCGCCACCGCCGGTCAGGGCCAGGTTCGACGCTTTCAGGTCACGCGCCGCGCCGACATGGATGGCTCCCGATTGGGTGGACACGGTCGATGCGTTCAGCACGATGTCGTCGTTCCACCCGCCGCCGCTTGTCAGGGTGATCGATGTGCTGCCCAGCCCGATCAATCGGGAGGACGCCTCGACCAGGATTGCCTCGTTGCCGGAGCCAAACTCGTCTCGGTCGGTTCCTCCCGAACCGGAGACGATGATTGCGCCATTGTCGCTCTCGATCCTCGAATCCCTCAGTCGAACGCCGAAGGAATTCCCCGACGAGCAGCCATAGTAGCATTCCTGATCGTTGTGTCCGGCGGCGCCCGTGACCGTGACGATCCCGCTCAGGCTGTGCACCGTCGCCCCGTCGAGCAGAACACCGAGGTTGTCGCCGGTGTACAGGTCGGGATCGCAGCCCGGCTCAGAGCAGGAACTGGTTCCACCTGCGCCGGTGAGCGTGATGGCCCCACTGCTGGTCAGCAGCTGGCTGTTGCGCAGCGCGATGCCGTGGTTTCCGCCACCGTCATAGCGCCCACCTTGCCCATGGATGGTGATGGAGCCGGCACCGGTATCGACCGTGGCGTTGAGGAAATTGACGCCTGACGCGTAGCCGGCGAGCGACAGTCCCGTTGCCGAGTAGGTCGAGGGATTGATGCCGCCGCCCACCAGAAACGAGCCGCCCCGGGTGGCGATCGAAACGGTATCGCCTTCCTTGCCGATCTGGACGGCGCCGTCGTGCTTATCCACGTTTCCGGTGTATCCGGCGTTCAGGACGAGGGTGAGCGCCCCGGAATCCGACCGGATATCGTCATTGACGATGATGTTCCGGTAGGCATTCAACGTCAGAGAGGCGTCCCCGCCGAACGACTTCACGATCGCTTCGTCGACGGTGATGTCCCCGTTTCCATTGACGAGACTGTCGGTCTGCAGCGTTACGGCGGTGCCGGTATTCAGCGACGCTTCGATCGTACCGGCGCTGATGGTCCCATTGGTCGATGACACCCTGATGTCGGTCGGATCGAGCAGCCAGGACCCGCCCTTCCCCGCCGCCGCCCCGGCATCGACCCGGCCGCGCACCTGCAGCGACAGCTTGCCGGACGTCTCCACGAAGCCGCCGTTGCCGCCTGCCGCACCGCCGCGCGCGGAGATGGCGCCGTCGAAGCGGGTGCTGCCATCGGCCCACACCACGACCTTGCCGCCCTTGCCGTTCCCGGTGGCGTCGGCGGCGATGGTCGCCCCCTGCGCCACCACCGTCTCGGTCGACGGCGGAACCGGCTTGCGCGCCGGGCGGATGTTGTAGCCGGCCAGCGCGGCGGCGGATGCCTTGCCGCCCTGCACGTCGCCGCCGATCATCACCTCCCCTCCCCCGGCGGGACCGGAGGCGGTGATGCGCGCCGATGCCGCCAGTGCCGTGCGGTTGCCCGACACGGTGACGGAGCCGCCCGTGGAGCCGGCGCCGCTGCCGCCGGCATCCAGCGTGCCGGAGACCTCCACCTCGCCGCCGTCGCCGAGCAGGACGATGTCGCCGCCCTGCTGTTCCACGCGGCGGGCCTGGACGGTGCCGGACATGTTGACGACGCGGTCGACCAGCCCCTTGGCGGCCGACGCCGTCATCTGCACCCGGCCGCCATCGGCGAAGATCTTGCCGCTGTTGCTGACCAGGGCGTCCACCGGCTTGCCGTCGGCGCCGATGGGCCGCGCATCGGTCTTCGTGTCGGATTGGGCATCCACCGCGATGTTGATCTTCTGGTCGCCGAACAGGTCGACGACGAAGCGCCGGCCGGAGGCCAGCGTCACCTCGCCCATGCGGGCGTTGATGGTGCCGCGGTTGGCGACGCCGGGCGCGACCAGCGCCGCCAGCCCGGCCTGTGCCACTGTGATGGTGCCCTCATTCTCCACCGTCGCGGTGGAGCCGGCGCGGCCTTCGAACTTGTGGCGGCCGGCCATGAAGTCTTCGTTGCGGATGTCGTGGGTGGTGGCGACCAGCCCACCGACATCGACGTTGGCGTTCGGGCCGAAAAGGATGCCGTTCGGGTTGACGAGCCAGATCTGCCCGTTGGCGGTCAGCCGCCCCATGATGGCGGAGGGGTCGGGGCCGGTGACGCGGTTCAGCGTGATGGAGCCGGCGTCGGGTTGCCGGAAGTTGGTGTGCTCGCCCTCCCTGATGCCGAAGCGTTGCCAGTCGATCACCGCCTTCGAGGTGGATTGGATGACGTCGAGCCGGCCGGGTCCTGTGGACTGGATGGTGGCGGCGCCGTCGGTGACCACGCCGCCTTCGGGGTTGGCGAAGGCGGGCAGGGCCGGCAGGCCGAGGGCGGCCACGGCGGCGATGACCGCCAGGCGCGCCGCTCCCGCCAATGCGGTGGTGCGGCACAGGGCGTGCCTCAGCCGGGTTCCGATGCGTTCCTCTCGGGCGTCCACAGCCTGTCCCACCGATCCGTCCTTCACACCCGATCCCCGCATCACCGATCCACTCCCCAGCCCAAGCCCCGATGCTCGCGGGAAGGCGATATCCTGTCCGGCTTCTTGGAATGCGAAACATTTTAGCGACGTGAGGCCAAGGCGGAAATGCCGAAAGTGGTGACGGAATGTTTCGTTGCCGCAATGCGGGAGGGTGCGTGTGTCGTGCCGGAAGCGTTACCGGTAACGGAACTGCTTCGGAAAGCGTTACCGGTAATGCGTTTTCGGTACAGAAACTCTCTATTTCAATGGTTCAGGTCCCGCCTTTGCCCTTTCGACCCGACTGCCGATCCGCTAATAAGAAGGCCATCCAGAAGACGGGCATGCGATGCAGGGGGAACAGATGGCCGATCCGACCGCCGTCGCCACACGGAAATCTGCAGGCAAACCGGCAGGTAAACCGACCGGTAGCCAAGCGGACCGGAATGCCGTTGAACCGGTACAGGCGGCTGCGCAAAAGCGCGCCCGCTGGGTGGTTTACAGCGCGCCGAAGGGCGGTACCGGAAAGACCACCAGCTGCAAGAACACCGCGGTGGCGGCCGCCAAAGACGGCATGCGCGTCGCGACGCTGGATTTCGATCCGCAGCGCACGCTGGGCCAATGGCATGAACTGCGCCGTCCGCACGACGTCGCCGCCATCGACCATTATGAAGGCACGCTGGAGGAGATCGACGCGGCGCTGTCCCAGATCGACCCCGCCCGCTACGACGTGGTCTTCATCGACACGCCGCCGTCGGTGGAGCTCTATCCCGAAGCGACCAAGATCCTGCTGCGGCGCGCCGACCTCGTTCTGGTGCCGACCGGCGTGGGGCGTTTCGACAAGATGAGCGTCATCCCCTGGATGGAGTTCCTGCGCGATTACGGCCGCCCCGCCGCCTTCCTGCTGAACCGGGTCAAGCGCCGCTCTGTCAGCCTGCGGGAAGCAAAGCTTGAACTGGGCCGGGTCGGGCGGCTGGTCCCGCACGAGGTGCCGGACATCGAGGACATGCACCGGGTCGACGACATCGGCTGCTCCATTGTCGATGTCGGTGCGGTGAACGGCGCCGACGAATGCCTGGGCGCCTGGTACTTCATCCGGCACGAGTTGGGGATTTGAACCCGGGGGATTTGAATATGGCCAACGTGAAGTCCTTCATGAAGAAGGTGGCGGAGCAGGGCAAGGCCGCTCCCCAGCCAGCTGCCCAGCCCGCGGCGCCCACCGTGCCCGCCCGGACCGGCGCGGCGGTGGCGCCGTCCAAGGCCGACCGCCGGGCGTCGGACATCAGCGACGCCATCGTGCCCTGCCACACCCGGCAGGAATTCGCGCAGGAGATCCGCTATCACTGGAACCGCAGCCGCAAGGAATTCCTGTCGATCGGCCGCTATCTGAACCGCGCCAAGGAAATCCTGCCCCACGGCGATTTCGAGGCGATGATCGAGAGCGACATGCCGTTTTCGGTCGAGACCGCCTTCCGCTTCCGCGCGGTGGCGGAGGCGGTGGACACCGGGCGGCTATCGCTGGAGGTGCTGCCGGGGGCGGAAAGCGTCGCCTACCAGATCGTCACCATGACACCGGACGAGCTGGAGCGCGCGAAGGCCGAGGGGCTGGTCCGGCCCGACGTGACCCGCCGCCAGCTGATCGACTTCAAACGCTCACTGCGCCCGCCGAAGGACGTGACGCCGAACGACCGGCGCCGCCAGCTTCTGGCCGAATATGCCCGGCTGCGCGCCCGCATGGCGGAGGTTCGCGCCGAGTTGCGGCGCGACCACGGCATCGACCCGGAGCATGACCACGGCCGGCCGGGGCGAACCGGCGTCACCATCGACGTAGAGGCGGAGGATGTCGGCACGGAGCCGGACGACGCACCGTAAGGCGCCTCAGTTCCGGTGCCGTCAGTTTCGGTGAGACGTGTGGGAACCAGGGGCGCCGCCGCCGTCGCCCCGGCGTGGTGACGATCCGCCGCCCAGCAGGTCGCCCAGCGCCCGGAAATCGCGTTGGAAGTTGCTGAAGAAGTCGCCGTTGCCGCTGCCACCGCCACTGGTGCGGGAAGCCCGCGCGGCCGATGTCTCCATCGCATGGGTTTCGCTGTGGCTGGAGCCGCGGTTGGATGCGCGGATCCGCCGTTCCGGGATCTTCGGCTTCCGTGGCGGCGTCATTGCGGGCATGGGAGGGGCGTCGGGCAGGGAGGCGATCTCTGGCGCGCGGGCGAAGGCATCGCCGCACAGGCCCTGGTCGGCCGCCTGCTCCAGCCGGTTCGGATCAAGAAGCCAGCAGTCGAAGGCGTCGGTCTGGGGTTTTGCCGGGGCCTGAACCGCTACCGCTTCCGCTGCCGCTGCCGGGACCATTGCCGGCACGGGGGGCGCCACGGGAAGTGACGGAGCGGGGGAGGGCAGGGGGGCATCGGCCTCCGGCGCGGACAGCAGCGGTTCCGCGGCAGCCGGCAGCGCCGCAGCCGCGACAAGGACGGCGAGTGCCGCTGCCGCGATCATCGCCGTCGGCATCGCCATCGCCATCGCCATCGCCGACCCGCTCCAGTTCCCAGTCCGGCCCTCGCCCGGCATCGCCCGTCCTTTTGTTCTTCGCAGTCGTCAGGAACGCCGCATCCCTGAACAGATAAACGCAACAGGCGGGCGCTTCGTCCACGCGAAATGGGGGCGGACCCCGAAAGATGCGGTACCCCTTCGGGGCATGCTCTTCCGGTGCTTGCATTCGCACCGGGTGCGGCGTTGTCGCCGGGGCGGCTTGGCGCTCTTGTCAGGGGGGCGGGTTGATGGGACAGTTCGGCCCCTGATTCACCAGAGAGAACGGACGGCGGCGCCGGCGGATATGGCCGATTTCAACTGGAACGACCTGCGATTCTTCCTGGCGGTGGCCCGCGCCGGCACACTGACCACGGCGGCCCAGCGCCTGCGTGCCGACCACACCACGGTCAGCCGCCGCATCTCGGCGCTGGAGGATGCGTTGCGCGTCACCCTGTTTGAACGGCGTCCCAGCGGATTCACGCTGACGCCGCAGGGCGAGCGGCTGAAACAGACCGCCGAGGTGATGGAAAGTGCGGCGCTTCTGGCACAGGGCATGGTGGCCGACGGCGATCTGGCGCTTGCCGGCGCGGTGCGCATCGGGGCACCGGACGGCTTCGGCAGCTGTTTCCTGGCGCCGCGCATCGGGAGCCTGTGCGAACGCCATCCGGAGCTGGAGGTGCAACTGGTCGCCATGCCGCGCGTCTTCAGCCTGTCCAAGCGCGAGGCCGACATCGCCATCAGCCTGTCCCGCCCGCAGGAAGGGCGGCTCTATGCCCGCAAGCTGACCGATTACCGGCTGGGCCTGTACGGCACCGCCGCCTATCTGAACAGCCGGCAAGATATCCGCAGCCGCGCCGACCTGCGCGGCCATTCCTTCATCGGCTATATCGACGACCTGATCTTCGCCCCCGAACTGGACTATGTCGAGACGATCGGGGAGGTGGCGCCGCGCATCAAGAGCAGCAGCCTCGTCGCCCAGCTGAAGGCGACGCTGGCCGGCGCCGGCCTGTGCATGCTGCCGGCCTTCATCGCCGGCGGTGAGCCCGAGCTGGTGCCGGTCCTGCCGGATGAGCTGACGATCACCCGGTCCTTCTGGCTGATCGTGCACGAGGATCTGCGGTCGCTGGCGCGGATATCCATGACCGCGGACTACATCGCCGATCTGGTCCGGCGGGAGCAGGCGCTGTTCCTGCCCCCGCCGCCGGCATGAGTTACCCTTCGCCGCGCAGCATGCGGATGATGCCGGAGAAGTCGGTGCCGCCCTCGCCTTGCGCGTTCATCATGGCGTAGAGCTGCGCCGCAGCGGCACCCAGCGGGGTGGGGGCGCCGGCGCTCTGCGCCGCTTCCTGGGCCAGCTTCAGGTCCTTAAGCATCAGCGCCGCCGCGAAACCGGGCTGGTAGTCGCGGTTGGCCGGGCTGGCCGGGACCGGGCCGGGCACCGGGCAATAGCTGGTCAGCGACCAGCACTGGCCCGACGAGGTGGACGACACGTCGAACAGCGCCTGATGCGACAGGCCGAGCTTTTCCGCGAGCACGAAGGCCTCGCAGACGCCGATCATCGAGATGCCGAGGATCATGTTGTTGCAGATCTTCGCGGCCTGACCGGCACCGGCGCCGCCGCAATGGACGATCTTCTTGCCCATCGCCTCCAGGATCGGGCGGGCGCGTTCGAAGGCATCCGCCTCGCCACCGGCCATGAAGGTCAGCGTGCCGGCCGCAGCCCCGCCGACGCCGCCCGACACCGGCGCGTCGAGCGAGGCCGCACCCTTGGCGGCGGCCAGCGCATGCGCCTTGCGGGCGGAGTCCACGTCGATGGTGGAGCAGTCGATCAGCAGCGTTCCCGGCCGCGCCACCGCGACGATGCCCGTGTCGCCGTCATAGACGCCCAGAACATGCTTGCCGCCCGGCAGCATGGTGATGACCACCTCCGCCGCGGCGGCGATTGCCGCGGGGGACTCGCCGATGGTGACGCCGGCCGCCTTGGCCGCGTCGATGGCGGCAGGCACGAGGTCGTAGCCAACCACCTGATGCCCCGCCTTCACGAGGTTCGCAGCCATCGGGCCGCCCATGTTGCCCAATCCGATGAAACCGATCACCGCCATCGTCGCGTCTCCCGTCGTTTGTTTTTTGGTTTGCTCTTACGCCATCCGCCCGATCTCGCTGCGCGAGACGATCAGGCGCATGATCTCGTTGGTGCCTTCCAGGATCTGGTGGACCCGGAGGTCGCGGACGATCTTCTCCACGCCGTAATCAGCCAGATAGCCGTAGCCGCCGAACAGCTGCAGGGCGTTGTTCGCCACCTCGAAGCCGGTGTCGGTGGCGAAGCGCTTCGCCATGGCGCAGAGGCGGGTGGCGTCCTTGCTCTTGGCGTCCAGCGCCGAGGCGGCGCGGTGGACGAAGGTGCGGGCGGCCTCAAGCTCCGTCGCCATGTCGGCGATGCGGAACTGCAGGGCCTGGAAGCGGTCGAGCGACTGGCCGAAGGCCTTGCGCTCGCTCATGTAGGTCAGCGCCTTGTCGAGCGCGGCCTGGGCGCCGCCGATGGAGCAGGCGGCGATGTTGATGCGGCCACCGTCCAGCCCCTTCATGGCGAACTTGAAGCCCATCCCCTCCTGCCCCAGCAGGGCGGAGGCGGGGACGCGGGCGTCCTCCATGATGACGGCGCGGGTCGGCTGGGCGTTCCAGCCCATCTTGTGCTCGTTGGCGCCGAAGGACAGGCCGGGAGTGTCCTTGGGCAGCAGGAAGGCGCTGATGCCGCCGGGGCCGTCCTCGCCGGTGCGCGCCATGACGAGATAGAGGTCGGAACTGCCGGCGCCGGAGATGAACTGCTTGGCGCCGTTCAGGACGTAGCTGTCGCCGTCGCGCACCGCCCTGGTGCGCAGGGCCGCGGCGTCGGAACCGGCATTGGCCTCGGTCAGGCAATAGCTGGCCAGCCATTCCATGGTGCAGAGCTTGGGCAGCCAATGGGCCTTCTGCTCGTCGCTGCCGAAATTGTCCACCATCCCCGCCACCATGTTGTGGATGGAGATGTAGGAGGCGATGGTCGGGCAGCCCTGGCTCAACGCCTCGAAGATCACCACGGCGTCGAAGCGGCTCAAGGCCGAGCCGCCATGGTCCTCCGACACATAGATGCCGCCCATGCCGAGCTCGCCGGCGGCGCGCAGGGTGTCGACGGGGAAATGCTTCTTCTGGTCCCACTCGACGGCATTCGGCGCCAGTTCGTCGCGGGCGAAGGACAGCGCCATGTCGCGGATGGCGACCTGGTCTTCGGTCAGTTCAAAGGACATGCGTCACCTCCTCGAAGTTCCCCTCTCCCGCCCCGGGAGAGGGAAGGGGCCCGCCGCGAAGCGGTGGGAAGGGTGAGGGGTAGTGCAAGGAACCAAGCGCTTCTGGTTTCTTGGACTACCCCTCACCCTCCCCACTTCGTGGGTCCCCTCCCTCTCCCGGGGCGGGAGAGGGAAGGATACTTCATCAATCCATGGTCGGAATGACGAAGCTGGCGCCTTCCTTGACGCCCGAGGGCCAGCGCGAGGTGACGGTCTTGGTCTTGGTGTAGAAGCGCACCGCGTCGGGGCCGTGCTGGTTCAGGTCGCCGAAGCCCGAACGCTTCCAGCCGCCGAAGGTGTAGTAGGCGAGCGGAACCGGGATCGGAACGTTGATGCCGACCATGCCGACATCGACGCGCGACGCGAAGTCGCGGGCGGCGTCGCCGTCGCGGGTGAAGATGGCGACGCCGTTGCCGTACTCGTGATCGTTCGGCAGGGCCAGCGCTTCTTCATAGCTGTCGGCGCGGACGACGGAGAGCACCGGGCCGAAGATCTCCTCCTTGTAGATGCGCATGTCCGGCTTCACCTCGTCGAACAGGCAGCCGCCCATGTAGAAGCCGTTCTCGTAGCCCTGCATGCTGAACTCGCGGCCATCGACCGCCAGCTTGGCGCCTTCCTTGACGCCGATGTCGACGTAGGACTTCACGCGCTCCAGATGTTCGCGCGTCACCAGCGGGCCGAAATCTGCGCTGCTGTCGGTGGAGGGGCCGACCTTCAGGCCTTCCACCCGCGGGATCAGCCGCTCCATCAGGGCATCGGCGGTCTTCTTGCCGACCGGCACGACGACGGAGATCGCCATGCAGCGCTCGCCAGCCGCACCGTAGCCGGCGCCGATCAGCGCGTCGGTCGCCTGGTCGAGGTCGGCGTCCGGCATCACCAGCGCGTGGTTCTTGGCGCCGCCGAAGCACTGCACGCGCTTACCGTTGGCGCAGCCGCGGTTGTAGATGTATTCGGCGATCGGGGTGGAACCGACGAAGCCAACCGCCTTGATGTCGCGGTCGTCGAGGATGGCGTCCACCGCCACCTTGTCGCCATGGACGACGTTGAGGACGCCCGCCGGCAGGCCGGCTTCCAGCATCAGCTCGGCCAGCTTGACCGGCACGCCCGGCGTGCGCTCCGACGGCTTCAGGATGAAGGCGTTGCCGCAGGCGATGGCCGGGGCGAACTTCCACATCGGGATCATGGCCGGGAAGTTGAACGGCGTGATGCCGGCGACCACGCCCAGCGGCTGGCGCATCGAATAGATGTCGATGCCGGGGCCGGCGCCGTCGGTGAACTCGCCCTTCAGCAGGTGCGGGATGCCGCAGGCGAACTCCACCACCTCCAGGCCGCGCTGGATGTCGCCCTTGGCGTCGACGATGGTCTTGCCATGCTCCAGCGACAGCAGCAGCGCCAGCTCGTCATAATCGCGCTGGACCAGATCGAGGAAGCGCATCAGCACGCGGGCGCGGCGCTGCGGGTTGGTGGCGGCCCAGCCGCGCTGCGCCTCCTTGGCGTTCTCCACCGCGGCGCGCATCTCCTCCACGCTCGCCAGCGGCACGCGGGCGCGCACCTCGCCGGTCATCGGGGAGTAGACGTCGGCGAACCGCCCCGACTTTCCGGAAACCAGCTTGCCGCCGATCAGGTGCTGAAGTTCGGTGGTCATCCTATTGTCCTCCCATGGGATTGTTTGTCACCATGTGGACCTGAGCGGCCTCGCGGATCGACCCGAAACTTTGCGCAACGGTTGTGCAGGAATGCGGCAAGGGTCCCGGCGGCGGGCCGGGACCGCAGTGCCATCGGATTAGTCCGCCGTGCCCCCACCGGACTTTTGCCCGCTCATCGCCGCGGCGGCGAGTGCCTGCGCCTCGCTCGCCTCCTTCAGCCCGGCCTCGCGGCGTTCGCTGTAGCGGCTGGTCAGATAGTCGCTGCGGTCGCGCACCAGCAGGGTGAACTTGACCAGCTCCTCCATCACGTCGACCACCCGGTCGTAATAGGGCGACGGCTTCATCCGCCCGGCCTCGTCGAACTCCTGATAGGCCTTGGCGACGGAGGACTGGTTGGGGATGGTCACCATCCGCATCCAGCGGCCGAGAACGCGCATTGCGTTGACCGCGTTGAAGGACTGCGAGCCGCCGGACACCTGCATCACCGCCAACGTCCGCCCCTGCGTCGGCCGGACGCCGCCGCTTTCCAGCGGCAACCAGTCGATCTGGCACTTCAAGATGCCGGTGATGGTACCGTGCCTCTCCGGACTGACCCACACCTGGCCTTCCGACCATTGCGACAGGGCGCGCAGTTCGGCCACCTTGGGATGGTCGGCCGGCACGCTGTCCGGCAGCGGCAGGTCGCGCGGGTCGAAGATGCGCGTCTCGGCCCCCATGCGCTGAAGCAGCCGGGCGGCTTCCTCGGCCAGGAAACGGCTGTAGGACCGCTCCCGTAGCGAACCGTAGAGCAGCAGGATGCGCGGCGGGTGGGTCGATGGCCGCTCTGGTGTCAGCCTGTCGAGGTCGGGCACATCGAAATAAGGCTCGTCCAGGCTCGGCAAGGAGTCGCGTCCGGTCGTCTCGATATCATGCATGGGTGCGTCCCTCGTACCACGGCTTGGTCGCCTTGACGATCTTCACCACCGACAGCATCACCGGCACCTCGACCAACACGCCGACCACGGTGGCGAGCGCGGCACCCGAACCGAGGCCGAACAGGCTGATGGCGGCGGCGACCGCCAGCTCGAAGAAGTTGGAGGCGCCGATCAGCGCCGCCGGCGCCGCCACGCACCACGCCACGCCGAAGCGGCGCGACAGCCAATAGGCGAGGCCGGCGTTGAAATAGACCTGGATCAGGATCGGCACCGCCAGCAGCAGGATGACCAGCGGCTGGGCCAGGATCTGCTCGCCCTGGAAGCCGAACAGCAGCACCAGCGTGGTCAGCAGCGCCACCAGCGACACCGGCTGGATCAGGTCCAGCGTCCGCTTCAGCGCGGGCTCGCCGCCGGTCGCCAGCAGGCTGCGGCGCCAGAGCTGGGCGGCGACCACGGGGATGACGATGTAGAGCAGCACCGACAGCAGCAGCGTGTCCCACGGCACGGTGATCGACGCCACGCCGAGCAGAAGCCCGACCAGCGGCGCGAAGGCGAAGACCATGATGATGTCGTTCAGCGCCACCTGGCTCAGCGTGTAGTGCGGCTCCCCCTCGCACAGGTTCGACCAGACGAACACCATGGCGGTGCAGGGGGCGGCGGCCAGCAGGATCAGCCCGGCGATGTAGGAGGAAATCTGGTCCTGCGGCAGCAGCGGGGCGAACAGGTTGCCGATGAACAGCGTGCCGAGCAGCGCCATCGAGAAGGGCTTGACCGCCCAGTTGATGAACAGCGTCACGCCGACGCCCCGCCAATGCTCACGAACCCGTCCCAGCGCGCCGAGGTCGATCTTCAGCAGCATCGGCACGATCATCAGCCAGATCAGCACCGCCACCGGCAGGTTGACCTTGGCGACCTCCGCCGCGGCGATGGCCTGGAAGACGCCGGGCACCAGATGGCCGAGCGCGATGCCGGCGACGATGCACAGAGCGACCCAGACGCTGAGATAGCGCTCGAAAAGCCCCATGGCGGGGCGGGCCGCCGGGGCGGCGTGGATGTCGGTTGTCATGATCGGTGTCCGTCAGGAGGCTTTGTCGATGCGCTGTCCGGCGGCGTCGACGACCTGCTCGCCGTCTTCCTTGGCGAAGGCGCCGCGCTGGGCATCGGGGAGGATGTCGAGCACCGCCTCGGACGGGCGGCACAGCCGCACGCCGAGCGGCGTCACCACGATCGGCCGGTTGATCAGGATCGGGTGGGCCATCATGGCGTCGAGCAATTGGTCGTCGCTCAGCGCCGGGTCGCCGAGCCCGAGTTCGGCAAAGGGCGTGCCCTTCTCGCGCAGCACGGCGCGCACCGGCACGCCCATGCGGCGGATCAGGTCGGCCAGTTCGTCGCGCGACGGCGGAGTCTTCAGATATTCGATCACCGTCGGCTCGACGCCGCTGTTGCGGATCAGCGCCAGCGTGTTGCGCGAGGTGCCGCAGGCCGGGTTGTGGTAGATGGTGACGGACGTCATCGCGTCGCCTCCGGGGTGGCGGACGCCGCCCCCATGTCGTCCAGCTTGCGCTTCAGCGCCAGACGGTCGAGCGAGGCGATGGGCAGGCTGACGAAGGCCTGGATGCGGCGTTGAATCTGCCCGAACACCGTGGCGGTGAAGGCGGCCTTCTCCGCGTCGGTGCCCTGGGCGCTCGACGGGTCGGGGAAGCCCCAATGGGCGGTCATCGGCTGGCCGGGCCAGACCGGGCAGACTTCGCCGGCGGCGTTGTCGCAGACGGTGAAGACGAAATCCATGTGCGGGGCGTCCGCCGTCGCGAACTCGTCCCAGGTCTTGGAGCGGAGTTCCGCGGTCGGGAAGCCCAGCCGTTCCAGCAGGTCGTGGACATAGGGGTTGATACGCCCGGAGGGCTGGCTGCCGGCGCTGAAGCCGCGGAAGCGGCCGCTTCCGTCCTTGCGGCCCTCCCGGTTCAGCAGGCATTCCGCCATGACGCTACGGGCGCTGTTGTGGGTGCACAGGAACAGGACATTGTAGATGCGGTCGGTCATCGCTGTGTCGCCTTTCCAGGCCGCTTGTGTCGCGGCGGTTGGGGTCGGGGTGTCAGGCGTCGTGGTCGCATCCGGCCGGACCGCAAGAAACCGCCTGGGTCAGGTCGGTGGAGCAGAGTTCCGGGCGGCCCTGGCAGCAGTCCTCCATCAGGAAGGCGATCAGCCGGCGGGTGCCCTCATAGTCGGATGCGTAGAAGATCTGCCGCTGCACCCGCCGGGAGCGGAGCAGGCCGGCGCGTTCCAGCGTCGCCAGATGATGGGACAGGGTGGAGGCGGGGACCCCCACCTGCTGGGCAACCTCGCCGGCCGTCAGCCCGTTCGGCCCCACCGTGATCAGCAGGCGGAACACGGCCAGACGGGTTTCCTGGGCGAGAGCGGCGAAGGCGTTGGTGGCTGCTTTCATTTCCATGATTCGACGATAGTCGAAATATAAAGGGCGGGCAAGTGACGGTCCTGTGAAGGCCACGGTTTCGCGCCGGGGGGCGCTTGGGAAACACCCGAACGTGTGGGAAGACTTGAGACGCCGCGGCGCTTATAGTGCGCCCTCGCTTCCGGTCCGGGCCCTTCGGTCCGGGGCGGGAGGATTGCCGCAGAACGGCGAAGCGGAACAAACATGACCAGTCACGAAGACGTCTTCGACACGCCGCAGGCTCGGCAGCCGACCATCCTGTCGGTGTACAACCAGAAGGGCGGCGTCGGCAAAACGACCACCTCGGTCAACCTCGCCCTCTCGCTGGCCGCGCTGGGCAAGAGCGTCGTCCTGATCGATTTCGATCCGCAGAGCAGCGCCACCAGCAACTTCCTGCTGCGCGACAAGGCGAAGGTCGGCATCAACGACCTGCTGCGGCAGGAGACCTTCGTCGAGGACGCCATCACCCCGACCGCCTTCGACGGGCTGTCGATGATCGTCGGCGCGCGCAAGCTCTACTCGCTGGAACATGCGCTGGACAGCCGCGGCGGGTCGCAGCGCGGCCTGCGCAAGGCGCTGCATTTCTCGCGCAATCCGCCGGATTATGTCGTCATCGACTGTCCGCCGGCCTTGGGTCATCTGGCAGCCGGCGCGCTCGCCGCGTCGGACCGGCTGGTCGTGCCGGTGTTCCCCGGCCGCTACGCGCTGGACGGGCTGCGGCGCACCCTGCAGGTGGTGGAGCATATCCAGAACGGGCTGAACCCCAACCTGTCGCTGGCGGGCATCCTGATGCTGTCGATCACCAACGACGAGGTGGGACGCGAATCGCTGACCCAGCTGCGCAACGAATTCCCCGAGCAGATGTTCCGCACCGCCTTCCCCTATGACGTGGACGTGGTGAAGGCCACCTACCGCCGCATGCCGGCGGCGATCTTCACGCCGGAGGGGCGGACCACCGCCCGTTTCGCGGCGCTGGCCTGGGAGATCATCCACGGCCGCGGCACCACGCCCGACGACGCACAGCTGAAGCCGGCGCTGGAGCGTATCCAGTCGTGGCACGAGGCGACCGACACCTCCTACAGCGCGCGGCGCGCCTCCTCCATCGACGAGGCGGACGAGCCGTCGGGCGGGGGCAGCGGCGCCCGGCAGGCGGAGCGCGCGCAGTCCGGCCGCGGCGGAATGGGGGCCGGCATCGTGGGTCTGGTGATCGGGCTGATCGCCGGCTTCGCGCTGGGTGCCGTCGTGGGGCAGCCGGTTCTGGGCAAGCTGCTGGCGGGCTTGGGGGGCTAGGAATCCCCTCTCCCCCCGGGAGAGGGTTAGGGTGAGGGGGAGGCGCTGCGAGGATTTTCAAGCATCGCGCACTCCCCGATCCCCACATAATCCGACATGTGCATCCCCCTCACCCCGACCCTCTCCCCGGGGGGAGAGGGGGGGGGGACAGGCAGACCCCACGTTCAAGAAGAGGCCATCATGCTTCCTGTCGATGCCGTGCTGCGCAAGGTGGACGAAACCTTCGAGGAGTCGGTCGGCCGGCTTTGCGAGCTTCTGCGCATTCCTTCGGTCAGCACCGACCCCGCCTATGCCGGCGATGTCCGCCGTGCCGCCCAATGGTGCGCAGACAGGCTGGCGGCGATGGGCTTCACGGTGACGATCAACGAGACGCCGGGCCACCCCATCCTGGTCGCGCACCATCCTGGGCCGGCGGGGGTGGAGACGCCCCATGTGCTCTATTACGGCCATTACGACGTCCAGCCCGCCGATCCGGTCGAGCTGTGGAACAGCCCGCCCTTCGAGCCGGTGATCGTCGAGGCCGAGCGGGGCCGCCGCGTCGTCGCCCGCGGCGCCGCCGACGACAAGGGCCAGACCATGACCTTCATGGAAGCCTTCGAGGCCTGGCACGCCGTCCACGGCTCCATCCCCATCCGCGCCACCGTGCTGCTGGAGGGCGAGGAGGAGACCGGCAGCCCCTCGCTGCCGCGCTTCCTGAAGGAGCATGCGGACGAGCTGCGCGCCGACTTCTGCCTCGTCACCGACACCAACGCCTGGGACGTCGACACCCCGGCGATCACCACGCGGCTGCGCGGCCTGCTCTATCTGGAGGCCACCGTCACGGGCCCCAGCCACGACCTGCATTCCGGCCTGTTCGGCGGCGCCGTGCCCAACCCGATCAATGTGCTGACCGGCATCCTGGGCCAGATCCACGACGCCGACGGGCGGGTGCGCTTCGACGGATTCTATGACGGTGTGCGCGAGTTGCCGGACGACCTGCTGGCGCAGATCCGCGGCCTGCCGCTGGACGAGACGCAGTTTCTCGGCGCGCTCGGCCTGACCCGCAGCCATGGCGAGGCGGGGCGGACCCTGCTGGAACGCATCTGGACCCGGCCGACCTGCGACATCAACGGCATTTGGGGCGGCTACACCGGCGAGGGATCGAAGACGGTCATCCCGGCCAAGGCATCGTGCAAGCTCAGCTGCCGGCTGGTGCCCGGCCAGGACCCGGCGGCGATCGAGGCGTCGGTCCACCGCTTCTTCGAGGACCGGCTGCCGGCCGACTGCACGGTCGGCTTCCGCCGCTTCAGCTCCTCTCCCGGCATCGAGGTGCCGACCGACACGCCGTGGATGCAGGCGGTGCGCGGCGGGCTGAAGGAGGCGACGGAGCGCGACGGCGTGCTGATCGGCGGCGGCGGGTCGATCCCCATCGTCGGCTGGTTCCGCGAGCATCTGGGGCTGGACACCATCCTGGTCGGCTTCGGCCTGGACGACGACCGCATCCATTCGCCGAACGAGAAGTTCGAGCTGAAATGCCTGCGCAACGGCATCCGCAGCCATGCGGCGATCCTGGCACGTCTGGCCGCCGGCCGGGTTGGCTGACACCGGTCGAAAAAAGTGGGGGAGGGCGGCGCGTGATGCCGCCCTCCCTTGGAGAGGCCTGCTTTAGCCGGCTTCGGCGGCGGAGGAGGCGCTCCACAGGTTGATGCCGGCGTCGGCGACGGCGTGGGTGTCGATCTCCGCCAGTTCCTCCGGCGTGAAGGACAAGTTGTTCAGCGCGTCCAGCGAGTTGTCGAGCTGCTCGACGTTGCGCGCCCCGATCAGGGCGGAGGTCACGCGCGGGTCGCGCAGCACCCAGGCGACGGCCATCTGCGCCAGCGTCTGGCCCCGCCGCTGGGCGATGGCGTCGAGCGCGCGGATGCGCTCCAGGTTCTCCGCCGACAGGAAATGCGCCCGCAGGGTGCCGCCCTTGGCGGCGCGTGCGTCTGTCGGCTGGCCGCCCAGATACTTGTTGGTCAGCATGCCCTGGGCCATCGGCGAGAAGGCGATGCAGCCCATGCCGAGATCGTCCAGCGTGTCGAGCAGCCCACCTTCAACCCAGCGGTTCAGCATGGAATAGGAGGGCTGGTGGATCAGGCAGGGGGTGCCCAGCTCCTTCAGGATCCCGGCCGCCCGCCGCGTCATCTCCGGCGAGTAGGAGGAGATGCCGACATAGAGCGCCTTGCCCTGGCGGACGATGTGGTCCAGCGCGCCCATCGTCTCCTCCAGCGGGGTGCGCGGATCGACGCGGTGCGAATAGAAGATGTCGACGTAATCGAGGCCCATCCGCTTCAGGCTCTGGTCCAGGCTGGAGACCAGATACTTGCGGGAGCCCCAGTTGCCGTAGGGGCCGGGCCACATCTCGTAACCGGCCTTGGTCGAGATCACCATCTGGTCGCGGTAGGGACGGAAATCGGTGGCGAGGATGCGGCCGAAATTCTCCTCCGCCGAGCCCGGCGGCGGGCCGTAGTTGTTGGCGAGGTCGAAATGGGTGACGCCGCGGTCGAAGGCCCGGCGCAGCACGGCGCGTCCGGTGGCGAACACGTCGGTGCCGCCGAAATT
Source organism: Azospirillum sp. BE72 (assembly GCF_031455875.1). NCBI lineage: Bacteria > Pseudomonadati > Pseudomonadota > Alphaproteobacteria > Rhodospirillales > Azospirillaceae > Azospirillum > Azospirillum sp. BE72. The sequence goes on from NZ_JAVDTO010000003.1 coordinate 118,762, forward strand.
CTGCCACAGCCCCAGCGAAATGGCCGGCAGGTCGAGCCCGCTGCGGCCGGTGCGGCGATAGCTCATGCCCTCGTAGCGCTGGTCGGCGGCAAGGTAGGGCGGCTGCATGGCGTTCTCCCGATCTGAGTCCAAGTGATATATCAGCATAGGGCGCCGGTGGGACGCCGCGCAATGGCGCGGCGGGTCATATGCGTTTATCGCGGTTGCTTCCCTTTCCCGCCGCGGGAGAGGGCGGTTACGTCCCTGACGCAGTTGCGCAGCCAGCGGTGGGCCGGGTCGGCGTCCAGCCGCGGGTGCCAAATCAGCGAGACGGTGACCTCCGGGGCGGGGAAGGGCAGGGCGAAGCTGTCGAGGCCGCTGCGCAGGCCGGCGCTGTGCCGTTCGGGCACGCTGACGATCAGGTCGGTGCCGCGCACCAGCGCCAGCGCCGCGGCGAAGCCACCGACAATCGCGACCACGCGGCGCCGCAGGCCCAGCCGGTCCAGCGCCTCGTCCACCAGCCCGCGGTCGTCGCCGCGCCGCGACACCAGCACATGCCGTCCGGCGGCATAGCGGGCGGCGGTGACCCCGCCCGTGGTCAGCGGGTGGCCGGGGCGCACGACGCCGATGAAGCGGTCGTGGAACAGCGCCTGGGCGCGCAGCTCCGGTCCGCTGTCCTTGACGACGACCCCGGTTTCCAGATCGACCGAGCCGTCGCGCAAGGGGCCGCTGTCCTTGTCCGGCTTCGACAGGAAGCGGATGCGGACGCCGGGAGCCTCGCGCACGACTCGGGTGAGCAGGGCGGCGCCGTAGCTTTCCACGAAGCCGTCGCTGGTCCGCAGGGTGAAGGTCCGGGTGAGTTGGCTAAGGTCGAGATTCTCGGCCGGGCGCAGCGCCGCCTCCGCCTCCTGCACCAACTGGCGCACGCGGTCGCGCAGGTCGAGCGCGCGCGGCGTGGGGACGAGGCCGCGCCCGGCGCGGACCAGCAGCGGGTCTCCGGTCGCCGCGCGCAGCCGCGCCAGCGCCCGGCTCATCGCCGACGGGCTGAGCCGCAGCCGCCGCGCGGCACCGGCGACGCTGCCCTCCGCCAGCAGGGCGTCCAGGGTGATGAGCATGTTCAGGTCGGGTGCGGTCATGCCCCGGACTGTACCACGACCCGTCGCGATCGCCGCTGCCGGGACATGGCGTCCTGTGCACGAATACAATGCGGATGCTGCGCGTTCCGCCATGTCACCCCGCGCCCTAGCCTTGGCGTCTGTCCTGGATGAAGGAGGGTGTCATGAGACAAGCGCTTGCGCAGGGGGAGGAGGTCGCCGCAACAGGCGGGACGATGCGTTGGGGGCTGGCCGGTCTGGCGCTGGCGACGCTGCTGTCCTCGCTCGGCACCAGTATCGCCAATGTCGGTCTGCCGGCGCTGGCGTTGGCGTTCGAAGTGCCGTTCCGCGAGGTGCAGTGGGTGGTGCTGGCTTATCTGCTGTCGATCACCACGCTGATCGTCGGGGTGGGACGGCTGGGGGATCTGGTCGGCCGGCGGCGCCTGCTGCTGGCGGGCATCGCCCTGTTCACGGCGTCGTCGTCCGTGGCGGGTGCGGCGTCCGGCCTGTGGATGCTGGTCGCCGCAAGGGCGGTGCAGGGGCTGGGGGCGGCGGTGATGATGGCACTCGCCACCGCCTTCGTCGGCGACACGGTGCCCAAGGCGCGCATCGGCCGGGCCATGGGGCTGATGGGAACCATGTCGGCGCTCGGCACCGCACTCGGCCCGTCGCTGGGCGGTGTGCTGATCGCGGCGTTCGGCTGGCCGGCGATCTTCCTCGCCACCGTGCCGCCGGGGGTGGCGGCCTTCCTGCTGGTGCGGCGCCACCTGCCGGCCGACCGGGTGGAGACGGGAGGCGGGCAGGGGAGGTTCGACATCGCCGGCACGCTGATCCTCGCGCTGACGCTCGCGGCCTATGCGCTGGCGATGACCGGCGGGCGCGGCTGGCTCGATTCCGTGCTGCTGCTGGCGGCGGCCGGTGGGGTGGCGCTGTTCCTGGCGGTGGAAAGGGCGGTGGAGGCACGGACGGCATCGCCGCTGCTGCGGATCGGCATGCTGCGCGACCGGGCGCTGTGCGGCCGTCTGCTGATCAGCATGCTGGTGGCGACCGTGCTGATGGCGACGCTGGTGGTGGGGCCGTTCCACCTCGCCCGTGCCCTGGGGTTGGGAGCGGCGGCGGTGGGGATCGTCATGTCGGCGGGACCGCTGGTGGCGGCGCTGACCGGTGTGCCCGCCGGGCGGCTGGTCGACCGGTTCGGCGTGGAGAGGATGACGATCCTGGGACTGAGTGCGGTGGCGGCTGGCTGCATCCTGCTGGCGCTGCTGCCGGCGACGCTCGGCGTGGCCGGGTATGGTGTACCGATTGCCGTAGTCACCGCCGGCTATGCGCTGTTCCAGACCGCCAACAACACGGCGGTGATGGCGGATGTGGAGAAGGACCGGCGCGGCGTGGTGTCGGGGCTGCTCAATCTCTCGCGCAATCTGGGGCTCGTCACCGGCGCCTCGGCGATGGGGGCGGTGTTCACGCTGGGGGTGGGGGCGGAGGTGGCGGTCGCGGCGCCGTACGCCGTCGCGGCGGGAACCCGGACGACCTTCGCCGTCGCGGGCGGGCTGATCGCCGTGGCGTTCGTCATTGCCATCGGGGTGGCGCGGCGGCGGTAAGCGCCGGTTCGGGAGCCTGATGACCGTGACAATGCCACCATGACAATCCCGCTGGTTGCCCGTGGCTTGTCATGCAGACCATCCGCGGGTGCGAACCAATCCCGGCCGGACCGATGAAATCCTTCGTATCTCAAGGGTTTCTTCGGTCAGGTGGGAGGCCGATTCCCTCCTGTGGCCGAAAAGATACATCCGATATCGGAAATGTAATGGTGACAATGTTCCGTTTGACCCCGCCGATTACGTCTCCATAATCCCGATTGTCTCGATTGTTCGAGCAATGTGCGCCTGATTATGGAGGATCCGATGCGCCACACCGACGTGACCCGCAGTTCCGGCACTTTCACGGCAGCCCCGGGCGCCGTCCCGGCCGCCGACCGCGTCACCCGTGTCGCCTCGCGCCCCCTCTGGCGGCTGCTCGATGTGTTGTTTTCCGCGCTGGAACGGCGCAAACAACGCCATGCGTTGATGAGCCTCGACGACCATCTGCTGAAGGACATCGGCGTCAGCCGGGCCGAGGTGGAACAGGAAGTGTCGAAGCCGTTCTGGCGGGGATGAGACGATGGCCAATGAATCCATTCACGGCGACGCCATTCGGATCGACTACGCGGTCGAACCGGATCTGACTGCGGACGATTTCATCGACGTTCTGGAACGCTCCGGGCTGGCCGAGCGCCGGCCCGTGGGCGACCGCCCGCGGGTGGAGGCGATGCTGCGCAACGCCGGCCTGATCGTCACCGCAAGGGACCAGGGCCGGCTGGTTGGCGTTGCCCGGTCGATCACCGACTTCGTCTATTGCTGCTACCTGTCCGACCTCGCCGTCGACCGCGCCCTGCAGGGGCGCGGCATCGGCAAGGAGCTGATGCGCCGCACCCGCGACGCGATGGGGGAGGGCACCATGTGCCTGCTGCTGTCGGCGCCCAAGGCCATCAGCTTCTACGAGCAGGCCGGGCTGAAGCGGCACGAGCAGGCCTTCCTGTTCACCGACCTGGAATAAGGCCTGGACTAAGACCTTGGAATAGGACAAGGGGGGAGCATCGCCGCCATGCCCGACATCATGAGCAACCGCGTGGCCGACACCACGGGCCTCGCCATCTCCTACGCCGACGTGGCGAGCGCGGCGGAGCGGATCGCCGGCGTCGCCCACCGTACTCCGGTGCTGACCAGCCGCACCGCCGACACGCTGACCGGCGGCGAGCTGCTGTTCAAGTGCGAGAATTTCCAGCGCACCGGCGCTTTCAAAATCCGCGGCGCCTACAATGCCATCGCCCGCTTCACGGCCGTCCAGCGCGCGGTCGGCGTCGTCGCCTATTCGTCCGGCAACCACGCCCAGGCCATCGCGCTTGCGGCGTCGATGCTGCGGGTGAAGGCCACCATCGTCATGCCCCAGGACGCCCCGGCGGCCAAGCTGGCGGCGACGCGCGGCTATGGCGCCGACGTGGTGCTGTACGACCGCTATGCCGAGCCGCCCGACGCCGCCGTCGCCCGCGTGCTGGAGGAGCGGGGCGGCACCTACATCCCGCCCTTCGACCACCCGCATGTGATGGCCGGCCAGGGCACCGTCGCCAAGGAACTGATCGAGGAGGTTCTGGCGGGGGGCGGGGCACCGCTGGACCTGCTGGTGGTGCCGACCAGCGGCGGCGGGCTGCTGGCTGGCTGCGCGGTGGCGGCGAAGACGCTGAGCCCCGGCTGCCGCGTCATCGGCATCGAGCCGGAGGCCGGCAACGACGCCCAGCAGAGCCTGCGCAGCGGCGGCATCGTCCGCATCGAACCGCCGAAGACCATCGCCGACGGCGCCCAGAGCCGTGCGGTCGGCCAGCTGACCTTCCCCGTGATGCAGCGGCTGGTCGACGACATCGACACGGTCACCGACGACCAGCTGGTCGACGCCATGCGTTTCTTCGCCAGCCGGATGAAGATGCTGGTGGAGCCGACCGGTTGCCTCGCCGCCGCCGCTGTGCTGTCCGGCAAGCTGGATGTGCGCGGCAAGCGCGTCGGGATCGTCATCACCGGCGGCAACGTCGACCTCTCCCGCTTCGCATCGCTGGTGCAGGCTGGCTGACCTCCCTCTCCCGCGCCGGGAGATGGAATTGGCACCTCATCGACTTATTCCCCCAAGACGTAAGGGATTCATCCCATGACCGGGAAAGCCACGCGCCTGCCCATCTATCAGGTCGATGCCTTCACCGACCGCGTCTTCGCCGGCAACCCGGCGGCGGTCGTGCCGCTGGAATCCTGGCTGCCCGATTCGCAGCTCCAGGCCATCGCGGCGGAGAACAATCTGGCGGAGACCGCCTTCTTCATCCGTGCTGGAGATGGCTACGAGCTGCGCTGGTTCACCCCGGCGGTGGAGGTCGATCTGTGCGGCCACGCGACGCTGGCGACCGCCTTCGTCATCTCCACGATTCTGGAGCCCGGCCGCGCCCATATGGACTTCGCCACCCGGCAGGCCGGCACGCTGACCGTCACCCGCGACGGCGACCGCTACACGCTGGACTTCCCCAACCGGCCCGCCAGCCCGGCGGAGCGCCCCGACCCCAACCTGCTGGCGGCGCTGGGAGGCCCGGCGCCGGTCGCGATCCTGAGCGGGCGCGATTATCTGGTGGTCTACGAATCGGCCAACGCGGTGCGGGCGCTGGCGCCGGACATGGCGCTGCTGTCGAAGCTGGATATGTGGGCCGTCTGCGTCACCGCACCGGGCGAGGACGGGGTCGATTTCGTCTCGCGCCTGTTCGCCCCGGCCCAGGGCATCCCGGAAGACCCGGTCACCGGCTCCACCCACTGCATGCTGACCCCCTATTGGGCGGAGCGGCTGGGCAAGACGGTGCTGAAGGCGCGTCAGGTCTCGGCCCGCGGCGGCGACCTGCTGTGCGAACTGGCCGGCGACCGGGTGAAGATCGGCGGGCGGGCGGTGCTGTATCTGGAAGGCTCGATCCTGGTGTGAGGCGGGGGAGAAGCAGCCATGTCCGACAATTCCGTGCTTCTCTTCTCCTACGGCACCTTGCAGCAGGAGAACGTGCAGATGGCGTCCTTCGGCCGGCTGTTGGCCGGGCGGGCGGACGCCATGCCGGGATACCGCTGCGACATGCTGGAGATCACCGATCCGGAAGTGATCCGCACCAGCGGCAAACGTTTTCACCCCGTGGTCAGCGAAAGCGGCGACCCGACGGACGAGGTGGCCGGCACCCTGTTCGAGATCACCGCGGCGGAGTTGGCCGCCGCCGATTCCTATGAGGTCGCGGAATACAGGCGCGTCATGGTCCGCCTGAAGTCGGGGGCGGAGGCCTGGGTGTATGTGAAGGCGTAAGGGCGCCGTCCGTCACCGCTTGGCCGCCGCTATCGCATCACCTTTTCGAAGCGGAACCCGAACTCCTCGATGACGGCGACCGCGAAGGACGCCTCCATATCCGCCTTGAAGGCCGGCAGATCGCCGGGATCGACGGTCGCGAGGGTAACCTCGCCGTCCTGCTTGGTCCTGGTCATAACGCGCTGTCGGCGGCCGGGTTTGCCCCTTACGCCTCCGTCTCCATCTTCTGCTCGACCGCGGCGGCCTTGATCGCCTTCTGCAGCTTTTCGAAGGCGCGGACCTCGATCTGGCGGACGCGCTCGCGGCTGATGCCGTATTTCTGCGACAGGTCTTCCAGCGTCGTCGGCGCCTCGCGCAGGCGGCGTTCGGTCAGGATGTCGCGTTCGCGGTCGTTCAGCGCGGTCATGGCGTTCGCCAGCAGCTTGCGGCGCTTGCCCAACTCCTCGCGGTCGGCCAGCGTGATTTCCTGGCTGGCGGTCTCGTCGACCAGGAAATCCTGCCATTCGCCCTCGCTTTCCGCCCGCAAGGGCGCATTCAGCGAATGGTCGGGGCTGGCGAGGCGCCGGTTCATGTTGACGACGTCCTGTTCCGGCACGTCCAGCTTGGTGGCGATGGCGTGGACCTGCTCCGGCGACAGGTCGCCCTCCTCGATCGCCTGCATCTGGCCCTTCAGCCGGCGCAGGTTGAAGAACAGCTTCTTCTGGGCGGCGGTGGTGCCCATCTTCACCAGCGACCAGCTGTGCAGGATGTATTCCTGGATCGCCGCGCGAATCCACCACATGGCGTAGGTCGCCAGCCGGAATCCGCGGTCGGGATCGAAGCGCTTCACCGCCTGCATCATGCCGACATTGCCTTCGGAGATCAGTTCCGACAGAGGCAGGCCGTAGCCGCGGTATCCCATGGCGATCTTGGCGACCAACCGCAGATGGCTGGTGACGAGCTGGTGGGCGGCGCCGGAATCCTCATGCTGCTGCCACCGCTTGGCCAGCATGTATTCCCGCTCCGGTTCCAGCATCGGGAACTTGCGGATCTCCTGGAGATAGCGGGACAGATTGCTTTCGGACCCGATCGCCGGAAGGTTGGACGCCGTCGCCATGGTTCTAAAACTCCCTTTATGACGGCCGGTGCGCGCCGACATGAATTCATGCGCACACTGCCGTTCTTCAGCGCGGGTTCCATAGGCCCCTCTCAATGAGCGGGCGGCGGAACCTCGCCATTGACCGGGAGTCTAACCAAGAAAGATTTCCCGGTGTATCGTTTTAAACCGTCTCCAAGGTGACAATTAGTTCATGAATATCCGCCGGGATTGGGGAGCGGAAGGTCACGATCTCGCCACTGACCGGATGACGGAAGGTCAGCGCCGCGGCATGCAGCGCCTGTCGCGAAAACCCAACAAGTCCGCTCCGCACCGGTTCCGGCAGCAGCGAGGCGAATTTGCCTCCCGGCCGTCCCGACCGCCCGCGGCCATAGAGCGGGTCGCCGACCAGCGGATGGCCGATGTGGGTCAGGTGGACGCGGATCTGGTGGGTGCGCCCGGTCTCCAGCACGCATTCCACCAGCGAGGCCGCCATGCCGAAGCTCTTCAGCACGCGGTACTTGGTGGCGGCGTGTTTTCCGCCGCCGGTCACCACCGCCATCTTCTTGCGGTCGGCGCTGCTGCGGCCGATGTTGCCCTCGATCCGGCCCTGCGTCGGGTTGGGCACGCCCCAGACCAGCGCCATATAGGTGCGGCTCAGCGTGCGGTCGGAGAATTGCTCCGACAGGCCATGGTGGGCGCGGTCGTTCTTGGCGACCACCATCAGGCCGCTGGTGTCCTTGTCCAGCCGATGGACGATGCCCGGCCGCTTCACCCCGCCGATGCCGGACAGGCTGTCGCCGCAATGGGCCAGCAGGGCGTTGACCAGCGTGCCGTCCGGGTTGCCGGCGGCGGGATGCACGACGAGGCCGGCCGGCTTGTCGATCACCAGCACGTCGGCATCCTCGTACACCACGTCGATCGGGATGTCCTGCGGCACCGGTTCGGCGGTTTCCGCCCCCGGCACCTGCACCTCGAAGGTCTGGCCGGGTTTGACCCTCAGGGACGGGTCCGTTATCGTCCGGCCGTCGCCGCGCACGCAGCCCTGTTCCAGCAGGGCCTGGACGCGCGACCGCGACAGGTCCGGCAGACCGGCGGCCAGCGCCTTGTCCAGCCGTTGGCCGGCCGCCTCGTCGGGAATCGTATAGGCCAGCGGCCCGGCGGTTCCGGCGGGCGAACCGCCGTCCTCCGGATCGAAGAAGTCGTCCGACATGTCGTCAGGCATTTCGGCGGGTGTTTTGGCGGCCATCGGGCGTGCGTGTCGCGTCCTGTTTCAATCGTCCGGGAGTGGACCCCAAACCGTGCAGATCCTCAAGGCACTCATCGTCATCATGGGCGTTCTGATCGTCGCCGGCTTCACCTTTTTGGGGGTGGAGCTCTACAAGCGGATGTCGGACCCCAACCGCGCCTCGCTGACCGCCATCGCCCCCGCTCCGGCAGAGGCCGCCGTCGACGTGACGCTGGACGTCCCGGCCGGCTCCCGCATCGGCGAGCTCGTGGTGGTCGGCAACCGCGTCCTGTTCAAGGTGAGCCTGCCGCAGGGGCCGGACCGCCTTTACCTGATGGACCCGCGCAGCGGCGCCGTCACCGCCACCATCACCGCCGGCCCCGTTTCCAGCAGGGCGGCTCCTTGAAGAACGGGGTTCCCGATCATGCATGACTTCCGCAGCGACAACGTCGCCGGTGCCGCTCCGCAGGTGATGACGGCGCTGGCAGCAGCATCGTCCGGCACCGCTTCCCCCTACGGCAACGACGCCTGGACCGCGCGGGTGACGGAGCGGCTGTGCGCGATCTTCGAGACCGAGGTCGCAGTCTTCCCGGTCGCCACCGGCACCGCAGCCAACTCGCTGGCGCTGTCGGCGCTGGTGCCGCCCTTTGGCGCCGTGCTGTGCCATGACGAGGCCCACATCACCATCGACGAGTGCGGCGCGCCGGAGTTCTTCACCGGCGGCGCCAAGCTGGTCCCCCTGGCCGGCGCGCACGGCAAGTTGACGCCCGACGCGGTGTCGCGCCACATCGCCAAGGCCGGCGTCGGCGTGGTCCACCGCGTCCAGCCCGCCGCGCTCAGCCTGACCCAGGCGACGGAGGCCGGCACCGTCTATACCCCGGCGGAGGTCGAGGCGCTGGTCGAGACCGCCCATTCCAACGGCATGGCCGTGCATATGGACGGCGCCCGCTTCGCCAACGCCATCGCCCGTCTGGGCTGCGCCCCGGCCGACGTGACATGGCGCGCCGGGGTCGACGTGCTGACGTTGGGCGGCACCAAGGGCGGCTGCCTCGCCGCCGAGGCGGTAGTGTTCTTCAACCCGGCGATGGCCGAGGATTTCGGCTTCGGCCGCAAGCGCGGCGGCCATCTGGTGTCGAAGATGCGCTTCCTGTCGGCGCAGCTCGACGCCTGGCTGGCCGACGGCCTGTGGCTGACCCTCGCCGCCCACGCCAACGCCATGGCCGACCGCTTGGCCGCCGGCCTGACCGCGCTTCCCGGCGTCGAGCTGGCCCATCCGGTGGAGGCCAACGAGCTGTTCGTCCGCCTGCCGGCGCCTTATGCCGAGGCGCTGGAGGGGGCCGGCTACGGCTTCTACCGCTGGGACGACGGCACCGCGCGGTTCGTGACGGCGTTCGACACGCCGGCGGCGGCGGTGGACGGTTTGCTGGGTATTTTGCGCAGCCTGCAAGAAAAGGCTTGATCGGCGGGGCGGGCTTGGTTAGAAACCCGCCCACGCCGATGACGTCCCCTTCGTCTAGAGGCCTAGGACACCGCCCTCTCACGGCGGTAACAGGGGTTCGACTCCCCTAGGGGACGCCAACCTTCCAAGGTTGGGTCGAGCGGCCGGTGGCAGCCTCCACCGCCGCTTCATACATCGGGACCAGACGTCCCCTTCGTCTAGAGGCCTAGGACACCGCCCTCTCACGGCGGTAACAGGGGTTCGACTCCCCTAGGGGACGCCATCCACGCGCTGGATGCGTTATTGAGCGCGGGCTTGAAGGTACAACGTCCCCGTCGTCTAGAGGCCTAGGACACCGCCCTTTCACGGCGGCGACACGGGTTCGACTCCCGTCGGGGACGCCACTTCGGCCTGTTTTACTTCGGAATGCCATAGCCTCGCGGATTTGCGGGGCTTTTTTATTTTCATTCCAACAATCCCCACTTTCAAACCCACACCCGGTAAAGCCAAAACGCCTCGTCCTCCGCGAACCGCCGGGCGAAGTCGGTCGGTGAAAAGCCGGTGATGCGCTTGGTGGCGCGGCACATGTGGGCTTGGTCGGCGAAGCCCTCCTCCTGGGCCAGATCGGCCCAATCCAGCGGATGGCCCGCCTCGTGGCGGTCGCGGGCGGTGAAGAAGACGCCTTCGGTTCGGACCAGGGTCTGCCAGTGCCGCAGGGACCGGCCGCTGTGCGCCATGATGCGGCGTTCGACCTGACGGGAGCCGTGGGTGCGTCGCCACTGGTGGGCCTGCCACGCAAGCCGCTCCACCCAATGACGGCCGAAGCGGCGCAGCGCGGGAACCGGCGACCGCCCATCCTGAAGCGTCCGCCAGCGCTCGGCCAGATGACTCTCCAGCGCCGAAAGCGTGGCTGCGTCGCTGTCGGCGTCGAGCAGCGCGTCCAGCAGCGGGTGCCAGCCGGCGGCCAGCACCCCGCGTGCGTCGACGAAGCGGTCGTGGACCATGGCCGGATCGATGCCGAACAGGGCGCGCGCCACGTCGGCCGGGAAGCACAGCATCCCGGCGCGGCCGGTCGTCGGCGACCAGCTGACGAACGGGTGCGACTGGCTGCCGGACAGCACCGTTGCCGTTCCGAACGGACGCCAGCGTGGGCCGCCGGCCGCGCGCTCGACGATGCCCGATTCCATGCCCTGGAACCAGGACAGGCAGAGCAGCGGCGATGCGGGGAAATGCGACAGCCGCTGCCAGTCGTCCAAGCCGATCCCGCGGGTGTCGCGGCAGATGATCGCCGTCGCCGCCCCCTGCAGCGTCAGCGGCGCAAGATACAGCTGCGCGCGGTCCAAACCTGCGCAGACGCGGGGAGCGCGCGCCAGCGGATCGGGGCAGGGGACGGCCGGCGGCGCTGGTGGGGGTGACAGCGAAAGCATGGCGGGATCATAGCCGCAGGGATCCTGCGGCGTCGATGTCGGTTGCGTTCAATACGGGCGGCTCGCTTGCGTGGACACTGGCGGCCATGACCACATCATCGTCCTCGACCTGCCCGTTCCACGGGGATGCGCCGTCCCCCGTGCCGGCATCGCAACTGCCCGAAACCCCGTCTCCCGGACACTGGCCGCCGGGGCCGCCGTCCCGCCCGACCGGCTGGAGCCATCTGGCGCGCATGCGCCGCGACCTGCCCGCCGCGCTCGACGGGTGGCATCGCGCGTATGGCGATCTGGTGCACCTGCGCATCTGGCCGGAGCATCAGGTCATCGTCGGCCATCCGGACCTCGCCCGCGAGCTTCTAGTCGCGCATCATGACGCGCTGATCCGCTGGGAGCGCGGCATCGGCGTGTTCAGGCGCCTGCAGGGCCGCAGCCTGTTCGTCGCGGAAGGGGAGGAGTGGCGCGCCCGGCGTCAGGCCCTGCAGCCGGCTTTCCAGCACAGGGCGGTGCAGGGCTTCGTTCCCGCCATCGTCGAGGCGACCGGCCGGCTGCTCTCCCACTGGCCTTCCGGCGACAGGGAGGAGGGCGAAATTCGCGAGATCGGAAGCGACTTCACCGCCCTTGCCATGGACGTGATCGCCCGGATGCTGTTCTCGCACCCGATCGGCGGGGAGGCCCGCATGGCGGAGGAGGCGGTGCACACCGTCCTTCGCGCCGCCAATGCCGAACTGTACTGGCCGGCGAGTTGGCCGGACTGGGTGCCCTGGAAGCGGGCCAAGCGGCGTGGCTTGGCCGCGCTTCGCAGCCTGATCGACCGCCATGTGCGGGCGCGGCTGGCCCTTTCGCCCGAAAGCTGGCCCGACGATCTGCTGACCCGTCTGCTGCATGCGCATCGGGGGGACGGGACGGAGTGGCGTCTGGACGGCGTGCGGGACGAGTGCATGACGATCTTCCTGGCCGGTCACGAAACCACGGCGGCCACGCTGATCTGGTGGGCGTGGTGCATGGCCGCGAACCCGTCGGCGCAGACCGCGGCGCGGGACGAGGTGTGCCGCGTGCTGATGGGGCGGGAGCCGACGGCCGAAAGGCTGGCGGAGCTGCCGTACCTGACGCAGACGATCCAGGAGACCATGCGCCTCTATCCGGCGGCACCGGTGCTCAGTACCCGCCGCTCCACCCGGCCGATCACGCTGGGCGGCTGGCAATTCCCGGCCCGCACCCTGTTCCTGCTGCCGGTGCAGGCAATTCAGCACGATCCGCGCTGGTTCCCCGATCCGCTCGCCTTCCGGCCGGAGCGCTTCGCACCCGGTGCGCCGCCGGGTTCACCGTCCATCCCGCGCGGGGCCTATCTGCCGTTCGGGGCCGGTCCGCGCGTCTGCCTGGGCCAGCATCTGGCGATGACCGAGATGACGGTGATGGCAGCGATGATGCTGCAACGCTTCGCCTTCTCGGTCCCCTCAGGCACGACGACGCCGCAGCCGGTCATGCGGGTGTCGCTGCGGCCGGACGAGCCGCTGCGCCTGCGGGTGTCGGCGGTGACCGGCGGGTGAGCGATCAGGGCAGGGGATCGGTCTGGTACAGCGTGACCCGGATGCCGCCGTTCGACACCGACACCCCGCCCTCCTTGAAGGGCAGTTCCGTCGCCTTCGCTAGGGCCGCTTCGTTGGTGACGATGCCCACCCGCCAGCCGGCGAAGCGCGTTTTCAGCGTCTGCCCCATGGCGTGGTAGAGCGGGATCAGGGACTTGCCCTCGCCGATGCGGGCGCCGTAGGGCGGGTTGACGATGACGAGGCCGGGGGGACCCTCCGGCGGGGTTAGGTCGCTGATGGCGTGGTGGGCGAAGTCGGTCCAGGCGGAGACGCCGGCGCGTTCGGCGTTGGCGCGGCTCATGGCAATGGCGCCGGCATCGCGGTCGCTGCCGTAAAAGCGGACGGCGGGCGCGGTGGCCGTGCCGTCGCCGCGCAGGCTCCGCCAGACGGCGGGGTCGAAATTGGCAAGCTGTTCGAAGGCGAAGGAACGGGAACGGCCGGGCTTCAGGCCGGCGGCGATCTCGGCGGCCTCGATGACGAAGGTGCCGGAGCCGCACATGGGATCCACCACGGGGACCGGCTCGCGCCCGTCATAGCCGCACTGGCGCAGGAACAGGGCCGCCAGCGTTTCGCGCATCGGCGCCTTGTTGACCGCTTCCTTGTGGCCGCGCTTGTGCAGCGACTCGCCGGAGCTGTCGACGCTGATGGTGCAGAGGTCGTCGTCGATGCGCGCCTTGATCTGGACGGCGATCTGGACGGCGCGGGTGTCCTCCTCCGGCGCGTCCTTGGCGGCGGACTTGGCGGCGTTCTTGCCGGTGGGCTTGGGAGCGGCCTTGACGATGGGGGCGCCGAGTTCCTCGGCGATGGCGCGTTCGATGCGCTGGGCGGCGGCGCCGGCATGGTAGATGCGCGAGCCCTTGCAGGAGGCCTCGACCCGCACCGGCACGTCGGCGCGCAGGATTTGCGCCCAGGGAACGCGGCGCGCCCGCTTGTCCAGCTGCGCCAGATGGAAGGCGCGGAAGGAGGCGATGCGCGCCAGCACGCGGGTGGCGCCGCGCAGTTCCAGGTTCGCCCGCCAGACCTCCGGCCAGCCGCCGGTGACCGTCACGCCGCCCTTCACCGCGGTGGGGTTCGCGAAGCCGCGGTCGACGGCCTCCGCGCACAGCACGGATTCCAGGCCGGGGGCGGCCACCAGGAAAATCTCGAAATCTTGGCCGGCGTGATCTTGGCCGGTGTGGTCTGGCTCGGTGTTCATCCCGCCTACATAGCCCGAAGGCCGGCCGTCTACGACAGGATTCTCGCGAAACGGCGGGTGGGCGGGAGGTGGTCCCGATCGCCGCGCGGCGCCGCCGCTCATGCCAGTCGGCGGAGGGGCAGTCGGCGGACGTCCGCGGCAGGTTCGGGAACGTCAGCTACGCGTTACCGGTAAAAGGTTACCGGTAGGAGCTGTGCGAGGCGATGGCGTTGCCGCGGACGGCGTCGGTACGGACGGTGGAGTCGCCCGAGGCGGACAGGCCGACGACAGTGTCCTGAGCCGTGCTGCCGAGGCCGAGCTTGGCGCGGGCGAAGTTCAGGTAGGCGCTGGCACCCTTGGTGTCGCCCTGGGCGGCGAGCGAGCGGGCGACCGACAGGGCGGTGCGGGCGGCGTCGCGCTCGGTGCGCTCGGCGGTCAGGGCATCGGCCTGGACGACGGCGGCGGAGGTGGAGGCCAGCAGGCTGTCGAAGCCGGCATCCTGGGCGGCATTGGCGCTGCCGGCGGCAAAGGTCAGGGCCGACAGCGACAGGGCGGCGGCAACGGCGGCGGTGGCGAACTTCTGCGTGAACATGATGATGTCCTTATTCGAAGACTGCCCTGCCGGGGGATGCGCCCGGCGACGGGGGATTCGTCGCCGGGCGCGGGGCGGGGCTGGAGGTTGACGTCCGGTCGGCGCCGGGGAGCGTCGGCCGTGAACACAGAGTTAACCGTCTGCCGCCGCCGGATAAATCCAGCAGTTCCGACAACACTATTCGCCTGGAAACAACAATCGTCCCCTCGCCGCCCAGCCCTGGATTGACGGGGTGGAGGGCCGCCCCCTATGATCGGATTGCAACACGAACAATCAGGCCGCCTTTCGATTTCGAACATATGCCAAGGCGGCCTGCCATCAGGGAGCATGCGTTCATGACCGCGACCGAATTTGCCGACTGGCCCGCCGACCTGCTGGCGCAGGAGTTCCGCGGCAAGCGGGTTCTGGTGACCGGCAGCAGCCGCGGCATCGGCGCCGCGGTGGCGGCGGCGTTCGCCCAACTCGGCGCCCGTGTCGCCATCCACGGCCGCGACGCGGCGGCGCTGGAGGCTGCGGCGGCGGGGATGGGGACGGGAGTGGTCCCGCTGGCCGGCGACTTCGCCGACAAGGCGGAGGTCCGCCGGGTGGTGGAAGGCGCGGTGGACCGGCTCGGCGGGCTGGATGTGCTGGTCAACAATGCTGGCACCATGCTGGGCCGGGTGGCGCTGGGCGACATCGACGACGAGTTCCTGCAGCGGCAGTTCGACCTGAACGCGGCCTCCGCCGTCATCGCCAGCCGGACGGCGCTGCCGGCGCTGATCGCGTCGAAGGGGGCCATCGTCAACACCGGCTCCATCTCCGGCCGGACCGGGGGCAGCGCGGGGTCGTCGCTCTACAGCGCCGCCAAGGCCTTCCAGGCCAGCCTCGCCCGCTCGCTGGCGACGGAACTGGCGCCGCACGGCATCCGTGTCAACGCCGTGTCCCCCGGCACCATCGACACCGATTTCCACCAGCGCTACTCGACCCCGGACAAATTGACGCAGACCGCGGCGCGCATCCCGCTGAAGCGGCTGGGCACGGCGCAGGATTGCGTCGGCGCCTACCTGTTCCTCGCCTCCGGCCGGCTTGCCGGCTACATCACCGGGCAGGTTATCGAGGTGAATGGAGGACAGTTCTATAACTAATGGCTGAAGCTTCGCAGTTTCGGAGCGGTGAAGCTGGCAAATTGCAAAGCATTATCAGGAGCTTTGGCAAATTGCGACAGGCCGTCGAGGCGCGCGCAGTCAACCAATGGCGTTTTCGTAGGGTAGAAAAGCGTCTTGGGCGTTAATGGTCCTTTGGCATTGATCTTGTAACGTGACTGCCCAATCAGCGGCCTAACCAAAGACCGCTCCATCGCCAGTGGAAGCCGGGGTCACCATCATGAACGCCACCAGCCAGAACCAGCCTGCCAAAGCCGGACCCTTCGCCAACCTGCATACGGCGACCAAGATCTACACCGGGTTCGGCGTCACGCTGGCGCTTCTGGTCGGGCTGGGGGCGGTATCCTGGACCGGCTTGCGGTCGAGCGACGACGCGCTCCGCCAATATGCGGGGCAGTCGCACGTCGCCATGACGGTGGCGGAGGCGGACACCAACATGGCCGACGCCCTGGGCTCGGCGGAGGAGTTCGTATCCAGCGGCTCCCCCGCGGTGGCCGACCGGTTCCGCAGCGACGTGGAGAAGTTCAGCCAGAAGCTGGACGCCGCCACCGCGCGGATGACCCGTTCGTCCGACCTTCAGGCGGCGCAGGAGATCGCCACGCTACGCCAGACGCTGACCGGCGGTTTCGACCGTCTCGTCGCCGCGCGGACGGAACGCGACCAGATCGTCGCGTCGGTGGTGAACACGCTGGGCGCCGACATCCGCCGCACGCTGAGCGACACCGTGAAGGCGGAGAAGGACGGCGGCAACCTGGACCGCACCGTGCGCGCGGCCGAGGTCAGCGAACAGTTCCTGCTGGTCCGCGTGCTGGTCGCCCGCTTCGTGGCGGAAACCAAGGCCGAGGATCTGGAGCGCATCCGCAAGGATCTGGCCGACCTGACCGCGAAGGCCGAGGCGTTGCGCGGCGGGATGGAGGAGGGGCCGGTCAAGGCCAAGCTGGCCGCAGCCGTCGCCAAGCTGCCCGCCTACCGCACGGGAATCGATCGCATCGCGGTGCTGAGCGGCGAGCTGAAGTCGCTGAACGAAGAGACGTTGGGCAAGGCCGGCAAGCAGATCGGCGAGAAGATCGGCGTTATCCGCACCCAGTCCGCAGACATCCTGGCGCAGCTGGAGCGCACCGCCGCCAAGGAGGTCGCGGCAGCCGAATCGCGGGGCACGGCGGTGACCGTGGTCGCCGTGCTGGCCGGCCTGCTGCTGGCCTGGGCGATCTCGCGCGCCATCACCCGGCCGCTCGGCGCCATCACCGGGGCGATGGGGCGTCTGGCCCAGGGCGACCTCGGCGTGGCCGTCACCGACGACGAGCGCCGGGACGAGATCGGCGCGCTGGCCCGCTCGCTCCAGGTCTTCAAGACGAACGCGCTGGAGATGGAGCGCATGCGCAAGGCGCAGGAGGAGAGCGAGCGCAAGGCCGCCGAGCACCGCCGCCAGACCATGATGCAGATGGCCGACACCTTCGAAAGCACGGTGAAGGGCATCGTCGACACCGTCGCCAACGCCGCCACCGGGATGCGCGACGCCGCCACCGCTCTGACCGCCACCGCGCAGGAGGCGAGCGAGCGCTCGCTGCTGGTCGCCAGCGCGTCGGAACAGGCATCGGCCAACGTGCAGACCGTCGCCACCGCGACGGAGGAGCTGTCGGCCTCCATCGCCGAGATCGGCCAGCAGGTGGAGAACTCTACCCGCATCGCCACCCAGGCGGTGGCCGACGCCGACGGCGCCGACCGCACCATGCGCGAACTGGTGACCGCCGCCGAGCAGATCGGCGCGGTGGTGGAGCTGATCAGCGGCATCGCAGCGCAAACCAACCTGCTGGCGCTGAACGCCACCATCGAGGCGGCGCGGGCAGGGGAGGCCGGCAAGGGCTTCGCCGTCGTGGCGAGCGAGGTGAAGGCGCTGGCCACCCAGACCGCCAAGGCGACGGACGAGATCCAGGCCAAGGTGCAGGAAATCCAGCAGACGACCGGCGGCGCCCAGAAGGCGATTGGCGGCATCGGCCGGACCATCGGCCGCATGAGCGAGATCACCACCGCCATCGCCGCCGCCATCGAGGAACAGGCGGCCGCCACGCGGGAAATCGCCAGCAGCGTCACCCAGGCCGCCCAGGGCACCGAGGAGGTGTCGAGCAACATCGCCGGCGTCAGCACCGCCGTTCACGAGACCGGCGACGCCGCCGGCCGCGTCCGCGGCACCTCGCAGGAACTGGCCGCCGAGGCGGAACGGCTGCGCCGGGAGGTCGGGACCTTCATCGCGACGGTGCGCGCGGCGTAAGGCGCCTGCGGGGGGCGGGAGCTCCCTGGGCAAGCTCCGCTCAGGTGCTCTCCCGCGCGATGAAGGTCAGCCCCAGATCGACGCGCCGCCGCGGCGGCTCCTTGCCGTCCATCAGGTCGAGCAGCATGGCGGCGGCATGGCGGCCGATGGCGTAGCGGGGCGTGGCGATGGTGGTCAGGGTCGGGGTGGTCCAGGCCGACGCCGGCAGGTCGTTGAAGCCGGCGATGGCGAGCTGGTCCGGCACCCGGATGCCACGGCGCTGGCATTGGAACAGGGCGCCCTGCGCCAGATCGTCGTTGCAGAAGAAGACGGCGTCGCAGTCGGTGTTCTCGGCCATCAGCCGGTCGATCATCGCCGCGCCCAGATGGATGGAGGACGGGTCGGGCAGGCGCCACACCCGCTTCTCGTCGTACAGCCCGGCCTCCTCCAGCGCGTGGCGGTAGCCGTCCAGGCGGGAGAGCGTGCGCGGGTCGAGCTGCACGGCGACGAAGCCGATGCGGCGGTAGCCGCGCTCCAGCAGATGGGTGGTCATCAGCCGCCCGCCTTCCTCCTGCGAGCAGCCGACGCTGAGGCTTCCGGGCTCGTCCAGCAGTTCCATCATGTGGACGGTCGGGCTGCTCAGCGCCGACAGGTAGGTTCGGGTGACGTCGGTGTGGTCGGTGCCGGTCAGCAGGATGCCGTCGGGCTGGAACTGCAGGTAGGTGCGGATCAGCCGCTCCTCCTCCTCCGGGGAATAGTGGGTGACGCCGATCAGGGCGCGGTAGCCGCGCGGCAGCAGCATGTCGTGGATGCCGGCCAGCGTTTCCACGAAGACCATGTTGGTCATCGACGGGATCAGCACGGCCACCGTCATCGACCGCGCCGACGCCAGCGCGCTGGCCGCCTGGTTCGGCACGTAGCCCATCGACTGGGCGGTGTCGAGGATGCGCTGGCGAAGCTCCGGCCCGACCAGCTCCGGCCGCTTGAAGGCGCGCGACACGGTGATGGCGCTGACGCCGACCCGCTCCGCCACGTCCGCCATCGTCGCCCGGCCGGTGCGCGAGGAGCGCGGCTTGCGCGTCTTGACCGTCGGGGATGCAGGCCGATCACCGCCACGTGTCGTCACAGGGCTCCATCCTTCCAATCGTCTCTATGAAGAGGCCGGCGCGACGAAGCGCCGCGCTGGATCGCTGATTACCGTTGTGTAGCATGGCGGGCAAGCGGCACCTGCAACCCGCGGCTCCCGCCAACCGGTTCGTACGCAACTCAAACAAAACTCTTTACGCCCGTCAAGGTTAGCGCTAACAGTATCGTCATCTCGTGCCGGCGTCATCCGTCCATTCGGGCCACAGGGCCGCGGATGTACCTTTGGTCCGCACATGATAGCGCTAACACGTTTTTGTAGTGCGTGGCCGCCGTGACCTGCGAGGGCGCGGATGCCGCCTTGCACCGGGAATTGGGAACACGAGCCTCATGAACGGTCCCTCCATCGCGCCGTCTCCCGCCGCCAGCCCGCGCCCGCCGGACAGCCTGTCCGCGGCACCGCCGATCGTCGTGGTGATGGGCGTCGCCGGCTGCGGCAAGTCCAGCGTCGGCCAGAGCCTTGCCGCGGCGCTGGGCCATGCCTTCATCGAAGGCGATGCGCACCATCCGCCCGCCAACATCGCGAAGATGTCGGCCGGCATCCCGCTGACCGACGACGACCGCGACGGCTGGCTGGCCACGCTGGCCGGCTTCATCGCCGATGCGCATCGTGAGGAGCGCGGGCTGGTGGTCGCCTGCTCGGCGCTGAAGCGGCGTTACCGCGACCGGCTGCGCGGCGATTGCGAGCGGGTCGTCTTCCTGCATCTGCACGGCGACAAGGCGCTGATCGCCTCTCGCATGGGGGCGCGAACCGCCCATTTCATGCCCACCGCCCTGGTCGACAGCCAGTTCGCCGACCTTGAGATGCCTGCCGCCGACGAGGCGGTGCTGTCCTATGAGGTGACGCTGCCGGCGGACGCCATCGTCGCCGACGCCTGCGCCCGCCTGACCGGCGGGGAGAATATTGGGAGGACCGCATGAAACGCGTGGCGGATCTGCTGGAGCGGATCACCGAATGGATCATGGCGCTGATGCTGGCGATCATGGTCGGTCTCGTCTTCGGCAACGTCGTCCTGCGCTACATCTTCAACAGCGGCATCGTCGCGGCGGAGGAGATCGCGCGGCTGATGTTCGTCTGGCTGGTGTTCCTGGGCGCCACCGTGGCGCTGCGGCACCAGCGGCACCTGGGCCTGGAGATCGTGCAGAGCCGCCTGCCGGCCAAGGTCCGCCGCGTCTGCGCGGTGATCGCCCACCTGATGATGCTCTATGCCCTGTGGCTGTTCGTGCAGGGCAGCTGGATCCAGCTGCTGATCGGCATGGAGACCTTCTCCACCGTCCTGCGCTTCCCCATGGCCTTCTATGCGGCAGCGGGCTTCTTCCCGGCCATCGCCATGGCGCTGATCGTGCTGGCGAATCTGGTGCGGATCGTCACCAACCAGCCGGGCGCCCGTGTTCCCGGCGATCCCGACACGATGATGGACCATCCGGACTCGCACGGCCCCGCCGTGGCGCCCCCGGCCCCGCACGGCAGCGCCGCCGTCGCCAAGCACTGAGCCCAGAAGACCTCCTGCGGACGGAGTTTCCGCCATGACCCTCACCATTTTCCTGGGCTCGCTGTTCGGCTTGATGCTGCTCGGCATGCCCATCGCCTTCGCGCTGATGCTGACCGGCGTCGCGCTGATGGTCCATCTGGACTTCTTCGACGCCCAGCTGGTCGCCCAGAACATGCTGAGCGGCGCCGACAACTACCCGCTGATGGCGGTGCCCTTCTTCATCCTGGCCGGCGAGCTGATGAACGCGGGCGGCATTTCCCAGCGCATCATCAATCTCGCGGTCAGCCTTGTCGGCCACATCAAGGGCGGGCTGGGCTACGTCACCATCGGCGCCTCGGTGATGCTGGCCAGCCTGTCGGGATCGGCCATCGCCGACACCGCGGCGCTCGCCACGCTGCTGATCCCGATGATGCGCGACCATGGCTACCCGGTGCCGCGTTCGGCCGGCCTCATCGCGTCGGGCGGCATCATCGCCCCGATCATTCCGCCCAGCATGCCCTTCATCATCTTCGGCGTGACCACCAACACCTCGATCAGCGCGCTGTTCATGGCCGGCATCGTGCCCGGCCTGCTGATGGGCATCGGCCTGGTCTGCGCCTGGACCTTCGTCGTCCGCGACATGACGGTGAAGCTGCAGCCGAAGGCGAGCGGGCGGGAGCGGCTGAAGGCGCTGGGCGACGGCATCTGGGCGCTGGCCCTGCCGGTCATCATCATCGGCGGCCTGCGCGGCGGCATCTTCACGCCGACCGAGGCCGCGGTGGTCGCCGCCGTCTATTCGCTGTTCGTCGCGCTGTTCGTCTACCGTCAGGTCACTCTGGCGCAGCTGGTCCCGCTGCTGGTCCAGGCGGCGCGCACCACCAGCACGGTGATGTTCCTGTGCGCCGCGGCGCTGGTGTCGTCCTACATGGTGACGCTGGCCGACCTGCCGCAGCAGATGACGGAGCTGCTGGCCCCGCTGATGGACAATCCGAAGCTGCTGATGCTGGCCATCGCCTGCCTGCTGCTGGCCGTCGGCACGGTGATGGACCTGACGCCGACCATCCTGGTGCTGGGTCCGGTGCTGACCCCGCTGGCGATCAAGGCCGGCATCGACCCCGCCTATTTCGGCGTGATGTTCGTCCTGGTCGGCACGCTGGGCCTGATCCATCCGCCGGTCTGCACGGTGCTGAACGTGGTGTGCGGCGTCGCCCGCATCTCGCTGGAAAGCGCCACCAAGGGCATCTGGCCCTTCCTGCTGACCTACATCGTCCTGCTCGGCCTGTTGATCGCCGTGCCGGAGATCGTCACCGCGCCGCTGCATTTCTTCCACTGACGCCTGAACACCAAACGCCCGAACGCCAAACACAACGAAACGCCCAAGGAAGGAAGACCGACACCATGTTCCGCAAACTGCTTCTCGCCACCGGCATCGCCGCCGCCCTGCTCGCCCCGGTCGCCGCCGTCACCAGCGCTTCCGCCCAGGAGGTGAAGACCCGCATCATCCGCTTCGGCTACGGCCTGTCGGAAAGCAGCAACCAGGGCCGCGCCGTCAAGTATTTCGCCGAGGAACTGTCCAAGCGCAGCGGCGGCAAGTTCAAGATGAAGGGCTTCGGCGACGCCAGCCTGGGCAACGACATCCAGATGCAGAACGCCCTGATCGGCGGCGCGCAGGAGATGATGGTGGGCTCCACCGCCACGCTCGTCGGCATCGTCAAGGATTTCGGCGTCTACGACCTGCCCTTCCTGTTCAACAACGAACGGGAAGCCGACGCCGTCCTGGACGGTCCGTTCGGCGAGAAGCTGCTCAAGTCGCTGAACGACAAGGGGCTGGTCGGGCTGGTCTATTGGGAGAACGGCTTCCGCAACCTGACCAACAGCAAGCGGCCGATCACCAAGCTGGAGGACATGGGCGGCATCAAGCTGCGCGTGATGCAGAACCCGGTCTACATCGACATGTTCAACCGCTTCGGCGCCAACGCGGTGCCGCTGGCCTTCTCCGAACTGTTCACCGCGCTGGAGACCGGCACGGTCGACGGCCAGGAGAACCCGGTCACGACCATCCAGTCGTCCAAGTTCTATGAAGTGCAGAAGTTCCTGACCATTTCCCGCCACGTCTACAGCCCGTGGATCGTGCTGGCCAGCAAGCGCTGGTACGACGGCCTGTCGGCCGACGAGAAGAAGATCCTGAACGAGGCCGCCGTCGCCTCGCGCGAGTTCGAGCGCAAGGACAGCCGCGAGGCCTCGGCCCAGAGCATCGCGTACCTGAAGGAAAAGGGCATGCAGATCAACGAGCTGAGCCCGGCCGAACTGGACCGCATGCGCGAGATGGTCAAGCCCGCCTTCGACAAGTACGCCGCCGACGGCGGAGCGGAGGTCCTGAAGGAGATTCAGGCCGCCATCGTCGCCGCCCGGAAGTAACGCTGCATCGCGCACACGCCCTGTGACGGGGCGAAGGGGATGGGGGCGGATCGGGGAAGCCGGTCCGCCCCCTTCGTCTTTCGGGATGACGGAACCGAGAATTTACCGCACGCAAGTTGTTTGTGTTCGAACAAGCTGTGGTATTGGTCCCAAAGTGTGGTTTGGAGATGCGAGTTCGATTGTCTTTGTTCTAAATTTGCGAACGGTTCTCAATGTATTTGGGGCCAACGAATATCTTAGACCGCAATTTACGCGAATTTAACTGAACCGCGGGACAGTCGGCGTGGGTGTCGTGCCTTCATTCGGATGTGTCGCGGGGAATGTCGATGTTCAAGAAGTTGCCGTTGGTGACAAAGCTGGTATTGGCGATCGGGTTGGTCCTGGCGATCGGGCTGGGGGGCGGGTCGTTCGTGATCTCCGTCAAGAGCGGGGCGGACACCGACGAGCTGTCCTTCCAGGTCGGGGAGGAGTTGGGCAAGTACCATGCGGCGACCGTCGAGCGGCGGCTGAACGACGCCATGGACGTCAGCCGCCTGATGGGCACCACCCTGCTCAGCCTGAAGCGGAGCGGCATCGTCGACCGCGACAAGCTGAACGACTGGCTGAAAAGCCTGCTGGAGGCCAACACCGGGCTGATCGGCATCTGGGTCGGCATGGAGCCCAACGCGCTGGACGGCAAGGACGCCGCCTTCGCCAACAAGCCCGGCAGCGACGCCAGCGGCCGCTTCATCTCCTATTGGAACCGCGGCGGCGGCAAGGTCCAGCTGGAAGCGCTGACCGGCTATGACGATCCCGGACCGGACGGCGTCTACTACCAGCAGGCCAAGCGCACCGGCCGGGAGGTGATCGTCGAGCCCTACAGCTACACGGTCGCCGGCAAGAACGTGCTGATGGTGTCGCTGGTGGTTCCGGTCATGGACGCCGGCAAGTTCATCGGCGTCGCCGGCGTGGACATCGCCACCGACGACATCTGGAACGAGTTGAAGACGGTCAAGCCGTTCGAAACGGGATCGGTCTTCCTGATCTCCAACGGCGGGGCATGGGCGGCCTACAGCAACCCCGACCATCTGGGCAAGCCGATCCTGCAGACCAACGAGCGGCTGAAGGATGCCATGCCCGCCATCCGCGAGGGCAAGCCCTTCTCCCATTTCTCGGTGTCGGCCAGCCTGAAGACCGACGTCAAGCAGCTGTTCCGGCCGGTCGTCATCGGCAGCACCGGCACGCCCTGGTCGATCCTGGTCAACCTGCCGATCAACAAGATCGAGGTGCCGAAGCAGGAACTGCGGGCCTTCATCGCCGTGGGTGCGGTGCTGCTGACCGCCGGGCTCCTGCTGGCGCTGTGGCTGACCAGCCGCATGGTCGTCGGCCAGCCACTGCGCCGGATCATCGCCACCATCCAGGCGCTGACCGCCGGCCGGCGCGACGTGGAGGTCACCGACCGCGACCGCGCGGACGAGATCGGCGCCATCAACCAGGCGCTCCAGCTGTTCAAGGAGAATGCCGGCCGGGTCGCCGAGATGGAGGAACAGCGCCGCCTGGACGAGCAGCGCGCCGCCGAGCAGCGCAAGCAGGAACTGGCCCGGATGGCCGACCGGTTCGAGGGCACGGTCGGCGGCGTGGTCGCCAGCGTGACCGAGCAGGCCGAACTGATCCGCACCGACTCCGAAGGGCTGTCGGCAATCGCCGAGCAGACCAACGCCCAGGCCGCGGCCGTCGCCAGCGCCGCCGACGTCGCCAGCAGCAACGTGCAGACGGTGGCTGCCGCCGCGGAGGAACTGGCCCACTCCATCGAGGAGATCAACCAGCGCATCGCGGCCTCGTCCCGCATGGCCAACGACGCGGTGGGGGAGGTCGAGAAGACCAACGGCACCGTCGCCGGTCTGGCCCAGGCGGCGCAGAAGATCGGCGACGTGGTGAACCTGATCCAGTCCATCGCCGGCCAGACCAACCTGCTGGCGCTGAACGCCACCATCGAGGCGGCGCGTGCCGGGGAGGCCGGCAAGGGCTTCGCCGTCGTGGCGCAGGAGGTGAAGAACCTCGCCAGCCAGACCGCCAAGGCGACGGAGGAGATCGCCGCCCAGATCGCAGAGATCCAGGCGGTCAGCGGCAGCGCCGTCGGCGCCATCCAGGCCATCGGCCACACCATCCTCGGCATCAGCGAGACGGTCACCGCCGTCGCCGCCGCGGCGGAGGAGCAGGGGGCGGCGACCCGCGAGATCAGCCGCAACGTCCAGCAGGCCGCCGCCGGCACCCGCGAGGTGTCGACCAACATCGACGGCGTCACCCGCGCCGCCGGCGAGACCGGCAGCATGGCCGCCCAGGCCCGCGCGGCGGCCGACACGCTGTCGCACCAGTCGGCCCAACTGCGCACCGAAGTGCAGCGCTTCGTGGCGACGATCCGCGAGGGGTGAGGAGGTGTGTGTGGGGGTCGGCTGACGATGCCCCCACCCTAACCCTCCCCCGCTGGGCGGGGGAGGGGATAAGTGCTTGATTGGGAAGGCAGCGGCAGTCCCTCCCCCGCCCAGCGGGGGAGGTTAGGTGGGGGCAATCGAAGCCGACACCCCACCCTCAGCAGTCGAAAAACACCGTCTCCCCCTCGCCCTGCAGACGGATGTCGAAGCGGTAGACCACCCCGCCCGGCAGCTCGGCACGCCGCGCGATCAGGGTGTCGCGGCGGTCGGCGGGGACGCTCGCCAGAACCGGGTCCGCCGCATTCGCCGCGGCCTCGTCGGAGAAGTGCAGGCGGGTGAAGGCGTGGCTCAGCATGCCGCGGGCGAACACGGTCACCGCGATGTGCGGGGCGTGCCCCTGGTCGCAAACGCCCGGCTTCACCGTGTCGAAGACATAATAGCCTTCGTCGTTGGTGCCGCAGCGGCCGAAGCCGGCCGCACCGGGAGCGTGGCGGCCGTCGGCGCCGGCCTGCCAGATCTCCACCACGCAGTCGCGGATCGGGGCGCCATCGCCATCGTAAACCACGCCCTCGATGCGGATTTGCTCGCCGGCCATGTCGCGGGTCGCCAGCCGGTTGGTCGCCAGCGGGCGGCGGCCGTAGAGTTCCGGCGTCCAGGCATAGGCGAAATAGGGGCCGACGGTCTGGGATGGGGTCTGTTTCAGCGTCTGGCTCATGGCGGTTAGCCCTCCATCGGCGTGGCCTGGCGTCCGCGCAGGACGATGTCGAACTCATAGCCGAGCGCCCACACCGGCTCGGTCACGTCGATGGAGAAGCGGGAGATCAGCAGCTCGCGCGCACCCTCCGGCACCCCGTTGTAGATGGGGTCGAGCGGCAGCAGCGGATCGCCCGGGAAATACATCTGGGTGACCAGCCGGGTCAGGAAGGACGGCCCGAACAGCGAGAAATGGATGTGGGCCGGGCGCCACGCATTGTGGTGGTTGCCCCAGGGATAGGCGCCGGGCTTGATCGTGGTGAAGCGGTAGCGGCCTTCCTGGTCGGTGATGCAGCGGCCGGCTCCGAAGAAGTTGGGGTCGAGCGGCGCGTCATGCTGGTCCCAGCGGTGGACGTAGCGGCCGCAGGCGTTGGCCTGCCAGATCTCCAGCAGCGTGTGCGGCACCGGCCGGCCGCACTCGTCCAGCACGCGGCCGGTGACGATGATGCGCTCGCCGATCGGGTCGCCGTTGACGCGGCCGTTCTTCGTCAGGTCGTTGTCCAGCGGATCGACGCTGTCATGGCCGAAGACCGGGCCGCTGCGCACCGACAGGCACTGCTTCATCGGGATCAGCGGCTTACGAGGCGAGCGCAGGACCGTCGATTTGTAGAGCGGCGACAGGTAGGGCGGATGTTGTGACCAATCACGGGGGCCAAAATCGCCCTCGGTCTCCTGAACGGCTGTGTCCATCTCGGTAGTCCCTCCTTGGGAGCGGTCAGCTTTGCCGACCTTTTGCTTGCCTATGGGTATCCAGCACGCGGTCGATGAAGTGGGATGCTGCGCCGGTGTAGCGCAGCGGGTCGAACAGGCGGTCGAGGCCGTCCATGCCCAGCGCCTGCACCACCTCGGCATCCTCGGCCAGGACATCGCGCAGCGGGCGGGCGGAATCCGCGGCGCGGCGGCTGGCGTCGGCCACGCGGGAATGGGCGGCCATGCGGCCCATGCGGTCGCCCAGCGCCATGGTCACCGCCTCGGCCAGGATCAGGCCGCGGGTCAGGTCGAGGTTGGCGCGCATGCGTTCGGCGTCGACGGTCAGGCCGGCGATGGTCTCGCGGGCATGGCGGGCGGCGCCGGCGACGAGGCGGCAAAGGTCGGGCAACGCCTGCCATTCGGCATGCCAGCCGCCGAGGCCGCGTTCGTGTTCCTGCACCTGGGCCGCCAGCAGCCCGCCGACCAGGGCGGGAGCGCGGATGGCGGTGGAGAGCAGCACGGCGCAGGACACCGGGTTGCGCTTGTGCGGCATAGTGGAGGAGCCGCCGCGGCCGGGGCCGGCGGGCTCGAACGCCTCGGCGACCTCCATCTGCATCATCAGCGAGATGTCGCGGCCCAGCGTGCCGAGCGTGCCGGCGAGAATGCCGAGGGATGATGCCAGTTCAGTGATGCGGTCGCGGCTGGCGTGCCAGGGCAGGGCGGGCAGGGGGAGGTCCAGCTCCTTCGACAGCGCTTCCGCCACTGCCGGGCCGGCATCGCCCAATGCCGCCAGCGTCCCGGCGGCGCCGCCGAATTGCAGGGCGAGGCGGCCTCTCGCCGCGGCGATCCGCTGCCGGTCGCGGCCCAGCGTGTCGAGCCAGCCGGCGGCCTTCAGCCCGAAGGTGGTCGGCAGGGCATGCTGCAACCAGGTGCGGGCGACCATCGGCGTGGCGCGGTGGCGGTCGGCGAGTTCGGCCAGACCGTCGGCGAGCGCCGCCAGATCGGCGTCGAGGCCGTCGAGGAAGCGGCGCAGCTGCAGCATCAGGCCGCTGTCCATCGCATCCTGGCTGGTGGCGCCCCAATGGACGTAGCGGGACGACTCCTCGTCGGCGGCCATCACGGCGCGTGTCAGCTGCTTGACCATCGGGATGGCGGTGTTGCCGGCCAGCGCCGCCTCCGCCCCCAGCGCGTCGAGGTCGTAGAGGTCGGCGTGGCAGGCCGTTTCGATGGCCGGAACGGCGTGGGCCGGGATCACGCCCACCGCCGCCTCGGCCCGCGCCAGCGCCGCCTCGAACGCCAGCATGCCCTGCAGCCTTGCGGTGGGCGAGAAGGCGTCGGCTGCCGCATCCGTGGTGAAGAGCGGGTCGAGCAGCGGGTCGGCGTGGCGGAGGAAGGTCATGGTTGTCAGCCTTTGCGTGTCAGCCTTGTTGGGCGTCCTCTTCATCCATCTCCGCGTACACCGCGCGGGCCAGCGCGATGGCGTGGTTTCCGGCGGGGACGCCGGCATAGACGGCGGCCTGCATCAGGATTTCCTTAACCTCGTCGCGGGTGACCCCGGTGTTGCGGGTGGCGCGGATGTGCAGCTTCAGTTCGCCGTCCTTGCCCAGCGCCGCCAGCATGGCGATGGTCAGCATGCTGCGCGTCCGGATGTCCAGGCCCGGTCGGGTCCAGATCTGGCCCCAGGCGGTCTTGGTGATGAACTCCTGGAAATCGGCGTCGAAGTCGGTGGCGCGCTCCAGCGAGCGGTCGACATGGGCGTCGCCGAGGACCGAGCGGCGCACCGCCATGCCGCGGTCGTACAGATTCTTGTCCTTTATTTCACGGTCGGCCATCACAAATCCCTCAGGAAGCCGTCGATCAGGGCGGCCAGTTCCGCCGGTTTCTCGACGCCGGGGATGTGGGCGGCGCCGGGCAGCAGTTCGAACCGCGCGCCGGGGATGCCGGTCGCCAGCTCGCGGGCGGCGTCGGGCGGGGTCGCCACGTCGTCCTCGCCGCAGATCACCAGGGTCGGGGCTTTGATGGCGGCGTTGGCGGTGCGCAGGTCGGCGTCGCGGATCGCCATGGCGCAGCCGACATAGCCGTCCTCGGTGGTGCGGGCGACCATGGCGGTGTAGCCGCGGATCTGGTCGGGCCGGCCGTCGCGGAAGGCCTGCGTGAACCAGCGGGCCATCACCCCGTCGGAGATCGCGGCCATGCCGCGGGCGCGGATGGCGGCGATGCGGTCGGTCCAGACCGATTGCGGGCCGATGACGCCGGCGGTGTCGCACAGGATCAGGCCATGCACGCGGGCTGGCGCCTTGACGGCGAGGCGCTGCGCCATCATGCCGCCGATGGACAGGCCGCAGACATGGGCACGCGCGATGCCCAGCGCGTCGAGCAGGCCGGCGGCGTCGTCGGCCAGCAGGTCCATGCTGTAGCCGGCATCCTCGCTGACCGGCGTCACCTGGGTCAGGCCGTGGCCGCGCATGTCGTAGCGCAGGATGCGGTAGCGGTCCGACAGGTGCGGCACCACGGCGTCCCAGATGTGAAGGCTGGTGCCGATGGAGTTGGCGAACAGCAGCACCGGCGCGTCGGCCGGGCCGGTCAGGTCGTAGTGCTGGGTGATGCCGGCGGCTTCGATGAAGGGCATGGGGGTCCGCCTGTGGTGGTTGTTCTGGTGGGGTGTCGGCTTGACGGTGCCCCCACCCTAACCCTCCCCCGCTGGGCGGGGGAGGGGACTGGTGCTGATGTGGGAGGGGAGCGGCAGTCCCTCCCCCACTCAGTGGGGGAGGTTAGGTGGGGGTCTAACGTTGACGGCTACACCCGCTCGATCATCACCGCGATGCCCTGGCCGACGCCGATGCACATGGTGCAGAGCGCCGTCCGGCCGCCGGACTGCTCAAGTTGGTGCACCGCGGTGGTCGCCAGACGGGCGCCGCTCATGCCGAGCGGATGGCCGAGCGCGATGCCGCCGCCGTTCGGGTTCACATGCGCGGCATCGTCCGGCAGGCCCAGTTCGCGCAGGACGGCCAGAGCCTGGGCGGCGAAGGCCTCGTTCAGCTCGATCAGGTCGATGTCGGCGATGGTCCGGCCGAGCCGCTCCAGCAGCTTGCGCGTCGCGGGGACCGGACCGATTCCCATGACGCGCGGCGGTACGCCGGCGGTGGCACCGCCGACGATGCGGGCGCGCGGGGTCAGGCCATGGCGCTTCACCGCCGCTTCGGATGCGATCAGCAGGGCGGCGGCGCCGTCGTTGACGCCGGACGCATTGCCGGCGGTGATCGTGCCGCCGGGTCGGACGATCGGCTTCAGGGCCGACAGCGCCTCGATGGTCGTGGCGCGGGGATGTTCGTCGGTGGCGACCACCGTTTCGCCCTTGCGGGCCTTGATGGTGACGGGGACGATCTCGCGGGCGAGACTGCCGTCGGCGATGGCGCGGGCGGCGCGTTCCTGGCTGCGGAGCGCGAAGGCGTCCTGGTCGGCGCGGGCGATCTTCCAGTCGTCGGCGACGTTCTCCGCGGTTTCCGGCATCGAATCGGTGCCGTAGGCCGCTTTCATCGCCGGGTTGACGAAGCGCCAGCCGATGGTGGTGTCGAAGATCTCGGCTTGGCGGGAGAAGGGTGCATCGGCCTTGCCCATGACGAAGGGGGCGCGGCTCATGCTCTCCACCCCGCCGGCGATCATCAGATCGGCCTCGCCCGCCTTGATGGCGCGGGCGGCGGTGGCGAGCGCGTCGAGGCCGGAGCCGCAGAGCCGGTTCATCGTCGTGCCCGGCACCGCCTCGGGCAATCCTGCCAGCAGGGCGGCCATGCGGGCGACGTTGCGGTTGTCCTCGCCGGCCTGGTTGGCGCAGCCATAGATGACATCGTCCACCGCGGCCCAGTCGACCGACGGGTTGCGCTGCATCAGGGCGCGGATCGGCACGGCGCCGAGATCGTCGGCGCGCACCGACGACAGGGATCCTGCATAGCGGCCAATGGGGGTGCGGATGGCGTCGCAGATATAGGCGTCACGCATGGTCTTATCCTTCTCCGCCGCCGGCTTGCCCCTGGGAGATGCCGTGCGCGGCGGCGGTGCGGGCCTGGAGATCGCGGAGCGCCGTCAGGGTTTCGGCATCCGGGAACTCGGTGGGCTTCAGGTCGGGCGAAATCTTCAGGTCCCAGCCGGTGGCCGCCTTCACCTGCTCCACCGTCACGCCGGGATGGATGCCGGTCAGGGTCAGTTCCTTGGTCACCGGATCGGGGGTGAGGATCCCGAGATCGGTGATGACCGCGGTCGGCCCGGCGCCGGGGATGCCGGCCCTGGCGCGCGCATCGCCACCGTCGAGATGGCCGGCGGAGGTGACGAAGGGCAGCTTGGCAACGAAGGCCTTCGGGCTTTGCTTCAGCACGATGAACACTTCCTTGGCCTGGGAGGCGATCTCCGGCGCGCCGCCGGCACCGGGCAGCCGCACCTTGGGGGCGTCATAGGGGCCGATGACGGTGGTGTTGATGTTGGCGAAGCGGTCGACCTGGGCGGCGCCGAGGAAGCCGACGTCGATCCGTCCGCCCTGCAGCCAGTAGCGGAAGATCTCCGGCGTGCCGACCACGGTGTCGGCGGTCAGCGCAAGGTCGCCGTCGCCGATCGACAGCGGCAGCACCGACGGCTTGGCGCCGATGGGGCCCGATTCATAGATCAGCACCACGTCCGGCGCATGGGTCAGCCGGGCGAGGTTGGCGGCGGTCGAGGGCAGGCCGATGCCGACGAAGCAGACGGTGCCGTTCTGCAGCAGGCGGCTGGCCGCGACCGTCATGATCTCGGTCGCGGTGAAGTCGAGAGTTTCGCCATTGATCTTAGGGCTGCTCATCACGCGACCTCCTTCATGCTTTCGGCCAGCACGCGGCGGAAGCCGGCGAAATCGTCGGTATCCAGGACATGGCGCTGCATCCAGGCGCGGAACTCCTCGCGCGAGCGGGCGATGGGATCCCAGGCCTTGTAGAAACGGTTGTCGCGCTCCGAATAGCCCTGCGCGTAGGACGGATAGGCGCCGCCGGGGACAGGACAGACGGCGGAGAGCGCCCAGGCCGGCAGCACGCAGGCGTTCGGCGGCGCCTCCAGATCGTCGACGATCTCCTCCACCGTGATGATGGAGCGCTTGGCGGCCAGAACGGCTTCCTTCTGGACGCCGAGGATGCCCCACAGCAGGACGTTGCCGCGGCGGTCGGCCTTCTGGGCGTGGATCACCGTCACGTCGGGACGGACGGAGGGGATGGCGGCCAGCTTCTCCCCCGTAAAGGGGCACTCGACGAAGCGGATGTTCGGGTTGACCTTCGGCAGGTCGGAGCCGGTGTAGCCGCGCAGCAGGGCGAAGGGCAGGTTGGAGGCGCCGGCGACATAGGCGTTCGCCATGCCGGCATGGCTGTGCTCCTCGATCTCCAGCCGGTGCGGCCAGCCCTGTTCGACGGCGTCGCGGAAGCGGTGGAGCGAGCCGACGCCGGGGTTGCCGCCCCAGGAGAAGATCAGCTTGGCAGCACAGCCCATGCCGATCATCTGGTCGTAGATCAGGTCCGGCGTCATGCGGACCAGGGTCAGGCCGCGCCGGCCCTGCCGGATGATCTCGTGCCCGGCGGCATGGGGAATGAGATGGGTGAACCCTTCCAGGGCGACCGTGTCGCCGTCGCGCACGAGGCTCGCCACCGCCTCGCGCAGGGGCGTGATCTTGGCCATATGACCTCCCGGTTGTGCGAAAACCGCACGCGTATTCATCTTTACGCACAGATTGACCGTCGAGCGTTTCGGCTGTCAAGGTCGAATATAGGCGTATTTGTACGATAAACGCACATATTGCGCCGCAGCATTAGAGAGTTGCGGTGAAAAGGTCTTGTCGTTTTTTCTTTTGTAATGTCAAACAAAGGCTTAGGGGAAAACCGCGTTATGGGCGTTTATCGCACTTAATGTCAAATATCGCACTTGACGGTTCGGTTGCCCCTCAGTACGCTGGGCGGAACAGTCAACGATCGGGGCCGCGAGTTCCGGCGCCGGCATATGGTCACATGTGGGAGGGACGATGACGAGGACTCTGCGCAACGCGCTGCTGGGTGCGGCGTTCGGTCTGGCGCTGACGGCCGGTTCGGCCGGTGCCGCCACCATCAAGGTCGGCGTCGTCGCGCCTTTCTCCGGACCCTACGGCGTGGTCGGCAAGACCTTCCGGGAAGCCATCGAGATCTACCAGGCCGAACATGGCAAGACCGTCGGCAACGACACGGTGGAATTCATCTACAAGGACCTCGACCAGGCCAACCCGGCACAAAGCAAGGCGCTGTCGCAGGAGCTGATCGTCAAGGAGAAGGTGTCCTTCCTCGCCGGCTATTTCTTCACGCCCGACGCGCTGGCCGTCGCCCCGCTGATCGACGAGGCGAACATTCCCTGCGTGATCTTCAACGCCGCGACCTCCGCCATCACGGAAAAGTCGCCGCGCTATGTCCGCACCTCCTTCACCCTGTGGCAGAACACGGTGCCGCTGGCCGAATACATGGCCAAGCAGGGGATCAGGAAGGCGGTGTCGGCGGTCAGCGACTATGGCCCCGGCATCGACGGCGAGAGCGCTTTCAAGACCACCTTCGAAAAGAATGGCGGCACGGTGGTGGACACCATCCGCATGCCGATGAAGTCCAACGACTTCGCCCCCTTCATGCAACGCATCAAGGATTCGGGCGCGGAGGCGGTCTATGCCTTCCTGCCCGCCGGCCCGTCGACGCTGGCCTTCGCCAAGGCCTTCAACGACACCGGGCTGAAGGCGGCCGGCATCAAGTTCTTCGGTCCCGGCGACCTGACCCAGGAACCGGACCTGCCGGCTCTGGGCGACGCCGCGCTGGGCATCACCACCAGCTTCAACTACAGCCGCGCCCATGATTCGGCGAAGAACAAGGCCTTCGTCGCAAAGCACAAGGAGATGTTCGGGTCCTACGACACCGTCACCTTCAGCTCTGTCGGCGCCTATGACGGCGTGCATGTCATCTACCAGATGATCAAGAACGGCGGCGGCAAGATCGACGGCGCCAAGGCGGTGGAATCGGTGAAGGGCATGAGCTGGGAAAGCCCGCGCGGGCCCCTGACCATCGATCCCAACAGCCGCCACGTCACCCAGACGATCTACCTGCGCACGGTGGAGAAGGTCGACGGCAAATTGGAGAACGTCGAGAAGGAGGCGTTCCCGAACCAGCCGGACTATGGGTACAAGTTGGGGAAATGAGGGGGGCTTTTTGAAGCTGGCGTGGCGGTGAGTTAGACCCCCACCCTAACCCTCCCCCGCTCTCGGCCGGCTGAAGGCCGGTCCGATCGCGGGGGAGGGAACTCCGCTGCTTCGACACTGACTCCCTCCCCCGCCCAGCGGGGGAGGGTCGGGGTGGGGGTAAGAGGCGGCAACAGGCATCAGCGCAGACGGACGCACATCATGGAAACCATGTTCGGGATCGCCGTCGACGGGGTCGCCTACGGCATGATCCTCTTCATCATCTCCGTCGGGCTGTCGGTGACGCTGGGGCTGATGCGGGTGGTCAATCTGGCGCATGGCGCCTTCGCCATGGTCGGCGGCTATGTCGCGTCCTATGCGGCGCAGAGCGTCGGGCTGCCCTACGGGGTGGCGCTGGTGGCGGCGGTGGCGCTGACGGTGCTGGCGACGCTGCCGCTGGAACGGCTGCTGTACCGGCGGATCTACGGCTCGGCGAACGAGTTGGCGCAGGTGCTTCTGACCATCGGCCTGACCTTCGTCATCGTCGCCGGCATCAACTATCTGTTCGGCCCGACGCTGAAGCGCATCCCGCTGCCGGAACTGCTGACCGGCACGGTGGAGCTGGGGCCGAAGGCGATCCCGACCCACCGCGCCTTCGTGATCGGCGCCGGGGCGGCGACGCTGCTGGGGCTATGGTGGCTGCTGGAGCGCACCGATTTCGGCATCCGGCTGCGCGCGGCGGTGGATGACCCGGCGATGGCGGCGGCGCTGGGCATCCGGACCGAGCGGCTCTATCTGGCGACCTTCGCGCTCGGCACCGGGCTGGCGGCGCTGGGCGGCGTGCTGGGGGCCGAACTGCTGCCGCTGGAGCCCTATTACGCCATCCGCTACATCGTGCTGTTCCTGGCGGTGGTGGCGGTCGGCGGCGCGGGCAGCATCTTCGGCTCGGCCGCGGCGGCGCTGGCGCTGGGCATCGTCGACACCGCCGGCAAATACCTGATCCCGAATTTCGGCGAGTTCTTCTTCTACGCTGCCCTGATCCTGATCCTGTTCCGCTGGCCCCACGGCTTCTTCAAAGGGAGGACGGCATGACGAGCGTCGCCGAGCGAGACGGCAAGGCCGGCACCATGACGCGACCCATCCCGCTCGGCAGGCGCCGCGATCTCGACTGGATCGGCATTCCGCTGATCGCGGCGGTGGGGCTGGCCGCCTATTGGCTGCTGCCGGACGATCTGGCGCTGCTGACCCGCATCGCCGCCTCGGCGCTGTTCGTGCTGTCGCTCGACCTCGTGCTCGGCTATGGCGGGATCGCCACGCTGGGGCAGGCGGCGATGTTCGGCACCGGCGCCTATGCCGCCGGCATCCTCGCGGTCAACTGGAACAACGACCCCTTCGCGATGCTGGCGGTCGGCGGGCTGGCCGGCGGTCTGCTCGCGCTGGTCACCGGCGCCCTGATCCTGCATGCCCGCGGGCTGACCCTGCTGATGCTGACCATCGCGGTCGGGCAGATCGTGCAGGAGGTCGCCAACAAGGCGCGCGACTGGACCGGCGGCAGCGACGGGCTGTCGGGCATCGATCCGGCGCCGGTGCTGGGGATGTTCCGCTTCGACATGTTCGGCCACACCTCCTACCTGTTCGCGCTGGCGGTTCTGGTGGTCGGGCTGGTGGTGGCACGGCGCATCGTGCGCTCGCCCTTCGGGCTGGCCTGCCGCGGGGTTAAAGAGGATCCCCTGCGGATCTCCGCCATCGGCGGCTCGCCGAAATCCTATCTGGTGGCGCTCTATGCGGTGGCCGGCGTGTTCGCGGGAGTGGCGGGGGCGCTGACCGCGGTGACCAGCGGCATCGTCGGGCTGGACAGCACCGGCTTCTCCTGGTCGGCGGAGGCGCTGGTCATGCTGGTGCTGGGCGGCACCGGGCGGCTCTATGGCGCGGTGATCGGCACGGCAGCCTTCATGGGCGTCCACCACATCCTGGCCGCCAACGACCCTTATCACTGGATGGCCTTCATTGGCCTGTTCCTGATCGGCATCGTCCTGTTCCTGCCCGGCGGCATCGTGTCGGTGGTGGAGCGGCTGGGCGGGCTGCGGCGCGGAAAGGAGGGCGAGGCATGACGGTGCTGCTGGAGGTGGAGGGGCTGGCCAAGAATTTCGGCGGCCTCCAGGTGGCGTCCGACATCTCCATGACGCTGAAGGCGGGCGACCGCTGCGCCCTGATCGGGCCGAATGGCGCCGGCAAGACCACCTTCGTCAACCTCGTCACCGGGGTGATTCCGCCCAGCGCCGGCACCATCCGGCTGGACGGCCGCGACGTGACCAAGCTGTCGGCGGCGGAGCGGGTGCGGCAGGGGCTGATCCGCAGCTTCCAGGTGGCACGGCTGTTCAAGTCGATGACGGTGCGCGAGCATTTGGAACTGGCTGTCCTGCAGCGCGACCGCCGCACCTTCCGCCTGTTCGCCAACGTCGCCAAGGTCGCCGGTCTGGCCGACGAGGTGGCGGAGCTGCTTGGCAGCATGGGGCTGACCCATGCTGCGCACACGGCGGTCGGCTCGCTCGCCTACGGGCAGCAGCGGCTGCTGGAGATCGCGCTGGCGCTGGCCATGAAGCCGAAGGTGCTGATTCTGGACGAACCGGCGGCCGGCGTGCCGCATTCGGAAAGCCAGCGCATCCTCGACGCCATCGACCGGCTGCCCAAGGATCTGGCGGTGCTGATGATCGAGCACGACATGGACCTCGTCTTCCGCTTCGCCAGTTCGATCATCGTGTTGGCGCAGGGGCGGCTGCTGTGCAGCGGCACCGCCAAGGAGATCGCCGCCGACCCGCGCGTGCGCGAGGTCTATCTGGGGAGCCGGACCAATGCCCACTGAATCCGCCGGATCGCTCGACGTCACCGATCTGCGCGCCGGCTACGGCAAGACGCTGATCCTCGACGGCATCTCCTTCAGCGTGCCGGCGGGCGGGCGGCTGGCCCTGCTCGGCCGCAACGGGGTGGGCAAGACGACGACGCTGGCGACGCTGGTCGGCCAGACCACCCGCCATGGCGGCGCCATCCGACTGGACGGGGTGGACCTTGCTGGCATGAACAGTTCGGCGCGGGCGGCGGCTGGGCTGGGCTATGTCCCGCAGACGCGCGACATCTTCAAGTCGCTGACGGTGGAGGAGAACCTCGTCACCGGGCTGAAGGGGCGTCCGCGCTGCGCCCTGGAGGAGGCGTACGCGCTGTTCCCGCGGCTGGGCGAGCGGCGGCGCAACGGCGGCGGCGAACTGTCCGGCGGCGAGCAGCAGATGCTGTCGGTCGCCCGCGCGCTGCTGGGCAAGCCGACGGTGCTCCTGCTGGACGAGCCGCTGGAGGGGCTGGCCCCGGTGATCTGCGACACGCTGATGGCGGCGCTGTCGAATCTCGACATGACCATCGTGCTGGTGGAGCAGCAGGTCGACCGCGCGCTGGAGTTCGCCGACCGTGTGGTCTTCCTCGACCGCGGCCGGGTGGTGCATGCCGGACCGGCCGCGCAGGCAAAGGCGGATGCGGCGCTGCTGGAACGGCATCTGGGCGTGGCGCTGGCGGCGTAGGGATATACCCTCTCCCGCCCCGGGAGAGGGTGGGACCCGCCGCAGGCGGGAGGGTGAGGGGTGATCCGAGCATTTCGAACCGCATGGTTCCTTGGATGACCCCTCACCCTTCCCAAGCTCCGCTTGGGCCCCTTCCCTCTCCCGGGGCGGGAGAGGGAGTTTTCATGTCGGCGCATCACCGGAACGGCGGCGCATACAGCAGCCCGCCCTGGGTCCAGGGCTTGTTCTGCCCGCGGTCCATGCCGTAGGGGACGCCGAGGTTGCGGTCGAAGATCTCGCCGTAGTTCCCGACCTGCGCCAGCACCTGCAGGGCCCAGTCGTCGGGCAGGCCCAGCGTGCGGGCGGCGGTGCCGGCATGGCCCAGCATGCGGTGCAGTTCGGGGTCGTCGGGGATGCGGCCGGCCTGCACGTCGGCGGCAGTGACGCCCCTGGCGTCGGCCAGCACGATGGCGTGAAGGACCCAGCGGGCGATGTCGTACCAGTTGCGGTCGCCCCGCGCGACATAGGGGGTCAGCGGCTCGCGCGAGATCACGTCGGGGTAGATGTGGATGGCCATCCCCGCCTTGCGGTAGCCGGCGAGCGAGGTGACCAGCACCGTGCGGTCGGTGGTCAGCAGGTCGCATTCATGGGCGAGGAAGGCCTGCAGCGCCTCGTCCAGCGTCTGGAAGGTGCGGATCGACCAGGGCAGGTCGGACTTGCGGATATGGTCTTCCAGATTGCGGACGGTGGTGGTCGCGGTCTTGACGCAGACCGTGCGCGGCCCCAGCCGGTCGAGCGGCGGCGCGGTGCCGTCGCCATGGATGGCGAAGCCCTGGCCGTCATGCAGCAGCGGCATCAGGAACTCGATGTCGTGCGACAGTTCGCGGCTGAAGGTCCAGGTCGTGGTGGTCAGCGCGATGTCGACGTCATGCTTCTCCACCGCCTGGAATTCCTGCGGCTTTTCCGGCAGGCGGACGACGCGGATCGCCTGGGCGTTGCCGAGGGTCGCCGCGGCGAAGACGCGGCAGACATCGACCAGGAAGCCGTCCAGATGCCCCTGTGGGTCGGAGAAGGAAATCCCGCTGACCCCGCTGCGCAGCCCGCAGACCAGGAATCCGCGGCCGTGGATGCGTTCCAGCGTTTCGCCGTCGCCGGCGAGAGCCTGTGCCGGCGGCAGCACCGCGCCCAATGCCAGCAGCATCCCGGCAGCGAAACGCCGGAGGGTCCCGACCAGCCCCATCGCGAAATCCATCTCCCGAACCGTCCCGGCGCCGCCGCCTGATCGCCGCGCCCGGCGGGCCGCGGTCAGGCCGCCTGCTGGGCGCGCAGCGTGCCGAGCAGACTATGCAGCGACGCGGCCTCCTCTGCCAGCGTGTTCGCCGTCACGGTCAGGGAGCCGGCGATGTCGCCGGTGCGGGCGGCCTGGGCGCTCACCCCGTCGATCAGCGCCGCCACCTCGCCGGTGTTGCCGGCGATCACGCCGACCCGGCTGCGGATGTCGGTGGAGGAGTCGGTCTGGCGCGCCACCGCCTCGCCGATCAGCTCCTGCACCTCGTTGATGCGCTCGACCGAGCCGGAGATGCGGGCGAAGGTGCCGACGGTGTTCTGGATGCTGCCGTTGATGGCGTTGACCGAGCCGGCGATCTGCACCGTGGCCTTGGCGGTCTCCTCCGCCAGCTTCTTCACCTCCGCCGCCACCACGGCGAAGCCGCGCCCCGCGGTGCCGGCCGCCGCCGCCTCGATGGTGGCGTTCAGCGCCAGCAGCTTGGTCTGGTGGGCGATGCCGGTGATCACGTCGACGATGCGGCGGATCTGCTCGGTGTTCTCGCCCAGCTGGCCGACCACGCCGCGGGCGGCGGTCAATTCGCCCAGCGTGGCGCCGACCATCCCCGCCGCCTCGGTCGCGAGGCTGGAGACGCTGCCGATGGTGTCCATCAGCACTTCCGCGCTGTCGTTGCAGGTGGTGGCGTTGCGGTTGCTCTCGGCGACGAAGCTGCCGGCGCTGACCGTGCTGTCGATGGTGCCGGCCGACTCCCGGCGCAGCGCGTCGGCCAACTCGCGCAGCTGGCCCGACTGGGTGGCGACGCCCGACGCCACCTGATGCACCTCCTCCATCAACTGGCGGGCGAGAGCCGCCGAGCGCATCTGCTCCGTCACGTCGGTCCAGGACAGCGTCTTGCCCAGGACGTTGCCCTGGTCGTCGAACACGGTGTCGACATGCGCCTCCACCGTCGTCTCGTCCACGGTCAGGGTGCGGCGCGGGATCGGCGGACGGGCCGGGTCGGTGCAGTCGGCGGTGAAGTCCGGCCCCTGTGCCAGCAGGTCGGGGCTGGTCGGGTCGATGCCGTGCGCCTCGCAGAAGGTCCGGGCGGCCGGGTTGACGAAGCCGACCTGTCCTTCTCCATTCGGGCCGTTGGTGCGGAGCAAGGCGGTGGGCACCGGGCTGCTGTCGACCATCCGCTTCATCAGCAGCACCTGCTCCACGCTGCCGCGCAGGCCGCGCAGCGCCGTTCCCATGACCGCCAGCTCGTCGCGGCCGGTGCGGGGCACTTCGATGGACAGGTCGCCGGCGGCGATCTGCTCCATGGCGCGGGCGAACTTGCGCAGGTTGGCGAAGACGGCGATGCGCAGAAGCAGGGCGGCTGCGATGGCGACGGCCAGCGCGAAGGCGGCGACCATCTTGAGGGCGTCGTTGCGCAGCTCCTCGGTGGCGCCGACGAACTCGGCGACGTCGCGCGAGATCTCCGCCGTCGCCCAGGGCAGCCCGCCGTCGCCGCCGAGCGCCACCGTGGTGCTGGAGATCTGCGCGTGGTCGGACGGCGCGCTGCCCTTCGATTCGAACAGCACGGCGCCCTTGGCGTCGGTGAAGCGGATGTCGGCGTCCAGCACGGCGCCAAGGCTGGACAGGGCGGGCAGCGGATCGGTCACCACCTCCAGGAAGCCCAGGACGCGGAAGCCGCCGATCGGCACGATCATGCTGTAGAGCGGCCGGCCCTGGCCGTCGCGCCATAGCAGGCTGGCCGGGCGGCGCTTGTCGGCGAGGTCGCGGGACTTCAACCCTTCGAACAGCGGGGCGACGGTGGCGACGCTGTCCTGCTCGCCGCCGGTCGCGGCGATCCGCTTCATGTCGGGGTCGAACACGGCGACCGAGACCAGCCGGACCTCGCGGTCGACCACCACCGGGCGGGAATTGATGTTCTTCAATGCCAGCGTCGTCTTGGCCGGATCGTTCTGGTTGATGCTGTCGACCAGGAAGGAATCGCGGCTCCATTCATTGGCGTGGCCCTGCAGCCATTCCGTGTAGTTCTTGCGGATGCGGTCGTTGGACAGCACCCGAAGGGTCGCCGCGGCGCTGCTGTTGAAGGTGGCGAGCGCGAAGTCGGTGTAGCGTTGCGACACCCAGGCCTGGCTGGCGATCAGCGCCGCCACCAGGACGCCGACCACCGACACCATGGCGCGGCGCAGGGTCCAGAACCGGTAACGGGCTCCGGTGTCGTCCAGGGTGCCGCCCGCCGTCTTCGAGATTGTCGTCATGCCCAAACCCCCGCCGCCACAAAAACGGTTTCACGGATTGCTACACGCACATCGTCGCAGGGCCCTTTGAACGATTTAGCGTCTAATTGTGAACAGCTCGTGTCTTTTCTTTTGCATTTGAGACAAGCGGAGAATCGGTTGCTAAAGGATCGAGCAAGTTTTTCGCTGGCCCGAAGGACTATGACTTTCCTGCGAGAGAGCGGTGCAATACGAGACTCAACCATCTGTGGTGGGTTGACTTTGAAATAGGCTGGCTGCCTGGGGAAATGCATAAAAATGGGGCCACGGGACCGTGCGAATTTTTTCGCATGTCCCGTGGCCCAGGTTGCCGAGCGCGTGGCCGCCGCGAGACTGCTGCGACGGGGGAGTTTGCTCGGGGTTGATGGCTTCTCCCTCTCCCTGGGGGGAGAGGGGAACCAGGGTAGGAGAGGGAGTTTTCACCCGTCCTGCGTGACGTCGCCGGCGAACAGATAGCCGGTGCCGTGGACGGTCACGATCAGCCGGGGATCGGCCGGGTCGGTCTCGATCAGGCGGCGCAGGCGGCGGACCAGGCTGTCGATGGTGCGGTCGGTCGCGTCAGTCTTCCGCCGGGTCGTCGCCGTCAGCAGATAGTCGCGGTTCATCACCCGGCCAGGGTTGCAGACGAAGGTCGACAGCAGCTCGAACTCCGCCCCGGTCAGCCGCACCGGATTGCCCTGCGGATCGGTCAGGCGCATGCGGTCCAGCCACAGGGTCCAGCCGGAGAAGCGGCGCTGGCGGTCGTCGCGCTGGTCGCCCGGCGCCTTCAGCCGGCGCAGCAGGTTCCGCACCCGGGCCAGGATCTCGCGCGGCTCGAACGGCTTCGCGATGTAGTCGTCGGCCCCCATCTCCAGCCCGATGATACGGTCCAGCTTCTCCGCCCGGCTGCTGACCAGGATGATGCCGATCTCCGACGCCGCGCGAAGCTCGCGGGTCAGGGTCAGCCCGTCCTGGCGCGGCAGCCGGATGTCGAGCAGAACGACGTCCACCGCGGCGGTCGTCAGCAGCTCCTTCAGCTCTTCCGCGCTTCGGGCCAGCAGGACGTCGAAGCCCTCGTCCGTCAGGTAGGACTTCAGCGTCTCGCGCGTCACCGCGTCGTCGTCGGTGATGGCAATGGTCGCCGGCATGGCCCTCTCGTCCGCTTTCCAGCGTCCCTATCGCCTCAATGTTCCAGGATCTGGCCCAGGAACTGGCGGGTGCGCTCGCTTTTCGGGTTCTCGAAGAATTCGGCCGGCGACCCGCTCTCGATGATCGAGCCATCGGCCATGAAGACAATAGAGTCGGCGACCTGCCGGGCGAAGCCCATTTCGTGGGTGACGCAGACCATGGTCATACCCTCGCCCGCCAGCTCGGTCATGACGTCCAGCACCTCCTTGACCATCTCGGGGTCGAGGGCCGAGGTCGGCTCGTCGAACAGCATGATCTCGGGGCGCATGCACAGCGCGCGGGCGATGGCGACGCGCTGCTGCTGGCCGCCGGACAGCTGGCCGGGGAACTTGTGCGCCTGATCGGGGATGCGCACCCGCTTCAGGTACATCATGGCGATTTCCTCGATCTCGGACTTCGCCATGCCGCGGACCCAGATCGGGGCCAGCGTCAGGTTCTGCAGCACGGTAAGGTGCGGGAACAGGTTGAAGTTCTGGAACACCATGCCGACCTTGCGGCGGATCTTCTCCACCGCCTTCACGTCGTCGGTCAACTCGATGCCGTCGACGACGATGTGGCCGGTCTGGTGCGCCTCCAGGCGGTTGATGCAGCGGATCATCGTCGACTTGCCGGAGCCCGAGGGGCCGCAGACGACGACCTTCTCGCCCTTGCCGATGCTGAGGCTGACGTCGCGGAGCGCGTGGTAGCTGTTGTACCACTTGCCGACCTTGCGGAGTTCGATGATGGCGTTCTCGGTCATGTGTCGGTCTCCAGAAGGCCGGTCAGCGGCGGGTGTAGCGGTTGGCCAGACGCTCCAGCCACTGGCTGTAGCGGGACATGCTGAAGCAGAAGAGCCAGAAGATCATGCCGGCGAAGACATAGACCTCGGCGAAGTAGGGGCGCCATTCGGGGTCGGTCGTCGCCACGGTGGCGGCGGTCAGCAGGTCGTACAGGCCGACGATGGTGACCAGCGAGGTGTCCTTGAAACAGCTGATGAACTGGTTGACGATCGGCGGGATGACGATGCGCAGCGCCTGCGGCAGGACGATCAGCCGGGTCTTCTGCCAATAGGACAGGCCGAGCGCGTCGGCGGCCTCGTACTGGCCCTTGGGGATCGCCTGCAGGCCGCCGCGCACGGCTTCCGCCAGATAGGCCGCGGTGAACAGGGTCAGGCCGGCCAGCGCCCGCAGCAGCTTGTCCACCGTCACGCCTTCCGGCAGGAACAGCGGGAACATGACGGACGCCATGAACAGCACGCTGACCAGCGGCACGCCGCGCATCAGCTCGATGAAGCCGATGCAGAAGGTGCGGATGGCCGGCAGCGACGACTGGCGGCCCAGCGCCAGCAGGATCGACAGCGGGAAGGCGAGAGCGATGGCGAAGACCGACAGCATCAGCGTGATCGGCAGTCCGCCCCAGCGGTCGTTGGCGACATAGGTCAGGCCGAGGATGCCGCCCCACATCAGCACGCCCATGGCGACCAGAACCAGCGCCCAGGCGACGGCTAATGCGGGCCGCCAGAAGGCGCGCACGCCGCTTACGCCCAGCATTGCCACGAACAGGCCGCAGGCCAGGAAGGGGCGCCACTGTTCCTCGTAGGGGTAGGTGCCGAAGAAGATCAGCCGGTGCTTGACCGCGATGATCGACCAGCAGGCGCCGGCCGCCTCGCGGCAGGCCTCCGAGGACCCGCTCCACACCGCGTTCAGCAGCAGCCAGTTCACCATCGGCGGCACGGTGAAC
The DNA here is from genome assembly GCF_031455875.1 of Azospirillum sp. BE72. Lineage (NCBI taxonomy): Bacteria > Pseudomonadati > Pseudomonadota > Alphaproteobacteria > Rhodospirillales > Azospirillaceae > Azospirillum > Azospirillum sp. BE72. The sequence goes on from NZ_JAVDTO010000003.1 coordinate 162,709, forward strand.
CACAGGATGGCGAGGCAGAGGACGGTCAGGCCCGTGTTCAGCGGGGTGTCGAACAGGTTGGCCTTGGCCCAGTTGACCGGCGCCCAGCCCAGCGGCTTCAGCGCGGTGACGCCGTTGGGTTGCGGCGGGACGGAGGCCTGCGACGGCTCCTCTTCATAGGAGGCGGCCCAGGCGGTGGTGGTGTTGGTCGGGACTTCCTTGCTCATCGCGTCACCAGGGCCACTCGGCGGTTGTACCAGTTCATGAAGCCGGCGATGCACAGGCTGATGACGAGATAGACCGCCATCATCATCGCCACCGCCTCCACCACCTGGCCGGTCTGGTTGGCCGAGGTGTTGGTGACGCTGACCAGATCGGGATAGCCGATGGCGACGGCCAGCGAGCTGTTCTTGGTCAGGTTCAGGTATTGGCTGGTCAGCGGCGGCACGATCACCCGCAGCGCCTGCGGCAGGATGACGAGGCGCAGGATCTGCACCGGCGACAGGCCCAGCGCCAGCCCGGCCTCGGTCTGGCCATGCGGCACGGCGAGGATGCCGGAGCGCACGATCTCGGCGATGAAGCCGGCGGTGTAGACCGACAGGCCGATCAGCAGCGCGGTGAATTCCGGGGTGACCGACCCGCCGCCCTCGAAGTTGAAGCCGGCCAGCGCCGGCACGTCGAAGGCCAGCGGTGCGCCGGTGGCGACGAACACCGCGACTGGGGGCAGCACCACCGCGGCGACGGCCGCCGGCAGGGTGGGGAAGGGCTTGCCGGTCGCCTCGCGATGGCGGCGGGCGTAGCGGACGATGGCGACCGCTGCGGCGATGCCCGCCAGCAGGGCCAGGAAGGCCCAGCCATGGCCGGGATGCTCGGCCAGCACCGGGAACTTCATGCCGCGGTTGCTGAGGAAGACGTGAGGAACCACCTCCAGCGCCTCGCGCGGGCTCGGCAGCCGGTTCATGATGGTGTACCAGACCACCAGCTGCAGCAGCAGCGGCACGTTGCGCACCGTCTCGACGAAGACGGCGGCGAAGCGGCCGACCATCCAGTTCGACGACAGCCGCGCCACGCCGATGGCCACGCCCAGCACGGTGGCCAGCACCACGGCGGCGGCCGACACCGACAGCGTGTTCAAGAGGCCGACGACCAGCGCCCGCAGATAGGTGTCCGACGCGGCGTAGCTCATCAGGCTTTCGCCGATCTCGAATCCGGCCTCGCGTTCGAGAAAGCCGAAGCCGGTGGCGACGCCGCGGTTGGCGAGATTGGTCAGCGTGTTGGAGACGAGATACCCGGCGACGGCGAGGGCGCCGGCCAGGAACAGCCCCTGGTACAGCCACCCCCGCACGCGCGCGGAGTTCAGCGCCTGGATCAGGTTGGTCATGGTGATGCTCCGTGCGGGGGAGTGAAGGCGGGCGAACACTTGCCCCCACCCCGACCCTCCCCCGCTCTCAGCGGACCTACGGTCCGCCTGCCGCGTCAGCACAAAGCGGAGCTATGTGCGTGAGCTGGGCGGGGGAGGGAGAGATCCCCTCCCCTGCGGAGCGGGGGAGGGTTAGGGTGGGGGCAATGCGCGGCCTTACTTCATCGGCGGGGCGTACATCATGCCGCCATCGGTGTAGAGGGCGTTCTGGCCGCGCGGCATCTTCAGCTTGGAGCCGGCGCCGACGTTGCGCTCGTAGCTCTGGGCGTAGTTGCCGACCTGCTTGATGATGTTGAAGGCCCAGTTCTCTTCCACGCCCAGAGCCTTGCCGTTGCCGGCGGTGACGCCCAGCAGGCGCTTCACGTCCGGATCGGGGGAGGTCATGGCGGCGTCGACGGTCTCCGACGTGATGCCCTTCTCCTCGGCCTGGACCATGGCGTAGAAGGCCCAGGTCACCAGGTTCGCCCATTCCTCGTCGCCCTGGCGGATGGCCGGGGACAGCGGCTCCTTGGAGATCAGCTCCGGCAGGATGACGTAGTCGTTGGGGTTCGGCGTCTCGGCGGCGCGGATGGCGGCCAGCTGCGAGGCGTCGGAGGTCAGGGCGTCGCAGCGGCCGCTGAAGAAGGCCTTGTGCAGCTCCTCGTTCTTCTCGATGACGACCGGCTTGAAGGTCATCTTGTTGGCGCGGAAGAAGTCGGCGACGTTCTGCTCGGTCGTGGTGCCGGGCAGGACGCAGACGGTGGCGCCGTTCAGCTGCTTGGCGCTCTTCAGCCCCAGCTTGGCCGACACCATGAAGCCCTGGCCGTCATAGTAGTTGGTCGGCGCGAAGTTCAGGCCGTTGGCGGTGTCGCGGGTCAGGGTGCGGGTGGTGTTGCGGGCGAGGATGTCGATCTCGCCGGACTGCAGGGCCGGCAGGCGCTGCTGCGCCGACAGCGGCGTGTACTTCACCTTTTCGGCATCGCCGAACATGGCGGCGGCGACGGCGCGGCAGACGTCGACGTCCAGGCCCGACCACTTGCCCTTGTCGTCCGGCGAGGAGAAGCCGTAGAGGCCCAGATTGACGCCGCACTGGACGTAGCCCTTCTGCTTCACGCCGTCGAAGGTGGCGCCGGCCTGGGCGGTGCCGGACAGGGCGAGAGCGGAGACGGACAGGGTGGCCGCGATGGCGAGCGCGTTCAGACGGGTCTTCACGGGGCGTGGCTCCTTCAGCCTTGTTCATTTTAAGGGCGCCGGGGCGGGGCATGGTCCCCGGCCGCCGCGCAAGGCCGACAATCGCTCAGCGGATTGAACAAAGTGCCCCGCGGTCTTGAACGGATGTGGCGGAGATGTGAACAGCTTTGAACAAATCCCCTCTCCCACGGCGAAACCGCCGGTTGCGCTTCGCCCGATACTGGTCACGGGGCTGGCCAGAGAAATTCCGTGCGTCATCGGCAGACTGACCCTACAAGCGCCGGATGCCGGTGATATGTTAGCGTCGGCAATTGCGGGAACGGGATGTCGATGGGGTCGGTTCGGACGGTCTGGCAGCGGGTGGCGCGCTTTTCGCTGCTGCGGCGCGGTCCAGCATTGCGCTATGGCGCGGGGCTGCTGACATTCGCCGTTGCATTGGTGCTGCGTTGGGCCGTCGATGGCGTTCTGCCCTCCGGCTTCCCCTATCTCACCTTCTTCCCCGCGGTGATCCTGACCACCTTCGTCGTCGGGCTGGGGCCGGGGGTGGTGACGGCGGTGCTCTCCGGGCTGGCCGCCTGGTACTTCTTCATTCCGCCTTACGACACTTTTACGCTGAATGCCTCCAGCGGGCTGGCGCTGGCCTTCTATGCGGTGATCGTCACGGTGGACATCGCGCTGATCCACGGCATGCAGGTGACGCTGGCCCGCCTGCACGAGGAACGCGGCCGCACCGCGTCCCTGCTGGCCGCGCAGACCACCATGTTCCACGAGCTGCAGCACCGGGTCGCCAACAACATGCAGTTCGTCTCGTCGGTCCTCGACCTGCAGAGGCGGTCGGTCGGCCGATCGCCGGAAGGGGCGATGGCGGCGCTGGAGGAGGCCGGGCGGCGGCTGGACACCATGGCGCGGGTGCACCGGCGTCTGCACGACCCCCGGTCCGGCGACGATTTCGGCCGCCACATCGAAGCGCTGTGCCAGGATATGCTGGAGGCCGCCGGCAAGCCCCACGTCACCTGCCGCGTCTCGGTCGGGGCGGCGCCGCAGTCGCCCGAACGGCTGCTGGCCCTGGCCCTGCTGATCGTGGAGGCGTTGACCAACGCCCTGAAGCACGCCTTCGTTGGCCGCGAGGGCGGGATCGTCGCCATCGAACTGCATGCCGTGCCGGACCATCCCGGCCATCTGCACCTGCGGGTGACCGACGACGGCGTCGGCCTGCCGGTGGGGATCGACGTATTGCGCCTGCCGAGTCTGGGCTGGAAGATCATCCAGAGCCTGGCCGGCCAACTGTCCGGCCAGTTGAGCTATGGCCCCGCCGACGGCGCCGGCACGCGCATCGACCTGCGCTTTCCCGCCTGAGCCGGTGCTTGTCCCGCCAGCGCTTGTCCCGCCAGCGCTTATCCCAATGTCCATTGCGGCTTTTCCGTCGCCATGGGACGAACTATCTGTGATCCTGCCGGTTGCAGCGGGGACCGGCCGGCGAATGGCCGGCGACAGGGGGAGGGAAGCTTATGGCGACGCTGAAGGAATTCGAGGATGCGCTGAAGGCGGCGGGCAACACGGCGGCGCTGGAGATCCTGGAATCCCTGAGGGCGCGCGACCGCAGCCAGCGCTCCATCCGCCCGGCGCGGCGCCTGACCGGACGCAAGATGACGCCCGAACTGGCCGCCGAGATCCTGCATCTGCACGAAACCACCAACATGACCCAGCAGGAGATCGCCTTCCAGCTGGGTGTGAACCAGGGCCGGGTGAACGAGGTCATCAAGCGCCGCAAATGGCTGACCGACGATCCCGCCGCGCCGGAAGCCCAGGCGCGCGACATGGGCAAGCAGCGCGCCAAGGACGGCGTCGGCGTCGCGCCGAGCCGACCCTCCAGGAAAAAGGCCGCGAAACCGGCCGCCGAAACGGAGGCCGCGCCGGAAGCCGTGCCCGAGCTTGCGCCGGGGCTGACCCCGGAGGCTGTGCCGCCAGCGGAGCCGGTGGCGGAAGCGGTGCCGGAAGTCGCCGCCACGCCGGAGCCTGAGTCCGCTCCGCCGCAGGAGGCGCCGGAACCGGCGGCCGAACTGCCCATGCCGATGGCAGCCCCCGAACTGCCGGTGGAACAGCCCGCCAAGGCCGAGGACAAGCTGAAACGCAAGTCCGCCCCACGCAAGCAGGGCAAGACCCCGAAAGCGCCGGAAATGCCGCTGTTCAAGGATCTGCTGTAGGATTTCCGAGGGGCGCATGAAAGCCCTCTCTCCCCCGGGGAGAAGGAGGGGACCCGCGCCGCAGGCGTGGGGAGGGTGAGGGGGATGCACCGCGTGCCTTTGCGGGAATCCTCGCCATGCATCCCCCTCACCCTGACCCTCTCCCCGCTTTTGGCGGACCGGAGGTCCGCCTGTCGCGTCAGCGCAAACGAAGTTTGCGCGTGAGCGGGGGAGAGGGGAATGTCCTCCACCCCCCGAGCCATGCCTGTCGCTCATCTCGCATCTGCGAAATTGGCGGCCTGCGGCGGATTGCCTCAGCGGGGGTGGGGCAAATATCCTGACCCTGTCCCGGTCGTTTTCCGCCCCCTGACCGCCGGGTTCCAGAATTCCCTCATCAAGCGGCGACAGCGGAGAAACGACCATGGCTTCTGCCGGCCATCACGGCGACATGCGTGCCGGGGCACAGGCGGCCCCGGCCCATCCCGGGCTGGTGCTTCTGGCGCTCGCCATGGGCGGTTTCGCCATCGGAACGACCGAATTCGCGACGATGAGCCTGCTGCCCTATTTCGCCCAGGGCCTCGGCATCGACGAGCCGACCGCCGGGCACGTCATCAGCGCCTATGCGCTGGGCGTGGTGGTGGGCGCGCCGGTGATCGCGGTGCTGGCGGCCCGGCTGTCGCGCCGGACCCTGCTGATCGGGCTGATGGCGGTCTTCGCCGCCGCCAATGTGGCCAGCGCCTTTTCGCCGTCCTATGGCTGGATGCTGGTCTTCCGTTTCATGAGCGGCCTGCCGCACGGCGCCTATTTCGGGGTGGCCGCCCTTGTCGCGGCGTCGCTGGTGCCGCCGCAGCGCCGGGCGCAGGCGGTGTCGCGGACCATGCTGGGGCTGACGGTGGCGACCATCGTCGGCGTGCCGATGGCGAACTGGATCGGGCAGGCGATGGGCTGGCGCTGGGGCTTCGGCGTCGTCGGGCTGCTGGCCCTGCTGACCGTGCTTCTGGTCTGGATCTTCGCCCCCAACGACCGCCCGCACCCGGACGCCAGCCCGCTGCGCGAACTGGGCGCGCTGAAGCGGCGGCAGGTCTGGCTGACGCTGGGCATCGGCGCCATCGGCTTCGGCGGCATGTTCGCCGTCTATACCTATGTCGCCTCGACCCTGATGGAGGTGACGCAGGTCTCGCCGTCGGCGGTGCCGGTGGTGCTGGCGGTGTTCGGCGCCGGCATGACCGTCGGCACGCTGGTCAGCGCCTGGGCCGCCGACCGCGCCCTGATGCCGACCGTCGCCTTCCTCCTGCTGTGGAGCGCCGGCTCGCTGGCGCTCTATCCCTTCGCCGCCGGCAATGTCTGGCTGGTCTCGGTCGTGGTGTTCATGATCGGCTGCGGCGGCGGGCTCGGCACCCCGCTGCAGGCCCGGCTGATGGATGTGGCGGAGGACGCGCAGACGCTGGCCGCCGCGCTGAACCACAGCGCCTTCAACGCCGCCAACGCGCTCGGCCCCTGGCTGGGCGGCATGGCGATCGCCGCCGGCTGGGGCTGGACCTCCACCGGCTGGGTCGGCTCGGCGCTGGCGCTGGGCGGTCTGGCCGTGTGGGCGGTGGCGATGCTGGACGACCGCGCCACCAGCCGCGCCACCAGCCGTGCCGCCGACGCCCGGCTGGCCGAGGCCTGCGCCGGCGACTGATCCGCCGACGTCCGTTCCTAACGTCCCGATACGTCCCAGGCGATCCGCGCCGGATGTTCGCCGAGGTCGAGGGAGCCGATGACGATCTCCCCCCGGCCGGACAGCGGCACCACGTCGCCCAGCTTCAGCAGCCGCTGTTCGCCGTTCTGCCGCACCAGGCGGGTGCCGTTGCGGCTGAGATCCTCCAGCGTGAAGGCGCCGTCGCGCAGCCGCACCACCGCATGGCGGCGCGAGGCGGAGGCATGGTCCAGCACGATGCCGCATTCGGCGGCACGGCCGATCACGACGTCGCCGCCGGCGTCGGGCAGAGCGACCGACCGGCCCTGGAAGCTCAGCGTCAGGCGCGGCGCAGGCGGCGCATGCAGGTCGACCGTCACCTCCGGCATCCGAGGCGCGATTCGCGATCCGGCCAGGATGCCGCTGCCGGTCACCGACATCCGCTGCTCGTCGGGGATGGTGGCGATCTTGGCGATCAGCCCGTCGGCCAAGGCCCGGGGGATGCCGGCGGCACGCAGGCGGCGGCCCAGCCCCTCGCGCACCTCCTGGAGCGAGGCGCCGGGGGCGGCAAGCTCGGCAGCCGATTTCACCCGGCCGAACTCGTCGGCGACATGCTGGATGACCGTGCTGATCTTGCGGTGGCCGTAGGCGCTGGTGCCGAGGTCCAGCAGGTAGCCCAGCCGCCCGGCCGCGGCGCCGAAGCGTCCGGCCAGCCGCGTCATCGTTTCCTCGAAGGGCAGGTCGCTGCCGCCGGCCGCCCACACGGTCTTGCCGCGGCGGGTCAGCGATTCCGCCATGGCCGGGCCGCCCATGAAGCCGTCGAAGGCGATCATCCCGTCGACGATGGCGCCGAAGGCGCGGGCGTCGCTGGACAGCCCGGTGCGGGTCAGCGGCGTCAGCCCGTCCAGCCCGCCGCGGATGCGGTTGAGCAGTGCCTCCCGCGTCCGGGGAAAGCCGGTTGTCGTTCCATCGGACCCAAGCACATTCGACAGCGCCAGCAGCGGTTCGGTGTGGGGCAGGCGGTCGTCCAGGTCGCCGCGCAGGGTGGCCAGCAGCGCCAGGATGGCGCTGCCCAGGTCGGGCGCGTATCCGATCAGCGCGCGGATCGGCTCCCGCCCGTCGACGATCTCCGCCGTGAATTCGTCCACCAGCCGGCTGCTCTCGCCGTCGCCTTCCCGGTGCAGGCGCAGGACGGCCGCCAGCTTGGCCCCCCACTCGCGCTGCGGCTCCAGCAGCGTGCCGAAGGCGTGGGTGACGATGCGGTCGCGTTCCTCCACCGGGCGGTCGACGGCGGCCAGCAGCAGGCCGGAAATCCCGCCGCGCATCAGCGCCTGATCGAAGGGGGCCAGCGTGTCGGACGCCTGGGCGAGTTCCTTCAGCCCGGCGAACAGGCGGATGATCTGGTCGTAGCGTTCATGCGGCTTCAGCCCCAGCATCGGCGCCTGGATGGCGGCGAGCCGGCTGACCGCCGGGTTGAACAGCAGCGCCTCCCGCTCGAAGTAGCGCAACGGATAGTAGCGGTGAAGCTGCTCGGACGGAATGACGCCCTGGTCGTCCCAATAACCGCGCAGCAGCCGCAGCAGGGTCATCCGGCTGTCGAAGGAAAAGACCTGCAGCACGCTCGTGCAGAGGCTGGCCTCTTCGATCGGAGAGATGGTGGTCAGCTTGGCGCCGCCGGAGGAGGATTTCTGGAAGATCGTCTCTTCCCGGCCGGTCCCGGTGACCTTTACCACCCGCACCACCGGGAACTTGGCAAGGCGCAGCAGGAAATTCGCGCGCTCCGTCGCCGACTTCTCGTCATCGAAGACGCCGTCGATGTTGGGTTTGCCGCCCTGTTCGACCACCACCTCGAAGCGCGCCTCGCGCCGCTTGGACATCGCCATGCCATCCCCCTTCGGCCTGCCCCTGTCGGACTGCTGCCGGCTACGTCCCTGTTCGCGATTTCCAGCGATTTTTCCCCAAAATACTTTATGAAATCCTGCATCAGAAGCGGAAAGACCCGACCCTTGACAGTCCTTCCCGGTTCCGGCCGTCCCGATTCGAAGCGCCGCCTGTACGCGACGCCGCTGGGCCGCCGTCCGTTCCTCGGCCTGCTCGGCTGCCTTGCTCTGCCCGCAGTGGCGCGGCCTTCCTATGCTGCAACCATTGATTTCGATGGCCTGGGGCCCGAAGGCACCGCGGTCGGCTATATCCTGTTCGACCCCGACAGCGGCCGGGCGGTGGAGGCGCGGGCGGCCGACACCCCCTTCATCCCGGCCTCTGTGGCGAAGCTGCCGACCGCCTCGGCGGCGCTGGCCCTGCTGGGACCGGATCACCGATTCGCCACCCGGTTGCTCGGCGGCGAATCGTCCGGCGGTGGGCTGTCCACCGACGGGGTGCTGCGCGGCGACCTGATTCTGCAGGGCGGCGGCGACCCGGCCCTGGCGACGGAAGGGCTGCTGCAACTGCTCGACCAAGCGCGTGCCGCCGGGCTTCGCCGGGTGGAAGGGCGCTTCCTCTACGACACCACGCTGCTGCCCGAACTGGCGGAGATCGATTCCGGCCAGCCCTGGGCCGCTCCCTACAACACGGGCGCCGGGGCGCTGTCGCTGAACTACAACCGTGTCCTGCTGAGTTGGGGGCGCGGCGGCCGGGGCGGGCCGGAGGCGTTGACCGTCGCCGATGCCGGACGGCTGCCGCTGGACAGCGTCACCGTCCTGCCGATGGCAGCGGGCGGCCGCTTTCCGCTGCTGCCGGACGGGGCGGACCGCTGGCGCATGACGGCGCCGGCAGCGGGGGAGGCCGGGGCAGCCTGGGTGCCGGTGGCCCGGCCGGGGTTGGCCGCCGCCACGCTGTTCCGCCGGTTGGCCGCCGAGGCCGGCATCGCCCTGCCGCCGCCCCTGCCGGGACGGGCACCAGCCGGGACGGTCCCGATCGCGACCCTGGACAGCCTGCCGGTGGCGGAACTGGTCCGCGGGCTTCTGCGCCATTCCAACAACCTGTCGGCGGAGGTGATCGGACTGGCCGCCGCGCGCCGGTTGGATCCGGCCGTCGCGACGCTCGGGCATTCCGCGGCGATGCTGCAGGGCCTGCTGGCGCGGCATCCGCTGGACGGGGCCGGGTGGGGCGGGTTGCGGCTGGCCAATCATTCGGGGCTGGGCACCGGGTCGCGCGCCACGCCACGGCAGATGGCGGCGCTGCTGCGGGCCGGCGGGCCGGCGCTGTGGGACCTGCTGCCGGGGGAGGAGGACGGCAAGGCGCTGCCGCCCGGCGTGCGGGCCAAATCCGGGACCCTGGCCTATGTCAAGGGCTTGGCCGGGCTGCTGACCGCAACCAGCGGCCGGCGGCTGGGCTTCGTTCTGTTCATCACCGATGCCCGGCGCCGGGCGGCGATGGACGCCGCGCTGGACCGCCGGGTGACCGCCATCCCGTCCGACGCGCGTGTCTGGGCCGCGGACGCCCGTGCGTTGCAGAGCGGGATGTTGGAGCGGTGGGTTTTAACCTATTGACTGACATAGGTCATACGTCCGACTATGACGTGTCCGTTAAAATGCAAGGCAAAGTCGATCCGATACAAATTGGTCCGCAAGCCGGTCCGCAGGCGAATTGAATGCCCGTCCATCCGATCCATATCCGTCCCCATTCGGCAGCGGGAGTGCCAGACCCGATGATGACAGCCAGTTCCAGCACCTCTACCGCGCGCAGCGCACTGCGCCGCAGGCTGGAACGGCAGGACGTCGCCGCCAACCGCTATCACGACCGGCGGCTGGGGGCGGAGGTCGTCAACATCGTCGTCGGCGGCTGCGTCGTCACCGACGACCCGAACGTCGTCATCACCACCACGCTGGGCTCCTGCGTCGCCGCCTGCCTGTACGATCCGGTGGCGGAGATCGGCGGCATGAACCATTTCCTTCTGCCCGATGCCGGCACGGACGCGCTGTCGCTGTCGTCCCGCTACGGTGCCACGGCGATGGAGCAGCTGATCAACCGTCTGCTGGCTGTCACCGGCCGGCGCGACCGGCTGCGCGCCAAGGTGTTCGGCGGCGCCAACGTGAACCTGACCACGCTGCGCACCGCCAACATCGGCCAGCGCAACGTCGAATTCGTGATGGAGTATCTGGCGACGGAAGGCATTCCCACCGTCAGCTGGGACGTCGGCGGCGCCAGTCCCCGCGGCGTGCGCTTCTTCCCCACCAGCGGGCGCAGCCAGCGCCGGCTGATCGGCGACGAGACCCTGCACGACATCGCCCGCAACGAGTCGTCCTACATGGAACATCTGGGCCGGACGCGGATCGAAGGCGACGTCGAGCTGTTCTGATAAGCTCGACCGGCGGCGTACATTCCACAGTCGCGCCGCCGATACCCGCCGTTCCTCTGCGGAGCCCTTCATGGCCGACACGCTGTTCCGGATCGCCACCTTCAACCTGGAAAACCTGGACGACGATGCCGACGAGCCGCCCTTCGAGGCGCGGATCGCCACCCTGCGCCCGCAGCTGGAGCGGCTGGAGGCCGACATCCTCTGCCTGCAGGAGGTCGACGCCCAGCACCCGGTGAAGAGCGAGCCGCGGACCTTGCGTGCGCTGACCCGCCTGCTGGAGGGCACGCGTTATGCCGATTACCACGTCACCGCCGGCGACGCCGAGTCGCCGGCCGACCGCCACAACCCGGTGATCGTCAGCCGCTGGCCGATCAGGGCGGCGCGTCTGCTGCGCCACCATCTGGTGCCGCCGGCCCGCGTCCGCCTCGCCACCGCCGACCCGGCGTCGGATACGGAGACGGAGGTCGGCTGGGACCGGCCGGTGCTGCATGCCGAGGTGGAGATGCCGGACGGCCGCATCCTGCATGTCTTCGACCTGCATCTGCGCGCGCCAATCGCCGCCCCGGTGCCGGGGCAGAAGACCGATGCCCAGACCTGGAAGACGGCATCCGGCTGGGCGGAGGGCTTCTATCTCGCCTCGATCAAGCGGACGGGGCAGGCGCTGGAAACGCGCATGGCGGTCGACCAGCTGTTCGACGCCGATCCCGACGCGCTGATCGTGGTGGCCGGCGACTGCAACGCCGAGCTGGAGCAGACCGCCGTCCGCATCATCCGCGCCGCCCCCGACTTCACCGGCAACCCGGCGCTGGCGAACCGCGTGCTGGAGCCGCTGGAGCAGGCGATCCCGGACGCGCGGCGCTACACCGTCCTGCATGCCGGCACGCCGGTGCTGCTGGACCATCTGATGACCTCGCCGCGCCTGACCGAACGCCTGCAGGAGGTCGCCATCCACAACGAGGATCTGACCGACGAGGTCGATCACGCCGACGAGCCGTCGCCGGTCAGCTACCATGCGCCTGTGGTGGCGAGTTTCGCGCTGTAGGACTGGATTTGCCGGGGCAACTGGTGGAAAACAACGTCTTCGGGTTTTTGCGGCGCTCCGGTCCGGTTGAGAGGGCCAGCGCCAATTGGGGAGACAGCATGTTCACTGCCGCCAGCTTCCGCGTCGGCGACCGCGTGACGATCCGCAGCGGCCAGTCCATTCCGCAGTCCACCGCAACGGTGGAGCGCTATACCGAAGGGGGACGCTGCATGGTGCTGTCCGACGGCAGCGAATGGCGCGCCGACGGGCGCCGCCAATGGAGCTTCCGCGGCGGCTATTACAAGGGGCCGGTGGTCGAGCCGTTCGAGGCGGGTGACGACGACTTCATCGCCCGCCGCCGCGCCATCGGCGCGCTGCGCAAGTTCGGGGATGGGCTGACGATGGAGTCGCCGCTGAGCACCGAGGCGTTGCAGCGGATTTTAGAGGTGGTGGACAAGGAGAAGGCGGCGGTGAAGAAGGGGTGAAGGGGGCTGGAGTCTTGCGGCGTTAGACCCCCACCCTGACCCTCCCCCGCTGGGCGGGGGAGGGGGATTGGCGCTTGTTCGGGAGGGTGGCGGCAGTCCCTCCCCCGCCCAGCGGGGGAGGTTAGGTGGGGGCATTCGAAGCCTACGCTTCGCAATAACCCTCTCACTCCGCCGCGACGGTCTCCCGCACGGCTTCCTCGGCCGGTACCGTGCGGATCAGGTGGTCGAAGGCGGCCAGCGCGGCCTTGGCACCCTCGCCCATGGCGATGACGATCTGCTTGAACGGCACCGTCGTCGCGTCGCCGGCGGCGAACACGCCGGGGACGGAGGTCTGGCCGCGGTTGTCCACTTCGATCTCGCCGCGCGGGGTCAGCGCCAGCGTGCCCTTCAGCCATTCGGTGTTGGGCACCAGGCCGATCTGCACGAAGATGCCTTCCAGATCCACCCGCTTCAGGTCGCCGCTGTTGCGGTCCTTGTAGGACAGGCCGACGACCTTGTTGCCGTCGCCATGCACCTCGGTGGTCTGGGCCGAGACGATGACGGTCACGTTGGGCAGGCTGTGCAGCTTGCGCTGCAGGACCGCGTCGGCGCGCAGCTGGCTGTCGAACTCGATCAGCGTGACGTGCGAGACGATGCCGGCGAGGTCGATCGCCGCTTCCACACCGGAATTGCCGCCGCCGATCACCGCCACGCGCTTGCCCTTGAACAGCGGGCCGTCGCAGTGCGGGCAATAGGCCACACCCTTGTTGCGGTATTCCGCCTCGCCCGGGACATTCATCGAGCGCCAGCGGGCGCCGGTCGACAGCACCACAGTGCGGGACTTCAGCGAGGCGCCGCTGGCCAGCTTCACCTCGATCAGCCCGCCTTCCTGCGTGGCCGGCACCAGGGCGGTGGCGGTCTGCAGGTTCATCACGTCGACCTCATAGTCCTTGACGTGCTGTTCCAGCGCCGCGGCCAGCTTCGGCCCCTCGGTGTGGGAGACCGAGATAAAATTCTCGATCGCCATGGTGTCGAGCACCTGACCGCCGAACCGCTCGGCCGCGACGCCGGTGCGGATGCCCTTGCGGGCGGCGTAGATGGCGGCCGCGGCGCCGGCGGGGCCGCCGCCGATCACCAGCACCTCGAACGGGGCCTTGGCCTTGATCTTCTCGGCGGCGCGGGCGACGGCGCCGGTGTCGAGCTTGGCGACGATCTGCGCCACGTCCATCCGGCCCTGGGCGAAGGGCTCGCCGTTCAGGAAGACGGTGGGGACGGCCATCACCTGACGCTGCTCGACCTCCTGCTGGAACAGCGCGCCGTCGATGGCGACATGCTTGATCCGCGGGTTCAGCGCGCTCATCAGGTTCAGGGCCTGGACCACGTCCGGGCAGTTCTGGCAGGACAGCGAGAAATAGGTCTCGAAGCGGAAATCGCCGTCGAGGTTGCGGATCTGCTCCAGCAGCTCCTCGGATTCCTTGGACGGGTGGCCGCCGACCTGAAGCAGAGCCAGCACCAGCGAGTTGAACTCGTGCCCCATCGGCAGGCCGGCGAAGGTGACGCCGATGTCGCTGCCGTCGCGGTTGATCGCGAAGGAGGGGCGGCGGGCGTCGGCGCCGTTGCGGTCCAGCGTGATCTTGTCGGACAGCGAGGCGATGTCTTCCAGCAGGCCCAGCATCTCCTGCGACTTCGCCCCGCCGTCCAGCGACGCGACCAGCGTGATCGGATGGGTGATGCGCTCCAGGTAAGCCTTCAACTGCGTCTTCAGATTGGCGTCCAGCATGGCTCTCTTTCCCAACGTCTCGTGTCCGGGGCGGATCGCCTGCGCTTCAAGGCGGCGGTCCGGGCGGAGAATTAGGTGGCCCGAATCGGGAGATCGAGTCGGGTTGGCGGTATCGGTTCCGGCGAGTGGTCCGGTTTTGAAACAGTGAAGAGTTCGAAACGTCATCGTCCTCCCCGCGCAGGCGGGGATCCAGGCTTTGAAAGGACTGCGACAAAAAGCGCGTCTGGGTGCCCACCTTCGTGGGGATGGGGAATCCGATGACGAAACCCGTCACGGGAGAGGGCTATGGCAGCCGGCCCGTGGAAACCGCCTTGCGGCCGTGTCGGCCCGTCCAAGGGTACTGCAATCAACACCCGCCGTGGCGGCGGGGTTGGGGGCCGGCCGGAACCGGCCCCCGATCCATAGGGCTCCCGAAGGACCCTTAGATCTTGCCGACGAGGTCGAGCGACGGGGCGAGGGTCTTCTCGCCTTCCTGCCACTTGGCCGGGCAGACCTCGCCCGGGTGGGCGGCGACGTACTGCACGGCCTTGATCTTGCGCAGCAGCTCCTTGGCGTCGCGGCCGACGCCGCCGGCGGTGATCTCGACGATCTGGATCTTGCCGTCCGGATCGACGACGAAGGTGCCGCGGTCGGCCAGGCCGACTTCCTCGATCAGAACCTCGAAGTTGCGGCTGATGGCCAGCGTCGGGTCACCGATCATGGTGTAGCCGATCTTGCCGATGGCCGGAGAGGTGTCGTGCCAGGCCTTGTGGCAGAAGTGGGTGTCGGTCGAGACGCTGTAGATCTCGACGCCCAGCTTCTGGAATTCGGCGTAGTTGTCGGCCAGGTCTTCTAGCTCCGTCGGGCAGACGAAGGTGAAGTCGGCCGGATAGAAGAACACGACCGACCACTTGCCCTTCAGGTCGGCGTCGGTCACGTCGATGAACTTGCCGTTCTTGTACGCGGTCGCCTTGAAGGGCTTAATCTCGCTGTTGATCAAGGACATTAGTGTTCTCCGATGGGGTGCGATGAATGGTTGTCGCCTCGATCCCCGGCCGGTGGCCGTGACATGCCCGACTTAGTGCGGCGCACCGGGTCGAACAAGGGGGGCTTTATCGAGTGGCTGGGGTGAGGCGTCGTTCCGTTGTCCCGTTGACCCGAGGAGGAATACGGGAAATCTGTGATCAAGAGAAGTAGAAAATACCAATTGAACTGATCGATAAATCCGATTACATATCCCGGCATGAAGCCGCTCCCCACCCTGCGCCAGCTCCGCTATCTCGTCGCCGTCGTCGACCGCTGCCATTTCGGGCAGGCGGCGGAGGCTTGTCTCGTCAGCCAATCCACGCTCAGCGCCGGCCTGCAGGAACTGGAAGACCTGCTGGGCGCTACGCTGGTGGAGCGCACGCGCCGTTCGGTGCTGCCGACCCCGCTCGGCCGCGAGATTGCCGAGCGCGCCCGCCAACTGCTGAAGGGGGCGGAGGAGTTGGTGGACATCACCCGGTCCGCCGCCGACCCAATGTCGGGCGCCCTGCATCTGGGGGTGATCCCGACCATCGGCCCCTTCCTGATCCCCCGCGTGATGCCGGCCCTGCGCGAGGCCTTCCCGCGCCTGCGCCTGTATCTGCGCGAGGACCAGACCGCCCGCCTGCTCGGCCAGCTGAACGCCGGCAAGCTCGACGCGGCCCTGCTGGCCTTGCCCTATCCGATGGGCGACCTGGAGACGGAGGACATAGCCGAGGACCGTTTCTCCTTCGTCTGCCCCACCGGCCACCGGCTGAGCGGCGGCGACCCGGCGCAGCCCGTCGCGGTTCCGTCGGAGGATCTGCTGCTGCTGGAGGACGGGCACTGCCTGCGCGACCACGCCATGGCCGCCTGCGCGCTGGACGCCACGCCACACAACACCGCCTTCCAGGGCACCAGCCTGCACACGCTGGTTCAGATGGTGGCGAACGGGCTGGGGGTGACGCTGCTGCCGCAGATGGCGGTCGATTCGGGCATCCTGCGCGGGCTGGATCTGGCGGTGCGCCCGCTGGCCGGCGACCGCCCCGGCCGCCGCATCGCGCTGGCCTGGCGCCGCACCTCCGGCCGGAAGGAGACCTTCCAGCGGCTGGCCGAAGCGCTGCGGGCGGAGATGACGCGCAACGACGGTTGAGCGGCCGTGCCGCAAAGAAACGCTTGGTCCGACGGGTGCGAGGTGGTTTAAACGGGACGGTTTCTCGCCCGTTCAATCCGCCTTCCAATCCGCTTTCGGGACACCCCGCGTCATGGTCACCACCGACACCGCCCCCCTGTTCGACCGCGTCGCCATCGTCGGCATCGGTCTGATCGGCTCCTCCCTGGCGCGGGCGCTGGCGGAGTATGGGATCGCGCGGCAGGTCGTCTGCGCCGACCGGAACCCGGAAGCCTGCGCCAAGGCGCTGGAGCTGGGCATCGTGGCGGAGGCCACCACCGATCTGGCGGCGGCGCTGGCCGGTGCGGAACTGGTGGTTCTGGCGACCCCGGTCGGCAGCTTTGCCGCGGTGGGCGAGGCCATCGGGCCGCTGCTTAAACGCGGGACCATCGTCACCGACGTGGGTTCGGTCAAGCAGGCGACGCTGCGCGACATCGGGCCGCATCTGCCGGACGGCGTCCACCTGATCCCCGGCCATCCGGTGGCGGGCACCGAGCATTCCGGTCCCGAGGCCGGTTTCGCCACCCTGTTCCAGGGCCGCTGGTGCATCCTGACCCCGGCGACCGGCGCCGACCGCCATGCGCTGGCGCGGGTGACGGAGATGTGGCGCCGCGTCGGCTCCACCGTGGAGATCATGGAGGCCAATCACCATGACCGCGTGTTGGCCATCACCTCGCACCTGCCGCACCTGATCGCCTACACCATCGTCGGCACTGCGTCCGACCTGGAGGAGGACACCAAGTCGGAGGTCATCAAGTTCTCCGCCGGCGGCTTCCGCGACTTCACCCGCATCGCCGCCAGCGATCCGGTGATGTGGCGCGACATCTTCCTGAACAACCGCGAGGCGGTGCTGGAGATTCTGCAGCGCTTCACCGAGGATTTGACGGCGCTGCAGCGCTCCATCCGCTGGGGCGAGGGCGAGCAGCTGCAGGACCACTTCACCAAGACGCGGGCGGTTCGTCGGGGGATCATCGACGCCAAGCAGGCGTAGTTTGGGGATGGAGGGTCGGCTTCGATTGCCCCCACCCTGACCCTCCCCCGCTGGGCGGGGGAGGGGACAAGTGCTTGTTTGGAAAGGCGGCGGCAGTCCCTCCCCCGCCCAGCTCTCGCACAAAGCTATGCTTTGTGCTGACGCGGCAGGCGGACCAAAGGTCCGCTGAAAGCGGGGGAGGATAGGTGGGGGGCTAACTCTTACGACGCCCGCAGCGCCCCCAGGAACCCGTCCACCTCCTGCCGCATCCGTCCGGCGTCGTCCGTCACCGTACCCACCGAGCGCACCATCACGCCGCTGGCCTGCTCCGCCGATGCGGCGGCGGCAGTGACGGCGGCGATGTTATCGGAGACGGTGCGGGTGCCGTCGGCGGCATCCTGGATGTTGGCGGCGATCTCGCCCACGGCGGCGGATTGCTGCTCCACCGCGGTGGCGACCTCGGCGGCGATCTCGTTGATGCGGGTGATGGTGCGGGTGACGGCGCCGATGGTGTCGACCGCGGTGCCCGACGCGGTCTGGATCTCGGCGATGCGCGCCTGGATCTCGGCGGTGGCCTTCGCCGTCTGGCCGGCCAGCTGCTTGACCTCGCTGGCGACGACGGCGAAGCCCTTGCCGGCCTCCCCGGCGCGGGCCGCTTCGATGGTCGCGTTCAGCGCCAGCAGGTTGGTCTGGCCGGCGATGCCGGAAATCATGTCCACGACCTTGCCGATCTCCTTTGCCGCTTCGGCGAGGCTGCCCATCACGGCGGTGCTGCGTTCGGCGTCGCGGGTGGCGTCAGCGGCGATGCCGGCGGAATCGGCGACCAGGCTGGCGATGCCGGCGAAGCTGGCCGACAGCTCTGCGGTGGCGGCGGCGACGCTGTCGACATTGGCCGAGGCGCGGCCGGCGGCGGACGACACCGCGTCGGAATGGCGCGCGGTCTCGGCCGCACCCTCCGCCATCGCGGTAGAGGCGGCGGCCATCTCGGCGGTGGAGGCCGACAGCGCTTCGACCAGCCGCTTCACCGTCGCCTCGAAGCCGTCGGCCAGCGTGCGCAGTTCGCGGCGGCGTTCCTCGGCGGCGGCGGTCTTCAGCCGCTCCTGCTCCTGCTGGAGGCGTTCGGTGTCGAGCATGGTGTCGCGGAAGACGCGGGCGGCGGTCGCCATGCGGCCGATCTCGTCGCGGCGGCCTTCCTCGAAACTGGCGGAGAAATCGCGGGCGGCCAGACGCTCCAGGGCGCTCGCCACGTCGAGGATCGGGCGGGAGATGCCGCGCACCAGTACGACGCCGAAGCCCAGCGCCAGCAGGGTGCAAAGCGTCACCCCACCCAGCACCATGCCGTGGGCGCTGTTGTAGACCTCCGCCCCCTGGTCGGCGACGGCGCCGGCATCGGCCATCGTGCCGTCGACCAGCGCGTCCAACGCCTCCTGCACGCGGGCGAAGGCGACGGCGCTGGGACGTTTGAAGACGCTGACGGCGGACTGGGCGTTGCCGTCGCGGGCTTGGGCGCGCACCCGGTCGGCCGCGGCGGCATAGGCGGTCCAGGCTTCGTCGAACGCCGCCAGCCGCGCCGCCCCTTCCCCGGCGGTGAAGCGGGTGCCGGCGTCCTGCCGGCGGGCCGTGACCTCGGCCACCGCGTCGGCCCAGCCCTTTTCCGCCTGGTTCACCTGCATCTCGTTGGTGGCAAGCGCATAGGCGGCTTCTGCGATGCGATGACTCTGCGCGGCGGAGGTCAGTTGACCGGCCAGCTGGGTCGCCGGCAGCGAACGGCTGCGCATGGTTTCGGCGGCATTGTTTAGGATTTCCAGCCGGCTGAGCGTGAACAGGCCGAAGGCGCCGGCCATCACCACGGTGCCCAGAACGGCGACGATGATCTTGGCGCGGATGGTGAGGCGCCCGAATGCACGAATTTTAGCCATTTTGCCTGCATCCCCGCCAAGCCTTGGGTAAGAAATCGTCCCACCCGAAGGTATTGTTCGACCCTCAACCTTACTAATCCGAATGTTTAAAATTATCAACGCGGAAGGCGAGTGAATTCGTCGGAAATCGGCGGGGTCGGGCAATGGTCACAGTCTGGGAAAGAACCGGCCCAAAAACGAAACGGCCACCGCACCCGGTTGGTGCGGCGGCCGTTTCGGTACCGGCTGAGGATGGAGGTCAGGCGGCCTTGCGAACGGAACCCAGCTCGGTGAACAGCTTCACCACGGCTTCGACGAACTCGTTCAGCTGGTCCTGGCCGAGGGCAGAGACCGTGACGTCGTCGACGACCAGAGCCTCGTCGCTGATCCGGCCGCCGGCGGCGGTCAGGTCGGCGCGGTAGGCTTCCGGAGCAGCCAGCAGACGGCCGCGCAGCTTGCCCGGAATGGCGAGCAGCTGGATGCCCTGGTCGATGGCGGCGATCGGCTTGCCGGCATCCAGGAAATGGCCGACGATGCGGCGGGTGTGGGCCGACTGCTGCAGCTTCGCCACGCTGCGCTCACCACCCGGCAGCAGCAGCATGTCGAAGTCGGCGCCCAGCGCCTCGCTCAGATGCTTGTCCACCGGGAAGTAATGGCCCCAGGACTTGCCGTGCCAGCCGTTGACCAGACCCGTCTCGGTCGAGATGGTACGCAGCGTGGCGCCGGTCTTGATCAGGGCGCGTTGCGGCTCGGTCATCTCCGCTTCTTCAAAGCCGTTGGAGACGAGGATGGCGATAGACTTTCCTGCGAGCGATTGATCCATACTGTCTTGTCCTTTCATCGTTTCACCAAAGAACGCCGGACCATCTCCGATGGCATGTCGACCAGGGGAGAACCCGCCGGGGGCCCGCCGGAGCAGGGGGCGGTCGGGAAACGGTCATCGCCGCGCAAGGGGATGCGCGGCGGCCAGTTCCGCCCGCCGGTGGCCCGAAGTCGGGGTGCCGGCGTGTGGGACCTTTACGTCCCGGATCGGTTTGTTTTCAGCATGCGGACTTAATTGGTCCCGATGCGGTGCCAAGTCAACAACGGATTCCGCGCCGCACCCAAGACCACGGCATCGCGGATCCGCGCTCAGACAAGGGATTTGGCGGTATTTTCCAGCCCCGTTCAAGACTTTCGGCCCAGCCGGGCCGTACCACCGGTTGATGCGGCGCAGGTCTGCCATACCATAGGGGCGTGGCTTCGCCGACGGCTTATCCCGAATGAACCGCTTCAAAATCGTTCGGACACAAAAAAGCGGCCGGGGGGAAGGCCCCCGGCCGTCGGCAAGTCAAAGCATCAGCCGTTCGAAAAGATCCGGCTCGCACACCGGATCACGGACCAATCCCCTTGATCGGAACCTGCGATCAATGGAACTGGTCAGCCTCGGTGGAGTCCTTGTAAGCGGTGGTCGAGGAGGTGCCGCCGGAGATCGCCGTGGCGACCGCGTCGAAGTAGCCGGTGCCGACTTCGCGCTGGTGCTTGGTGGCGGTGTAACCGTCCTTCTCGGCCGCGAACTCGGCCTGCTGCAGTTCGGAGTAGGCGGCCATGCCGCGCTCGGCGTAACCCTTGGCGAGCGTGAAGGCCGAGTAGTTCAAGCTGTGGAAGCCGGCCAGCGTGACGAACTGGAACTTGTAGCCCATGGCGCCCAGCTCGCGCTGGTACTTGGCGATGGTGGCGTCGTCCAGGTTGGCCTTCCAGTTGAAGGACGGCGAGCAGTTGTAAGCCAGCATCTTGCCCGGGAACTGCTTGTGCACGGCCTCGGCGAAGCGGCGCGCCTCGTCCAGGTTCGGCTTGGAGGTCTCCCACCACATCAGGTCCGAATACGGCGCGTAGGACAGGCCGCGGGCGATGCAGTGATCGACGCCCATGCCCTTCTTCAGGCGGAAGAAGCCCTCGGTGGTGCGGCCGCTGTCGAAATCGATGAAGGGATGGTCACGCTCGTCGATGTCCGAGGTGATGAGCTGCGCCGACTCCGCGTCGGTGCGGGCGATCACCAGGGTCGAGGTGCCGCAGACGTCGGCGGCCAGACGGGCGGCGTTCAGCGTGCGGATGTGCTGCTGCGTCGGGATCAGAACCTTGCCGCCGAGATGGCCGCACTTCTTTTCCGAAGCCAGCTGGTCTTCCCAGTGCACGCCGGCGGCGCCGGCCTTGATCATCGACTTCATCAGCTCGAAGGCGTTCAGCGGGCCGCCGAAGCCGGCTTCGGCATCCGCGATGATCGGCGCGAACCAGTAGGTGTCGCCCTTGCCCTCGGAGGTCTGGATCTCGTCGGCGCGCTTGAAGGCGTTGTTGATGCGCTCGACCACCGCCGGCACCGAGTTGACCGGATACAGGCTCTGGTCCGGGTACATCTGGCCGGCCGTGTTGGCGTCGCCGGCGACCTGCCAGCCCGACAGGTAGATGGCCTTCAGGCCGGCCTTGACCGCCTGCATCGCCTGATTGCCGGTCAGCGCACCCAGCGTGTTGATGTAGGGCTCGGTGTTCAGCAGTTCCCACATGCGGCGCGCGCCCAACTCGGCCAGCGTGTACTCGATCTTGACCGAGCCGCTCAGACGCTTGACGTCGTCCATGGTGTAGTCGCGGCGGATGCCCTCGTAACGGGCGGCGTGGATGGCGGCCTTGGTCTTTTCATCGAGCGACATGGGTCAGGTTCCTTGTTGTCCGGTGCGCCCGGTGGATCGGGGCGGAACTGGGGTCTCGGGGCGGGCCTTTTGTCGGTCCCGACAACCGGTTGTGCGCAGTGGCGTTTCCTCCCGCCCTTGCTCTGCCGCCGGTGTCTTCGGGGCCGCTTGCGCTTTACAGCGCGGCCGTGAACCAAGACTTAAACCCCGCCCGAGTGCGTTGCAATAAGCCCTTGTTTGTAAAAAGGTCCGTTTGTAAACTGCCGTTTTCAAAAACCTGTAAATCCGTAAATCTTGTAAAGTCAGAGAAAGCTGGAGGAGCTGTCGTGGCGACCATGGAAAAGAAGGCGATGCTGGGTCCGAAGGTCCGCCGCCTGCGCCGCGACCACGGCCTGACCCAGGCCCAGATGGCGGAGCAGCTGGGCATCTCCCCCAGCTATCTGAACCTGATCGAGCACAACCAGCGCCCGGTCACGGTGCCGCTGCTGCTGAAGCTGGGCCACCAGTTCGGCGTCGATCTGCAGGCTTTCGCCGAGGACGAGGAAAGCCGGCTGGTGGCGGGATTGCGCGAGGTGTTCGCCGACCCGCTGTTCGACGGCTCCGACATCAAGAACCAGGATTTCCGCGAACTGGCGGCGGTGGCGCCGACGCTGGGGCAGGCGGTGGTGGCGCTCTACCGCGGCTTCCGCGGGGCGCGCGACGATCTGCAGGCTCTGGCGGAGCGGGTGGCCGACCGCGAGAAGCTGCATCTGGTGCAGAGCGCCGGCTTCCCGCAGGACGAGGTGCGCGACCTGTTCCAGACCCATTCCAACCATTTTCCCGACCTGGAGGCGGCGGCCGAAGGCCTGTGGCAGGACGGCAAGCTGGAGCGCGGCGACCTCTACCGCGGGCTGGTCGACTGGCTGAACACCCAGCACAGCGTGCGCGTCCGCCTGCTGCCGTCGGAGGTGATGGGCTATGCCGTGCGCCGCTTCGACCGCCACAGCCGGCGCATCCTGCTGTCGGAGATGCTGGCGCCGTCGGGACGCACCTTCCAATTGGCCTGCCAGATTGCCCTGCTGCGCCACCGCGACCTGCTGAACGGCATCGTCGATTCCGCCAACCTGTCCGGCGACGAGGCGCGGCGGCTGGCCCGCATCGGGCTGGCGAACTATTTCGCCGCGGCGGTGCTGATGCCCTATGCCCGCTTCCACGAGGCGGCGACCCAGGTCCGCTACGACATCGAGATCCTGCGGCGGCGCTTCGACGCGTCGTTCGAGCAGGTCTGCCATCGGCTGACCACCCTGCATCGGTCCGGCGCCAAGGGCGTGCCCTTCTTCTTCATGCGGGTGGACAGCGCCGGCAATG
Organism: Azospirillum sp. BE72; assembly: GCF_031455875.1. NCBI lineage: Bacteria > Pseudomonadati > Pseudomonadota > Alphaproteobacteria > Rhodospirillales > Azospirillaceae > Azospirillum > Azospirillum sp. BE72. Next base: position 185,731 of record NZ_JAVDTO010000003.1, read on the forward strand.
TGTCCAAGCGCTTTTCCGGCGCCGGCTTCCATTTCGCCCGCTTCGGCGGCGGCTGCCCGCGCTGGGTCGTCTACGACGCCTTCCGCACGCCCGGCAAGATCCACAGCCAGATGGCGGAAATGCCGGACGGCACCGCCTATTTCTCCATTGCCCGCACGGTGGTGAAGGCCGGCGGCGGCCACCGCAGCCCGCCGCAGCAATTCGCCGTCGCTCTCGGCTGCGATGTCCAGCATGCGGCTCAGGTCACCTATGCGGACGGGTTCGACCTGTCCAACACCGATGCCGCGACGCCGATCGGGGTGAATTGCCGGCTCTGCCCGCGGCTGGACTGTTCGCAGCGGGCGTTTCCGCCGCTGAATCATCGGCTTATCGTCGACGAGAACCTGCGCGGCCTCTCGCCCTACCTGTTTGCCCCGCCCAGCGCGGAGTGAGACGGCGATTGACCGGGATCAATGTTGTACGGCGCAGACTGTGTTGTTTGCCGGAAAGCCCGTCGTTTGACTGGTATAAATCCGTGGCCTTCGACCGGGTTTGTTGATAGGTTTCGGCCGTTGCGTCGCGGCAGCTCCGCTTGCGTCATCGCGCACCGGCCACCTGATGCAGCGTCCCGGACGATGGTTTGAACATTGCGGCTTGAACACCGCCAACCGAGCTTTGCCTCGACAGGTTTTGGAACGCCCCCATGAGCAATCTGATCAAAGAGCGCGTGCTGACCGTTCACCACTGGACCGACACGCTGTTCAGCTTCACCACCACGCGCGATCCGTCCTTCCGCTTCCTGCCGGGGCAGTTCACCATGATCGGGCTGGAGGTCGACGGCCGGCCCCTGCTGCGCGCCTACAGCCTCGTCAGCGCGCATTACGAGGAAACGCTGGAGTTCTTCAGCATCAAGGTGCAGGACGGCCCGCTGACATCGCGGCTCCAGCACCTGAAGGAAGGCGACACGCTGCTGGTGAACCGCAAGGCGACCGGCACGCTGATCACCGACAACCTGCTTCCCGGGCGGAACCTGTATCTGCTGAGCACCGGCACCGGCCTGGCGCCGTTCCTCAGCATCATCAAGGACCCGGAGATGTACGAGAAGTTCGACCGGGTGATCCTGACCCACGGCACCCGCACCGTGGCGGAGCTGGCCTATGACGACCTGATCCACCACAGCCTGCCGGAGAACGAGTTCTTCGGCGAGCAGGTGAAGGAAAAGCTGCTGTATTACCCCACCGTGACGCGCGAGCCCTTCCGCAACCAGGGCCGCCTGACCACGCTGATGGAGACGGGCAAGCTGTACAGCGACCTGGGCCTGCCGGAACTGGACGCCGAGAAGGACCGCGTGATGATCTGCGGCAGCCCGGCGATGCTGGCCGAGACCACCGCGATGATGGAAAAGCGCGGCTTCGTCATGGGCACCAACGGCGAGCCGGGCGGGTTCGTCATCGAGAAGGCGTTTGTGGAGCGGTGAGGGTGTTGGCTTTTATGCCGCGTTAGACCCCCACCTAACCTCCCCCGCTCTCAGCGGACCTACGGTCCGCCTGCCGCGTCAGCACAAAGCAAAGCTTTGTGCGAGAGCTGAGCGGGGGAGGGACTGCCGCCGCTTTCCCGCACAAGCACTTGCCCCCTCCCCCGCCCAGCGGGGGAGGGTTGGGGTGGGGGGCTGACGTCCCCACAAAGTCACACCCCCCAGCGGAATAAACTCCCCCTCCCGCCGGTTTACCAACCCGTGACGAAGGCACGTCACTCAATCCTTGACCGACTGGGCGCGCCTCCTTTTGGGGGGCGCGCCCATTTTCTGTCCGCATCCGTGAATAAAATCACCGTCCGGCCTGTTGGTGCGACGGTCACCGTTCAAACCGTCAAGCCTTTGGTGTAGACATCCCGCCCATGCGCCTGATCCTCATCATCGCCGCGATCCTCGTCGCCGGCCTCGCGAATCTCGCCGTCTGGTCCCTGCCGAACCGCCCGGTGCCGCTCGATCCGCCGCCGGGGGGCAAGCTGCGCAGCGTGTCCTTCGCCCCCTTCCGCGACGGCCAGAGCCCGCTGACCCAGGTCTTCCCGACCAATGCCCAGATCGAGGAAGACCTCGCGGCATTGGCGCCGCAGGTGGCCGGCATCCGCACCTACACCTCGCTGGAAGGGCTCCAGGTGGTGCCGGAGATGGCACGCAGGCACGGGATCCAGGTCACCATGGGGGCGTGGCTGTCCTCCAAGACCGAGAAGAACGAGGCGGAGATCGCCTCGCTGATCGATCTCGCCAACCGCTATCCCGACGTCATCACCCGTGTCATCGTCGGCAACGAGGTGCTGCTGCGGCGCGAACTGACGCCGGAGCAGGTCACCGGCTACATCGACCGGGTCAAGGCGGCGGTGAAGCAGCCGGTGTCCTATGCCGACGTGTGGGAATGGTGGCTGAAATACCCGCAGATCGCGGATCACGTCGATTACCTGACCATCCATCTGCTGCCCTACTGGGAGGACGTGCCGGCCGGCGTGGAGGGCGCCACCGAGCGCATCCGCCACAGCTACCGCACCATCGCCCAGCGCTTTCCCGGCAAGCCGATCCTGGTCGGCGAGACCGGCTGGCCGACGGAAGGCCGGTCCCGCGGGGCCGCCGTGCCGGGGCTGGTCAACAAGGCGAAATTCGTCAATGCCTTCGTCCGCATGGCCGAGCAGGAGGGCTTCGACTACAACGTGATCGAGGCCTTCGACCAGGAGTGGAAGGCGAAGCTGGAGGGCACCGTCGGCGGCCATTGGGGCCTCTACAACGCCGACCGCACGCCGAAATTCTCGCTGGCCGGGCCGGTCGTCGGCAATGTGGCTTGGCCCTGGCTGTTCGCGATCTCCAGCGGGCTGGCGCTGGTTCTGCTGGGCGGGCTGGCCCTGCTGCGCCGCCATCTGCCGGGTACCGGCTGGGTGGTGCTGATCCTGCTGGCGCAGGCGCTGTCCACGCTTTATGTCCGCGCCGGCTTCGTGGCGGCGCATGGCAAGCATTACTGGCAGGACACCACGCTGGCCGTGGGCATGCTGGCCCTAACCGCCGCCCTGGTGCTGGCGGTGCTGCTGACCGCCCACCGCGCGCTGGCTAGCGGCGGTCTGGCGCGCGAGCCGCTGGTCGGCCTGCGTCACGCCCGCCCGGCCCTGACCCGCACCGAGCGGGTGGGGCGGTGGAGCGCGGTGGCGCTGGGCGTCGCGGCGCTGGTCTGGTCGGTTCTCATCATCTACGACGGCCGCTATCGCGACTTCCCCAACCCCTACCTGCTGATCCCGGCGGTGGCTCTGCCGGCGCTGGGGCTGATCCGCGCCGCCCGCCGCCCGGTGGGGACCCAGACGCGCGATGCGCTTGGCATCGCCAGCCTGTTCCGCCCGGCGATCCCGGTGGACGATGGGGAGCCGCGCGGCCTGTGCGGTGCCGTCCGCCGCATGCCGGTGGAGTCGCTGCTGGGCTTCGGGCTGCTGCTGGGCGCGCTGCTGACCGTGGTGGCCGAGGGATTCGTCCCGCTCGAGTCGCTGATCTACGGCCAGCTTCCCTTCATGGAGGCGCTGCACGAGGTCGATTGGACCCTGCCGAACTGGGAGGCACTGGGCTGGGCGGCGTTGCAGGTCCTGCTGGCGCTGCCCTTCCTGGCCGGGGTGTGGAGTGCCCGGCGTCCGCTGCGGCGGATCTGAGGTCGCAGAGACCCATTGCGCGGGCCGTAGCGCTGTGGATTGATGAGCGGGTTCCTGGCCTTAACCGGAGACCCGTTCGATGTCCCCCGACCTGTGGCTCGCCTTCGCCGCCGCCTCCGCCGTGATGCTGATGATCCCGGGGCCGACGGTGCTGATCGTCGTCTCCTACGCGCTGGGCCACGGACGCAAATCGGCCATGGCGACTGTGGCGGGGGTGGCGCTGGGCGACTTCACCGCGATGACCGCCTCGATGCTGGGGCTGGGGGTGCTGCTGTCGACCTCGGCGGCACTGTTCACCCTGCTGAAATGGGCCGGCGCCGCCTATCTGCTTTATCTCGGCATCAAGCTGTGGCGGGCCCCGGTCCGCGGTGCCGAAACGGTGGCCGACGACTCGGCCGTCCGCCCCTGGCGCATGATGCTGCACACCTATGCCGTCACCGCGCTGAATCCCAAGAGCATCGTCTTCTTCGTTGCCTTCCTGCCGCAGTTCCTCGATCCCGGCCGGCCGCTGGCCGAACAGATGGTGGTGATGGAGGCGACCTTCCTGGTGCTGGCGACGCTGAACGCCGCCGGATACGCCCTGCTGGCCTCGGCGGCACGGCGCGCGGTGCGGACGCCGTCGGTGCAGCGCACGGTCAACCGCGTCGGCGGGTCGCTGCTGATGGGGGCCGGGCTGCTGACCGTCGCCTGGAAGCGGACCGCCTGACGCGCTCGTGGCCCGGGGAAATGCGACGCGCGACACACGCACGCACCCGGCGATTTATTGACAAAGCAAGATAACTTCACTGAAAATTGTCGACAACCAGGGGGATGCACGCGCCGGTAACTTTCATGGAGCCGGCGGAAGCGAATCGATCCGCGGGGGCGGTGATGGCCGACGGCTGCAACAGGGGCGAAATGGCGGAAGAGGCCAGGCGGGAGCCCGCTGGGGATGTGTTGGAGTTCGCCGCCGAGACCGTCGATGCGGCCGGCGTTCGGCAGAACCCCCCCTGGCAGATCCTGATCGTCGACGATGACCACGAGGTCCACGCCATCACCCGCGTCGTCCTCGGCGAAATGACGTTCGAGGAGCGGCCGGTCCGCTTCCTGTCCGCCTACACCGCGCGGCAGGCGCGGTCGCTGCTGGCCGAAAATCCGGGGATTGCCGCCATCCTGCTGGACGTGGTGATGGAGACCGACGATGCCGGACTGAAGCTGGTCCGCCACATCCGCGAGGAGATGGGCAACCGGCAGATCCGCATCATCCTGCGCACCGGCCAGCCGGGGCAGGCGCCCGAGCGGCAGGTGATCGCCGCCTATGACATCAACGACTACAAGGCCAAGAGCGAGCTGACGGCGCAGAAGCTCTACACCGCGACCGTCGCGGCCCTGCGCTCCTACCAGCACATCGCCACCATCGAACGCGGCCGGCAGGGGTTGGAGCGGGTGATGGAGGCCGCCGTCCATCTGGCCGGCCTGCGGTCGCGGTCCCAGTTCCTGGCCGGGCTGGTGGGGCGGGCGTCGGCCCTGGTGACCGACGCCACCACCGCCCTGCTGTGCGGGGCCGGGGAGGACGGCGGCGTGGCGATCCTCGCCGAAGCCGGGCTGCCGGCCGATCCGCCGGCGGAGGCCGTGGCCGACATCGCCGCCGCGCTGGCCGCCGCGCTGGCCGCCGCACCGGGCGATGGGCAGGTGCGATGGGGAGCGCGACACGGCGTGGCCGTCCTGCGCGGCCGCGATGCGGCGCCGCTGGCGCTCTGCCTGCTCGGCGGTCCGTTTGCGGAGGGCGACCGGCCGCTGCTGGAACTGCTCTGCACCAAGGCGGCGGTCGGGCTGGACAATCTGCGGCTCTACGAGCGGCTGAACGAGGCGCAGGTCGCCACCGTCCACGCGCTCGGCAAGCTGGCCGAATACAAGGACGAGGTCACCGGCGACCATGTGAAGCGGCTGGGCCGCTGGGCCACGGCGATCGCGCGGGAACTGCACGCCCGCGGCGACTTCGCGGGCGAGTTGGACGACTCGTTCTGCGACACTATCGGGCTGGCCAGCGTGCTGCATGACGTGGGCAAGGTCGGCATCCCGGATGCCATCCTGCGCAAGCCCGGCCGGCTGGACGCGGCGGAGATGGCGGTCATGCGCGACCACGCGTCCATCGGCGGCAGCATCCTGCGCGACGCCTGCGGCGGCGACCGGCGCGGCTACCTGTCGATGGGGGCGGAGATCGCCGAGAGCCATCACGAGAAGTTCGACGGCAGCGGCTATCCGCGCGGGCTGGCGGGCGACGCCATTCCGCTCTCCGGCCGCATCGTCGCCGTCGCCGACGTCTTCGATGCGCTGCTGCACCGCCGCCCCTACAAGAAGGCGTGGGACATCGGCGAGGTGCTGGACCTGCTGCGCGCCGAGTCGGGGAGCCATTTCGACCCGCGCGTCGTCGATGCCTTCCTGGCGGTGCTGACGCGGGAAGGGGCGGGGGTGTAGAGCCGCCGCCCCGTCCGGGAGGTCAGAGACCCAGCACGTCCCGCATGCTGTAGAGGCCCGGCGTCTTGTCCTGCGCCCACAGGGCGGCGCGGACGGCGCCCTTGGCGTAGATCTGGCGGCCGGACGCCTTGTGGGTCAGTTCGATCCGCTCGCCCTCGCTGGCGAAGATCACCGTGTGGTCGCCGATGACGTCGCCGCCGCGCAGCGTGGCGAAGCCGATCTCGCCGCGCGGACGGGCGCCGGTGTGGCCGTCGCGGACCTTCTGCCAGACATCCTCCAGCCTGACCCCGCGCCCGGCCGCCGCGGCATGGCCGAGGCCCAGCGCGGTGCCCGACGGCGCATCCACCTTGCGGCGGTGGTGCATCTCCAGAATGTCGATGTCGAAGTCGTCGTCCAGCGTGTGGGCGACCTGCTCCACCAGCGCCAGCAGCAGGTTGACGCCCAGCGACATGTTCGGCGACTGGATGATCGCCGTGTGGGTGGCCGCGGTGGCGATGGCGGCCTGCTGCGACGGGTTCAGGCCGGTGGTGCCGACGACCAGCACGGTTTCGGACTGGGCGGCCAGGGCGGCATGACGCTCCGTCGACTCCGGGCTGGTGAAGTCGATCACAGCGTCGGCCTCCGCGAACAGGGTGACCGGATCGTCGATGGCGGTCACGCCCAGCGGGTCGAGCCCGGCCAGAACGCCGAGATCCTTGCCCAGCGCCGGGCCGCCCACCCGCTCGGTCCCGCCGGCCAGCGTGCAGCCCGCGGTCGCCGCGATCTCGCGCACCAGCATCTGCCCCATGCGCCCCGCGCACCCGACGACACCGATCTTCATGACGCCCATCCCCTGTTCAGCGTTCCGGCCGGACTTTTCCGCCCTCTCAGCGGTTTAGCACAGGCCCGGCCGGGGCTTAAGCGCCAAGGCAGCCGCGCAGCGATGCGGCGAGGTTGCGCAGCAGGGCGGGGTAGAGCGCCTCGCCCTCCGGCAGCTCGGTGCCCTCGGGGTCGAGCACGCCGGTCCCGGCCTTGGTGCCTTCCACCACCGTCTGGACCAGCGCGGGTTCGAACTGCGGTTCGGCAAAGACGCAGGCCGCACCCAGCCCGCCGATCTTGGCGCGGATCGCCGACAGCCGCTTGGCGGACGGGCGGCGGTCCGGGCTGACGGTGATGGAGCCGACCGCCGACAGGTCGTAGCGCGCCTCGAAATACTGGTAGGCGTCGTGGAAGACGACGAAGGGCTTGTCCTTCACCGGCGCGAGCGCGGCCTTCAGCTCCGCATCCAGCCCGTCGAGCTGCTGCAGCGTGCGGTCGGCGTTGGTGCGATAGGTCTCTGCCCCGGCGGGGTCCTTGGCGGCAAGCGCCTCCGCCAAAGCGGTCACGATGGCGCGGGCGTTGGCGGGATCGAGCCAGATGTGGCTGTTCAGTTCCTCGTGCTCTTCGGCGTGATCGTGGCCTTTATGGTCGTGACCTTTATGATCATGGCCCCCCTTCCGACCATGGTCATGTGCCTCCCAGGCGCCGCCCTCGCGGGTTTCCAACAGGGTCAGGCCCTTCAGGTCCATCAGCGTCAGCAGCGTCGCCTTGGGCGCATTGGCCTTCAGCGGCTTTTCCAGGAAGCTCTCCAGTTCCGGCCCCACCCAGACCACCAGATCGGCGGCCGACAGCGCCTTCGCGTCCGACGGCTTCATCGTGTAGCTGTGCGGCGAGGCGCCGCCGCGCACCAGCAGCGTCGGCTCGCCCACCCCATGCATGACCGACGCGACCAGGGAGTGGATCGGTTTGATCGACACCACCACCTTCGGCACCTCGGCACGGGCCGGCAACGCGGCAACTGCGGCAAGGGCTGCGGTCAGGGTGGTGAACAGCGCGAATCGGCGCATGGGAGGGATCCTCTCGACTTGCTGGACAGGCTGCTGGTTTCAGCGCATAGGGAAGCCACGTTCACTTTGGTGTCACGTTATAACGTAACATGTCAATACCTCACCCAAACCGGGATACCTCCGCGCTCTTCGCCGGCCCGCTCGCCTGGACCGAGGATCTGACCGTCCGTTTCGGCCGCCGCACCGTGCTGGACCGCGTCAACGTCGCCGTCCAGCCGGGGGAGGTTGTGACGCTGATCGGTCCCAACGGCGCCGGCAAGACGACGCTGGTGCGCGCCGTGCTGGGGCTGGTGGCGCCCGACGGCGGACGGGTGCTGCGGCGCCCGAACCTGCGCGTCGGCTACATGCCGCAGAAGCTGTCTGTGGATCAGACGCTGCCGCTGACCGTGCGGCGTTTCCTGGCGCTGTGGCGGCCGGTGACCGCCGACCGGGTGGAGGCGGCGCTGGAGGAGGCCGGGGTGGCGCGGCTGGCCGACTCGGCGGTGCAGACCATTTCCGGTGGCGAGATGCAGCGGGTGCTGCTGGCCCGCGCTCTGCTGAGCGACCCCGACCTGCTGGTTCTGGACGAGCCGGACCAGGCGGTGGACGTCCATGGGCAGGCGGAACTGTTCCACCGCATCGCCCAGGTGCGGCAGCGGCGCGGCTGCGGCGTGCTGCTGGTCAGCCACGATTTGCACACGGTGATGGCGCGCACCGACCGGGTGGTGTGCCTGAACGGCCATGTCTGCTGTTCCGGCCGGCCGGAGGATGTCAGCCGGCATCCGGAATATCATGCCCTGTTCGGCGGCCATGCAGGCGACCTCGCCGTCTATGTCCATCACCACGATCACGCCCATGCCGAGGACGGCAAGGTCGTGCCCGACCATGACGGGGGATGCTGCCATGGATGATTTCCTGATCCGCGCGCTGCTCGCCGGCGGCGGCATCGCCCTGCTGGCCGGGCCGCTTGGATCCTTCGTGGTGTGGCGGCGCATGGCCTATTTCGGCGACACGCTGGCCCATTCGGCTCTGCTGGGCGTGACGCTGGGCTTCCTGCTGGGCGTCAACCCGATGGTCGGCGTGATGGTGGTCTGCGTGGCGCTGGCGCTGGCGCTGGTGGCGCTGCAGCGGCGGCGCAACCTTGCGGCGGACACTCTGCTGGGCATCCTGTCGCATGGCTCGCTGTCGCTCGGGCTGGTGGCCCTGGCCTTCCTGGAGACGCTGCGCGTCGACCTGATGGCCTATCTGTTCGGCGACATTCTGTCGGTGACCGACGGCGACCTGATGGCGATCTATGGCGGTGGCGCGGTGGCGCTGACCGGGTTGGCGCTGCTGTGGCGCCGGCTGCTGGCGGTGACGGTGGACGAGGATCTGGCGCGGGTGGAGGGCATGCCGGTCGACGCCCTGCGGCTGGCCTTCATGCTGCTGATCGCGCTGGTGATCGCCATCGCCATGAAGATCGTCGGCATCCTGCTGATCACCTCGCTGCTGATCATCCCGGCGGCCGCCGCCCGCCGCTTCGCCCGCACGCCGGAGGGTATGGCGGCGCTGGCCTCGGTCCTGGGTGTCGTGGCGGTGGTCGCTGGGCTGCTGGCGTCGCTGAACTGGGATTTGCCGGGCGGGCCGAGCGTGGTGGTTGCCGCTGCCGCGCTGTTCCTGCTGGGATCGCTGGTGCCGCTGCGTCGTTGATTGCAATCAGGAAAAGAACACGATTGCATGGATTTCCCGTTTGCGGAGGTGCCCGCCTGCGCCATAGTCCGGCGGCGGACGCAGTGGCGGACTGGCCACCACTGCCGCCGTACCAATGGAGGGCTGGAGGATGGAGAAGATCCTCACTCTCCTGATCCTGGTGCTGGAGATCGTCAAGCGGCTGCTTGACCTTCTGATGCACTAAGATCGGGCGGGCGGACCGGGGAATTGCCGTCCCCGGCCCGCCTACCCCCGATATTGGTGTTGCACCCGCCCGCTGTCAACGGGGTGCCTGAAAACACTCATTCGTCGATGTTGCGCGCCAGGACTTCGCGTTTGCCGGAGTGGTTGGGCTTGCTGACCACCCCTTCGGTCTCCATCCGCTCGATCAGGCGGGCGGCGGAGTTGTAGCCGATGCGCAGCTGGCGCTGGATGAAGCTGGTCGAGGCCTTGCGCTCGCGGCAGACCACCGCCACCGCCTTGTCGTAGAGGTCGTCGCCGGACCCGCCGCCGGTGCCGGGCAGGGCGCCGTCGTCGAAGGACTCCTCGCCCTCCTCGTCCTCCAGGATGGCGTCGACATAGTTGGGCTCGCCCTGCGCCTTGAGGAACTTGACGATCTGTTCGACCTCATGGTCGGAGACGAAGGGGCCGTGGACGCGGGTGATGCGGCCGCCGCCGGCCATGTAGAGCATGTCGCCCTGGCCCAGCAGCTGTTCGGCGCCCTGTTCGCCCAGGATGGTGCGGCTGTCGATCTTGCTGGTGACCTGGAAGCTGATGCGGGTGGGGAAGTTGGCCTTGATGGTGCCGGTGATGACGTCGACCGAGGGGCGTTGCGTCGCCATGATCAGGTGGATGCCGGCGGCACGCGCCATCTGTGCCAGACGCTGGATCGCCGCCTCGATGTCCTTGCCGGCGACCAGCATCAGGTCGGCCATCTCGTCGACGATCACGACGATGTAGGGCAGTTCGGTGAGGTCGAGCGGCTGCTCCTCGAACAGCGGCTTGCCGGTGTCGGGATCGAAGCCGGTCTGGACGCGGCGGGTGAGCGATTCGCCGCCCTCGCGCGCCTCGCGCAGGCGGGCGTTGTAGCCCTCGATGTTGCGCACGCCCAGCTTGGACATGTTGCGGTAGCGGTCCTCCATCTCCCGCACCGTCCATTTCAGCGCGACCACCGCCTTCTTGGGGTCGGTGACGACCGGCGTCAGCAGGTGGGGGATGCCCTCGTAGACTGACAGTTCCAGCATCTTGGGGTCGATCATGATGAAGCGGCAGCGCTCCGGCGGCAGCCGGTAGAGCAGCGACAGGATCATCGTGTTGATCGCCACCGACTTGCCCGAACCGGTGGTGCCGGCGACCAGCAGGTGGGGGAAGCGGGCGAGGTCGGCGACCACCGGCTGGCCGCCGATGTCCTTGCCGAGCGCCAGCGCCAGCTTGCCGCCATGCTTGTCGAAGCCTTCCGCCGCCATCAACTCGCGCAGCAGCACGGTCTCCCGCCTGGCGTTCGGCAGCTCGACGCCGATGACGTTGCGGCCGGGCACCACGGCGACACGGACCGACACCGCGCTCATCGAGCGGGCGATGTCGTCGGCCAGACCGATGACGCGGGACGATTTGGTGCCGGGGGCCGGTTCCAGCTCGTACAGGGTGACGACCGGGCCGGGATGGACCTTCTGGATCTCGCCGCGCACGCCGAAATCGCCCAGCACGCCTTCCAGCTGGCTGGCGTTGCGCTGGAGCGCCGCCTCGTCCAGCTGTTCGCCGCGGATTCCGGTGGGCGGCACCTGCAGCAGATCGAGCGGCGGCAGCTCGTAACCCGGCGGACCGTCCTCCTCGCCCAGGGGCAGGCGGGTCTGGCGCGGGTCGGCCTTGGCGGCGTCGCGCTCCGACACGGCAGATTTGGGTGGAGTGACAATGGGGACCGGGCGCAACGGCTTCTCGGCGGCGGTCGGTGCGGCGGACAGCGTCACCGGACCGGCATCCAGGCCGGCGGGGGGAAGCGGGTCGACGCGCACGGCATCGTCGAAGCTGGGACCTTTGCGCTTGGGAGACCCGTCGCCGCGCAGCGCATCGTCCACCGCGATGGAGGCGGTCTGCACCGCGGCCTGCGCCGCGTTGCGGCCATGGCGGCGTAGGGCGTCCACGCCGCTGCGGGCTCCGTGGCGGATCAGATGGACACCGTTCACGGTGCCGCGGCCCAGCGCGCGGAAGCTGGCGATCCATTCGCCGATCGTCAGGCCGGCTGCCAGGAACAGCACCAGCCCACCGCCGACCGCGGCGACGGTCGCCACCATCGGCTCCGCCCCGAACAGGTTGCCGACGCCGCGCAGCAGGATCTGGCCGATGCTGCCGCCGGGCAGGGGGGCGAGCGGATCGGTGGAGGGGTCGGTCAGGCCGGCCAGCGCCATCGACACCAGGATCACCCCCCACAGGGCCAGCACGGTGCGGAACAGCGGATTCCCCAGCTTGCGCTGGGCACCGAGCCGCCAGCCCCAGAACATCGGCACCAGCGCGATGACGAAGGCGGCCCAGCCCAGCGACTGGATCAGCAGGTCGGCGACATAGGCGCCGGGAGGACCGAACAGGTTGTGGGTGTCCCCCGCCGTGGCGGGAACCGAGTTCAGCGAGGCGTCGCGCGGATCGTAGCTGCCCAGCAGCACCATCAGCAGCAGGCCGAACAGCCCCAGCACGAAGCCCATCGCCTCCCGCGCGCGCGCGACGACGAAGGCGCGCATGGCCGGGGAGAAGAAGGGCGGCTTTTCCTGCCGGCTGCGGCCGGTGCGCAGGCGGTCCTTCCCCGGATCCTTGGCTCCCAGATCCTTGGCGCTATCGCGGGGCGACCCCTTGCGCGGGCTGGGGGCGGTCCGTCCCAGGCTGGGCCGGGGGCGCGCGGAGGTGGGGCCGGCGGGTCGGGCCATGGGGCGGAAACCTCGTGCTGTAGAAACCGAAAAGACGGGCTGGTCGGAGCCGGGACGGGCCGGAACCGGTCAGCCGAGAATGCGGACGATGGACGCGCAGGCCTGGGCGACGGTGTCGGTGTCCTGCACCAGGGCCACGCGGATGAAGGCCTCGCCGGGGTTCGGCTCTCCGGGGTTGCTGCGCGACAGGTAGGCACCGGGCAGCACGCGGACGGCGCCCTCCGCCCACAGCCGCTTGGCCACCTCCTCGCCGTTGCCGACCTCCAGCCACAGGAAGAAGCCGCCGGCCGGCCGCTGATAGCCGTAGCGCCCGCCCAGCTCCGCCTCCGCCGCCGCGAACTTGGCGCGGTAGGCGGCGCGGTTCTCCTCCACATGCGCCTCGTCGCGCCACAGCGCGGTGCTGGCGGCCAGGATCGGCAGCGGCATGCCGGCACAGCCGTAGCTGCGCAGGCGGGAGAAGCGCCCGATCAGCGCCGGGTCGCCGGCGACGAAGCCGGAGCGCAGGCCGGCCGCGCTCGACCGCTTGGACAGCGAATGGAAGACCAGCAGGTTGGCCCAGGGCTTCCCGTCCTCGTGCGGCAGGGCGGTTGCGACCTGGAGGGCGCCGACCGGCGGCGCGTCCAGCCAGATCTCGGCATAGCATTCGTCGACCGCCAGCACGAAACCGTATTGCCGCGCCAGCCCGATGGCCTTGGCCAGATAGGCCGGGGAGGCGGCGGCGCCCTGCGGGTTGGCAGGGGTGCAGAGATAGAAGAGGGCGGTGCGTTCCAGCAACTCCGGCGTCAGCGCGTCGAGGTCGGGCAGGAAGCCGGTCTCGCGGGTGGCCGACAGGAACACCGGCTCCGCCCCCGCCATCACCGCCGCCCCCTCGTAAGGTGCATAGAAGGGGTTCGGCATCAAAACCGCGGGCTGGCGCCCGGCCTTGCGCGTCGGGACCGCCAGCAGGGCCAGCATGAACAGGGCCTCGCGCGTGCCGGACAGCGGCAGGATGGAACTGTCGGCGTGCAGCAGTCCGGCCGGCAGGTCGTAGCGGCGGGTCAGCCAGTCGCCGGCCGCGGCGCGGAACTCCGGCGTGCCGCCGACCGGCGGATACTTGTTCCAGCCGGCGCCGTTGGCGCGCAGCGTCTCTTCGATGATGGCGGGCGGGGTGTGCTGCGGCTCGCCCACCGTCAGCAGGATGGGGGCGACGTTGGCGCGCGGGGTGATCGGCGCCAGCAGGTTGGCCAGCCGGGTGAACGGATAGTCGGTCAGCAGGTCGAGCCGATCGTTGCCGATCGCCTCGGTGAAGACGGCACCGCTGTTGACGCTGAAATCGGCAGAGACCATGACGACCGGAACCCTCTTCCCACCCCGGGTGCCGCACCCCGGCCAGGGGCGACGGCCACGCCTTACGAGCGACCGATCCTATCGGCGGGGCACGGGGGGCACAAGCGCCCAAAGCCCTTGCTTGCGGCTGAGCGCGGCAGGTGGCCGAACGGTCACAGGGGGGTGACTCTTTCCCATTCCGCCATTATACCCGGATAATATTGACTTCCACATTTCATCCGGGTAAAAAGCCGTCCTCACAACCGGAGTCCGTCCATGTCCGTCACCGCCGAGACCCTCTGCACCGCCTTCCGTGGCGAGCGCCGCCTTGCCGCCGGGGATGCGCTGAGCGTCGCACGGGCGTTGCGGGCGGCGCTGGACGCGGAGCCGGACGGACCGCCGGTGCTGGTGTTCGACGATGCCACTGGAAAGGCGGTCGACCTCGATCTGCGGGGAAGCGATGAGGAGGTCGCGTGGCGTCTTGCTCCGCCGCCGAGGGGGCCGGGGCGGCCGAAACTGGGGGTGGTGGCGCGGGAGGTGACGCTGCTGCCGCGTCATTGGGACTGGCTGAACGCCCAGCCGGGCGGGGCGTCGGTGGCGCTGCGCAAGCTGGTGGACGAGGCGCGCAAGGGCAACGAGGCGAAGGACCGCGTGCGCCATGCGCAGGACGCCGCCTATCGCGTCATGCTGGAACTGGCCGGCGACCGGCCGGGCTATGAGGAAGCGGTTCGGGCGCTCTATGCCGCGGACCGTGCGCGGTTCGACGCGTTGACGGCGGACTGGCCCGCCGACCAGCGGGATTATATCCGGACGCTGGCGGCGGATGCGTTTGCCGGCTGAGAAAGCGGACAGGCGCGCAGACGCGCGCCCGCCATTGCCGGCATCCTTGGGGCCGGCAGCCTTACAGCGCCTCGGAGTTGGTCTCGCCGGTGCGGATGCGCACGGCCTGGGCGATCTCCAGCACGAAGATCTTGCCATCGCCGATGCGGCCGGTGTTGGCGGCCTTCTGGATCGCCTCGACCACCTGCTCGTACTGGTCGTCGGACACCGCGACCTCGACCTTCACCTTGGGCAGGAAGCTCACGGAATATTCGGCGCCGCGGTAGATTTCCGTCTGGCCCTTCTGGCGGCCGAAGCCCTTGACCTCGCTGACGGTCAGGCCCTGGATCCCGAGCGACGTCAGCGCCTCGCGCACTTCGTCGAGCTTGAACGGCTTGATGATGGCCATAACCAGTTTCATGTGGCTTCCCCTTAAAGCGTTGTTCCGGCCGCGGATAAAGGCTGTGGCCGCCAATTGCGGTTCCAGTCCGGCCCGACAGCCGTTCCGTCCTTCCGCCGATGGCCCAAGCCTGTTCGCGTCGACCGCAAAAAGCAACGATTACAAGAATCGTGCCGGTTGAAATGCGCTGCAACGATGGGAATATGCCTGTTGATTGGGCGCTCAAAAGGGCGGCATCTGCTCAAAAATTGCTCAGCGGCAATCTGTCCGGTGCATGGCGGCCGCCGGCCGGGGACAGGAGACTGGACAGGACGCCCCCGTGCGACAATTGTTTCACCGCGCGCGGCACCGGCAAGGCTCACGTCCGGCCGGTCGACCGCAGCGCAGGCGCAAGAAGGCGAGAGGGCAGCGAGCATCATGGCCGTACCGGGCACCGAATCGGGCAACGCGACCATCCCCCCCCAGGGAGGCGTCGGCGGCGACATCACCACCGAGGTCGTGGTGCTGGGCGGCGGTCTGGCCGGGCTGACCATGGCGGCGGCGCTGGCCAGCGCCGGCGTACCGGTGGTCTGCATCGACCAGGACAGCCCGGAACGCAAGGGCGGCGGGGATTTCGACATCCGCACCACCGCCATCTCCTATGCCTCGAAGATGGTGCTGGAGTCGGCGGGCGTCTGGCGCCACATGGCCGATCAGGCCGGTCCGATGCTGGACATCCGCATCGCCGACCAGTTCTCGCCTCTGTTCATCCATTACGACCACACCGAACTGGCGATGGAGGGCAAGCACCAGCCCTTCGGCTGGATTCTGGACAACAAGGACATTCGCCGCGCCCTGTTCACGCGCGCGGCCGAGCTGCCGGGGCTGGTCCATCTGGCGCCGGCCAAGGCGACGGCGGTGGAGCGCACGCGGTCCGGTGTTTCCGTCACGCTGGCCGACGGGCGGACGGTGCGCGGCCGGCTGCTGGTCGGCGCCGACGGGCGGCGGTCGCTGGCGCGCGAGAGCGCCGGGATCAGGGTGCGGCGCTGGTCCTACGATCAGAGCGCCATCATCTGCACCATTCGCCACACCGAGCCGAACAAGGGCGTCGCGGTCGAGCATTTCCTGCCCAACGGCCCCTTCGCCGTCCTGCCGATGACGGACAACCGCTGTTCCATCGTGTGGAGCGAGAAGACCTCGCTGGTCGACACCTACCTCGCTCTGCCCGACGACCAGTTCATCGACGAACTGCAACGGCGCTCCGGCGGCTATCTGGGCGAGATCATGCTGCTGACCAAGCGCGAGGCCTGGCCGCTGTCGGTGCTGTTGGCCGACCGCTTCGTCGCCGACCGGCTGGCCCTGGTGGGGGAGGCGGCGCACGCCATCCACCCCATCGCCGGGCAGGGGCTGAACCTGGGCATGCGCGACGTCGCGGCATTGGCGGAGGTGGTGGTCGACGCCTACCGCCTCGGCCTCGACGTCGGCGGGCCGGAGGTGCTGGCCCGCTTCCAGCGCTGGCGCCGCTTCGACACCGTGCTTCTGGCGGCGGTGTGCGACGGGCTGGTCCACCTGTTCTCCAACAGCATCCCGCCGCTGAAGTTGGCGCGCAACCTGGGCATGGCGGCGATCAACCGCCTGCCGCCGGTCAAGCGCTTCTTCATGAAGCACGCCATGGGCGTGGTCGGCGACCTGCCGCGGATGATCCGGGGCCAGCCGCTTTGAGGAAGCCCCTTTGAAGCAGCCATTTTGCCGGCACCGGTAATCCTTGGCAGCGGGGGGCGGACGCCTTATGTCCGCCTCACTGCCCGATTAAGGAATACGGGCTCTTACGACCAAGGATGAAGATCGTGCTTCGCCGCCTCTCCCGCTCCATGTTGCCTGGCGCCCTGCTGTCCGCCGTACTCCTGGCTCCGCTGCCGGTCATGCTCGCCCAGTCCGCCGTCGCCGCGCCGGCCGCGCCCATGTCGCTTTCGGCGCAGGACCAAGCCATCGTCGCCAAGGTGGAGGAGTATCTGAACGACATCACCACCCTGCAGTCGAAGTTCCTGCAGGTGGCGCCCAACGGGCGGCAGGCGACCGGCACCTTCTATCTGTGGCGGCCCGGCCGGATGCGGCTGGAGTATGACCGACCGCTGAAGGACTTCATCGTCGCCGACGGCAGCTTCGTCTTCTATTGGGATGGCGAGATGCGCCAGCAGTCGAGCGCGCCGATCGGATCGACGCTGGCCGACTTCATTCTGCGCAAGAACATCCGCCTGTCGGGCGACGTGACCGTCACAGAGGTGTTCCAGGCCCCCGGCGTGATCGAGGTCAGCCTGCTGGAGACCAAGGATCCCGGCAAGGGCACCCTGACGCTGGTGTTCGAGGACCGTCCCTTCCAGCTGCGCAAGTGGCGGGTGCTGGACGCCCAGGGCATGACCACCGAGGTCGCCCTGCTGAACCCGCGCACCGACGTCACCTTCGACCGCGAGATGTTCTATTTCAAGGAGCCGGCGCGCGGATCGGACTTCGGCCGCGGCAACTGAGCGGTCCCACATCTTCAATACCGGGCCGGCAACAAAACCCTTCGCCTCCTGTTGTCATTTCGCAAGACGGGCAGCGGGAGGCGTTTCATGTCCTACGATCCGGCACAGCGGGCGACCCTTGAGCCCGCAAGCCGCCTGCACAGCGTGAACATGCTGCTGGCGCGCAACTGGTGGGCGCTGGCGTTGCGCGGGGCGGCGGCCATCCTGCTGGGGATACTGGCGTTGATGATGCCGGGCGTGACGGTGGCGACCCTGGCGCTGACCTTCGCCGCCTATCTGCTGCTGGACGGCGTCTTCGCCATCATGGCCGGCATCCGTGCCTCCCGCCACCATGAACGCTCGCTGCCCTTCATCCTGGAGGGCGTCGTCAGCCTGATCGCCGGCATCGTCGCCGCGCTGTGGCCGGCCGCCAGCCTGTTCGCCCTGGTCTTCCTGATCGCCGCCTGGTCGGTCATCACCGGCTTCGCCGAGGTGATGGGCGCCTGGCGCATGGACCGCACCCACGGCAAATGGGCCTGGGGCGTGGCCGGCGTGCTGTCGATCCTGTTCGGCCTCAGCATGTGGGTGCTGCCGGCGCTGGGTCTGCTGGCGCTCGCTTGGGGTGTGGCGGCCTATCTGATCGCGTTCGGCATGCTGGCGCTGGTGACCGCCTTCCGGCTGCGGCGCTGCCACCAGGAAAACAGCGGCTCCGGCGGCGGGATGGCGAAGGCGGCGTGAGGGGGCGGGAACCGTCTGCCGCAGCCGGCCGTTTTCCCGATGCGGGTCATATCGACCGGTGGGGGAGGATGGAACGGAATGGATGGCGGATTGACGGACTGGCTGGTGCACACCATGCACCACCTTCACTATATCGGGATCTTCCTGCTGGTGGCGCTCGCGCGGATCTTTCCGCCGCTGCCGGCCGAGTCGGTGATTCCGCTGGCCGGGATCGGGGCGGCGACCGGCGAGTTCACGCTGGTCGGGATCGCCATCGCCGGCGGGTTCGGTTCGCTGGCCGGGCAACTGGTGTGGTTCCTGCCCAGCCGGCTGATGGGCCGCGACCGGCTGGAAGCCTTCCTGAAGAAATACGGTCCCTGGCTGACCATCAACCCGAAGAAGGTGCGGCAGAGCACCGATTGGTTCGGCAAACACGGCGGCATCGCCGTGCTGTTCTCGCAGCCGGTGCCGGGGGTGCGGACCCTGATCTCGATCCCGGCCGGGGCGTGCAGGATGTCGATCCTGAACTACTCGCTGGCCTCGGGGATCGGCTCGATCCTGTGGACGGCGCTGCTGGCCTGGACCGGCTACATGCTGTCGACCTGGCCTTTTGCACACCGGCTGATCGGCTATTTCACCGTCGGACTGCTGGTGGTCCTGGTCGGGCTCTATCTGTGGCGGCTGACCAAGCACCTGCATCTGCTGCGCAAGGGAAGCGCGGTGCCGGACGCTCCTTCCGCCACGCCGACCGCAGGCTGCTGACGGGGTCAGGCTCCGGATATCAGGCCCAGGCCATGCCGACGATGCCGGTCGCGGCCATGCCCAGCGCCCACAGGCCGAAAACGCCGAGCGCCACGCCAGTGCAGTGGTTCAGCATGGTCAGCCCGCGGTCGGAGATGCGGTGGCGGACGGCGGCGACGCCCATCGACAGCGTCATCCACCACAGCGACGATCCGATGAAGACGCCCAGCACCAGGGTCGAGGCCTCCAGCCGGTCCAGCGTGCCGCCCAGCCCGAAGCCGGCGAAGATGGCGATGAAGGCCATGATGGTCGCCGGGTTGGTCAGGGTCAGCGACAGCCCGGTCATGAAGCCGGTGAACCAGGATTTGGTGTCGGGGGCGGAGGCCGCCTCCCGCTCTTCCGCGTCGGGCTGCTGGCGGAAGGTGCGGATCGCCACCACCAGCAGGAAGATGCCGCCGATCAGCTGGAAGGCCGTCTCGTGTCCGCGCAGAAAGCTGAGTGCCGCCGAAACGCCGAAGGCGGCGATGGCGCCGTAGATGGTGTCAGCCACCGCGGCGCCGAATCCGGTGAAGAAGCCCATCAGGGGGCCGTGCTGCAGGGTGCGGCGGATGCACAGAAGACCGATCGGCCCCACGGGTGCGGCGATGGCGAATCCGAGAACGATTCCCTGCAAAAGCACCCAGACTTCATCCACCGAGCGTCGCCCCCCGAACCTATTGCCAGATCCTGTCGCCAAAACCTGTGGCCTTGCCGGCATGCCGCTGCAAACCGCAACCGGTTCGACGCAACGACTATCGGCGGGGGTGATAAACGCCCCCGTTCCCGTCGTCAACCGGGGGCGCCGCGATTCGCTGCACCGTATCGTCCGCTTTCCCTGTTGTGCGGAATGATGGCGCGGTTATCCTTTGGGTCAAGTTTCGGCTTTCCGGAGTGGGTGGGACATGAAGACGCGTATCCTTGCCGCCATGCTGGCGATGACGGCGATCACCGCGGTCGGGCCCCAGGCGCTGGCGCAGGACTTCTCGCCGGCCGTGGTGTTCGACCAGGGCGGCAAGTTCGACAAGTCCTTCAACGAGGCCGCCTACAATGGTGCCGAGCGCTTCAAGAAGGCTACCGGCACCGCCTATCGCGAGTTCGAGATCACGAACGAGGGGCAGCGCGAGCAGGCCATGCGCACGCTGGTCCGCCGCGGAGCCTCGGTGATCGTCGCCGTCGGCTTCTCGCAGACCGCGGCGGTGGAGAAGGTGGCGAAGGAGTCGCCCAACACCAAGTTCTGCCTGATCGACGACAAGCTGGAGGCTCCCAACGTCCAGTCCGTGACCTTCAAGGAGGAGGAGGGCTCCTTCCTGGTCGGCATGGCGGCGGCGCTGGCGTCGAAGACCGGCAAGGTCGGCTTCATCGGCGGCATGGACATCCCGCTGATCCGCAACTTCCTGACCGGCTACGAGCAGGGCGTGAAGCATGTGATGCCGGGCGCCGAGGTGTTCGTCAACATGACCGGCACCACGCCGGCCGCCTGGAACGATCCCGGCCGCGGGGCGGAACTTGCCAAGAGCCAGTTCGGCCGCGGCGCCGACGTGGTCTTCGCCGCGGCGGGCGCCACCGGCCTCGGCGTGATGCAGGCGGCGTCCGATGCCGGCAAGCTCGCCATCGGCGTCGACAGCAACCAGAACCACGTCCATCCCGGCAAGGTGCTGACCTCCATGGTCAAGCGGGTCGACGTCGTCGTCCATGACTGCATGAAGTCGGCGAAGGAGGGCAGCTGGAAGGCCGGCCACCGTGTCGTCGGCCTGAAGGAGGACGGTGTCGGCTATGCGCTGGACGAGCATAACCGCAAGCTGATCACGCCGGAGATGGAGGCCAAGCTGGAAGAGGCCGAGAAGCAGATCATCGCCGGCTCGCTGGCTGTCAAGCCGTACAAGCCCTGAAACAATCTCCGGGACCGGCTCCGTCGATGATGCAGGAAAACCCGCCGCCCGCCCGCTCCGGCATCGCTCTCGAAACGGTGGCGATCAACAAGTGGTTCGGCACCAACCATGCCAACCGCGACGTGTCGCTGTCCGTGCCGGCCGGAACGATCCACGGGGTGATCGGCGAGAACGGCGCCGGAAAGTCGACGATCATGAGCATCGTCTACGGCTATCTGCGCGCCGACGGCGGCGAGATCCGGGTGAACGGCAATCCTGCCGCCATCCGGACGCCGCGCGACGCGCTAGCCGCCGGCATCGGCATGGTCCACCAGCACTTCATGCTGGTCGACCCCTTCAGCGTGCTGGAGAATGTCCTGCTGGGGGCGGAAGGCGGGGTGACCCTGTCGGGCGGCCTCGCCCGTGCGCGGGCGGAACTGACGCGGCTGGCCCGCGACTATGGGCTGGAGGTCGATCTCGACAGTCCGGTCGGCGACCTGCCGGTCGGTGCCCAGCAGCGGGTGGAGATCCTGAAGGCGCTCTATCGCGGCGCCGACATCCTGATCCTCGACGAGCCGACCGGCGTGCTGACCCCGCAGGAGGCCGACCACCTGTTCCGCATCCTGCGGGCGCTGCGCCAGCAGGGCAAGACGGTGATCATCATCACCCACAAGCTCCGCGAGATCATGGAGCTGACCGACAACGTCACGGTGATGCGGCGCGGACAGGTGGTCGCCAACGTCGCCACCCGCGACACCAGCCGGGAGCAGTTGGCCGAGCTGATGGTCGGCCGCAAGGTTCTGCTGCGCGTCGACAAGACGCCGGCCAAGCCGGGGGCGGAGGTGCTGCGGGTCGAGGGGTTGCGGGTGCGCGATCCGTCGGGTGTGGAGCGGGTGAAAGGCGTCGGCCTGTCGGTGCGGGCCGGCGAGATCGTCGGCATCGCCGGGGTATCCGGCAACGGCCAGTCCGAACTGCTGGAGGCATTGGCCGGCATGCGGCCCATCGCCGGCGGCTCCGTCCGGCTGCGGGGGGAGGAACTGGCCGGCCATGCGAACCGCTTCAACGCCCGCGCGCTGCGCGGGCTCGGCGTCGGCCATGTGCCGGAGGACCGGCAGAGGGTCGGCCTCGTCACCGGCTTCTCGGCGGAGGAATGCTCGATCCTGGGATTCCAGGACGATCCGGCCTGGAACGGACGGGTGCTGCTCGACCGCGACGCCATCGCCGCCAACTGCGCCCGCCAGATGGAGGATTACGACACCAGGCCGCGCGACGGCACGCTGGCGGCGGCCAATTTCTCCGGCGGCAATCAGCAGAAGATCGTGCTGGCGCGCGAGATCGAACGGAATCCCGACCTGCTTCTGGTCGGGCAACCCACCCGCGGCGTCGACATCGGCGCCATCGAGTTCATCCACCGCCGGCTGGTGGCCCTGCGCGACCAGGGCAAGGCCATCCTGCTGGTCTCGGTGGAACTGGACGAGATCCGCGCCCTGGCCGACCGCATCGTCGTGATGTTCGACGGCCACATCGTCGGCGAGGTTCTGCCGGACGAGGCGGACGAGAAGACGCTGGGACTGATGATGGCCGGCTGCAACTGACCGGCCCTCACACCCTCCAGGTCGTTACTCCACCATCCCCAGCGCTTCCTTGTAGAGCTCCAGGATGGCTTCCTGCTCCTGGCGGTCGGCCTTGTCCATCTTTCGCAGGCGAATGATCTGACGGATGATCTTGGTGTCGAAACCGGTGCCCTTCGCCTCGGCGTAGACTTCCTTGATGTCTTCCTGCAGGCCGCGCTTTTCCTCTTCGAGACGCTCGATGCGCTCGACGAAGGACTTTAGGCGATCAGCCGCGATGCCGCCGACGTCGGACATGGCAAAACCTCAAACGATGGGGGTGTTCTGGAACAGGGGCGGGACAATATCGGCGGGCGGGGGGATTGGCAAGCCGACGATGCGCCCCGCCCGGACGGGGCGGGCTTGCGCCTGCGTCATCACGTCGCGGTGGTTCCTTCGTACACCCTGTGCCGCCGCGCGGATTTGAACAGCCCGTGGCTGGTTTGTCTTATTATCTGAAACAATCGTACGATAGGCTCACGCAGCCATTCCCTTTGTTGCGATGCACTGTATAGGCTGGTATTACCATCGAGGGGTTCGGCTTCACAAAGTCACACGGATGCGGCATGTATGCCCGTCGTCTGGGCCGATGACCCATGGGGGATGCCGGGATCGGCGTATCTGAGGCAGGGGAGTCTTATCTAATGAAAGTCGCCATTCCAAAGGAGCGACGTGCGGGCGAACTTCGCGTGGCCGCCTCACCGGAGACGGTGAAGAAACTGAAGGGTTTGGGACTGGACGTGGTGGTGGAGAGCGGGGCCGGTCTCGGTTCCAGCCTTCCCGACGCGGCCTATGAGGCGGCGGGGGCCGCCATCGCCGCCGATGCCGCGTCCGCGCTGGCCGACGCCGACATCGTGCTGAAGGTGCAGCGGCCGCTGATCGCTGCTGAAGGCGACCTGGACGAGCTGGCGCTGATGCGCAAGGGCGCGTTGCTGTTCGCCATCCTCAACCCCTACAACAGCCGCGACCATGTGAAGGCCTACGCCGATGCCGGCGTCAACGCCTTCGCCATGGAGTTCATGCCGCGCATCACCCGCGCCCAGGTCATGGACGTGCTGTCCTCCCAGGCCAACCTCGCCGGCTACAAGGCCGTCGTCGATGCCGCCGGCGAGTATGGCCGTGCCTTCCCGATGATGATGACCGCCGCCGGCACCGTGCCGCCGGCCCGCGCCTTCATCATGGGCGTCGGCGTCGCCGGCCTGCAGGCCATCGCCACCGCCAAGCGCCTCGGCGCCATCGTCTCGGCCACCGACGTGCGCCCGGCGGTGAAGGAGCAGGTGCAGTCGCTGGGCGGCAGCTTCGTCGCGGTCGAAAACGAGGAGTTCAAACAGGCGGAAACCGCTGGCGGCTACGCCAAGGAGATGTCGGACGACTACAAGCGCCAGCAGGCCGCGCTGGTCGCCGAGCACATCAAGAAGCAGGACATCGTCATCACCACCGCGCTGATCCCCGGCCGCAAGGCGCCGATCCTGGTGACGGCGGAGCATGTGGCGTCGATGAAGCCGGGTTCGGTGATCATCGATCTGGCTGTGGAGCAGGGCGGCAACGTCGAGGGCGCCAAGCTGGGCGAGGTGGTGACCACGGCCAACGGCGTGAAGATCGTCGGCCATGCCAACTACGCCAGCCGCATCGCCGAGTCCGCGTCGCTGCTCTACGCCAAGAACCTGCTGGCGCTGCTGACCTCGCTGCACGGCAAGGAAACGGGCGTGGCCGTCAACTGGGACGACGAGATCGTCAAGGCCATCGCGCTGACCCGCGACGGCGCCGTCGTCCATCCCGCCTTCGCCGGCTGACCGGGCGCCTGAGGAGACTTACCGCAATGGACCAGACCCAACTGTCCGCCCGTATTGCCGAGCTCAAGGCGAATCTCGCGGCGCTGAGCCAGCAGGCCGACCAGCTTGCCGCCCAGGTCGCTCACTCGGCCCAGCCCGCCGTGGAGGCCGCTGGCGGCCACGGCGACTTCTTCGTCACCGGCCTGACGGTGCTCGTGCTGGCCTGCTTCGTCGGCTACTACGTCGTCTGGCGCGTCACCCCGGCTCTGCACTCGCCGCTGATGGCCGTCACCAACGCCGTGTCCTCGGTCATCATCGTCGGCGCGCTGATCGCCGCCGGACCCGCAGGCTTTGGCTTCTCCAAGGTTCTGGGCTTCCTCGCCGTCATCCTGGCAAGCGTCAACATCTTCGGCGGCTTCCTCGTGACCCAGCGCATGCTCTCCATGTTCAAGAAGAAGGGCAAGTAAGACCATGGAAACCTTGTCGGCCCTTCTCTATCTCGTCGCCTCCATCTGCTTCGTCATGGCGCTGCGCGGGCTCTCCAGCCCGGAGACCTCGCGCCAGGGCAACATCTACGGCATGGTCGGCATGACCATCGCCATCCTGACCACGCTGGCCTCGCCCATCGTCCAGTCCTATTGGATGATCGTGCTCGGCATCGCCATCGGCGGCGCCATCGGTTACGTCGTCGCCAAGAAGATCGAGATGACGGCGCTGCCGCAGCTGGTCGCCGCCTTCCACTCGCTGGTCGGCCTCGCCGCCGTCTTCGTGGCGCTCGCCGCCTTCTACTCGCCGGAGGCCTACGGCATCGGCGTGGCCGGCGCCATCGCCAAGGGCTCGCTGGTCGAAATGGCACTCGGCACCGCCATCGGCGCCATCACCTTCACCGGCTCGCTGGTCGCCTTCGCCAAGCTGCAGGGGCTGGTCACCGGCAAGCCGCTGGTCTTCCCGATGCAGCACCCGCTGAACGCGGCGCTGGGCGTGCTGACCGTCATCCTCATCATCTGGCTGGTGCAGTCGAACTCGTCGGCCGCCATGTGGCTGATCGTGCTGGTGGCGCTGGCGCTCGGCTTCCTGCTGATCTTGCCGATCGGCGGCGCCGACATGCCGGTGGTGATCTCGATGCTGAACAGCTATTCCGGCTGGGCGGCCTGTGGCATCGGCTTCACCCTGCAGAACAACCTGCTGATCATCACCGGCGCGCTGGTGGGTTCCTCGGGCGCGATCCTGTCCTACATCATGTGCAAGGGCATGAACCGCTCGATCTTCAACGTCATCCTCGGCGGCTTCGGCGGCGAGAGTGCCGCTGCCGGCGGTCCCGCCAAGGGTCCGCAGGGTTCGGTCAAGGCCGGCTCGGCCGAGGACGCCGCCTACATCATGAAGAACGCCCAGTCGGTCATCATCGTCCCCGGCTACGGCATGGCGGTGGCGCAGGCCCAACATGCCCTGCGTGAAATGGCCGACGTGCTGAAGCATGAGGGCGTGGACGTGAAGTACGCCATCCACCCGGTGGCGGGCCGCATGCCCGGTCACATGAACGTGCTGCTGGCGGAAGCCAACGTGCCGTATGACGAGGTGTTCGAGCTGGAGGACATCAACCGCGATTTCGGCACCGCCGACGTGGCCTTCGTCATCGGCGCCAACGACGTGACCAACCCGGCGGCCAAGACCGATCCGACCTCGCCGATCTACGGCATGCCGATCCTGGACGTGGAAAAGGCCAAGACGGTATTCTTCATCAAGCGCGGCATGGCGGCGGGCTATGCCGGCGTGGAGAACGAGCTGTTCTTCCGCCCCAACACCATGATGCTGTTCGGCGACGCCAAGAAGGTCACCGAAGAGGTCGTGAAGGCGATGGAAGCCTGATCGGCATCCGTCTGCAATCGACCGGAACCGATTGACCGGAACCGATTGACCGGACAGGGCGCGGGGGCGAAGCTTCCCGCGCCCTTTTCTTTGGGCCGAAAAAGACAAGAGAGGATGCGGAAACCATGGCCGCCTACATCATCGCCGACGTGCGCGTGACCGACCCGGTCGCCTATGAGGTCTACAAGTCGCTGACCCCCGATGCGATCGCCAGGAATGGCGGGCGTTTCCTCAGCCGCGGCGGCGAGACGGCGGTTCTGGAGGGCGGCTGGCAGCCCAACCGCATCGTCATCCTGGAATTCCCCGACATGGCGACGGCCAAGGCCTTCTACGACAGCCCGGAATACCGCAAGGCGCGCGAAGCCCGGCGCGATGCCGCCGACTTCAAGATGATCGTGGTGGAGGGGCTGTAACGCACCGGGAGGTGCCGTTACCAAGCGTTACACAACGCCGCCCGCGGGACACACGGCGGCAACACGGCCCCGCTATCGCTTGCCGTCACCGAGAGCCGGTGGGGTCCGCCCCGCCGGCTCCCCCACAGTGATGGAAGTCCGGATATGGACGACGACGACTTTGCCGAACCGCTCGATTCGCACATCGCGCTCTGGACCCGCATTGCCGTGGCGATCCTGATGCTGGGCGTTTCGCTCTGCTGCGTCTCGCTCTATCTGTTGACGGATTTCTGAGTCCGGTCCGCCCGCACCGCGCCGAACCCACAATTCCTGCGGTTTCCAGACATTCCGAATCAGAAAATAACACTGTATATGTGTGTTATTGTAAATTCCCGTGCATGGATGTGTGGAAATCTCTCTTCCCCAAACGCGCAACCGTGCTAAATAGCGTCGGAACCCCAGTCGAGGATGATCCGATGCTCCGCCTGACCCGTCGCTCCACCCTTGCCGCCCTGGTCGCCCTCGCGTCGGCTGCCGCATCGGCCGTCGCCGTCATGCCCGGCACCGCGCGCGCCGCCGACCCGGTGAAGCTGGAGATCGGCTACATCCCGATCCTGGCCGCCTCGCCGCTGTTCATCGTCGACGGGCAGGGCTGGGCCAAGGAGGCGGGGATCCAGCTGAAGCTGACCCGTTTCGAATCCGGCCCGCACGCCATCCAGGCGATGGCTGCCGGCCAGATCGACCTGCTCTATGCCGGCGTCGCCCCGGTTCTGGTCGCCCGCACCAAGGGCGCCGACATTTCGGTCATCGCCAATTCGGCGGTGGAGGAGATGGTGGTGGCCGCCCGCGGTCCCTTCGCCAAGGCGGTGGGCGCCAATCCGACCGCCGAGACCTTCAAGAAATTCGCCGCCGACACCGGCCGCAAGCCGAAGATCGGCACCCAGCCGCCGGGCTCCGTCCCCGACACCGTGCTGAAGCACTGGCTGTTCAAGGTGGTGAAGGTCGATCCGGCCGATGTCGAACTGGTGCCGATGGGCATCGAGAAGACGCAGCAGGCCCTGTTGGCCGGCGCGCTCGACGCCGCCACCATCCGCGAGCCGACGGTGACCGTCACCCAGCAGATGGACCCGAATGTCGTGCTGGTCGCCACCGGCGCCCAGATGTTTCCGGACCAGCCCGGCACCGTCGTCTCCGCCCGCGCCGAGGTGCTGAAGAAGAGCCCCGACGCCATCAAGGCGCTGGTCAAGGCCCATATCCGCGCCGTCGACATGATTGCCAAGGATCCGGCCGCGTCGGCGAAGCTGGTGAACAACTATCTCGGCAAGGGCCTGATGGAGCCGGCGACGCTGGAGGCCGCCTTCAAGGGTCCGGGCTCCAAGTTCGTCGCCGATCCCCATTCGGTCGTGCCGGCGGTGGAGAAGATGATGGCCTTCACCAAGGAGATCGGGTCGGCCAGCGAGACCATTCCGGTGGCCGAGGCCTTCGACTTCAGCTTCTACGACGCCGTCGCCAAGTAAGCCGGCGCGCCCAGGGATATCGGAAAGCCGATGAAGACCACCAACAAGATCGCCCTGTCGGCGCTGGGCGTCGTCGTCTTCCTGCTGGCGTGGGAAGCGGTGGCGCGCAGCGGCGTGGTGCCGGCCCGGCTTCTGCCGTCGCCGAGCGCCGTGCCCGCCGCCTTCCTGACCGAGTTCAAGAGCGGCACCTGGCAGGCGATGGTGATGGCCAGCCTGTCGCACTATCTGGTCGGCCTGTCGCTGGGCACCTTCCTCGGCGTGTCCTTCGGCACGGCGGCGGCGCTGTGGGGCAAGTGGGACGCCTTCCAGGCCTGGGTCGTGCGCATGCTGCGCCCGATCCCGGCCATCGCCTGGATCCCCTTCGCCATCATCTGGTTCGGCGTCAGCGAGGCGGCGGCGTCCTTCCTGATCGCGCTGACGGTGTTCTGGATCAACTACTACGCCAGCTACGCCGCGGTGCGCGGGGTGGACAAGGACCTGATCGAGCTGGGCTATGCCTTCGGCCAGGGCGGGCTGATCCCGCGCCTGTTCAAGATCATCCTTCCGGGCGCGCTTCCGGGCATCCTGTCGGGCCTGCGCGCCGGGCTGGGCCAGGGCTGGATGACGGTGGTCGCGGCCGAGCTGTTCGGCATCTCTGGCCTCGGCATGCGGATGATGGAAGCGTCGGGCCTGCTGGCGACCCACATCGTCGTGCTCTACATGGTCACCATTGCGCTGCTCTACGGCGTGTCGGATTTCCTGTTCATGCAAGTTCAGTCGCGGGTGCTCTCATGGCAGCGGTGACCCTCTCGAAGACCACCGCCGCGTCGGTCATCGACCTGGAGGACGTGTCCATCGGCTATGGCAGCGACGCGCCGCCGGTGCTGGTCGACGTCAACCTGTCGGTCGAGCGTGGCAGCTTCGTCGCCATCGTCGGCCCGTCGGGCGTCGGCAAGTCCACGCTGCTGCGCGTCGTCGCCGGGCTGCATACCGCCCGCAGCGGCGGCGTCACCATCCACCAGGACAAGCGTCCCGGCCACCGACCGGTCGGGCTGGTGTTCCAGGATTCCCGCCTGCTGCCATGGCGCCGGGTGATCCGCAACGTGGAGTTCGGGCTGGAGGGCCTGCCGGTCAGCCGCGACGAGCGTCGTCAACGGGCGGAGGCCGCGCTGAAGCTGGTCCGGCTGGACGGCTATGCCCGCCGCTGGCCCTATGAGTTGTCGGGCGGCCAGCGCCAGCGCATCGGCATCGCCCGCGCCATGGCGGTGGACCCGGACATCCTGCTGATGGACGAGCCCTTCGGCGCGCTGGACGCCATCACCCGCCACAACCTTCAGGACGAGTTGCGCCGCATCCATCAGGAAACCGGCAAGACCGTGCTGTTCGTCACCCACGACCTGGAAGAGGCGGTGCATCTGGCCGACCGCATCATCGTGCTGGGCGGCACCCCGGCGCGGGTGGTGCGCGACGTGCGCAACAGCGCCGGCCGCGACGGCTCTGTTTTCCGCGATCAGGTGGAGCAGCTGCGGTCGGAGATCGCGGACAATTACAGCATCTGATCGGGCGGGCATTGGAGAATGCTCCCGCCGTTTGGTGGGTATCGGATGCTCACATCTCGTATTTGCAAGGAACTGCAATCTTTGAAGGCGGATAGCCCTTCTCCCCTTGCGGGAGAAGGGATGGGATGAGGGGCAGTGGCCGCAGGCCGAAAGGAAGCTTGGATTTGCGCCCCCTCACCCCAACCCCTCTCCCGCGAGGGGAGAGGGGCTTTGCCCGACTCCAAACTGCTCTTCCTGCTGCAAAAGTGAACTCTATGCATGCAGTGGCGCCCGGCAGGGGAAAGCCTGGAGAAACCCGCGGTCGGCAGGTTTTCCGATCATAGCCCCATCGTACAATTTCCTATGCGAACAGTCTCTGGCAGCCTGAAATCCGGCATGATGTTTGCTGCGTTGCGGCAAACCGGCTGCGAGGGGCTGCGTCATGGGACCGCACCGACCGTCTTTTGGGCACACCGCCGACCAGCTTGGCGGGGGGCGCACAGGAACTGTGCAGCACAACATCCTGGCCGCCGCGGCTTGCGGGGTGTCCGGCTTCATCGCCGCGCAGGGCGGCTGCCCCGACCGGGTGTTCCACCGCGCGGGCGTGGAGGAGCGGGCGCTCGGCCAGCCGACGGTGGCGCTCGACCTCCGCGCCTATGTGGCGATGATGGAGGTGGCGGCGGCGGAGACCGGCAACGACAATTTCGGCCTGATGTTCGGGCGGCAGTTCCAGCCGGAGATGCTGGGGCTGATCGGCTCCATCGCGCTGGCCGCCCCGACGCTGGGGGCCGCGCTGGACCATCTGGCTCGGCTGTTCCCCTTCCACCAGCAGGCGACCGAGACCCGATTCGTCCGCGAGGGCGAACTGCTGCGGCTGGAATACCGCATCCTCGACGGCTGCATCGTCGAGCGGCGGCAGGATGCCGAACTGACCATGGGCATGTTCGCCAATGTGGTGCGCGCCTGCCTCGGCCCGCAGTGGATGCCGGAGGAGGTCCATTTCGAGCATCCCAAGCCGGAGGGCTGGCGCCAGCATGAGGCGCTGTTCGACGCGCCCGCCCATTTCGGCCAGAGCACCAACGCCATCCTGCTGCGCGACCGACATCTCGACCGCCGCATGCCCGGCGGCGACATGGGCCGGCTGACCGGACTGTGCGGCACGCTGATCGACATCGCCCGCGGCACCGGCACGCCGCCGCTGCTCGACCGCGTGAAGGCGGAGGTGCGGGCGCGGCTGCCGGAAGGCCCGCCCTATGTCGAGGACATCGCCGACCGGCTCGGCATCGCCCGCTGGACCCTGCAGCGCCGGCTGGCCGACGAGGGGCTCAGCTTCTCCGATCTGGTGGAGGGGGTGCGGCGCGATCTGGCCGCCGTCTATATCCGCCAGCGCCATGTGCCCATCGCCGACATCGGCGCGCTGCTGGGCTATTCGGAGGTCAGCGCCTTCAGCCGCGCCTTCCGCCGCTGGTTCGGCGTGTCGCCGGCGAGGATGCGCGGGGCCTGAGACCGGTCAGATCCCGACCTCGACCGCCGCGTTGACGACGTAGATCTGCTCGTTGCGGTCGTTCTTGTCGGCCAGGAAGATGCCGCTCGGCGCCAGCATGCCGCCGCTGGTGACATGGATGGTGACGGCGCCATAGGGAAAAACGGCCTTCACCGCCTCATGGTCCAGCCGGTCGGCATCGGCCGGGACGGCAAGGTGGACCCGCACCTGCATCTTGCTGGTGTCGCCATCCACCAAGGCGCGCATGCCGGGCATGGAGTTGCGCTCTATGGCGTTGCGCACGGCACGGATTGCGGCCTTGGTCACGTCCTGGCCATGCAGGTCCACCCCCATGCCGAGCTCCACGAACATCACCTGCTTCATCGCGTCGAACTTTCCTGTCGGTGTCGGGTGGTGGGGATGATGGCGCGCAGGCGTGGGGAGGACCAGGGGGCAGGGGTGGGATTTTCGGGGGGTGGAAGGAGCCGACGCGTTCCTCACTCCATCGGCAGTCCCACGTAATTCTCCGCCAATGCCGTCATCGCGGCGCGGGAGTGGACGAGATAGTCCAGCTCCGCCAGATGCACGCGCTGCTCGAAGGGCGACTCATGTTCGTTCCGGTGCAGCATGGTGGTCATGTACCAGGAGAAGCGCTCCGCCTTCCAGATGCGGCGCAGGCAGGAGGCGCTGTAGCATTCCAGCCCCTCGGTGCTGCCGGACTTGTAGTAGGCGGTCATGGCGCGGGACAGGACTGCTACGTCGGCGACCGCCAGGTTCAGGCCCTTGGCGCCGGTGGGCGGCACGATGTGGGCGGCGTCGCCGGCGATGAACAGGCGGCCGTGCTGCATGGGATCGCAGACGAAGCTGCGCATGGCGATGATCCCCTTCTGGAAGATCGGGCCTTCCGTCAGGGTCCAACCGCTGTCGTCCTCCAGCCGGCGGTGCAGTTCGGACCAGATGCGGTCGTCGGACCAGTTGGCGATGTCGTCCTTGGGATCGACCTGGATGTAGAGCCGCTGCACCTCCGGCGAGCGGGTGCTGAGCAGGGCGAAGCCGCGCTCGTGGTTGGCGTAGATCAGCTCACCGTGCGACGGCGGCGCCTCGGTCAGGATGCCGAGCCAGCCGAAGGGATAGATCATCTGGTATTCGGTGCGCGCGGCGGCGGGAATCGCCTGCCGGCTCGGCCCGTGGAAGCCGTCGCAGCCGGCCACGAAATCGCAGCGCAGCTCCTCCACCGGCCCGTCGGGGCCGCGGCGGAACCGGACGCGCGGCGCCTTGCCGTCGAGGTCGAGGAACTGCACGTCGGAAACGCCGAACAGGATGCTGCCGCCATCCTCCAGCCGGGCGGAGACGAGGTCGCGGATCACCTCGTGCTGGGCATAGACGGTGACGCGCTTGCCGCCGGTCAACTCCGCCATGTCGATGTGGTGGCTCCGGCGGTCGAAGCGCAGGGTGATGCCGGAATGGAAATGGCCCTCGCGCATCATGCGGCCACCCAGGCCCATCCCGTTCATCAGGTCGACCACCCACTGCTCCAGCACGCCGGCGCGGATGGTGCCTTCGATCTCCTCGCGGCTGCGGTGCTCAAGGATCACCGACTCGATGCCTTGGCGGTGCAGCAGATGGGACAGGAACAGGCCGGCCGGGCCGGCGCCGACGATGGCGACCTGTGTGCGGGTCGATCCGGTGGTTTGCATGTCTCTCGCCCCCTTCGGGAAACCGGGTTCGGCTCGTTTTTTTGATGATTGTTGTGCGCACCAATCATTCGTGATCATGCTATTCCCGCAGGCGGATGGCAGGACATAGACGAACCGGTGAAAGGCTTGTACTTTTCATCGTCAGGCCGCCGGAGCCCGTGCGATGTCCGCCCAGCATGCCCACAGCGCCGAACCCATTCCCCGCTATTGGCTCTATGGCGAGCCGCCGGCCGTTCCGGAGCTGCGCTTCGTCCATATCGAGACGATCCCGGAACGGATGCGCTTGTACAATTGGGAGGTCCGTCCCCACCGCCACGACGGGCTGAGCCATGCGCTGCTGGTCACCGGCGGCGGCGGGCAGCTCACTGTCGACGGGGTGGACACCGCCTTCCGCGCGCCCGCCCTCATCGTCGTGCCGGCGCAGGTGGTGCACGGGTTCCGCTTTGATCCCGGCACCGACGGCCATGTGCTGACCATGTCGGAAGGCTTCCTGGCCGGCGTGCTGGCCGCCGTGCCGGATGCGGAGCTGCGCGCCGCGCCGCCCCTGCCGCTGGCCTGGGATTTGGGCGAGGGATCGGACGAGGCTGCGGCGCTGTCCCATGCCTTCGCCGCCATCCGGCGGGAGTTCCGCGCCCATCATGTCGGCCGGGCCAGCGCGATTGCCGCCCATGTGATGCTGCTGCTGGTCGCCGTGGCGCGGCTGAGGGCCGGCCGGCGCGACGATGGGGCCCGCGACGGGCAGGGGCAGTCCCCCGACGTCCGGCTGCTCGCCCGGCTGCGGCCGATGATCGACGAGCGGTTCAGCCTGCATTGGCCGGTGGAGCGCTATGCCGCTGCCCTGGGCGTCACGCCGGGCCGGCTGAACGCCGCCTGCCGCCGTGTCACCGGCCTGTCGACCCTGCAGTTGGTCCATACCCGGCTGATGCTGGAGGCCCGGCGGTCGCTGATCTACACCAGCCACGGCATGGCGGAGATCGGCTATGCCCTGGGCTTCGAGGACCCGGCCTATTTCTCCCGCTTCTTCGCCAAGCGCGAAGGGCGGTCGCCGCAGGCCTTCCGGCGGGCGCACGCCAAGGACGGGAACGAAGCCGACGGCGCAGCGGGAGGCAGCCTTGACGGCAACGGCCTTGACCGCACCGGGGGGGTCTCACCACAGTAGCATCCTGCGGATTTGGTGGGGCGGCCGGGCACGCCCTGCGGGAAGGGGTGATGGCGATGGACAGCCTGCCGATGGATAGCCTGACTGTGACGATGCGGGAAGCGGCGGAGTCGGTCGAACAGTCGCTGTGGCGCCGCCTGCGCGCCGATGCCGTTCGCGTTGCGGAGGAGGAAAGCGGCCTCGCCCCCTTCCTGTATGACGCGGTGCTGGCGCGCGACGGCTTCGGGCCAGCGCTGGCGGCGTTGCTGGTGCGCAAGCTGGCCGATCGCGCCATGCCGGAGGACCGGCTGGCCGCCGTGGTGCGCGACGCCATGGAGTCCGACCCGGCCATCGTCGATGCTGCCGCCGCCGACCTCGCCGCCATCCTGGCGCGCGACCCGGCCGCCGACGGCTGCCTGACGCCCTTCCTCTATTTCAAGGGCTTCCACGCCCTGCAATGGCACCGCGTCGCCAACTGGCTGTGGAAGCGGCAGCGCCACGACCTCGCCCATTTCCTGCAGAGCCGCGTGTCGGAGGCCTTCGCCGTCGACATCCACCCTGCGGTTCCGGTCGGGCGCGGCGTCTTCATCGACCATGGCACCGGCGTGGTGATCGGCGAAACCGCGGTGATCGGCAATGACGTGTCGATCCTGCAGAACGTCACGCTGGGCGGCACCGGCAAGGAGCATGGCGACCGCCACCCCAAGGTCCGCGACGGCGTGCTGCTGTCGGCCGGGGCCAAGGTGCTGGGCAACATCACCATCGGCGCCCACGCCAAGGTCGGCGCCGGCAGCGTCGTGCTGAAGGACGTCCCCGGCTGCGCCACCGTGGCCGGCGTGCCCGCCAAGGTCGTCGGCTGGTGCCGCGACGAGCCGGCCCCGGCGCTCACCATGGACCAGAGCCTGCAGCAGGGCGACTACAGCATCTGACCGACTTGCGGCCGGAACCGGCCGTATTCCTTGCCCCGTTCCTTGCACTGTCTCTCCGCTGTCACCGGAAATCCGTTGTCCGGGTGACTACATGGAAGACGGGCGTGGAATCCGCGCGGGGGCAGGGCGTGAGGGTCGTGAAGGTGCTGCTGGCATTTCTGTTGACGCTGGTCCTGCTGCTCGCCGGGCCGGCTTTTCTCATCGCGTCCGGAACCGTACCGACGGCCGTCGACTGGAACCGCATCGACCGCAGCCCGGTGGGCCTCGCCCCCGACGCGGCGACGACCCCGGAGGCAGTGGTACAGGTCTATGCCGCGCGCGTGCTGTCCTGGCGCGGCGCCTTCGGCGTGCATCCCTGGTTCGCCGTGAAGCCGGCCGGCGCCCGCAGCTACACCGTCTATGAGGTGATCGGCTGGCGCGCCTACCGCGGCCTGCCGGTGGTGGCCGTCAGCAACCGTGATCCCGACGGCCACTGGTTCGGTGCCCAGCCCGCCCTGCTGGGGGAACTGCGCGGTGCCGCCGCCGAGGCCGCGATCCCCAAGATCGCCGCTGCCGCCGCCAGCTACCCCTTTGCCGGCGAGTACCGGGTCTGGCCCGGCCCCAACAGCAACACCTTCGCCGCCTGGGTCGCCCGCGCCGTGCCGGAACTGCGGCTCGACCTGCCGTCCACCGCGCTGGGCAAGGATTATCTGGGCCGCGGCCTGTTCGCCCGGGCGCCGAGCGGCACCGGCTGGCAGATCAGCCTGTTCGGCGTCGCCGGCCTGCTGCTGGCGCTGGAGGAGGGGTTGGAGATCAACCTGCTGGGCCTGACCATCGGCATCGACCCGCTGGACCTTGCAGTGAAACTGCCGGGTCTCGGGCGTATCGGATGGTTTGATTCCGGGTCGGCTTAAAGGAGCCGAAGAAACAGGAGATGGGGAAGAAGATATCGGTCAGTTGGGTTGACCGAAGCACACCATCCAGACCTTGAACTTCGAAGGAAGGATGGTGCCCAGGGACGGAGTCGAACCGCCGACACGGGGATTTTCAGTTGGAGCGCACCTAAGCTTGATCATTCGCTTAGGTGCGCTTACTTGGAGAAAACTGCCCATTGGTACCCATGAAGCTCCCATCAGGGAGCATTCCAACCAGTGGACTGTTAGCTACGTATGGCACTCATGTAGGATCGCTTTGTTGTCGATCTTGTTGCACTTCGGCGATGAAGGGCATTTGGTATGAGCCCAAACATCTAAGTGAAACGTAGCACTATTATCATTGATCCCTGTAGCATTACGACAAGACATCTTTTATGATGTTTCCCTTTCTATCAAAATGCTGAAGCTGTAAATGCACGTACGATCCTGTCTTCGTAATATTTTCTCTCTTCTCGGCTCAGGTCTTTAGCCTCCCTTTCTGAGAAAATTGATAGTATTTGAGATATAATTTCGTCATTCGAAATGCTTTTCCTTCCATATGACTTAGCCTTGCGTGATACATACTTTATTACCAGACCCATCAAAGAGTGCCCTGGATACAGGCGAGTGGATAGCGCTAGCTGAGAAGGAATGTGTCTACGCTTTACATATTTATGCTTGTTTCTTTTAAGGCGATTAATCATAGATTTTCTATCAATAATACCAGTATCGTCAAACTTTGATATTGCACCTCCAAAATTTTGATCGGTTGGGCAGATGCCGCAGTTGCAGCCGTCAGATTGGAGTTGAAGGTGAAGAAGAACCCATGAAAGCCTCGTGAACTCATTAAGAGTTTTACTAAATTCTTGATAATGGTTGGGGTACTCATTGGCTGAGCACTGACAGATAGCTCTCACTGTTTTAGCTACAAGCAGAGGCTTAACAAGGTCATTTTCCCAGGCGTATCCAAATGTATATATGATACGGTCATCTTGCTTCAACCCGTTACGATAATCATTCCAATCTCGATCAAGTATCGCGATGGTATTCCTTAGATTTTGGTTTATTATCTCTTCTGCCTTTGCCGAAACGTTCTGGCAATCACCTATTGGTTTGAAGTGAAAGGTGCGACCAGGAACAAACTTATGAAACATAGTCTCCCAAAAAACTAGATCCTCCGCATTATCATTTGAAGCGCCACTCGCAAGGTTTGATGGCTCAATTCCTTTGCCACCTTCGCAGTAAATAACCAATGAAACGCGAGCAAAGATCGCATAATTATTCTGACCACTTCTGGTTCTAGAAAATAATGGCCTATTGCTCATTTCCGCCCTCGAAGTGGATAACTTTGTTTTGATAGTGAGAAACGATATCAGGTGAGTGAGTGGCAAATACAAGCTGACAGTTAGGATTAAGTTCTCGAAGTGCGTCAACAATCTTCTCTTGCCACATCACGTGGAGGCTCAACTCCGGTTCGTCCGCCATGTATATCGTTGGGCGTTCTTCCTGTAAAAGAGCCTCAACAAGAAGAATAAATAGCTGCTTTTCACCAGATGAAAGCTCACTAGCGTTTATTATCTGCATTGGCTTTCCTTCTCTATGCGTCGTTCTAAGGAGAACGATATCGCCTGAGTCGGTAATAACGCTGATCTTACCCTCATTGAAATCATCAAGGAATTTTGTCAGCTTTCTTTCGGGCGTTCTTATGTCATCAACCTTTTTGCTGTATTCCTTCCAATGCTTGATAATATCATGCAATTGTGCTGTCGCTGTTAGGTTTGTGAAGTCATTTATCTGGAATCCTTGGCGTTGGCTTCTCGCGACTCGTATGGCTTTAACAGAGTTATTATGAGCATGAAAGAAGTTAGTTATAACGGCAGATGTCTCTTTGCTAAAATAACCAAGTTCATGAAATAGGCTTCCAATTTCGACTTGGTAATTTTCAACCTCAGGCTTGAAGCAATTTTCAATAACTTCTGAACCGTCTCTTATCGTTAGAAGAGAAATAAAGACGTTTCTGTCGAACTCCTTCCTTGCCACTTCCATTTTTGATTTTTGCCTATTCATGTAAGCTCGAAACCTATTTGCAAGCTCTTCAATATGGCGGTCGATAGGGTTTGCAATGCTCACAGAATAAGGCTCAGGAGAGCGCGATCTTTGAGCGCGCATCAGAGACAACCAAGTTACTTGCGTCAACTGAGACACAGCTTTATTCATTGATGGGCTTGCTTTTAGAGCATAATCGAGGAAAAAAGCTGTGTTATCGCCCTCTGGCCGAATTGTATCGACAATGACTGGCTTGGTTTTTACTGAATTTTCGTGAAAAGAGATGGTTGCGCTATGAAAGTATCCATATTGCCCTTGAGACTTTCTTCTAACAACAATGAATACTGGAGATAGAGTTGTTGGAGATCGCAATTCTACTGAAAAGTACGAAAACCAAATATCTTTTATAGCATTGTAGTCCCCAATAAAAACTCCAGACAATATAGAAAGTACTGACGTCTTTCCAGTTCCATTAGGGCCGATAAGAAAATTAACATCTTCTGAGACAGTAAACTGTCTGTCTACTACATCCCATAAGCCTCTAATTCTTATCTCTTTGATGCGGTAATCGCCTTTTGTACTTAATGTCTTTTCCATCGTTTTCTCGCATATCAACCGGTTGAGCTAGTGCTGTGTATCTCGCATAACGAGGTGCAGTCCAGAATATTGTATTTCGACAACATGGCCAACTAGGTTTTCTGTATTTAAAATCAATGCCTTAGACGGAACATTTCGAAGCGAATTCGAAATCCATTCGACAACAGTTGACGCAGCATCGTCACTGCAGTTCCATGCGGTTGAGAACGCATGGAGAACGAAATGCCCGATGAACCTCAAGCGAAGCGCTCATCTCCGTGGTCGCGCGAAGGTCAGCCGGTGCCAGACGATCATCTGATCGTCTGCGCCACGGTGGTACTGTCGAAGCATTCTGGCAAACTAACCAACCGACGAGCCGACGACGCCACGCGCCAGATCATAGCCCGCGATCGGGTCGCCCAACTGCGCCGCTCCGGCTACCAGATCACCTTCGGGCCGGAAGTACCCGACCACGGCAGAATGACCTCGCCCGTGATTGGAGATCACGACGATGCCTGACCATACCAACGGTCCCGGCCCGGACCTGTCGGAACAGACGGCGTTCTGACCGCGGCGGAGTGTCCGGATCACTCCATCGCAGCAGCGATGCCCGTCCTAAGCACTGGTGGTCCCTTTCCCATACGTGGGCGGTATCAGAGGACGACAATCACCCAGCCGGCGCGGAGCTGACTCTCCGCGGCCGTCCGACTGGCCCAGGCGCAAGGCCGGAACGGGCGGTTGTGTTTTTCCACATATATTCTCTTTCCGCAACTGGCATGAAGGGAGCGACCGCCCGGCCGCTCCCATATTCAGGCTATCAACGCGGGCTTGCCGGGTCTTTCGCCAGCGTCGCCACCGCCCCCAGGACGGACAGGCCGATGCCCAGCCAGCCCTGACCGGACGAAGCCCCCTGGGCAGCGGCATCGGCAACGCTGGCCGCCGCCGTCACCCAAGGGGACGATGCGATCATGCTCACACCGCCCAGGATGCTGGCGAGACCGGCATAGGTGGCGGGTTCCTTCAGGCGCTGGGTATTGAAAGCAAACTTCATCGGTTGTGCCCCTCCTTCGGGCATCAAAAACGCCGCACGGCGGGATGCCGGCGGCGGAACGGTGGATCAGCGGTGTGGGCTGAAAGGGACTACTTGAGCTCCAGCCGGAAGAAGCGATGGTTGCCGATCACGGCCACCGGCTTCTTGCCGCTCGACCATGCAGGCGACACTCCGGCGGTGTGGTAGTGGTCAGCGCCGTTGGTGACGTCGGCCAGCCGGCCGGACAGCAGGGTGTCTGCAATTTCCAGCGCCGCGCGATAGCTCGAATCACGGTCGGTCACTGCCAGCAGTTTGCCCCGGTTCGGATCGTCCGCCAGCCAGCAGGAAAACTGATAGGGCTTCAGGCACACGGTGATGGGCGAGCTGCCCCACCAGCGCGGATTGCGTGCCCGGTTCTGGATGACGCAGGCGACGGCGGCCATGCCGTTGCGGCCTTCGCCGCGCGCTTCACCCCACAGGGTGCGGGCGATCACATCCCGCGCAGTCATGGTGGGGAGCGTGGGAGACTGGGTCATGGTCGAACTCCTTTAGTGACGGGGGGACGGAGGGCCAAGCCGGAGGAAGCCGGCGGACATGCCGCTGTTGGCGGCGAGAGCGAGGCGGGCGAGCGCGAGACGGGCGAGGGCTTCATCCCCACCGCACTCCGCCAGCACGCGCGCGGCGAGCTGCTGCGCGGCATCAGGCGGCGGAGGCATGGTCCACCTCGACTTCGGGGAGGGGACGCGGGGCCATGGCGCGGAGCGCGGCCACGTCGATGCCGAAGGCTCCGAGTTGATCGACCAGGGCGGAGATGATCCGGCTCTTCTCTTCGTCGCGGTGCTCCAGCCCCACCACCTGGGCTTCCAGCAGCTCCACCTTGCGGGCGAGCGCGGCATTCTGTTCACGCAGTCGCTCTTCCCGGCGAGTAGCACCCCCACGCACGGTGGCGTAGGCATCGGCCAGTGGTCGGGCGGCCCGCGGCAGCGCCTGGACCACGGTGACGAGGACAAGCACCACCGCTGCCAACGCGGCAAGGAAGGCGACGCCCAGCACCAGCTCCAGCGCCACCACGGCAGCGCCACCGCGCTCCAGCAGGTCAAGGAAGCGGTCAAGCTGCCCGGCTAACTGATCGATGGGAGGCGGGTCGGTGGCCGCCACGGCAGCACCGCAGGTCACCAGCACGGAGCCGGCGTAGGTAATAGCCCGAAGAATGGTCACAATGCCCTCCGCGCATGAAAAAAGCGCCTCGGGGGCGCCTGTGTGGTCTCAGTTTGGAGTGTTGTCGCGGCGGTCAGGCCAGCCGGCGGTGATGTCCACCGACAGCACGACTTCCACTGTTTCGGCGGCGTCGATGGTGTCGTGCAACTCGCCTTCCCGGTCGAAACAGGCTTGGACGTGATCGGCGACGGCATCGGCGATGGCGATGATCTGGGTGCCAGTCAGTTCCACCCAGGTGCCACCCGCCGTCTTCCATCGGAAGGTCATGTCCGGGTTTTCTCTGGCCCTGGCGCGCTTGCCCAGGATCAGAGTCTTGGACCGGTCGTCGGTCGCGACTGGCACGCCGCCGATTGCAATGCCGGCAGTCTCCTTGCGCCACCGCAGATCGGTCACAGCGGCTTTTGCTGCGTCCTTCACCTCATCCAGCGGGATCGGCTCCACCCCCCGCACTCGGACGATGCGGCCAAGCTCCTGGTCTTCGGTTTCTGTAAAAGTGAGCGCCGGGCGCTCGAAGCGCGCGTCGAATGCACGCTCCATTACTTCGAAGATTTCCATAGATCACCTGTCGGGTATCAAGGCAGCGGGGAGAAGCCGCTCACGATCGGATACGGCAGTTCGGCAGCGGAGGTCAGCAGGGTCATGGTCGTGCCGCTGCCGGGGCCGCATGCCACATACAGCGACCCGCTCAGGCCGCTGAACGCAGGGTTGGTATCTGCGGCAGGGTCGCCGGACGCCTGCACCACGCCATTTTTGGCAAACCAAATCTTGCCGGTGGCAGTGTTCAGATAGACGTACAGCACATCTCCGACCGCAAGAGACGCCCCCATTGCAGTTGCCGATCCACCATTTACTTTACTGCCGAAGGTATCGTACGCCCACCCACTGGCATCCTGCCCAAGATATTGAGACAGGGTTGCTGTGCTCTTGGCGATACCCGCGCCCCCGGCGCTGCTCAGAGTGTCCACCCGGAAGCCGACCACCCACTTCCCGGCCGGGATTGCGGGCGTACCGCGGACGACGCCGATACCGCTGCCCGTCGCCTGCTTGTTGCCGCTGGCCAGCGAGACATTCGGGCTTTTGTCGGCCGCATTGAATGTGGTGGACGAAATGAGCGAGGCGAGACTTACGCCATTCAGCAGCAGCCGTCCGGTAGACGGACGCAAATCCAAGTCACCGGGACCGGCCAAGACAAGCTTGTTCACGATTGCGGATGTCGATCCGGAAGCCGGCGGGGAAGAACACACAAGCCAGGACGCCCAATAGGCCCCCATCGTCGTGTCTGCGATGTTGTCGCCGCCGAGCAAGATTGATTGCATCTTGACAGAGGCAGCGTTCGAAACACGCCGACGCAGATTGCTTTGCGCGTAGTTCCAGTTTGCATCGCTAATTTGCTCAGTGACACCAGCCGTGACCGCAAGGCTATCACTGGCACCACCGGGCGCCTTTAGCCCAGTCACGGAGACGGCCCCGGCGGCGTCGCGTTGCGCCAGGGTGTTGGGGGTGGCCGCGGTGACGCCAGAGCCAGAGTCGCCCTTATCGCCAGTCCGGACGAAGCCCAGCGCCAATGGATCACCTGCAGCAAAGCCGCCGGGGCTGGCGATGTAGCTGACCGGCACCTTGCTGTAGCCGGTCGCCGCGGTCACCGCTCCCGTCACCGCGAACAGCGCCCACTTCGCCGGGTTGGAGCGATGGC
Organism: Azospirillum sp. BE72; assembly: GCF_031455875.1. NCBI lineage: Bacteria > Pseudomonadati > Pseudomonadota > Alphaproteobacteria > Rhodospirillales > Azospirillaceae > Azospirillum > Azospirillum sp. BE72. The sequence goes on from NZ_JAVDTO010000003.1 coordinate 228,042, forward strand.
AAATGCGCAGCAGTCCCTTGACCGTGGTGGATGTGCTGTCGTCGAACAGCCCAACCACCGCCGACACGTCGCTACCCAGCGCATCGGAATTGGCAATGAAGAGCTGTGTCGTGGCGGCGAGCGTTGCTGCATTGCTCCGGAGTTTCCCGCCGCCAGGGTTGGCATCGGCCGTGCCCGCGTCCCACCCGGTCAGGAATGCCGGCACCGCACCGCCCATTCCACCTGCGCGGATGTCCATCTCCGCCAGTACGTCTTCCCAAAACTTGTCCCAGATGGCGGCATAGGCATACGGCGCGAAGCTGGCGAAGGTGTAGGAAATCCCGTTGAAGGTCGCCATCAGATCAGTTCCTCAGCGGTGATGCCCCAGCCATAGCGGCGGGGCATGGTGGCGGTCGTGGTGGTGATGCCGGTGGTCTCGGTCAGGGCGGCGTAGACGGTCCGGCGGAAGCGCACGGCAGGGGAATCGTCCGGGTCGTAGACCAGCAGGAAGTCGCCGCTCTTCCCCAACTGCCGCTCGATCTCGAAGCCGGTGCTGTAGGCGTCGGCTTCGGTCATGTGCTCGAAGGTGATCGACACCTCACGGTAGCCGGGCAGTTTCCGCACCAGCCGCCGACCGCCGCGGGTCCGGCGGGTCTCGCTCGGGTCGACCGGCCTGATCTTCACCCCGAACGCCATCTTCTGCGTCCAGGCCTCTCCCGCCATCAGGCGGCCCGCCTGCAGGTAGGGGGCAGGGTTCGACGGGTCGGACAGAAAAGTGAAAAGATACCGGCCATAGACGGTGGATGGCGCGACATGCAGATCGACCGTGCCGCCCGGATAGGCCGTGGTGTCGACGCCATCGAAGGGGAACGCTCCGAAGGGCTGCTGTCCCCACACCTCGGTTGGGGTCGACATGCGTTCGAAGCCGGTGTCGTAGACCGGCGATCCCGCGTTGTTCGGATCGTTGGTGACGACATGACGGCGGCGGGCGGCGGGCGATCCGTTGTGGTTGAGGATGGCGAACATCGACAGCGGCACCAGCCGGCCGAAATCGACCCGCCACCACGTCGAGGTCTCCGCCGTGTCGGTGGAGCGGGCCAGCTCCATCACGTCCTGGGTGACGAGATTCCCCAGCGCCAGCCCACCCGTGTCCACCCATGAACCACCGGCATAGACCCCGGAATCGGTCGGCTTCTTCCACAGCACATGCAGAGGCTTCATCCCAGCACCGTCAGCTTCATGGTTTCGTCGTCCGCGTTCCGCTCACTTTCGAGCACCAGGCCGTGCCATCCGGCAGCAAGCCCATAGCGGGAATCGGTCAGCGCCACCGTATTCCCGACCGTCAGGCCGGGGATCAGCGGCACCGTGGCGTCGAAGGCTTTGCGCTTGGCGGCATAGAGGCCCAGCCGGCGGTTGCGCTCCGCGACGGCGTCGGCTTCAGCATCGAACAGGGTCTTGGCCTCGTCCTCGGTCGCCAGCAGCGAGGCGGCGGCAGCGGCAGCATCGGTCGCCACCGCGGTCCAGCGGTATTCGTTCTGGAAGGCTTCGGCATCGGCGGCGGTGACGTTGACCTGATCCAGGTCGGATGCGGTGAAGGTCACACCGAAAGGGCGGTAGCCCAGCTTCAGCGCCTTCATCCGGCGGGCGACCGAACGCGGCGTCAGGTCGATGATGTCCCGCGCGTCAAACTCATAGTCGGCGGTTCCGGCAGGTCCATCGTAGCGCCCCAGCGACAGCAGGCGGTCTTCACCGAAGCCCCAGAACGCCCCGACCGAATCGGCGAGCTGGTCGACCACGTCGCGCACCTTCGGCACGCTGGACCCGTCGCACCAGTAGCCCAGCACCGCCGGCTGAAGAGCGTTGAAGGCGGTGAAGGAGGCATCCAGCAGGCTGGCTCCGGTCACCGTCGTCATGCTGGTAACCAGATGGCGCACCAGATCGGCGAAGCGGTAAATCCAGGCACCGGAGACCTTCACCCCTTCGGCGTCGACGGTGAAGCGACCGGCAGGCTTCTGGCCCAGCCGGATCAGCCCGGCCGCTTTGGACGTCGCCACGTTGGTGCCCGTGATCGACGCGGCAACCAGGGCGTCATAGGAGGGGTAATCGCCAACCGATGCCGGGTAGGACACGCCCATGTCGCGCGCCGCCAGCAGAGCGGAGTAGCCCAGCGGATCGACCATGTAGACGTTGTTGTTGGCGTCGATCAGCACCGGTTCGATCTGCCGCCGCCGGCCGATCAGCCAGGGCTTGTCCCGGCCCTTCAGCTCGGCGGTGCCATCGATGCCGCCGGTTCCGCCGAACTGCCCCCGGCTTGCCGGTACATCCAGCAGCACCAGCAGGTCGCGGAGCTGGATTTCGATCTCATCGCCCAGCACGAGCTGTTCGGCCGCACCGCTGAACAGCACGCTGAAATCTGCCAGCGTGGGACGTTCTTTCGGCGTGTACAGGATCTCGACCAGCCGGCCGTCCCAGTCCAGATCGACGAGCCAGTCCAGCGCCCCGTCGTCATTGGCAAGCGTCGCGTTGCCGAAGGAGGTTTCCGAATAGCCGCCGACCGCAGTGCCATCGAACAGCGACCGTCGGACCTGCAACGGCGTCTCGATCCGCCTGACGAAGTAGGTGTTGGACGGGCTGTCCGCCGGCTCGCTGGTGAAGCCGATGTCGGAGAAATAGAGGGGCCGCACTGCGCCAAGGCTGGCGTCGTACGGCTCCGCGCGCATCAGATAGGGCATGGGATCACCCGTTCACGGCGCGGCGCTGACCGACCGGGGCGGCGGAGCGGCCAAGCTGCTTGCCGATGCTCTTCAGCTCGCCCAGCGTGTCGGCATCGCCGTCTTCAATGGCGTCAAGGATGCGCTCCAGCACCGCGACGGCCCGGTCGAGGCGCTGCTCCAGTCCGGCGGTGTTGATGACGATGGGCGGGATGCTGGGCGCGTGCAGGGCGGTGACGTTGCCGCCCCAGCGGTCATTCGCCGCTTGGAAGCGCCGCGCCATCGCCAGCGAGGTTTCGTGCGGATAGACCCGCTCGCCGCCGGCCATCCGCACCAGCTCCCGGCCATGCTCGCCCACCCAGGCCAAGCCGGGCGGTGCGCTCTCGGTGCCGCTGGCGAAGCCGGGAATGCTGCGGGTGCCGGACAACACTTCGTTTATGCCGAAGGTCCGGAACCACTCCGCCAGATTGAACAGAGGATTGGCCGCACGAGCGGCGATGATGTCGCTGAAGCCGCCGAACTTGGCTTCGATGTCGGCATTGGTGAAGGCTTCCAGCCGCGCCCGCTTCTGCTCAATCGTCCTGTCGACGTTGGTGGTCGGCGCGGTGCTGGAGTTGGCACCGGTCAGCCCCTGCAACGCCGTCAGCGACGCCTGCCAGACCAGATAGGACTGGTTCATGATGCTGTTCAGGTCGGTCAGCGCGCCATACTGCCGCTGGCCCAGATTGGCGGCTTCAGCCCGCTGGCGCTGCAACTCCTTCAGCGTGGCGTTGGCGGCGTCGAGTTGGCGTTGAGCGGTGTCGACGCCGCTTGCCTGAAGACCGGCGAATTCGGCGAAGACCTGCCGCACCCGGTTGTAGTCGGTGGTGTCAGTCGATCCAAAGAATCCCTTCGCCAACTGCACCAGCGTCGGACCGAGTTGCTGCAGGGTGGCGATTGCCGCTGTCTTTTCCGCCTCGCTGGCGGATGCACTCTTAGCCGTGGTGTAGGCCGCTTCGAACTGGCGGCGGGCTTCGGCCAGCCGGTCGCGGGCGTTCAGCGGGCTGTTGTCGTTGACGGCAAGCGCATCATAGGCCTGCCGGAACTGCTGCATCGCCTGGGCGCTGGTCTGAAGGCTCTCGACCAGGGACTGTTGCGCGGTGATCTGCGCATCGTAGGCGGCCAGAACATCGGCCTGGGCAAGCTGGAAGGCTTTGGCCGAACGCTCCGCCGCCTGCACCTGCCGGAGCTGCGTGACGTCGTAGCCATTGGCACGAGCCTGCGCCAGCTCCGCCGCCTGTTGCTGATCCAGCGCGATCAGGCCGGCACCGCGGTCGTTGCCGAGTGCGGCATACATCCGGCTGTTCAGATCGGCCTTGTAGGCTTGCAGGTCCGCCGCCGCCTGGACCGTTGCCGCGCTGGTGGCGCGCATCGACACGGCCAAGTCGCGGATGCTGCCGGTGAAGCTGGCCGCGATCACGTCGAGTTGCGACGCGTCCAGCCCCCGCAACAGGCCGGTCAGCGAGGCGTTGAAGATGTCGCCGGCCGTCGAGACGTCCAGCCCCACCGCGGCAAGGTTGCGGGCGTTGATGTTGCGGGCATCTTCCAGCGCCTTGATCTGGTTCAGATAGCCGCGCCCCATCGCTTCGTTGAGCATGGCGGCGGCTTCCTGCGCGGTCTGCGTCTTGATCCGCGCGCGGGTCTCCGCCTCGATCTGGTCGACATAGCCGGCCATCGTCGGATTGAGCTGCGCCACCGCCTCCCGAATCGCGGCGAACTGGCCGGTCAGTGCCGCCATTTCCTGTTCGCGCTGGGTGTAGTCGACCGGGTTCCGAAGCTGATCCAGATAGGCCTTGAGCTGGTCAGTGGCGAGCGAGACATAGGCCCCACCAAGGTCCAGTTTCTTCGCCCGCTCGAACTCGTCCAGCATCGGCTTCATCGCTTCCGCCGTGGTCTCCTTGGCGGATTTCGTGAAGCTGTTCAGCGACTTGTCCAGGGTAGCAAGCGCGGTCACACCTGCGTCGATGGACGAGCCGAGCGCGATGTCCTTGGCCGCGTCCTCATAGCTGGCCGCCTTGGTGTTCCTGATCGCCTTGGTGACGGCTGGCCCGGCATTCTTCAGCCCGCCCTGTTCCAGCAGGGTGTAGCGCAGCAGGTTGCCCAGGGCGTCGTCGCCGGTGCCGAATTCCTTGTAGGGGACAGAGCCGCTGACATAGAGGCCCTTGGCTGCGGTCTGGCCGATGCCGAACTCTTTCGCCAGCGTGCCGCCGCCGGCTGCCGCCGCGGTGAAGATCGTGCTGAAGGCGGTGCCCAGCTTCTGGGCGTCTTCGATCTTCCCGTCGTTGTCGACTTGGAAGTTGCCCGCCGTCGCGCTCTTGCCCCCGGCGGTGATGGTGATGTCCGCCGATGCAGTGGGGCCGACCGTGGCCTTCTGGGTGCCGATCATGCCCATGATCAGACCGACCACGGCACCGATGGCCGCTCCCACCGGCCCGCCCAGCGATGACAAGCCGATGACGGTCGAGAGGTAGCCCGCCCCGGCACCGGCCAGAGCGCCAGCAGCCCCGCCCACGACCTTGCTGTTGGTCTTGGTGCCGAGCCAGCCGCCGACCAGACCGCCGCCCAGGGCACCGGCCCCGGCGGCACTCAGGTAGGCCGAGAGGCCGCCCGTGATGCCGCCGACCGTGGTGCTTCCGGTCGCCGCCGCGTTGCTGACACCGCCCAGCGTCGGCATGACGCCGATGTCGGCAGCCAGCCCGCCGGCTGTTGTGGTCATCATGGTTCCCTGGGTGCCGGCCATCGTGCCGATTCCCAGGGTCGAGTAGCCGAACTTGTCGATGGCGTTGGTGATGCCGCCGGTCAGCCCCAGCTTGTCCATAGCCCAGCCGCCGGCCTTCGACACAGCGGTGTTGGTCAGGCTGCCGGTCAAGCTGCTGGTGGCGGTGCCGGCCGCGCCCGTCGCCCCGGACGGAGCGGTGATGCCGAACAGCGACGGCATCGCGCCCACGACCTGGGTGACGATGGGCAGGACGATGTTGGCTTCCAGGGCGGCGATGGCGATGCGTTTGAAGATGGACTTGAAGACGTCCACCACGCTGGTGGCCTTGCCTGGGTCCATCAGCCGGTCGTACAGCGCTTCCGAGATGTCGCCGGAGATTTCCTTGGCTGTGGCCTGGACCGACTTCAGATAGTCGATCATCGCCCGCTTGTCGGCGATCTGTTCCTGCCACGCCAGCCACTGCCGCGCGCCATCCTCGCCCAGTTCCGCCACCTTGCGGGTGGCTTCCTGCTGGTTGCGCAGGGTGGTCATGGCCCGCTCGCGCACCGGCTCCGCCTGCCCCATCAGCTCCAGCTCACGCTGGGCAAGGGCAAGGTTGTCGTTGGCGCTCTGGCGTTCCTGCTGAAGCCGGTTGTTGTCGTTGGCCGCCCGGTTCTTCCGGTAGGCGTCCATCGCATCGTTCAGCGCCTTCTGGGCCGCCGTGCCGGCGACGGTGGCGTCGGTGCCGAGCTTGCGGATCAGGGCGAGCTTGTATTCCTCTTCCTGCGCCACCCGCACCGCCGCACCGCCGGACGCCATGGCAAGCGTCAGCGCGTTGGTGTTGGCCGTCTCCAGTTCCAGCGCCCTGACCGTCTCATTCCGGATCTGAACGATGGCCGCCGCCTCTTCCCGGCGGTTGGCGGCGGCGACCGCGGCGACGTTGCCGTTCCCCTTAGCAGCTTCCTGGGCCAGCTTGGTGGCATAGGTCGCCTGTCGCGTTGCCGCCTCGCCCAGTCCTGCCGCCTGGGCCATGACCATCTGGGCATCGGCGGCCAGCAGGATTTCCTTGGCGGCCTGCCCGGCGGCGGCACCGGCTTCGGTGATGGCGACGGCGTAATCCTGGGCGGCATTGGCTTCGGCGACCTTCCGGTCGACACCGCGTGCGACCATCTGTTCGACATCGCGGTCACGCTTCAAGCGGGCTGCTTCGGCAGCATTGCCGGCGGTCTGCGCCCTCGCGATCTGCTTGTCGAGGTCGAGCACCTTGGCGCGGGCGGCGGTGGCGGCTTCCACCCGCTTGGTTTCCACCTCCTGCGCCTTGCCCAGCAGTTGCAGATACTCCGGGCTGACCGTGGTCAGCGGGGCCTTGCCTTCCTTCTCCCGCTGCTGGTTGATGCCCTGAAGCACGGTCAGCGCCGTGCGGGCGGCACCTTCCGCCGCACCGGCCTGGGCCAGTTCGCGGTTCATGTCGGCGATGGCCGATGCGACGGGATCGATCTTCAGCTTCAGCGCGGCCATGATGCCGCCGATCTGCTGGGCATCGGTGCCATACGTGCGCAGGAAACCGGACCCTGCCTTCAGCGCCTGTCCCAGCGCGGTGACCGCCTTTTCGGTCTCGGCCTGCTCGTTGGTCATCAGCCGGCCGGACTGGACCGTCAGCCCTGCCTGCTTCAGCGCATCGCCCGTTGCGGTGTTCAGTGCGTTGAAGGCGGCGGTGCCGCGGGACAGCTTGCCGGCCATCTCCAGCCCGACCGCGTCGCCGGTCTTCTGACCCACGGAGTTCATGGCGTCCAGCGCCGCCGCTGCCGCCTGCGCCCGCTTGCGGGTGGTGTCCGCCACCTCGATCAGTTGGCGCATCACCCCGGTCTGGTTGGGGGTGCCATCGGCACGGACGTTGCCGGTCCGCTTGTACAGTGCTTCCTGTGCCGCCAGCTCCGCCTGCGCCGCCGCCGCCGCATCCTGGGCGGCGGCCACCTCGTTGCGCTGCTTCTCCAGCAGGGCGTTCGCCTGTTCACGGGTGGCGGAGGTCAGTTCCTGCACCCGCTGCCGGCCATCGGAGAGGGTGCGGTTGTAAGCTTCCTGCGCCTTGTCGGCTTCCGTGGTGCGGGTGGAGAGGTAATAGACGGCGGCACCGGCCGCCAGGAAGGCGGCACCCCAGGGGCCACCGACCAGCCCCATGACGGACGACAGCCCGGCCCCGGCTCGCGACAGCAGGGTCGCGGCGGCGGTGGTGCGGGCGACGGCGGAAGCCTGCGCCTGCGACGCCATGTTGACGGCAATGGATGCCTGGGCGACCCGTTCGTCGGCAGCGGCACGGGCGAGACGGGCCGCCGCCAAAGCCTCTTCCGCCTGGACAAGGCGGGCGGTTTTCCCGATGGCGGCATCCAGCGCCACCGCGGCTTCATACTGGGCGGCACGGGCGGCCAGATCGGATCGGGCCTTGACCGCAGCCGCTTCAGCAGCGGCCAGATCGGCGGCAGCGGCCTGGGCGGCGGCGGCAGCCCCGGCCCGAAGCGCCGCCTCCTTCTGCAGGATGTGGCCGGTGTTCCGCACCAGCTCGCCGCGTAGCGCAATCTGCGCCTTGGCGAACTCCAGCCCGGCAGCGACCGCCGGCACCAGCCCGCGCGCCACGTAGACCGACGCCATGGCCGTGCCGACCGCCGTCACCCCGGTGGCGACGGCATTCAGGTTCTCGCCCAGCGCCTGGATGCCGCGGGCCAGGGCCGTGGTGGCCCCGGCCGCCTCGTTCGCCTCCCCGATCAGCTTGCCCATGGCGTTGTCGAGAATGGCGAGCGACCGGCTGATGGTCGGAACCGTCTTGTCGAACTCCGCCTGGATCTTCGGAACCTGCCCAAGGAAGGCGTCGAAGAACTGCTTGTTGCTGACCTTGCCGTCGTTGATGAGCTGCTTCAGCCGCGAGACGGAGCCGCCCGCTTCAGTCAGTCCATCGGCGACCGCCTTCGCCACCCGCGGGGCACCGTCGAGGATGGAGTTGAATTCCTCCGCCTGGACGCGGGCGGAGCCGAGCAACTGCCCGAGCTGCTGCATCGCCCCTGCGGCCGCATCGGCACTGGTGGCGGAAACGGCGAGCGCCTGGGCAACGCCGCCGGAGAAGCGGGTCAGTTGTTCCTGGGAGGCGCCCAGCTCGCCCGCCGCCTGGGAGGCGCGGCTGTAGACGTCCACCACGGAAGCCATCGACACGCCCGCCTTTTGGGCGGCCTGGAAGAGCTGTTCCTGCGTCGCCTTCATCTGGGCGGCGTCCTGCGACACCAGCCGCAGGCGGTTGCCGACCTGGGTCCAGGCTTCGGCATAAGTGAGGGTCTTGGCCGCCATGGCAGCGATGCCGCCGACCCCGATCACCGCGGCGAACTGGGTGAGCCGCTGCGTCACCTGGGCGGCGGAGCGGTTGACCTGCACCATCGCCTGATCCATCCGGCCGGCGGAAGCCGTCAGCGCCCGTTCGGCGCGGGCAACCGACTGCTCCGCCGACCGCATGCCGCGGTCCAGCCCGCCGGTATCGGCGGTCAGAGAGACGGAAAGGCCTTCGAGTTCAGCCATGGATGGATTCCGGATGGAGGAAGGGCGCCACGGCATGACCGGGCGCCCTGCGGGTCGGACTCAGGCTGTCGGCTTCCGGTAGCGTGGACTGCTCCGGAGGATTGCGATCAGCCGGTCGGCGGCTTCTTCCTCGGAGGCGGCGGCAGGCGTTTCCTCTTTCGCCGCGCCCCAAGGGTTGGTTTTCTTCAGAAAGTCGACGCGACCATCCAGGGCCAGCTCGATCTGGGGGATGGGAGTGCCCCAGAAGACATCCGGCGTCCATCCGAGCCAGCCCGTCGCGTACTTGAAGAGTTGATCCAGATATTCGTCGAGGGTCAGGCCTCGCCGTTTCCCTCGTCTTCCTCGCTGTCCTCAGTGGACGGCATGTCGTCCGGCCGCTTGCCGCCGTTCATCAGGATGACGATGAACTCGATCAGGGGGGCGGCCAGATCGCTGATGCCGGCGGTGAAGACCTTGTCGTTCAGCCCCTTGGCGGCCTCGCCCTTGATGCCGGCACCGGCCGCGATGATGAAGGAGGCGGCGGCGATGTCATGGCCGGCGACGCGCGGCACCGCCCCCTGAAGGCCGGTGAAGTGGTTGCTGATCGCCATCGCGGCGCGCGGCGTCGGCTTCAGCACGACCTTTTCGCCGTCGAGGGTGATGGTGACGTTGCCGGAGTTCAGCTTGGACATGGTCGGATTTCCTCTTGGTCAGGGGGAAGAGTGTCAGGGCGGATGAAAAAGGCCGATGGCGCCCTGACTCGCCACCGGCCCTCTGAACCACCAGCGGAGCGCAGCCCCGGCCGGCGGTGTGCCGTCAGGCGACCCCGCGGGCGCCTTCGATGATGAAGCCGTCGATGCCGACGTTGATCACGGCCTTCGTGACCTGATTGGCGTCGCCGAACTGGTTCTTGTAGGAGAAGATTTTCGCCGGGAAGCAGAAGCGGGTCGGCTTGGCACCGGCACCGGCCGGCTTGTCGTTCATCTCGACCTTGATGTTCACGTTCTCGTAGCTGTCGAGACCGACCAGCACGTCACCCTGACCTTCGTCTTCCGGGTTGCGGGCGACGGTGATGGAGAAGGTGCCGTTGTCCAGAGCGCCCTTCAGGCGGTGGACGATGCCATCGTCGATGGTGGTGTAGGTCACCTCCTGGTACTGCGCGCCGAACTCGCCGACATCCAGCAGGTTGCCGACGCGCACCCAGGTCAGCGCATCGAACTCAGCCAGCGTGTCGGCGGCGGTGCCGGCTTCGATGAAGACTTTCATCTTGGCGGTGGAAATCGCACCCATGGGGGTTCTCCTCAGAAAAAGAGCCGCCCCATGGGCGGCCCGGAAGCTCCGGCAATGCCGAAGACGGTCAGGCGCTCTGAAGCAGAGCGCGGAAGCGGATCACGCCGTGACGGGTCAGCCCGTCCGGCTCCAAGAAGACGGCTTCGAAGGCGAAGCGCAGGGTCACCAGTTGCGGTCCGTCGACCGGGAGCGGCTGCTGGTGCAGCGCCGCCTTGATGGTGCCCATCAGCTCCTTCACCTCACACTTGCCGGCATAGCGGCTCCAGACGTGGATGACGGTGTCGATCTCTTCGGCCTCGTCATCGCCCAGCATCGGCCAGTCGGTGACGGTGTCTTCACCGATCACGACATAGGGGAAGGCCTGCCCCTGGGGCACGTCGTCCAGCACCGGCACGGCATCGCCCAGCGCCGCCGTCAGCGCGGCGAACAGGGCCTTCTGGAGCGGCCAGGATGCGGCGCTCACGGCTTGCCCCCTTGGCGGGCGGCGGCACGCGACAGAGCCTCATTCACCGCGGCGCGGATCAGCTTGACGCTGTGCGCCCGGTGCCGGCGGTAGGCCGGGAACAGGAAGGGCTGGGCCGGGGCACCGGGATGGTGGATCACCCCGCCGTCCGGCATCCGGATGTCGTGCGGGGCCGCGCCGAACTCCACCAGATGGATGTGCCGGGCGCGGCGCTTGCCCCAGGACCCGACGCGGGCCTGAAGGCCGTTCCGGCTGATCATGAGCCGCAGCTTCCGCTTCAGCTCGCCCGTGGCATAGGGGTGCTCCGGACCGGGAGCGGCGGCCTGGGCATCGGTGAAGATCGCGGCGCCGGCCTGGGCAATGGCCTGGGTGACGCCGTCCTTGATGTCGATCGGCAGCTTGCGCAACGCGGCGCGGAGCGCCCGGCCACCCGACACGGCGGTCTTTCTAGCCATCAGATCGCGACCCCCGCTTCGGCGTCGATGGTGAGGAAGCCAGAGCGCGCCCCGGCATCGGCGATGAAGCGGACGTTGTGCGCCCGCCCGTTCCAGACGATCCGCATGCCTTCGCTCAGGTCGCGGCGGTGGCGCAGCTTGAAGCGCATCATGGTGGCGGCCTGGAGCTGCTGCGCATCGGCGCGTTCCTGCCCCGACACCGGCCAGACCTGCGCCCAGACGGTCGCCACCTCCACCCAGGCTTCGACGGCACCGCCGCCGCCATCCGCGACGCGGCTCTTGGTCTCGATGCGGATGCGCTGGTCGAGGTCGCCGGCACCGGTCTTGCGCCCGCTCATCAGAGGGACAGCCGGCGATGCGGCCAGAGCAGGCGCTCGACCGTGGGGTTCACCGCGTGGATGGTGCCGAACACGCCACCTTCCCGGTTGCTGTAGAGGTCACCCAGCACCAGCAGGATGGCCGCCTTCACCGATGCCGGCACCGGCACTTCGGTGCCGGCGGCATCGACCCAGGGCAGCGGGCGGTTGAGGAACTGTGCGGCGGCATCCTCAGCCGCTGCCAGCTTCAGCGTGATGTCCGCATCCTCTTCGGCGCCGTCGACGCGCAGATGCCCCTTGGCCTCGTCCAGGGTCACAACGGCCATGGGGTCAGCCCTTCGCCCGGACGGCACGGCCGCCCTTGTTGGCCGGAGCCGGTTCGGCCTTGTCCAGCACCGGCTCCAGCACGCCCAGGCGCAGCAGCTCGGTCGCATCGGTGGGCAGCATCTGGCGCAGCTCGCCGGCCGCATAGGAGCGGTCACCGTCCAAGGGACGGTTCACCCGATAGGTTCTCAGTTCGGCCATGGCTCGTCTCCGGAAGGAAGACGGGGCGGCTCCAGCAGCCGCCCCATCGGTCATCAGGCCACGCGGCCGAAGTCGCCGTAGATGAAGGCCTCCGGCCGGTAGACGGCCAGTGCCAGGCGCTCTTCGCAGAGCATGGTGATCAGGTTCTTGACGAAATCGTCTTCGTTCTCGGTGGCGATTTCCACGCGGGCAAGCCAGCGGTCGAAGACCTGCGCACCCATGCGGAAGGCACCGGTCAGATACTTGTCGACTGCCATCGCCTGGGTGGTCACCACCGGCAGGCCCCACAGCGACGGCGCGATGTTGCCCTGCGGATTGCCGATGATGTAGCGGCCTTCGCCGTCCTTCAGGGTCTCGATCCAGGCCCAGTCGATGGGGTTCAGGACATGGCCGGTGGCCGGCAGTTCGGCCAGTGCCGCCTGGAGCATGGCAAGACGCAGCACGTCGATGCTGGTCGGGTCGGTCAGCGTGATCGGCGCGGTGAAGGCGGAGGCCTGCGGCACGATGCCCAGCAGGTTCTGGCCGGTGCCGTCACCGTTCAGAAGCTGGGCCTCTTCCTTGTAGGCCAGCCCGTAGCGCAGACGCCCGTCGATGTAGGAGGCGAGCTGCGACACGTCGTCAAGGATCTGGCGGGAGGCCTTGGCGTAGTGGGCGATCACCTTCGCGGTGGTGCTGACCAGATCGAACTTGATGTCGGACTGCGGCTTCTTCGCCGTCTCCGCGACCGTCGCGGCGTTGTTGGTGAAGCCGGTTTCCTTGACGTACTCCAGAGCGTTGCCGTCCATCCGGCCGGGGGTGATCAGGTCGCGCACCGTCATGCGGCGATCCGGCGGAGCGACGATGCCCTGCAGACGGGTCGGACTGACCAGATCGCCGGCAGCACCGGCAGAGTCGGAGGTGTCCGACGTGATCGTCGCCTTCATCTGGAAATCGACCCGGCCACGCGGCTGGGCCTGACTGATGAAGGACTTGACCTTGTCGTCGTCCACGAACTGCTGGCCCAGCGACTTCTGGGCATCGTCCTTGCCGCCGTGCTGGCCGCGGGCGACCCGCTGTTCCAGCTCGGCGAGCTGCTCGCTGATGCCGTTCATCTTCAGCAGGGCTTCGTCGGCCTTTTCCTTGGTGGCGGAAGCGACCTTGCCGTTCTCCTTGGCTTCGGAGAGTGCCTTTTCGGCGATGCTCTTGGTCTCGTCCAGCGCCTTGTCGAACGACGCCTTCACCTCCGCCGCCAACTCGGCCGCGGTCTTGGTCCCGCCGCTGCCCCGGCCATCGGGCGCGTCGAAGCAGATGCGGTTACCGAAACGGGAGGCAACAAGCCAAGCGATGCCGCCCGCCGCAATCATCGTGCGGTGGTTCATAGGGAATCCCCTTTGTGTGGAATGGATGGTCAGCGGCCCAGCAAGGCCTGAAGGAACGCGGTCGAATCATCACCCGCCGCAGCTTCAGGCTCCCCCCGAAGAAGCGGCGTCGCCTTGCTGGCAATGGCCGTGGCAAGGCTCTTCGAAAAGCCGCCTGCCTCCCGCAGGAACTCTTCGAACTCTCGGACGGTCGGCAGCGCGCCGGCCTCCAGAATGGATTTCACGCTGGTCACCCGAGCCTGGACGTTCATCGGCATGGTGACCAGCGAGACTTCGCGCAGGTCCAGCTTCTTCAGCCGGTACACCCCACGGCGCTTCTCGTCTTCGGCGATGCCGCCGGCCGGGATGCGGTAGCCGATGGACAGGCCGCCCAGCGCCTTGGCCTTCAGCAGGCCATGGGCGCGCTTCGCCAGCGGGTCCGCCTCGATCAGCAGCCGGCCCTTCACCCACAGGCCTTTGGCGTCCTCGCTGATGTCGTCCCAGACGCCAATCGGCTCGTCCTGCTTGTGCTGCCACAGCATCGGGATGGCGCGGCCATCGGCCTTCGCCTTCACCAGCCCTTCGATGAAGGCGCCCGGCTCGACCACGTCGCCGCCCTGGTCGACGTTGCCGAAGGTCGAGGCATAGCCTTCGAAGGTGCCTTCGTCGCCAACGGCCTTGGTCTCCAAAGCGAAATCAAGCGTCTTCATGGTCGCTCTCCAGAGGCGGCCCGCCGTTGTGGCCGATGCCGGCGGATTGGGTGATCGGGATGTTCTGGGCCTGCATGCGCGGCACGTCGCCACCCGGCACGGGCGGCAGGTTCTCCAGTGCCCGCACCTCGTTGATCGTCATCACGCCCGCGTCGAGCATGGTCTTGTAGAAGGCCGCGCGTGCGGCGCTGTCACCGCGCAGCAAGCCTTCCAGATTGAACTCGACGGTGATACCGGCGGCCCGGTCCTGCGGGCTGAGAAGCTGCTTGGCGATGGCCTGTTCGATGCGCTTCAGCCGACGGCGCAGGGTGAACTTCTGGAAAGCCAGCGTCTGCTGTTCCAGGCCGGTGCCCCAGCTCGTCGCCTTTTCCGTCCGCCCCACCATGTGCGGCGGAACGCCAAAGAAGCGGCACACCTCTTCGACGGAGAAGCTGCGCGACTCCAGCATCTGCGCGTCTTCGGGATTGATGGACACCGGCTCCAGTTTGGCCCCGCCCTCGCTGATGAAGGGCTTTCCGGTGTTCATCGCCCCGACATACTTCTCCACCAGCACGGTTTCAGCGATGGACCGCTGTTCAGAGGTCAGGAACTTGTCGAAGGCAATGGCGACGGACGGGCGCATGCCGTTGGCGAACATCTTGCCGGCGGCCCGGTCGATGGCCGATGCCAGACCGAAGGCATGTCGGCCGAACGCCAGCGTCGACATGCCGCCCAGCGGGTCGCCGCCGAAACCGCGAATGTGCAGCATGTCCGGCTGCATCACCTCGAAAGCCTTGCCTTGCTCCGACCAGCGATAGCGCAGCACGCCGGACGACAGGCGGTCGACCAGCATACCGTCCGGCTTGGCCGGGGTCAGCGCGATCACCCGGTCGCCGGACCGCTCGATGCGGGCATAGGCGTTGCCCCACAGCTCCAGACCGGCAACGCTGTACTCCCAGAAGTCGCCCGCCGTCTGATCGGCATTCGGGCTGTCGTGCAGCACCCGGTACAGCGGATGGTCCTTGGCGACCGTCCGCACGCCCTGCGGCGTGGTGCGGTAGACCATCAGCGGCAGCGATGCGATGGTGCCGGCCAACAGGTTGACGCAGGCCCAGGCCGTCGACAGCGCAAGTGCGCTTTCGGCGGTGACCGGTTCGCCCGCGTGGCTGGAACCGCCGCCCCGCGGCCAACCGGTGGGGTCAGTGAGGGATAGGGAGCGGATGACGAAGCCAACCGCTTTGCGCAACAGGTTCATCCCGCCCTCGCCAAGCTCGCGAAATAGTCGTCCAGGCCGCCGTCCTCTTCGGACGGGGCCATGGCGCGACCGATTGCCATGATCAGCGCGACGATGCCGTCGATGCGCTTCGGGGTGCCCTTGCGGTTCGGTTTGACCGGGGCGATGTTGTCGCGACCGTCATCGTCAAATGCGACGCAGGTCGCCATCCAGCGGGCGACCGGGTTGCTGCCGTGGTTGAGGTCACCGGTCAGGATCAGCCGTTCCAGCTCCTTCGACGGAGCCGACATGCTGGCGATGCCTTGGCCAAACGGCACCATGATGACGCCGTCGTTGCCGAGCTGCGTCGTGATCTGGGACGAGTTCCAGCGGTCGATGGCGATTTCCTTCAGGTCCACCATCTCCGTGATCGGCGTCCAGTTCTTCAGCCGCTCCGCCGCCTCTCCCTTGCCGGTGATCTCCGCCCGGATGACGTCGTAATCGACCGCGTTACCTTCGGTGCCCCGTATCCAGCCCTCGGCGATCCACTTGTCGAAAGCGACCCGGTCGCGCTTGATCCGGTCCGCCAGGGCCTTGCTCGACGGCACCGGCAGCCAGAACCGCCACCACGCGTCATAGCCCGGCCCGTCGAGGCGGGGCGAGATGAGCGCCAGGGCGCTCAGGTCGGTGGTGGTGGAAAGGTCTAGGCCACCCCAGCAGCGGCGGCCCGCCAGATCGGCCAGCGACACCGGCCGGATGCGGCAGGCGTCCCACTGCTCCATGTCCAGGCCGGTGGTGACGACGTTGTCGACCCACAGGTTCAGATGGAAACGCTTGAACTCGGCTTCCTTGCGCGGCTTGCCCTTGGCCTTCTCGCACTCGGAAGCCAGGAAGTCGGGCTTGGGCGAGACGCCATAACCGGGGTTGGCCTTCGCCCAGGTCTCCGGAGCCGTCCAGTCATCGGCCGGATCGGCGGCGAAGATCACCGGCAGGAAGGTCGGGTCGATGATGTCGCCCTTCAGGATGGCGACAGCCCGTTCATGGACTTCCCAGCCATAGCCGATGCCCGCCAGCCCGGCCGTGGTGGTGTACACCTCCAACGGCTGGCGGCGGGCGGCAGCGCCCTTGTGAACGACGTCCTGAAGCTCGCCGGACGGCCATTCGTGGATTTCGTCATAGATGCCGCCGGAGGGGGAGAAGCCGTGCTTGCTGCCCGGCTTGGCCGACAGCGGCTTGAAGCTCGCCGCCAGCTCCGCGCAATAGAGCGAGGTCTTGTACACCTCGACGGCTTCCCGCAGTTCCTCCGACAGGCCGACCATGGTGCCGGCTTTGTTGAACACGATCTTGGCTTGGTCCTTGTCGACCGCCGCCGAATAGACCTGACCGCCGAACTCGCCGTCGCCGATCAGCATCAGCAGCGACAGGCCGGCGGCGAACTCGGTCTTGCCGTTCTTGCGCGGAACCTCAAGGTAGACTTCGCGGATCAGCCGGGTTCCGTCCGCCCGCTTCCAGCCAAAGACGGTGCGCACCAGCTCCGCCTGCCACGGGCCAAGATGGAACGGCTTGCCCCACCACTCCGCCTCCGTGTGGCGCAGATAGGTGGGGAAGAAGGCCACCGCCGCTTCGGCCGCCGCATGGTCGAACCACGCGCCAAAGCGTTCTCCCCCGCGAGGCATCGGGGGAGGCGGCAGGGTCTGCAACTCGGTCACGTCAGTTCAGGCGGGAGCGGTTCAGCAGGCCGACAGGCGACGGGGGCGGGGCGGCGGCAGGCGCGTCGGGGGCAGCAGCGCCCGGCTGCTGGTCATCGCCGAACAGCCCCGGCTGGGGTGCCGGCGGCGGGGCCATTGCCAGCCGCTGAAGAAGCTGCTGGCGGGCCATCGGCGACAGGCCGAAGCGGTCTTCCAGCGATTCCATTCGAGCTTCCAGCCGATCCCTGACCATGAAGGCCGGGCGGATGCGCTCCATGGTGCCGTGGGCGCTTGCGGTGACGTAGGTTTCACCGTTCTTGCGCAGGTCCTTGGTCAGCTCCACCCACCGGGCCAGATGCTCACAATAGCGCGCGAAGGCCCCGAAGTCGGTGGAGCGCAGCAGCTTCATGCGGCCCAGCTCGGGCGCGAGGTCTTCCCAGATGCGGCGGGCTGCAACCGGCAGCGTCCTCGGCGCCGTCGACTTCAAGCCCGGCAGATCGTGGGCAGCAGACGACAGCGGACGGCGGCCAGGGTTGCCCTGGGCTTCGCGCACCTCCGCCGGCTTAGGTTTACGGCCCTTCATCGCCTAACCCCCTGCCACAAAAAAAGTTTTCCCAATTTCGCGCGCTGTTCCATTTGCTTAAGGCACCGGTCCGTGGGGCGAAAGGCCCCAAGGATCAGACCCCCCCCCACCCGCCGGGGGGACCGGCCGGGGGCCGGCTGCGCGGCGCGGGCCGCCGCCCGCTCCGCCGCCTGTTTCGGCCCGTCATGGCAGGGCTTGCACAGGCTCTGGGTGTTCTCGCGGCTGAAGAACAGCGCGCGGTCGCCATGGTGCGGCTTGACGTGGTCGACCACCGTCGCCGCGACGGTCTGGCCGTGCTCCGCACACATGCGGCACAGCGGCTCCACCGACAGCCGCCACGCCCGGATGTCCAGCCACGACTTGACCTTGTACCAGCCGCGCCACGGCTGCGCTTCCTGACGGGCGCGGTCGTGGCGTTGGCGGTCTTCGGCAGCGTGGGCATCGCAGAAGCGGCCATCGGTCAAACGACCGCAGCCGGGACGGGCGCAGGGTTTCTTTGGCTTCCAGGGCATGTCGGGGAGGGTCAAAACGCAGTGCGCCCGGCTCGGGTTACCCCGGCCGGGCGCAGTACCTCAATCTGAAGGATAGCTTTGCGCAAACGCCCCCGTGTCCGTCAAGTGGTTTCTTTTGGAACAGTGAGACGGAAAGTTGCGGCGTAGCCCGCCAGCACCTTCAGCACCGCATCCCGCGTCCTGTCCTTGCGCAGCCCAAGCACGCGATCCAGCTCACGCGGCTCCACCTCACCGGTCACGACCTTGACCGTCACAACGTCGAGATACAGCGTCTCATGCCGCCCGCGCAGCAGCCCCGCCTTGCCCGATGCGCGCACCGCCGCCCGCCACTCCGCCACCCGCCGCGCCGGAGCCGACACCGCCCACGACACCGTGCCGCCGGACGGAGCCAGCGGCGGACTGGTGCGGTTGCCGCCATCAACCACCAGCCGCGATGGATCAATCGCCCGCAGCCCCGACGCCGTCCCGATCTCGGTCGCCAGCCCGCGCCCGATGTCGACGGCAGCAGCGAGCTGCGCCACGTCCATCCGCCCGCGGGCATACATCAGCGCTACCCATCCCCGACCGCAGACCAGCCCCGGCACCGCCGGGTCACCCCGCTTCGGCAGGTCGCGCAGACGGCCGGTGATCAGCCCGTCACTGTCGCCTTCACCCCTGCCCGGTATCACCGCTCCGCCATCCATGCCCGAATGCTCCCTGATTGCTCCCCGCCCGGCGGGAATGCTCCCTCTCTGAACCCCTTGGAAACTCTCGTTTTAGGGAGGATAGGGAGGATAGGGAGCAATAATCGGAGGTCTGCCATACGCGCCCGCACGCCCCCGCGCACACACGCACGCACATATGTGAGACCCCCGAAAATCGCTCCCTATGCTCCCTATGCTCCCTAAACCCAGCATTTCCGCGCCTTTCCCCAAGTGAGCCATGCCCGCGATTGCTCCCTCTGGGGTCGATTGCTCCCTGTCCCGTCAGATTTCGGGGGGCGGGGTATCGACGTTCTGGGGCAGCCCGTCCAGCAGGCACAGCCCCACATACTCGTTGACACCGCAACTCTTGACTGTGCGGAAGCCGCGATCCTTCATTTTCCGTCCGAACCCGTTTTGCTTGAGCGGTTCTTGCGCGTTTCTTTCGCACCACTTGGTGTAAGCGTCGTACAGCGCCGTCGCCGTAACGCGCCGATCCCGCAGGGCCGCCGTCTCCGCTTCGAGGAAGTCGCCCAGCGGGTCCTGATCGCGCCGGTACTCTTCGACCGCCGCCATGATCTTCTCGGGCGGGTCCAGCCCCTCTTCCAGCCACAGCCACAGCCCGTCCAGCAGCCAGTTGAAGACCCCGTCCTTCTCCGCGACCAGCTTGTCGAGGATGTGCGGGTCGCGTTCGTCCGGGGTGATGAAGACTTCGAACGGCACCAGGATCACGCGGCGCCAGATGCCCACGTCCTGCCCGCGAATGATCGGCCGATGGTTGGTGACCATGATCGGGGTGAACTCCGGCCGAAACTCGAACGGGTCCTTGTTGAGCTTGCGGGTCTCCATCGGTTCGCCGCCGGTCACCTCCTTGACCAAGCCTTCCGACAGGGCCTCGCCCTTGTCCGGTTCGTTCATCAGCACCAGCCGCACGCCCGGCAGCTTGGCGATGGACGGCTTCGGTCCGTCCGCCTTCTTGTCCTTCCCGTCGAGGAAGACACCCACCGGGATGGTGGCGGCATAGTCCCCGAAAATCTTGCGGATCAGGTCAACCAGCTTTGACTTGCCGTTCTTGCCTGTTCCGTAGAAGATCACAAATATCTGTTCAGACGTGTCGCCGGTCAGACAGTATCCAAGAAGCTTTTGCACGAATTTTCTCACATCTTCATCCGGCAGGATGCGCTTGATGAACCGGTCGAACTGTGGCGCACTCGCCTGTGGGTTGAAGGCGGCACCGGCAAGCCGGGTGATCAGGTTCGCTTTGCGGAAGCCGCCCAGATGCATCTGGTCACGGCTTTCCGGCTTCTGGCGCAGGTCCAGCGTGCCGTTCTCCGTCGTCAGCAACCAGGGGTGCGCGTCCATCGCCCGCATCGGCTTCGACAGGTACGGCTTGGCCTGTTCCAGCGCGCCCTTCACCTTCGGGGTGTCGCCGCTCTTCACCGCGAATTGCTCGAACGCCTTCAGGCCGCGTTCCCAGTCCTTGATGCGCTCCAGCCGCAGCTTGCCCTGAACGTTCGGGTCAGTCTCTTCGGTCTCGGTCGGGGGTGCCGGCGGCGGCCCCAGGTCGCGCAGCTCCTTCACCTCGTCCCGCAGCTTCTCCACCATGCGGTGGCACAGCTTCGTGGCCGCCGCCTCGCCCAGCTCATAGCCGAAGCGCTTGCCATCCCAGACCGCCCACCCGTTCTGATCGACGAACACAAGGTCACGGCCGAACCGCTGAATCAGCCGCTCCCCGTTGCCCTTGTCGGACTTATCGTAAGTTGCAAGCTCTCGGTCTGGCGGCGGTTCCCCGTCGTCATCGTCCGGCGGCTGGGCGACACCGCCGCCACCCGTGCCGACATCGACCACGACCGCGCCTTCGATCTGCTGTCGCAGCTCTTCCAGCGTATCGGGATGGTCCGCCGGCACGATCTTCGCTCCGTCATCGGGCATCGCGCACCTGAAAGCCTCTGGCACGCCCATCGGGCGCCCATATTTGGAGGGGGGCGGGGGGAGGCGCGGAGGGGTGGCGATGGGTCATGATCCCACCTCCCCGGCGTCCGCCGTGAATTTGCCAGTCTCGTTCCCCCAGACGTCGAAGCCCGGCCAGGATTGGCGGGCGAACAGCTCGCACGCGGGGCCGCTGGGGATCAGCCGGCGCGCCATGGCGTATTGCTCATCCGGCTTCCGGCTATGCTCGCGCGTGACCGCGTCCAGAGCGTCGCCATCGTCCAGCAGGATGCCGCGTTCCGACGTGCAGCCCGGCCCATAGGGCGGGTCGCCGATGGCCCATAGGGTGACATGCTCGGTCGAGACCCGGACGACATAGCCGGGGCCGAAGGCCAGCTTGCCGGAGGGGGTGCGCTTCACCCAGGGGAAGCCGGTGACGTACCGGAAGCCCCACGCCTCCCCCACAGCGATGGCCTGGGGGAGCATGGCCCAGGTGCCCCACATCCACAGCAGGCAACCCCGCGGGTTGGCGAGCTGCTGCACCGGCAGCGCCTTGATGGCATCCACCGGCATGCAGGCGTAATGCGCCACCGGGTTCTTGCCCTCGCCCTTGGTGGAGCGGTTGTAGAAGCGCCATGGCGGGTCCGCCATGATCAGGCGGTACGCCGCGGGGGCGAGGTTGCCCCACTGCCACGATGCAGGCTTGCCCGACAGCGATACCGCCCGAAAGGGAGCATCGCCCCCAATCGCCGGCAGATCGAACAGGAGGGGGGCGGGGGAGGTGATCTTGGTCACGCGGCGGCCCTCCTTCGGTCTTGGTCGAATTTGGCCGCGAGCTGTTCGGAAGCGGCCACCCGCCGGGCGATTACCGCGGCGAACAGCTCGGAGTCGGCGATCAGCACGACCAGCAGGTCGAAGGCGTCCGACCACAGGGCGGCGCAGTCGCGACGGCGCTCACGGTGCCCCAGCAGCCGGCGACACCAGCGGTAGACGTCCGGCGCACGGCGCGCGGTCGTGCTCATGTAGCGGAAGGCCAGCAGGCGCGCGGCGGCGTCATCCATGGCCGCCCCCATTCCGCGCCCGGCGGGGAGGGAAGCGCACGGTCACCCGGCCATCACCGCCCAGCGCCCGCGCCACCCGGCCGCGCAGCTCATCCGACGCGCCATCCGCGCCGATCACGATCACGTCCCGCACCGTCTCCGGCAGCGCCAGATGCAGCAGTGCCGACACCGGCCCGCCGATCCACACCGGCACGCCCGGATAGGCATTGCGGGTTTGAAGCCCGATCACAGCCCCGGTGGTCAGGTGCAGCCGCTCGCCCGAAACCTTGCCCAGGCGCACCGCCGCGCCCTGCCACGCGCCAATCAGGCGGCGGGGCGGCAGCACCTCCCCTGTGCTGGGATCGGCAATGGTCGCCATCCGGCAGCCGTCGGGCGACAGGAAGGTCGCCAGCACGGCGCGCACCTCCGGCTGGCCGTCCCGGTCGGGCCACCGCGCCATGCCGGCCAGCAGGGCGGGCCACCGGCCGATGCACACCGGTTCCGCCCCGTCCGGGCCATGCAGGTATTCAACCTCACCGAAGCCAAACCACGGGCCGGCAGTCGCCGGGTCCACGCCGTTGGCAGCGAGGAAGGCGGCGGCGGGCGTGTCGGTCAGCGACGCGGCGCGGGCATTCCACACCGCCCGGCCAGCGGCCATCTGCACGCCCAGGGCAGCCGGCGATGGCGCACCGCCACGGTGCCGGCGCTGGGGTTGATAGCGCCGCTGTTGCCGCTCCGGAGGCTCGGGCACGTCGCGCGGGTGGTTCCGGCCGGCGGCGATGCCGCCGTCGATGATCTTTTCTAGATGGGCCGGGTCCCACCCGCCTTTGCGCGGGTCGATGCTCCACCCCAGTGCCGCCGCCATCAGGTGCTGGCGCACCAAGTCTTCCGGCAGGGCGTTGGTGGCGACCAGCCCGCCCAGCTTGAAGGCCGCTTCGTTCAGCGCGTTGTTCTGATTGCCCGGCCCGGTCTGCCGCACGCGCTTGGTTTCGTCGTCCAGCGCGGCGCGGGCATAGGCGGAGATGCGTTCGGTCTTGGTCGAAGGCGGGCGCGCGGATGCCTTCGACACCGGCTGGCCAATCCGCTTGGCGAGAAAGGCCGGCAGCTCGCGACCGTCGAGGCGCAGGCGCAGCCACTCAAGGTCTTCCGGCTCGCCCATCAGCAGCCGAATCACCCACTCCGGGGCGGGGGCGATGGGGGTGGAGTCCGGGCTGCCGATCCAGGCGTACCGCCCGCCGTTCGGGTGGATCGACGGCGCGGCGAGGATGTAGCCGCCGCTTGACCGGGTGTCGAGACCCGGCCCCAGGCGCGACCGCGCGCTGTTCTTGACCGGGCGGCCCGGCCAGCGGAACAGCCAGTGCCGGCCACCGCTGGGGGTGTTCTGCCCCAGCGTTTCCGGCAGCGCCTCGCCGAACAGCCCTTCAAGGATCTGCAACGTCTCGAAGCCGTTCTCCGCCGCCTTGTCGCCCGTCGCTTCCTTTATGTCGGCATCCATCACCCAGAAGCCAGACTGTTCGCCGGCAGCCAGCCCGACATTCGCCCGTGGCCAGCGGGCCCAATACTGCTTCACCCAGTAGGGGGAGGTCTTGGCGTCGTTGACGCCGTGTTCGAAGAAGCCCTTTTCCTTGTAGGGCAGCTTGTCCCCGGCCACGCAGGGGAACACCGCCCAGCCGCGGGCGGCATAGGCCGCCGCCGCCTCGAACAGTTCCGGTCCGGCGGCTTCGGTCATGGCCGAACCTCCCCGGACGTCAGATCGCGGACATGCGCCCACAGGGCGGCATCGGCGATGGACAGCGCCAGCGAGAAGAAGCCCCACGAGCTGTGGCGGCAGCTTCCGCGGCTGATCGTCGCCCGCAGGTCGCCCGCGGCGGTCTCCAGCCGATAGCCGGCCGGCACCATGACCAGGGCGGCACCGACCAGGGTGATGGGCGGCAGCAGTCCGGCGGCAGCATCGCTGATCTGCCGTCGCAAGCCCGCATGCTGATCGGGGCTGAGGATGATCCGCCCGCCCGCGCGCAGGCACAGGATGGCAGAGTGCAGCGCCTCGCATTCCTGGCGCAGACTGAAGGCGTCCTGGGCCAGTCGCCGCAGGTCGCCCAGATAGGACACGCTGGTCATGGCCGGTTGCCTCCGACCTGGGCGCGGACGCGCTCCATCACATCCGGCGGAACCGTGAAGAAGCCCAGCGCGCCCTTGCACGGGATTGGCTCCCGGAACGCCATGGGGTTGGCGAGCTGGAAGCCGTAGTCACCGAAGAACCACGGGCTGTCGCTGGCGCTGACACAGCCGATGATATCGACCATGCCGACAATGCATCCGCCATAGGGGCGGATGTCGTCTTCAGCGGTGAAGCGGCGACCGCAATGCCGTTGAGCCAGGGGATAGCCCCACGACATGGCTTCCAGCACCTCAATGGTCCGCCACCACTTGCTGGCATGGATCAGGACGGAGCCGCGGTAGTTCGTCGACCAGTCCCGGTTTTCGATGTCCTTGCCGCCGTGCAGGATGAACCACCACCACGGGGCACGGATGGACAGAGCCTTGTTCGGGACGATCATGGCCGAACCTCCGGGACTTCGTCCCAGGTCAGGCCATCCAACCAGCGGCCAGCGGCCTTCTTGCCGACGCGGTACAGATCGGGCTCGTCGTCACGGTGCATCTCTTGGCTCGCCTGGGGCGACAGGGAGCCGAAGCGCCACTCTTCGTTGATCAGTTCCGCGGTTTGCTCCGTCCGCGTGGCTGTATGCAGTACGCATTCGCCGGGCGCCCATTCGCCCCACTGCTTGAAGAAGAAAGCCACGCCCGCCGCGGCGCATTGGTCGCGGATCGACCGTAACCAGTCCGGATGGCTGGGACGCGCGCCGGGGCCGCTCTCGCCGCCGGTGATGACCCAATCAATGCCGGGCCAACCGAAGCTTTGAACGCCGGCCAGAGCGTTGATCGTAAACCGCGCCTTGGTGATGGCTGGTTGGCCGTCGAAAACGGCCGGAGATTCGCCAATCAGGACGCGCGTCAGGTCCACCGGCCCCAGCAGCGGCTCCATCGACAGGAAACGCACCGCAGCCGGCGTCGCCAGCAGGTGCGGGATGCGGGCTTCCGCCATGGCCTGATTTTCTACGGTGGTGCCGAGCCAGACGTTCGGCAGCGGCCATTGCACCGCCGGGGTGCCGAGCTGATCAGCCAGCCAGTGTTCGCCGCACCGCCACGCCAAGTCGGCATAGTCCCGCATCACCTTCGGGCGCTTTGTCAGCAGCAGCCAATCGAGGTTCGGCGTCGCCGCAATCAGGGCGAACAACTCGTCGCGCCACGCGTCCGGCACCTCCGCGTCGAAGACATCCGCCAGCGAGGCGCTGAACACCCGCAGCCGGCGGCCTTCGCGTTCAGCTTTCCGGTTCCAGCGCAACGGCAGCTTCCAGTTGCCGTTGCTGGTGCGACGCCGCGGTTCGCCCTTACCCCAGGCAACACCCAGACGCGCCTTGCTCAACGCCTCCGCATAGCAGTGGTCACAGGCCGGTGAGACGGCGGTACAACCGATCCACGGGTTGAAGGTCGCGTCGGTCCATTCGATCTTGCTGACTTCTGCCATCGGGTCAGCCCTCCCCGCGCCGGAGCCGCACGGCGATGCCGGCCGCGCCGAGCGCCGCGCCGCGCACGGAGTCGCGCAGGCGGCTCTTCGGCTTCCACCACTTGGGCAGCCAGGGCCACAGGTCGCAGGGTTCACCCGCGGGGAACTCCTTGCGCTCCTTATCGGTCGTGCCCGCGTTTAGCAGGTAGCAGCCGCCGGCCATCTCCAGATCGCCGTGGTCGTTGACAGCGCCGTCCGCTTCGGCGGCGAAGCCCTCGACGGTTCTCTGCCGGGCCAGCTCCTGCGCAATCAGGCGCAGGGCGGTCCGGTCTGCCAAATCCAGACCGGAAGGCAGCTCCAGCACGAAGACGGCACCCGTCACCCAGGTGGCGCCCGAGTCGTCCATCGTGACGGTCAGACCTTCCTTCCGCAGAAGGCGGCCGAACTTGTTCCGCTGCACCGGACGCAGCTTTTGCGCCCCGCAGAACTGGACATAGTCGCCGTACAGATGGGCGACGCGGACACGAACGGAGGCTTCGCGTCCCTCGCATGCACTGCGGAGGAACGCGTTCAACGTGGCGGACATGGGTCAATCCTCCAGGGCTTGGGCCACTCTCGCGGCGTGGGTTGCGGGCGCGAACAGCGGCATGTCATCGGCACCGCGTTGCGCCGGATCGGGGCGCCGGTTGGCGCAGAAAGGGGCGTTGAAGTTGGCGAGCGCCACGGCCAGAGCGTGGTTGTCGAGACCGCCGGCCAGCCAAGCGGCGGCGACCTGGGCCAGTCCGCGCGCGGCGCTGTCGACGTCCGGCACCGCGGCGATCGCTCTAACCAGGCCGTCGCGGTCGGCGTCCTGGGGACGACCGATCAGCACCCGGCCGCAAGCCAGCGACAGGGCGATACCGGGGGAGATGTCGCGGGAGCCGGCCGGGGCGGTCATGCAGGCACCTCTTGCGCTGCATGGTCTGGCCGGCAGGCTTCCAGATGGCCGGCGAGCACGGACACCATGCTGTCGGCATCAGCCCAGCCCGACGCCCAGCCCCAGCCGCTGATGGTATCGGGCAGATAGGGGTTGTCGGTCAGGGGGCGGCGAGCGAGGCAGGCCGTAGAGCCTTCCCCCCAGCCCGCAAGGAATCGCACGTCGGTCGGATGCTCGATCCGGCCGGACAGCATCAGGGCAACGCCCCCGGTGGTCAGCAGCGCAGTCATCACGCCACCTCGACAGCACGGGGGCCAGCCGGGATGGAGGCGGTCACGTCGCGTTCCAGAGCGTCGAGCACCCCGCGCAGGACGGCCAGCTCGCGCAGCACCTCGCGCGCTTCCTCCGGCGTGATCTGCCGGCCGGCGTCGCTCTGCGGACAGCGTGCCTGCCGGACGGCTTCGGCCACGTCGCCCAGCTCCACCATGGCTTCGGCAAGCCGCGCCATCGGATCGCCCGGCACCGCGACACCATCGGCCGCGCGGCGCAACTCCGCCTTGTAGGCGGTCAGTATCGGCGGGGCCTCACCACGGCCAACCATGGCACGATCCAGGCGCAGGGCCTGGAACAGGGGAATGCGGTGCGCATCGTCGTCAGGGTCCGACCACATGCGGACGAGGCGCGCGCTCTTGCTGGTGACGGCCTCGACCTGGGCATCGCCCAGGGAGGCATGGACGAGAAACACCGCGTCCTCCAAGGACAGCGGATCACGGCGCTTGGTCATTGTCCGACACTCTCTTTGGGATTGAACAAGACTGTTTCCACTCGCGGTTCCATAGTTCCGCCATGCCCAAAGCTAGCCACCGGACGCGCCACATAAATCCGCAGCAAAAAGCCATCCAGCCCGCGGTGGGCAGATCGCTGTGGCGTGTCGCGCCCGGCGTCTTTCTTCACCCGGCTCATGCGGCGACAACCTTTCGATCAGCCGCCAAAGGAGGCGGCTCGAAGAACCACGCGTCGTCCCACGGCTTTCCGTTTGCCATCGCATGGCATCGGATGCGTTCCATTTCACGGCGTGAGGGATCGAGTTCCCCGCTTTCCCATCTGCTGATGGTCGCTTGGTCTCGTCCGACGATTTCGGCCATGGCCTTCTGCGAAATGCAGAGAATGGCCGTTCGAATGTGGCGCATCTGGTTCATGGGCGGAGCGTATGCGCATGCGCATTAGTGTGCAAGAGCCAAATGCGTTACCGCATTTGCCATCGGCGATGCTCGGCTATATGCATGTGCGCATGGTCAATCTTGCGCAGAAAATCATACGCTTGCTAGAGCGCCACCGGCTCACACAGTTGGAGCTGGCTGAAAAGATTGGTGTCCATCAATCGACTGTGAACAGATGGACAAAGGGTGCCGATATTAAACCAGAGAACTTAATCGCGTTGGCGACGTTTGCCGGCCAGACCGTGGACGACTTCCTGCTATCAGAAAGCGTTGAGGCAACTATCACGGATGCAGAAGCAAGCGCTCGTCTGGCTGAGGACCTTCAGGTAATAGGTACTGTTGACCCAGAAGAACGTAAGGATCTTGAAGATCTTGTTCGCAAGCGAGCCGCAGCCGCTCGCGGGCGGCTCGGGCGTGCCGACTGATAATTTGCTGAAGCTCCCGCTGCTCATCTTTCGGTAAGCTGTTGAATGCAGCCATTAGCTCCGACAATTCTGCCGCACCCGCCATATCGATTCTCCTAAAATCCAGACCCAAATAGGAACACATTAGGAACATCGTCTCAACTGCCTACCGCGAGAATTTCCTAAAACTTCTCTTGTTATGGGCGAGTGATCTGCGGAGCGGGGTTGTTCTCACTTCCAGCAACGCCGCCGAGGTAATGCGGATGCGCATTTTCCTGCTTGCGTCACGAATGCGCATGCGCATATGGTTGGGTCGTTCAGAGGCATTACAGAGCCTTCATGGACGATCCTTCCAACCTCCCCGGCGGACTGACACGCAGTCCACCGGGGATATTCCTGAGGCTGCGGTATGCTGTTATCCGGCCAACTCCTGCTGAATACGCATGATCAGGTTGAATTCGGCTGGGTCCTGTACTCCGTCCGCGTCCATCAGCATCATCGCAAACCGAATCAACAGCCGCTGTTGAATTCGGGGTGCGGCATTCAAAGCCAACAGACATTCGCTAAGAATATCCGAACTGGGTTGCTGCCGTTTCAAGTACGGCAACAGAGCCGCACGATCTGGTTCCATCATATCGATACCGCACAGGTCGCACTGTTCGGCGATATAGTCCAGGATCACTTCCAGTTCTTCGGGGTGCAATTCGCCATCGGCACGGGCCAAGGCAACCAGCACCCGCAGTCCATCGCGCGCCGCCCGTCGCTGGGCCATTCCAGGCTTGTCCGTCGTTCGCACGTCGGGACCGGCAGCGCGATTGCGTGGGGCCGATTGTTCGTAACGAACCGGGCTGGCGGGCGGTTTGGTCGGGCTGCTGACCGTTGCTACGGTCGGGAACTCCAACCCCAGCGCTTCGATGAAGAACTGTCGCGGATCGTGGCACTCGCCATCAAGGTCGATCACCTCGACGATCCTGTCGAAGCGGAAGGATCGGGCCGCGCGGCGTTCATGGCAGAATGCCTGCACATAGCTCCGCTCGCCGTTCGTATAAAGCTCTCGCATCGTAATTCGCCGACGCGACAGGTTGCCCTTGCTGTCCTGATAGTCGATGGCAAAGGTCGAACCAGCCGCCTCTTCAGCTATGGCCTGGAACTTGTCGTTTCCTACGCAGAAATGCGCGCGGCCATCATGGGCAGGCTGATCGACAACAGCCGATTCAACGCCAATGGTCACGAACAGACCTGTCATATCCGCATCATCGGGTTCGGCCAGCCCTTCCGGATGGAAGGTTGCAGGCATTACTGGCGGCACGGACTCCGTTCGCCGGAACAGCCGAGCTAAGCCATCAAACACACCCATGTCAGCGCCCCATTCGGTTGTGTAGCGACGCCGATGGTACGCGCGACAGCGACGGGCTGGAAGGCCCGCCGCAACCCTCAAGCCATGGAGACCACCTTGAAGCACCGCCAATCGAAGCGCAGCCCGTCCGACCTGCATCAGATCGCTCGTAACATGGGGCGCAAGATCGCCGATCTGGGCGGAGCCGGCGATGCAGTGACGGAAGCCGACCTGCTGACTGACTTCAGCGCCAGCGACATCAAGCTCCACATCGAAGCTGCCCGCGACTATGCCCGCGACCTGTTGGGCATGAAGCAAGCCGCCTGATCGTCTTCCGCGCTGGGGCGCTTCTGAAGCCCCAGCGCGGCGACGGCGACCCGAGCGGATGCACTGCCTCCCCTCCGGCCGCCGCCGCAGTAGGCAGCGGGCGCGGCTGGCGCAATCCAGCCACCTAGCGTGTGTCCCAGCCTGAGGCCCCCGGTTTTCGGCGGAAGTGCCGGGGGTCGCTGGGACCCCACCCCGAGACTTCGACCATGACCGACACCACCGCTTCGGTGGACGGCGGAGCTTTGCCCGCCGTGCCCCAGACGCACGACCCCGATCTTGAAGCGATCTACCGCCTGTGGGTCGACATCATCCGCGAGGCGCGCATGCTGGGTGGCCGCGACGCCGCCCGCCGGCTGTGGCGGTCTTCACCCCTGCCGCCCCTGGACACGCACAGCAAGGGGAAGGACACGCCCGACTGGGTCGAGTCCTTCCTCTCCGACAGCACGGAACCGGCCCCCGGTGCCCGCCTGAAGGCGGAGGCCCTGTGGACCGCCTATGTCGCGTGGTGCCAGCCGCGCGGCCTGGAACCGATCACCCGCGCCGGGCTGATGCGCCAACTCGTCCGGCACGGCCTGCGGCGCCAGAAGGCGAGCTGCATCTACTTCCTGAACCTGCGCCTGCGGGTCCAGTGATGGCAAAGGCGAAGGTTTCCAACGCGCGTACGCACGTTCCGCAGGATGCGCCAGGATTGGCCCCCGGCCCATCCGTCGCGGCTCGGCACCCGAACGAATGCCGGGAGTGCGGACGGCCATTCCGGCCCATCGACCTTCAGCAGGAATTCTGCTGCGCCGTGTGCCGCCGGGCATGGCGGTCACGCGCCATGACACGCGGCGCAAAGCTCTACGAAGCGGTGATGACGTGGCGCGTCCTGCGCCAGCCCGGCGGCTTCGCCGACGTCACCGCCCTTGTCTCCGCCTTCCTCGACGAAGACCGCACCGCCGGCCGGCGGTGGCGGCCCCGCACCTTCAACCCCAAGACCGGCCGCCGCGAGCGGCGGAAGTGAGGAACCATGACCAAACAGCAGAACCTGCACCGGGCGGGCCTGTCCGCCGTCGCCGATCTGGAAAAGCTGATCGACCGGCTGAAGGATGCCGGCCCTTGCCCGCTGGATGGGCGCAACGCGCTGATGAACCTGCGACAGCACGTCGAAGGGCTGTTGAACCGCTTTCCGCAGGATACGGCGGCGGAGCGTCCCGCGCAGAAGGCGAAGCGTCCCGCGACGAAGGCGACCGGCATGGAAGGATGGTGCGTCGTCCAGATGGGCGACACCATCCTGCCTGGACACAGCCGACTGGCCCGCTTCGAGATCCGTGGCCCCAACCGCCTGATACCGGGCAACCCGGCCTATCCGCCGCTGCTGGCGACCATCGAACAGGACTGGGGTATGGACCGGGAGGAAACCACCCAGGTCGCGCACACCATGGGTGCCGCCCAGGACATGCTGGCCGCGCTCAAGGAGGCACACCGCACCTTCGGCCCCTTCTTCGACACGTCGGAAGAGGCGCAGAACCGCGCCACGGCCATGATGGAAGCTGCCATCGCGAAGGCGGAGGGTCATTGAATGACCGTCATCGGCCACTGCCACGACTGCGGCGAACACACCCGCATCGACCGCGCCACGCGCCTGTGCGACGGCTGCACCGAACAGGCGGAGATGTTCGCCGCCCTCCCATCGCGCGAAGACACCATCGCCTTGATCGGCCGTCACCTCATTCCGAAGGGGAGCGACCACCATGCCCCGTGAAGCCTTCGTGCAGAAGCGCTTCACCGCCAAGAACGAGGCGGTGATCCTTCAGGCGAACGACATCATCGCCGACTACCAGCGGCAGGGTTTCACCCTCACCCTGCGTCAGCTCTACTACCAGTTCGTTGCGCGGGCGCTGATCCCGAACACCATGCAGAGCTACAAACGCCTTGGGCAGATCGTGAACGATGGCCGCATGGCCGGGCTGATCGACTGGGAGGCCATCGAAGACCGCACCCGGAACGTCCAGAGCGTGTCGACGTGGAGCGACCCGGAAAGCATCATCGACGCCTGCGCGTCGCAGTTCCGGGTGAACCGCTGGGCTGCACAGCCAGCCTACGTGGAAGTGTGGATCGAAAAGGAAGCGCTT
Source organism: Azospirillum sp. BE72 (assembly GCF_031455875.1). Lineage (NCBI taxonomy): Bacteria > Pseudomonadati > Pseudomonadota > Alphaproteobacteria > Rhodospirillales > Azospirillaceae > Azospirillum > Azospirillum sp. BE72. Next base: position 259,609 of record NZ_JAVDTO010000003.1, read on the forward strand.
GTCGGCGTCATCGAACCGGTCTGCACCGACCACTTCGTACCCTTCTTCGCCTGCCGGGGCTACACGTCTCAGTCCGAACAGTGGCGTGCCGGCCGCCGGCTTCGGCAAAAGCACCGGGCCGGCAAGCGTGTGGTCGTGCTGCATCTGGGCGACCATGACCCGTCCGGGTTGGACATGACCCGCGACAATGACGAACGGCTTGCCCTGTTCGCCGGGGATGAAGACATCGTCGAAATCCGCCGGCTGGCACTGAACATGGATCAGGTGCGGAAGTACCGTCCGCCCCCCAATCCGGCGAAGGAGACCGACAGCCGATTCGCCGACTACATCAAGCGGCACGGCGACCAGTCCTGGGAGCTGGACGCGCTAGACCCCACCGTGATCGACAAGCTGATCCGCGACCAGCTGGAAGGGCTGATTGATCGGAAGGCTTGGGAACGCAGCGTGGCGGAGGAAGACGAGTACCGCGCCCAGCTGGAACGCACCGCCGACCGCTGGACCGATGTCCGCGACTTCCTCTATCGGGAGGGCGAGGAATGACCATCCTGCTGCCCGCCCTGACCATCACGGCGATCCTCGCCGGCTCTGCCGGCGGGTTCGTGTGGTTCCTCTCTGCATGCCGGGGGGCGTCATGAGCGAGAATACCGATTCGCTTGCCGGCCGGGCCGAAGCCCAACCGGAGCCGTCCCATGACTGCGTCATCAAGCGCTGGATCATCATGTACGAGCCGGGGATGGTGCCGCAGGTCAAGGGGCCGATGCCGGACCATGACAGCAATATCGCCTTCCTTCGCGAGCTGATGCAGCACAACCCGACGGCCACGTTCACCGTCTGCGAGGTGGTGTGGAACCATGACCTGTGGGTCACGGACGGGCACGAAGCTATCGCCATCGACGACGATATGAAACTTCTGCCCGATCTGGACGAGTTGCTTCACGACGAAGCGGATGACGATGGGGAAGGCGAGGAATGACCGCTGCGAAAGCACGCCCTGCGGAGCTGCCCGGCTGGCCGCGTCTGCTGTCGCGTGAATTGGCGGCGGCCTACATCGGCCAGTCGCCGAACGTGCTGGATCGACTGGGCATCACCTTCCACAAGGTCGGCTCCCGGCGGATGTACGACCGGACCGATCTGGACCGCTGGGTGGACGACTTGGCGGGCCACCGGCAGGATGGGGAACCTCAATCCTGGATGGAGCGAATTTCCCAATGCGGAACGTGAAGCGGGTCACCGCCAAGGGGCGGGCCTACTACTATCACCGGGGCACCGGCATGCGCCTGCCGGGCGAACCCGGCAGCGCTGAGTTCGAAGCCGAATACCGGCGGCTGGAAGGCATCGCCGTCGAGAACAGCGACGCGGCGGCCCCGGTGATCTGCAAGACGCTAGGCGCGCTGCTGATTGCCTATCGGGGCAGCCCAACCTTTGCCGAGAAAGCGGACTCGACCAAGGCCGACTATCACGAAGCCATGGATTGGCTGAAGCCGCTGCACGACATGCCGCTGGACCGTATCGACACCCCGACCATGACCCGGCTGCGCGATCAGGCGTACAAGACGCGCAAGCGGTGGTTCGCGAACCACCTGCTGCGCTTCATGTCGGCACTGTTCAACTGGGGCCGCCCATACGGCTACATGGACGCGAACCCTTGCGAGAAGGTCCCGAAGATCCGGAAGCCGCGCGGTGAACGCGTGGTCAACCGCCCGTGGACCGACGAAGAGTTCGCCACGATCATGGCGGCGATGCCGCCGGAGCTGCGCGTCGCCGTGGCGCTGGGCGCACATGCCGGTCTGCGCGAAGGCGATGCCATCCGCCTGACGTGGTCAGCCTACCGTGGCGGCGTGATCGAGTCGCGACAGGCGAAGACCGACGACCCGATCTGGGTGCCGGTGCATTCGGAGCTGAAGACGATCCTCGACGAAGCCCGCGCCCGCCTGCCGGCTCTGTCGGCGAAGCTGGCGTCGAAGAACCGCCCGGTGCCCATGACCATCGTCGTCGGACAACGCGGCGAGCCGTTCACGGAGTCTGGCTTCCGTGCCCGGTTCTTTAAGGTGATTCGGCAGTTGGTGGCTGAAGGCAAGGTCCAGCCCGGCCTGACCTTCCACGGCCTGCGGCACACGGCTGCGACAAAGCTCGCGGATGCCGGCTGCGACACCCGCGACATCATGGCGATCACGGGGCACAAGACCGAAGCGATGGTCGCCCGATACACCCGGTCGGCAGACCAGAAGCGGCGCGCGACGGCGGCGATCATGAAGCTGGAAGGGGTGGGGAAGAAGGCGTGACCAGAGCCAGAACAACGGTGGAAAACCGTTTGGAAAACTCTGGAAAACTAGGTCAGAAGCGCTGACCGTACGACACCATCCAACCCACTGATTTTAAAGGAGGGAGGGTGGTGCCCAGGGACGGAGTCGAACCGCCGACACGGGGATTTTCAGTCCCCTGCTCTACCAACTGAGCTACCTGGGCATCTCGGCGCCGCTTGGTGGGTGACCGTTTCGGTCGGTGCGGCGCGTCGTGTGGGGCGCTTTTTAGAGAGGTTCGGACGGGCTGTCCAGAGAAAAATTCGCAAAAATTTTCGACCCCCTTACGGCTCGTCGTCAGGGTCGGAATCGTGGGGCGGAACCGGGGCTTCAGGGCCCGGAATGCGGTAGCCTTCGCCCAGCCAGCGCGACAGGTCGATGTCGGCACAACGCTTGGAACAGAAGGGGCGGGTGGCCGGTTCGGTCGGGCGGCCGCAGATCGGGCATTGGGTGCCTTTCTCGCCGATGGGCCCCGCTTTGGCGGCGGCATAGGAAGGCGCATGGGAATGGGGGCGCTGCTCGGCGCCGGGGGATTGGGGATCGGACAAGGGAAGGTCTCCGTAACGAACTGCTGTAAGCGGCTAGGGACGCAGCAGGGCGGCCAGCGGCGTGCCGCGGCGGGCGCGGGTCAGCTCGACCAGGCCCAGCTTCGACATGCCATAAACTTGGGTCTGCACCGGGTCGCTTTCCACCGCATGCGACAAGGCGGCCAGCACGCGCTCGGCATCGCCGCGGCCGCGCATGTTGACGAAATCCACCACCACGATGCCGCCGACATTGCGCAGGCGAAGCTGGCGGGCGATCTCCGCCGCGGCGTCGATGTTGACGTCCACCGGGTTGCCGCGCTCCCCGGCATTGACGTCCACCACCGTCATTGCCTCCGTCCGCTCGATCACCAGCGAACCGCCGAGCGGCAGCGGCACCCGGATGTCCAGAAGCTCCGCAATCGCAGAGTCGAGGTCGCGCAGATCGAACAGGCGCTGGGAGGCCCTGTGGGCGGTCAGGCGCGGCAGCAGGTCGGGGGCGTGGCGGTCGCACCAGCCGCGCAAGCCCAACAGCAGCGGCCCTTCACCGACGGCGATGCCGCCGGCCGGGGCCGGGTCGTCGACGATGATGGAGTCGGGGGCCGCGGCTCCCTGCTCGATCAGGGCGCGGGTGGCGGCGTCGGGACCGGGATGAAGCAGGCGGGGGGCGGAACCGGCGCGGGCGTCGTCGCGGATGGCGCGCCATTGCAGGTGCAGCGCTTCCGATTCGGCGGCCAGAAGATCGTCGGACACCTGGGCGGCGCCGGCGCGGACGATCCAGCCGGCGCCGGTGACCAGCCCCTCGATGCGGCGGGCAAGCGCCGCGCGCTCCGGGCCGCTGCCCAGGCGCTTCGACACCGCGATGTCGCGGCCGAGCGGCGCATGCACCAGGAAGCGGCCCGGCAGGGTGATGTCCATCGTCAGCGACGGCCCCTTGGCCCCCGTGGCGTCGGCCTTCACCTGCACCACCACCGGCTGGCCGGTGCGCAGCAGCGTGCCGATGGCAGACGGCTTCGACCCCGGACGGGGATGGGAGCGTGATGGGGAGGAGTCGTCGTCGAGGATGGGGCGGCGCACGTCGGCGGCCGGCAGCAGGCCGGACAGGCCGCCTCCCAAGTCGATGAAGGCGCCGTTCAGGCCGGTGGCGATTCGCTCCACCCGGCCGAGGATGACGGCGCCCAGCAGCGACGGGCGGTCGGCATGGTCGATGTGCAGGTCGGTCAGGCGGCCGTCGGCCAGCACCGCCGCCCGCATCAGCGGACCGTCGCGGTCGACCAGCAGCTCAAGCCTGCTCATCGTTCAGGAGGCGCAGGGGGAGCGGGCGGGAAGCCGGCGCCGTGCAGCATGCCGGCGACCTCGTGGAGCGACAGCCCGACGACATTGCTGTAGGAGCCGCCGATCCAGCGCACCAGCGCACCTGCCCGGCCCTGGATGGCATAGCCGCCGGCCTTGCCCTTCCATTCGCCGGACGCGATGTAGGCGTCGGTTTCCGTCCGGTCGAGCACCTTGAAGGTGACGTCGGTGCGGACCAGCCGGTCGATCCTGCGGTGGCCCTCTCCGCCGGCGTCGGGGACCAGCAGGACGATGCCGCCCAGCACCCGGTGCCGCCGGCCGGACAGCAGGGACAGGCAGCGTCGCGCCTCCTCCTCCCGTTCGGCCTTGGGCAGGATGCGGCGGCCGCAGGCGACCACGGTGTCGGCGGCGAGAATCCACGAATCGGGATGGCGCGCAGCGACGCACGACGCCTTCTCCGCCGCCAGACGCAAGGCGTGCTGGGGCGGGAGTTCGTCGCGCAGCGGCGCTTCGTCGAGATCGGCGGGATCGACCGCGTCGGGCACGATGCCGATCTGGCGCAAAAGGTCGAGCCGGCGGGGCGAGGCCGAAGCCAGAACCAGCCGGGGCGCCTTGGACGGGATCGTCACGGGGAACCGCGATGCAGCAAGAATGCTACTTGAACCGGAAGGTGATGCGGCCCTTGGTCAGGTCGTACGGCGTCATTTCCACATTGACGCGGTCGCCAGCCAGGACGCGAATCCGGTTCTTACGCATCTTCCCCGAGGTGTGCGCGAGAACCTCGTGATCGTTGTCGAGCTTCACCCGGAACATCGCGTTCGGAAGCAATTCGACGACGGTCCCGGAAAACTCGATCAGATCTTCCTTTGCCATAGGCCCTTATGTCCGTCCTAATAGTTTCGCGGCAATAACTGACCTTCCAAAGCCGCCGGGTCAAGTGGGATTCCCACTGCCGATGCGTTCGGCCGCAGCCCAGCCGCGCGGGTCAGCCCCGCGTTGCGGGTCGGACGGCCCTCCGGCACCGCTTCCGCTGGCCCTTCGGTCAGACCGACTGATGGGGGTTGAGCGGCGATGCGCTGCCCTCGTCCAGGCGGCGCGGCCGTTCCAGCGCTTGGCCGATGGCCGCGAACATCTCGCGCTGGTCGATCTCCATGCGCCGCGTCAGGCGGCTCACGGTTTCCGCCGCGGTCAGGGCGCGGCCGCTGGACCGGTCGTGAAACAGGTTGTGATTCGCCTTCGCGGCGCTGGGCAGCAGGTCGGCGGCGACGGCGCCGGGCGTCGATTCGGCGGCGCGAATCAGCTTCGCCGCCCCGCCGGAGCCCAGAACATAGGCCATGCGGCTCTCCGATTCGCTGGCCCGGCGGCCCAGCCGCTTCTCCAGCGCGTCTCGCCCCTCGGCCAGATAGCGGGCGGCCATGCCGGCCGACAGGTCGACATCGTGGCGCAGGTCCAGGATTTGGCGGCGGATCGCCGGGTCCTTGACGCTGGACACGCCGTTGCGGACCTGGATGTGCGAGGCGAGTTCACCTTGCCCATAGGCGGCGCCATGGCGGCGGAACAGGTCGAGCCAAGTGGATTCCAGGAACTGGAACGGCCCTGCGGCGGAGCTGCGGCTGTTCTTCGCCGCGCTGTCCAGCCCGCTTTCCTGCGTCGCCTGGGCCAGGATGGCGGTGAAGCTGTGGCCGGACAGGCCGGCGACCTGCTGCGAGGCGACCAGCACCCGCGCTGCGGTCGGATTGTCGGATGTCACCGCCTCCACGGCGTCCGCGACCCTGGCGGAGCTTGGCACCGGGGCGGGAACCGCCGGCTTCAGTCCGGGCAGTGGCGTGCGCGGTGCCGCCGCCTCAGGTGCCGGGGCGGTGTCGGCCAGCAGGACGGGTGCCGCGGGCTTGGCGGCGGGCACCGGTACGGTGGTGCCGTCGGCCAGCCGGATGGGTGTCACCGGCTTCGCAGCAGGAAGGGGAACCTGGGTACCATCCCCCAGCAGGACCGGGGCCGCCGGCTTGCCCAAGGGCAGGGGCGGCGCCTTTTGGCCGTTGGCGAGCCGGCCGACCGGAACGCTCCCCGAACGGCCTTGCGAGGTCTGGACCAGCGAGTCGCGGAAGGACGGCTCGGCGCCGGCACCATCGGCCGGCGGCGGAAAGGCGTCGGGCTTGCGCTCCGGAACAGGGGCGAGAGGGGGCTGCGCAACCTTCATGGCACACACTTCGCTGCAGGCCGGCAGAGCATGCCGGGGTCGAGGCCCGCCCGGCCGCGCATCGGGAGCGGGAGCGCGGCCGGGACGGTGCAGGCACTATAACACCGACTCGTCAGCTGTGTGCGATCAACTGCGGGCGCTGGGCATCGGACCCCTCCCCATCCCGGGCCCCAACACGCTCATGGCCGAACTCGCCGCCGCCGGACCTGTCGCCGGACCTGTCGTTGTGGCCGTCATCGGGGCGGGCCCAGCGGCCGACGGCGGCCAGAAGCTTCGACTTCTCCAGCGGCTTGGCCAGATGCGCGTTCATGCCCGCCTGCAGGCAGCGCTCGACCTCCACCTGCATCACGCCGGCGGTCAGGGCCAGGATCGGGATCCTGCCGACCGGAGCGGGCAGGGCGCGGATGCGGCGGGTGGCCTCCAACCCGTCCATCACCGGCATCTGCACGTCCATCAGCACGATGTCGTAGGTCTGTTCCTGCACGGCGGCGACGGCGGCGGCGCCGTCAACCACGGCGTCGACATGATGCCCGGCCTTGGTCAGCATGGTCATCGCCAGATCGCGGTTCATCGCCAGATCCTCGGCCAGCAGGATGCGCACGCCGGGGCTGCCCGGCTCGATGCTGGAGACGGCGGTGCTGTCGGGCTGGACCGCGGCGCTGCCGGCGGACAGCAGCGGCAGCGAGAACCAGAAGGTGCTGCCGGCGCCCACCTTGCTGTCCATGCCGATCTCGCCGCCCATCAGCTCCACCAACCGGCGGCAGATGGCAAGGCCCAGCCCGGTGCCGCCGCGCCCGCGCTCCAGCTGGGTGAAGCGCTGGAACAGGTCGCGCTGGCGGTCGGCGGCGATGCCGATCCCGGTATCCGTGACGGTGAAGGTGCAGATGCGGTTCCCGCCCGGCCGGCCCCCGGATTTGCTGCCGTCGTCCTCCACCGCCTTCACCGTCAGCCGGACGGACCCGCGGTCGGTGAATTTCACCGCGTTGCCCAGCAGGTTCAGCAGGATCTGGCGCAGCCGGTCGGGATCGCCCATGACGAAGCCGCGGGCGGTGGCGGAGATCGTGGTCTGAATCTCCAGCCCCTTCTGTTCGGCGGCAAGCCGGACGATGGCGACGCAGCGGTCGGCCAGATCGTCCAGCCGGAACGGCACGCTGACCAGATCGAGCCGCCCGGCCTCCAGCTTCGACAGGTCGAGCACGTCGTTGATGACGGTCAGCAGCGACCGGCCGGCATCGCGCACCTGCGAGGCATAGCGGCGCTGTTCGGTCGTCAGCGGCGTTTCCAGCAGCATTTCCGCGAATCCGATCACGCCGTTCATCGGCGTGCGGATCTCGTGGCTCATGGTGGCGAGGAATTCCTCCTTGGCGCGGCTGCCGGCCCGCGCCTCCTCCATGGCGGAGCGCAGTTCCTGTTCGCGCTGCTTCAGGCGGCGCGACATGTTGTTGAAGGCGTGGGAGACGACGCGGAATTCGTGCGGGGCGCGGTCGGCCTCGATCATGGTGCCGCCGCCGCCGTCGCCGATGCGGGTGGCCGCACTTCCCAGTTCCCACACCCAGCGCAGGACGGAGGCACGCAGCAGCACCCACAGCGCGATGACGCTGACCAGCCCGGCGATGGCGAGCAGGCCCAGGCTTTGCCACAGGTCGCGCCGGGCCTCCGCGATGATCGGGGCGGTCGGCATGCCGACGGCGAAGACGGTGTCGGTCTCGCTGGAATGGCGGAAGGCCCACAGCCGGCCGCGGCCGTCGGCGCTTTCGGAATCGAAGGCGCCGTTGCGTTCGCGCAGCATGTGCTGGACATGCGGCATGTGGAAGACGTTGCGGTTCAGCCAGCCTTCCGGGTCCGGCTGGCGGGCCACGATCACGCCGTGACGGTCCAGAACCATGACGCGGGCGTCCGGCTGCTTCAGCACCTTCACCAGATCGGTCAGCCAGGTGAGGTCGACCGCCACGCCGATCACGCGGACGATCCGTCCATTCTCCATGATCGGGCCGGCGACGATGATCAGCGGCTTCAGCGAGCGCTTGCCGATGATGAAGTCGCTGACCACCCAGTTTTTCGTGTCGAGGACGCGCTGGAAATACTCGCGTTCCCTGAGCGAGATGCCGGCGCCGGGGCCGGTGGTGTCGCAGATGATGTTGCCGTCGGCATCGGTCAGCCAGACGCCGGTGGTCCAGCGGTGCTGGCGCGGCATCGGCGACAGGGTGGCGACGCAGGAATCGGTGTCGAGCGGCGTCGCATCACGGATCGCCGGAACCAGCGACAGCACGCCGAGCAGGTTGCGCGCCTCCCCGATCAGGTCGCGCTGGCGCTCCACCCCGTCGTCGGCGAGGTGCAGGGCCAGTTCGCGCGCCGCATCGATGCGGTCGTCGAGCTGCTGGTCCGCCAGATAGAGCGCACCCGCCAGCGGCAACGCCAGCGACGCCAGCACGACACCCATCAGGCGTGCGCGCAGGCTGCGCGGACTGAAGGCGCGGAGGAGGCGGGGCAGCAGACCGGCGGGCATGGATCAGGGGCTCTCCGCGGGAATGGGCGTCGACACACCCGAGCCTAGGCCGGCACGCAGTGCGTTGCGATGACACAGCTCAATAGCATTGCGCGGGACGCTATGGGAACAGGCTGCAACGCAGAAAGTTGCAGAATGCCAAAATTATTACCGACCATGCCGTGTGTCCGTATGGCGGAATTTGACGGCCGTCAAGGCCGGCCGGCAGGGCTTCCGGGATGGTTCGCCCACTGCACCGATCATCCTTGCGCCGATCATCCGTCAGGAGACCCGCCCGATGCACACCCACGGCGACTGCGCCATGACCCCGGCGAGAGCGGCCGGCCGAGCTTCCGGCATGGCAAGACAGCGGATCCGAAGGATCGTGTTGACCCTGCACCTGACGCTGGGGCTCGTGGTCGGAGGGCTGCTGGCCCTGACCGCGCTGACGGGCAGTCTGCTGGTCTTCTACGTCGACATCGACCGCATGCTGACGCCGGAGCTGGTGGTCCCGGCGGGCCAAAGGGATGGGCGGACGGACCCGGTGCCGCTCGACCGGGTGGTTCAGGCACTGCGCGAGGCCCATCCGCATCGCACAGGCGGCTGGCGTCTGGAACTTCCCCATGGCCCCGACCATCCGATCATGGCGCGCTACATGAAGCCGGAGGAGACGGCGGGGAAATCCTTCGCCCCGCTGATGGTGGCGGTGAACCCCTACAGCGGTGAGGTGCTGTCCTCCCGCTTCTGGGGACGGACCGCCATGACCTGGACCTACGATCTGCATTACCTGCTGCTGGCCGGCGACAGCGGCCGGATGGTGCTGGCGGCGGGCGGCATCGCCAGCCTGCTGATCCTGGCCAGCGGGGTCTATCTGTGGTGGCCGGCCGCCGGGAAATGGGGGCGGGCCCTGCTGCCCCGCATCCGCTCCGGCTTCGTGCGGCAGGTGTTCGACATCCATGTGCTGGCGGGCGTCTACGGCCTCGTCGTCCTGCTGCCGCTGATCGTTACCGGGGTGGTCATGGAACAGCCGGACTGGGTGAGGCCGATGGTCGAGAGGCTGTCGCCGCTGACCCCGGCGCCCGCCGTCGCCGCGGCGAAAGCGGGGACGGAGGTGGGGGCGGATGCCGCCCTGGCCGCGGCGCTCGCCCGCTTTCCGCAGGCCGAGCCGCGCTGGGTCGAGGTGCCGGCGCAAGCGGGCGGCGCCTACCACATCCGCCTGTTCCAGGCCGGCGAGCCCGGCTGGCGCTTTCCGAAGACCAGTGTCTGGGTGGACGGCGGCGACGGCACGATCCTGGACCTGCGCGACCCCACCCGCTGGACCCTCGGCGACGCCTTCTTCGGCTGGCAGCATCCGCTGCACAACGGCGAGTGCTTCGGCCTGTGCTGCCGCATCCTGGTGGCGGTGGGCGGCCTGCTGCCGGCATTGCTGCTGGTCACCGGCGTGGTGCGCTGGCGGCAGAAGAAGCGGCCGCGGCCGGTGGCGGCGCGGGTCGGCTGACCGCCGTTACACCGTCGGCCCGCGCGTCAGCGGGAAGCGCTGCTTGACCTTGGCCAGCAGGCCGTCGCGCACCTGCCGGTAGGCTTCCAGCATGGTGTCGCGGGTGCCGTCGACCAGGGTGGGGTCGAAGGTGTTCCAGAACTCCACGTCGCAGGCCATGGTGCGCGTCATCTCGATGGCGCGGTGCTGCGCCTCCGGCGACAGCGAGACGATCAGGTCGAAGTTGGTGTCTTCCAGATCCTCGAAGGTGCGGCAGCGGTGCTTGGACAGGTCGATGCCGATCTCCTCCATCACCGCGACGGCGAAGGGATCGACCTCGTCGCCCTCGCGGACGCCCACCGAATCCACATAGACGCGCGTGCCGTGGTAATGGCGCATCATCGCCGCCGCCATCGGCGAACGGATCATGTTGTAGGTGCAGGCGAACAAGACGCTCGTCACCGGCAGGGGGGTGAGGACCGGGGTCGCCGCCATGGCCATGCGCCGCCCGTGCCCGTCAGCCGCGGATATGCAGGACGCAGATCAGCGTGAACAGCCGGCGCGCGGTCTGCAGGTCCATCTCAACCTTGCCGGCCAGCCGTTCGCGCAGCATCTCGGACCCCTCGTTGTGCAGGCCGCGGCGGCCCATGTCGATGGCCTCGATCTGCGAGGGCGTCGACCGCTTGATGGCGGCGTAGTAGCTCTCGCAGATCAGGAAGTAATCGCGGACGATCGACCGGAAGCCGGTGATCGGAAGCATCAGCCTGTCGAGTTCGCTGTTGTCCTCGCGCCGGATGTCGAAGACCAGGCGGTTGTCCTCGATCGACAGGTGCAGATGATACGGCCCGTCCTCCGCGAACTCGCAGGGACAGAACTCGTTGTCCTCCAGCAGGTCGAAGATGGCGACGGCGCGCTCATGCTCCACCTCGGGCTTGTGGCGGACGACACTCCGCTCGTCGAGCGTCACATGGGTGATGCGCCGCTTGCTTTTCGCCGTCGTCACGCCCCGCCTCCCCCGCAATCCCGGATTTATCGCCTTTAGTCTTTGTAACCCGGCAGCCGCTGCGCGACCGAGCGCGCATGCGCCTCCAGCCCCTCGGCCATCGCCAGCGTCACCGCCGCCGGGCCGATGGCCCTGAGGCTGTCGGCGTCGCAGGCGACGAAGGTCGTCCGCTTCATGAAGTCCAGCACGTTGAGGCCGGAGGAGAAGCGGGCGCTGCGCGCCGTCGGCAGCACATGGTTCGGCCCGGCGACGTAATCGCCGATGGCCTCCGGCGTGTAGCGGCCGAGGAAGATGGCGCCGGCATTGCGGATGCGGGCCGCCAGCGCGTCCGGATCCTCCACCGCCAGTTCCAGATGCTCCGGCGCCAGGCGGTCGACCAGGGCCGGCGCGTCGGCCATCAGGTCGCCGACCAGGACGATGGCGCCATGCTCGCGCCAGCTTTCGCCGGCGATTGCCGTGCGCGGCAGCGTCTCCAGATGCTTCTCCACCGCCGACGCCACCGCGTCGGCGAAGGCGGCATCGTCGGTGATCAGGATCGACTGGGCCGAGGTGTCGTGTTCGGCCTGCGACAGCAGGTCCATGGCGATCCAGGCCGGATCGTTTTGGCCGTCGGCCACCACCAGGATTTCCGACGGGCCGGCGATGCTGTCGATGCCGACAAGGCCGTAGACCTGACGCTTGGCGGCGGCGACGAAGGCGTTGCCGGGGCCGACGATCTTGTCGACCGGCCGGATCGTCGCCGTGCCGTGGGCCAGCGCCGCGACCGCCTGGGCGCCGCCGATGCGGTAGATCTCGTCGATGCCGCAGCGCTTGGCGGCGGCCAGCACCAGCGGGTTGATCGCCCCGTCCGGCGTCGGCACCACCATGACGACACGCTCCACCCCCGCGACCTTGGCGGGCAGGGCGTTCATCAGCACCGACGACGGGTAGGACGCGGTGCCGCCCGGCACATAGAGGCCGACGGCGCCGACCGCGGTCCAGCGCGCACCCAGCCGCACCCCGGCGGCGTCGCGGTAGTCGGTGACCTCCGGGATCTGGCGGCGGTGGAACTCCTCGATCCGCGCGGCGGCGAGGTCCAGCGCCTCCAGCGTTTCCGCCGAGCATTTGGCCGTGGCGGCGTCGATCTCGTCCCGGCCGATGCGCAGGGTGTCGGCGGTCAGGGTCTGACGGTCCCAGCGGGCGGTGTAGTCGATGAGCGCCGCGTCGCCGCGCGTGCGCACCTGCTCGATGACGCCGGCGACCAGTGTCTGGACATCCTCGCTGGCCTCGCGCTTGGCGTGCAGCAGCGCCTCGAAGCCGGCGGCGAAGTCCGCGTCGCGAATATCAAGCCTGACGGGCATTCACCGCCTCCCGGAACTTGTCGATCCACTGAGAAATCTCGGCCGTCCGCGTCTTGAAGGCGGCGCGGTTGACGATCAGGCGCGAGGTGACGTCGGCGATATGCTCCACCTCCACCAGTCCGTTGGCCTTCAGCGTCGACCCGGTGGAGACCAGATCGACGATGCGGCGGCACAGGCCCAGCGTCGGGGCCAGTTCCATCGCGCCGTTCAGCTTGACGCATTCGGCCTGGACGCCGCGGGCGGCGAAATGGCGCTTCGTCACCTCCGGGTATTTGGTGGCGACGCGCACATGGCTCCACCGCGACGGATCGTCGCCCTCCATCATCTCCACCGGCTCGGCGACCGACAGGCGGCAGGCGCCGATGCCGAGGTCGAGCGGCGCGTAGATCTCCGGATAATCGAATTCCATCAGCACGTCGTTGCCCGCCACGCCCAGATGGGCGGCGCCGAAGGCGACGAAGGTCGCCACGTCGAAAGACCGGACGCGGATGATGCTGAGGTTCGGCACATTGGTGGCGAAGCGCAGGAGCCGGCTCTTGTCGTCGTCGAAGGCCGGCTCCGGATGGATGCCGGCATGGGACAGCAGCGGGCGCAGCTCCTTCAGGATGCGGCCCTTGGGCAGGGCCAGCACCAGCTGGTCATCGACCGGCGTGGCCGTCATCGCTGCGGCAGTCACCCCTTGGGCGCTGGGATCGGCGGACAAAACACTCTCCTCGCATCGCTCGCCGGGGCGCTGTGCAGGCCCCGGATGAACCATCGACGCGATTGATAGCACATTCCGCGCGCCCGTCACCTGTCGGTGTCGCGCCCCGCATCGTTCGCGTGGCCCGCCGGTCGCCGGCGGCTGCGGCACGACGGCGGCAGGTTGCCGGGATATGGTTACAATTTGACTCAGAAAATCCATCCATAGGTGCATTGACAGCATTTATACAATTTTCATCCATTCACTTTAAGAAACATCAAAGCAATGATTGCGTCGCTCCATCCCATTTCCCACGGCGCCGTCCGGCCGGCTATTCTGACGGCCTTGGTCCTGGCGCTTTCAGCCGCCCCCTTGGCTGGCGCCGTTGCCGCCTCTTCCACCTCCTCCGGCAATTGCACCTATCCGCAGAGCGGTTCGGTGTCGCTGGCGCTCAGTTCGGGCGCATCGTCGGTTCTGAACGGGTATATGATCGACGTCGCGGTGCTCGACGCGAACAACGCGGCATCGGCCGGCACCCAGCCGGTGATGGTCGACACCGGCTCCACCGGCCTCGCCCTGCCGTCCGGCAAGGTTCCGGCCAGCGTCTGGAAGGCCTCCACCCAGACGACCCAGATCGCCTATTCCAGCTCCGGAAATTACTACGCCGGCAAGAACGTCAAGGCGGCGATCGCCCTGCCGCTGAGCGGCGGCGGCTATACCAACACCACGCCGGTCGACATCATCGCCACCAGCTGCCATTGCCAGGTGACCTCCAACCTGCCGACCAGCACCGCCACGGTGGACCCGAACAACTGCGCCAGCTATGAGGGCACCGCCCCGGTGAACGGCAAGACCGGCACCAGCTTGGCGAACTGCGCCAAGGTCAGCGACGGTTTCGGCATGATCGGCGTCGGCTTCGACCGCGGCACATCCCCGACCACCACCAACAACCCCTTCCTGAACGTGCCGGCCGCGGCACATGCCGGCTATGTCTTCACCCAGCAGGGCATCGACATCGGCCTGACCCAGGCGAACGCCAACGGATTCCAGACGGTTCAGCTGACCCAGGTGTCGCCGCAGCCGACGACCGGCGGCACGGTGTGGAACGGGGCAACCGGCTGTATCACGCTGAAGGATTCGAAGGGGACCGCGCTGGGCGCCCCGCTCTGCGGCAGCACGCTGGTGGATACCGGCCTGGACTACATGTTCATGGCCTTCGCCGACAGCGCCCGTCCGGCCGGTTCCGTGGACACCGTCACCGTGAACGTGCCCCAGCCCGGCGGCGGAACCAAGCCGGTGAAAGAGACGATCGTCACCCCCGGCCTGACCATGGAACTGACCGTAGCGGGCACCACGCTGAACCCGACCCTGACCGCACAGCTGAATCCGCCGAAGGTGGTGCTGCCGCTCGACCAGTCCCAGGCGACCTGGATCGAGCCGAGCAACGGCAACTTCATCAACACCGGCCGGCATTGGCTGAGCAAGGTCGACTATCTGTTCGACCAGTCCTGCGGCCAGATCGGCTTCAAGCAGCTGTCGCAGTAACCGGCATCATTCGGGCGCGGCGGTTTCCGCAGACCGCCGCGTATTCAACATGATAAGAATGTGCAAACACATAAAGTACACTTATTTGTGAAAAAGCCGGTTGACTGAATACCGATATCAGCAGTAGACATTATCCATCGGACGCCCCGCCGGGGCATCCCGCGGCAATTTGACTTCTGCAGCTTGCGCCGCGTCACCAAACGCTAAAGCGCCACGATACCGGTCGTGGACCTCTTCAAGAAGGAGAGACCGGAATGACATCGCGAGTTTCCGCTCCCCCATCCGTGCGTCGGACCGCCCCCCTGGCCTGCATGATGCGCCCGGGCCTGTGTTGCCGCTGACCTCGCGGCCCCAAGACACAGCGCCCATTCCGCACATCCGCCAGTCCTGAACGCATTTGCGCCGCCGTCCCGCCCTGCCCCAGTGTGCCGAGGGCCCGGCCGCGCCAGGGGGAGTCCTTCGCCATGTCCCACGCCAACGCCTACGCCATCGAAGTTCAGGGCCGGTCCGCCGGCATCGTCGTCGCCGAGCGCGGCGGCTTCACCTTCTTCGTGTCCGATTGGGCTTTCCGCGATCTCGACCGCCGCGTCTTCCGCAATGTCGGACAGGCCCAGCGCGCCGCCCACCAGCACTACAGCCGGCTGCCCGACACGCGGCGCCGCTGAGCCCTCATCAAGAAACCTGCCGCCAACGTCACTGAGGAAAGTCCCGATGAAGCGCATCCTGATGTCGGTGGCCGTCGCCGCCGGCCTGCTGACCGCTGCGACCTCTGCCTTCGCCGCTCCGCTGAAGCTGGGCGTGTCGGCCGGTCCTTATGGCGAGATCCTGGAATTCACCGCCAAGCTGGCCGCCAAGGAGGGCATCGAGGCGCAGGTGATCGAATTCACCGACTGGAACATGCCCAATGCCGCGCTCCAGGCCGGCGACATCGACGCCAACAACTTCCAGCACCAGCCCTTCCTGGACAATCAGGTGAAGCAGCGCGGCTACGACATCGTGTCCGTCGCCAAGAGCGTCGTGGTGCCGATGGGCGTCTACAGTGCCAAGGTGAAGGCGCTGGCCGACCTGAAGCCGGGTGCGTCGGTGTCGATCCCCAACGATCCCACCAACGGCGCCCGCGCCCTGTTCCTGCTGGCCAAGGCCGGCGTGATCGGGCTGAAGGACGGTGCCGGCCTGAACACCACCATCGCCGACGTGGTGAACCCGAAGGGCATCAAGCTGGTGGAACTGGACGCCGCCCAGCTTCCCCGCTCGCTCGACGACGTGGATGCGTCGGTCATCACCCTCAACTATGCCGTGCTGGCCGGGCTGGAGCCGAAGAAGGCGCTGGTGCTGGAGGATGACCAGTCCAAATGGAACCTGGTCTGGGCGGTCCGCAAGGATCGCATGGAAGACCCGACGATCAAGCGCTTCATTGCGCTGTATCGTTCGCCCGAAGTGCGGCAGTTTATCGAAACGCGCTTCAACGGTTCCATCATTCCGACTTGGTGAGGGGGCTGGGGGGACGCTGGACGTCCCCTTTTGCCGAATAAAAGATGATAACGCTAACAAACATTCGCAAGACTTACGCCGCCCGCGGCGGCGGGTCACCGGTTCACGCGCTGGCCGACATCGACCTCTCCATCGGGCGCGGCGAGGTCTTCGGGATCATCGGCCGGTCGGGTGCCGGCAAATCCACCCTGCTGCGCACGATCAACCTGCTGGAAAGCCCGACCTCGGGCAGCGTCACGGTGGACGGGGTGGAGATGACCACCCTGTCGGCGGCGGAGCTGCGGCAGGCCCGCCATTCCATCGGCATGATCTTCCAGCATTTCAACCTGCTGTCCTCGCGCACCGTCTTCGACAATGTGGCGCTGCCGCTGGAATTGGCGGGCATGGCCAAGGCGGAGATCGGCCGGACGGTGGAGCCGCTGCTCGACCTCGTCGGGCTGGCCGACAAGCGCAACCGCTATCCGGCGGAGCTGTCGGGCGGGCAGAAGCAGCGCGTCGGCATCGCCCGCGCTCTCGCCAGCAAGCCGAAGGTGCTGCTGTCGGACGAGGCGACCTCCGCGCTCGACCCGGAGACGACGACGCAGATCCTGCATCTGCTGGGCGACATCAACCGGCGGCTCGGCCTGACCATCGTCCTCATCACCCACGAGATCGCCGTCATCAAGGAAATCTGCCACAAGGTGGCGGTGATGGAAGGCGGCCAGGTGATCGAGCAGGGGCCGGTCTTCGACATCTTCGCCCACCCCAAGCACCCCACCACCCGCAGCTTCGTCGATCCCGTCATCAACCGCGGGATTCCCGATAGCCTGCGCGACCGGCTGTCGCCCCAGCCCGGCTTGGGGAGCAACCCGGTGCTGCGCATCACCTTCACCGGCGAGAAGGCGACCACCCCGGTCATCAGCGCCATCAGCCGTCAGTTGAACCTGGACCTGAACATCTGGCACGGCCAGATCGACGAGATCCAGGGCGCCCCCTTCGGCACGCTGGTGGTGGAGGCGCTGGGCGACACGGCCAAGGTCGATGCCGCCATCGCACTGGTGAAAGAGAACAATCTGGGCGTCGAGGTGTTGGGCCATGCTCTCCCCGCAAATCATTGACCTGCTGATCAAGGGGCTGATCGACACGCTGCACATGGTGGCGGTGTCGGGCGCCATCGGGACGCTGATCGGGCTGCCCATCGGCGTGATGCTGGCCGTCACCGGCCGGGGCGAGCTGCTGCAGAACTTCGCCTTCAACAAGGTGATGGGGGCGGTGGTGAACATGACCCGCTCCACCCCCTTCATCATCCTGGTGGTGGCGATCATCCCCTTCACCCGGCTGATCGCCGGCACCTCCATCGGCACCAACGCCGCCATCGTGCCGTTGACCGTCGCCGCCGCCCCCTTCATCGCCCGTGTGGTGGAGAATGCGGTGCGCGAGGTCGACCGCGGACTGGTCGAGGCGGCGCAGGCGATGGGCGCCACGCCCTTCCAGATTATCCGCAAGGTTCTGCTGCCGGAAGCCCTGCCGGGCATCGTCGCCGGCCTGACCCTGTCGGCGGTCAGCCTGATCGGCTATTCGGCCATGGTCGGCGCCGTCGGCGGCGGCGGCCTGGGCGACCTCGGCATCCGCTACGGCTATCAGCGCTTCCTGCCGGAGGTGATGCTGGCGGTGGTGATCGTGCTGATCGTGCTGGTGCAGATCGTGCAGTCGACGGGCGACCTGATTGCCCGCCGGGTCAACAAGCGTAATTTGAAATCCTGACCTAAAAATCCGAGGAGTGTTCGAGATGCTGCGCTTCCGTTCGCTGGCTTCCCTGCTGGCCGGCGCCGCCACCATGGCAATCGCCTTCGGTGCTTCTGCCGAGACCATCAAGGTTGGCGTCACCGCCGGGCCGCATGCCCAGATCCTGGAAGCGGTGAAGCCCATCGCCGCCAAGGACGGGCTGGACATCCAGATCCTGGAATTCACCGACTACGTCATCCCGAACCAAGCGCTGGCCGGCGGTGACCTGGACGCCAACAGCTTCCAGCACCAGCCCTATCTGGACAACCAGGTGAAGGACCGCGGCTTCGATCTGGTCAGCGTCGGCAAGACGGTGGTCTATCCGATCGGCATCTATTCCAAGAAGGTGAAGAGCCTGGAGGAACTGCCGGCCGGGTCCAAGTTCGCCATCCCCAACGACCCGACCAACGGCGGCCGCGTCCTGCTGCTGCTGCAGGCCAAGGGGCTGATCAAGCTGAAGGACGGCGGCAATCTGAAGGCCTCGCCCATCGACATCGTCGAGAATCCGAAGAAGCTGGAGATCGTCGAGCTGGACGCCGCCCAGCTGCCGCGCTCGCTGGACGACGTGACCGCCGCCGCCATCAACACGAACTTCGCGCTGGAGGCAGGCATCGACCCGGTCAAGGACGCCATCGCCCGCGAGGACGCCGACAGCCCCTATGCCAACGTCATCGTCGTGCGCAAGGCCGACAAGGACAAGCCCTGGGTCGCCAAGCTGGTGAAGTCCTACAACAGCCCCGAGGTGAAGGAGTTCATCCTCACCAAGTTCAAGAACGCCGTGGTTCCCGCGTTCTGAGGCTGTTGAGAGCACGCCCGGCGGCGCCCAGCGCGTCGCCGAGCGTCTCGCCCGTTTTCGGGCAGACCAGCCGCATCGACGGATACCAGGGCCGGCACGCGGTGCCCAGCGCCGTCCAGTCCCCTGCCGGCCCGATCCGCCAGACCGGCACTCCCAGCGCGCCCGCCATCTCCGCCACCGACGTTCCGGCGGAGATCACGAGGTCCAGCGCCGCCGTCAGGGCGGCCGCCCCGTCCAGATCGTTCTTCAGGTCGAGCGGCGGGCGGTGGATAGCGATGCCGAAGCGTTTTTCGGTGTCGGCGAGTTCGGATTCGCAATCGTCATATTGAAGGTTGACGAGGCGCAGGCCGGGCAGGGTGAGGATCGGCGCCCAGTCGGCCAGCGGCGCGTAGTTGGCGTCGCGCAGGGCACCGCGCAGGCCGCTGCGCCAGCAGAGGCCTATGTTCAATGCGGAGTTAGACCCCCACCCTGACCCTCCCCCGCCGGGCGGGGGAGGGGATTGGAGTTTTGTCACCGCTCGGCGGTAGTCCCTCCCCCGCCCAGCGGGGGAGGTTAGGTGGGGGCAATCGTCGAGACCCAACCCACCCAACCATCCCCGCCACCGCTCCACCGCCGCCTCATCCGCCCGCAGCCAGCCGCCCCGCGCCGGAAAGCCGCCCAACCCCCAGCCCAGCCGCAAGGGCAGCGACCCCGCCGGGACGTGGCAATCCGCGTCCACCGGGTCCGCCGTCGCCGCCCGCACCAGGGCCTGCGGGAAGGAGCGCGCGAACAGCGCGACCAGTCGCGGCTCGCACTCCACGATCACCTTGCCGGCACGCGCGATCAGATCGGCATAGCAGGCGCTGTACATCAGCTCGTCGCCGATCCCCTGCTCGCGCCAGACCAGCACGGTCCGTCCCGTCAGGTCGCCGCCGTCCCAGGCCGGGATGCGGAACCGGCGGTCGGGCAATGCCTGTCCGGCGGCGAAGCGGGCCTCCAGCCCGGTCCACCCGGTGCCGAGATCGCCGCGCGCCAACGCCGCATAGCCACGGTTGAAGGCGGCGAGCGTCAGGCCCGGGTCGTCCTCCACCGCCTGCCGATAGGCCGCGTCGGCCTCGGCCGGCCGGCCGGCGGCGTGCAGGGCGTTGCCCAGATTGTAGCGCCACTCCGCCCGCCGCGGCTCCAGCGTCAGCGCTCGTCCCCAGCCCTTCAGCGCGGCATCCAACCGGCCTTGGCGCTGCCGTAGGTCGGCCAGCCCGGCCCAGCCGGCCCCGACGCCGGGAGCCAGCAGGATCACCCGCCACCAAGCCAGCCCCGCCGCCGCGCCGTCGCCCGCCCGTTCCAGTGCCAGGGCGAGGTTGCCGATCGTACCGAGGTCGCCCGGACGGCCCCGGAGCGCCAAGTGCAGATGCGCCACCGCCTCGGCCGGGCGATCGAGCGCCAGCGCCGCCAGTCCCAGGTTGCCGACCGCCGACGGATCGCCGGGCCGCAGGCGCAGGGCCCGCCCTGCCGCCCGCTCCGCTTCGGCGGCATGCGCCGCGTCGCGCAGAGCGTCGGCCGACAGGGCGGTCCAGGCCTCCGCCAATGCGGGATCGAGGGCGAGCGCCCGTCGGAAAAACGGCACGCCATCACCGTCCATCGCCTGCCGGGCCAGCCCGGCATTGGCCCACAGCCCGGCATGGAAGGGGGCGAGGCGCAGAGCCGCGTCGGTCGCCTCCGCCGCGTCCCTGCCGGCGCCGCGGGTCAGGCGCAGGGCGCCGAGATTGCCGAGCGCCTCCACATCCTCGGGGTCGAGGGATGCGGCGGCCTGCCAGTCCGCCTCGGCTTCCTCCATCGCCCCCATGTCCTGGTGAGCCAGCGCGCGGCGCTTGTGGCGGCCGGCGGTCGGCTCCGCCGCGATGGCGCGGGTCAGCAGGGTGACGGCGATGTCGGGACGGCCGGCCTGATGGCCGAGCAGGCCGTAGCCCTCCAGCGCCGCCGGCACTTCGCCGCCCTGGTCGAGGATGCGCTGATAGGCCTTCTCCGCCTCCGGCAAGCGGCCGGACTCGTGCAGGTCTCGCGCCTCCGCCAGCCAGTCGGCGATGGGCAAGGCGGGCACCAGACGGCGGAGTTCCGCGGCCATGCGCGCCAGCACGTCCGCCAGCCCTTCGCCCGGCCGCGTGCTCCACAGCCGCATGGACGGGAACCAGGGCCGCACCGCGCTGCCCAGCGCCGTCCAGTCGCCGGCCGGGCCGAAACGCCAGACCGGCACCCCCAGCGCACCGGCCATCTCGCCCACCGAACTCGCCACCGTCACCACGAGGTCGAGGCCGGCGATCAGCGCCGCCACCCCTTCCAGGTCGTTCTTCAGGTCGGTGTCCGGCCAGCGGTGGATGCGCAGGCCGAGTTGTGCTTCGGTCGCGGCGATCTCCGCCTCGCGCCCGTCATATTGCAGGGTGACCGGGGTCAGGCCGGGCAGGGCCAACAGCGGCGCCCAGTCGGCGAGCGTCGTGTAGGCGGCCTTGCGCTCCCCCAGCACATTCTGGCTGCCCCAGCAGATGCCGACGCGCAGGCCCGGCCCCAGCGCCGCCAGCCGGTCCCGCCAATCCGCCAGCCGGGCCGGGTCGGGTGCCAGCCAGGACCGCCGGTCGGGAAAGGCGGACAGCGTCGGCCGCAGCCGCCGCGGCAGCGACCCCATCGCCAGATGGGCGTCCGCATCGGTGGGATCGTCCGTCTGCGCCCGCACCGTGACGCCGGGCAGGGCGCGGCCCACCAGCCCGGTCAGCCGGGCATCGACCTCCACCACCAGGTTGCCCGGACCGATCCCGGCGGCGAGGTCGGGCAGGGCGGTGCCGAACATCAGCTCGTCGCCCAGCCCCTGTTCGCGCCAGACTAGCAGGCGCCCGCCCGTGGCACCGTCCGCGGCGGCGTCCCAGGGCGGCAGCGTGAAGCTGCGCCCGGCCGAGACGCGGCGGGAGGCGAAGCGCGCTTCATACTCGTCCCACCCCTCCGCCAGCCGTCCTTGCCCAAGCATCCGCAGAGCGAGGTTCCAGCGCGCCAGCGCGAATCCGGGGGACAGGGCGAGCGCTTGGCCGTACAGCGCTTCCGCCTCTCCGCCGAGGCCTTGTGCCTCGCGCAGCAGGGCGAGGTTCACCATGGTCTCGGCGTCGCCGGGGGCAAGGCGCAGCGCCTCCAGATGCGCGCTCTCCGCCTCTTCGAGGCATCCGGTCTCCTTCAGCACGACGCCGAGATTGGTCAGGGCGGTGGCATGGCCGGGGTCGAGCCGCAGGGCGTGGCGCAGCGCCGTTTCCGCCTCGCCATACTCGTCCCGCGCCCGCAGCAGCGTGCCGAGATTGGCCCAGGCCTCGGCATAGCCGGCGTCGAGGTCGAGCGCGCGGCGGTAATGGACGGCGGCATCATCCAGCCGGTCCTGCTCCTGCAACGCGCTGCCCAGGCTGTTGTGCGCCTGCGGATAGGCCTCGCGCAGGGCGAGCGCCCGGCGGTATTCCGCCTCGGCCTCGCCCAGCCGGCCCTGCGCGTGGAGGGCGAGGCCGAGGTTGGCGTGCTGCTCCGCCATCCGGGGGCGCCGCGCGATTGCCCGGCCGATCAGTTCGACCGCTTCGGCATCCTCCCCGCGCTGGTGGTGCAGCACGCCCAGCAGATGCAGCGCATCGGGGTTGCCGCGGTCGGCCGCCAGCATCGCGCGGTAGGCGCGTTCCGCCCCATCCAGGTCGCCGGCGCGGTGAAGCCCCAGCGCTTGGCCCAGCAGGGCGGCCAGTTCGGCGGCGGCGGAGGATGGCGGCATGGAACGGGGGCCGGATCGAAGGAGGCGGTCCGTCTCGATAGCATGAGTCGGCCGGCCGCCGCGCCCGCAAAATCCCGACGCCTATTCCCGGCTGCGATCAAGGGGACTGGCGTGACGACATTCATTCTGTATACTTGCGCACAATTCGGCTCTGCCGGTCGAGCTCTATCCAAAAGGCCTATATCTTGGGTAAGACTGTAATCATTGTCGACGATAGCAAGCTTTCGCGCATGCATGTGCGGGCGATGGTCTTGCGCAACAAGCCGGACTGGTCGGTCGTCGAGGCGGCGAACGGCGATGAACTCTTCAAGACGCTTCAGGACACGCCTGTGGATGTTGCGATCATCGATTACAACATGCCCGGCGACAATGGCGTGGAGAGCGCGGCCAAGCTGCGGGCGAGCCACCCGAACGTCCATATCGCCATCATCACCGCCAACGCTCAGGACGCGGTGGTTTCCGGCATCCGGGCGGTCGGCGCCGCCTTCATGCCCAAGCCCCTGGAGGAGGAGCAGGTCGCCCGCTTCCTGAACTCCACCGCCCTGCCGCTGCGCCGCGCCTCCCAGGCCGCGCCGGAGTGACCGCCGCCCCCATGCTGAGCGAGCTGGAGCGCGATGCGTTGGCCGAACTGGGCAACATCGGGATCGGCAAGGCATCGACCGCGCTCGGCCGCATGCTGGGCAGTCTGGTGACGCTGTCGGTGCCGTCGGTGGAGATGGTGCCGCCGGACGAGGTGGCCGGGCTGCTGGACCGGGCGCTGACGCCGCCGCTGGTGGGCGTGTCGGAAAAGCTGGGCGGCCTGTTCGCCGGCTGCGCCCTGCTGGTGTTTCCCCAGGCCGGCAGCCTGCCGATGGTCCGCGCGGCCCTGCCCCCCGACGTTCCGCCGGACGACGTTCCCGAACTGGAGGACGAAGTCCTAGCGGAACTGGGCAACGTTGTGCTGAACAGCGCGCTGGCGCTGGTCGCCAACCTGCTGGGCGAGCCGGTGGACACCGGCCTGCCCGTGGTGATCCGCGGCAGCGGGGCGGAGGTCCTGGGCGGCTGCGCCGCGGTGGTGCCGGCCATCGTGGCGGATGCCGGTGCGGCCCAGTCCGGGTTGGGGGCTGCTGCGGTGCTCTTCCACATCGATCTGCACACCAGCCTGCCGGGCGGCGACGGGGTCGGGGTCGGAGTAGGAGTCGGGGGGCGGGTGGTTCTGCTGCTCGATTCGGGCTCGGCGGACGCACTGCAGGCCACGCTCGGCCGCTATATCGGGCGGATGGTAACGTAAGAGCATCAAGAAGAACCGACGCGGAAGAATCGGCCAAGAAGAACCGGCCAAGAAGAACCGACTGGAAAGGCGGGGAAGGACAATGGCGCTCATCAAGAAGACCAGGATGGACACGGCGCGCACGGCCCGGAACAAGGACGGCGGTGCCGATGCCGGTTCGGATGGGGGTGCGGTCGAAACCGCAGCCGAAGCGGCCACCGTCCCGACCATGAAAGCCGCTTCGCCGGACGGTGCCGTGCCGAACACTCCGCAACGCCGCCGGGCGCGTGCCGACTCGCGCCGCCGGCAGGCCGCCAGCGGCATCGCCGCCGCTTCCACCGAACTGGCGAGCGGCGTCACCCAGGCGGCCTCCGCCGCCGAGGAATTGCGCCGGGCGATGGAGCAGATCGCCGCCGGGGCCGAGGAAACGGCCGGCGCCACCCAGCAGTCGCAGCGCATGATCGGCCGCGCGTCGGAACTGCTGGCCCGCTCGCGCGCCACGGCCGAGCAGGCGGTGCTGCGGGTCGAGGCGCTGCAGGGCACGCTGAAGGACGTCAGCGGCCAGATCCTGTCCTCCATCGACGGCATCGTCCGCGCCGCCGAACGGCAGGAGGCCTCGGTCCGGCTGGTGCGCGACCTGGAGGCCCAGGCGAGCGAGATCGGCGCCATCGTACAGAGCGTGGCCGCCATCGCCGACCAGACCAACCTGCTGGCGCTGAACGCCGCCATCGAGGCCGCGCGGGCGGGGGAGGCCGGGAAGGGCTTCGCCGTCGTCGCGGACGAGGTGCAGGCGCTGGCCGAACGGTCCGAACGCAGCGCCAACGACATCCAGGGGATGGTCGGGGAGATCCAGGAGGCGGTGGCCTCCATCGCCGCCGGCATCGTCGCCTCGTCCGACGCCGCCAAGGCGGAGGTGGAGCGCGGGCGCACCATCGTGCAGCAGCTGGAAGGCGTGAGGTCGGACATGACCGCGCTGGTGCAGGGCGCACAGGAGACGATCCGCGCCGCGGTCGAGGCCGACCAGGCTGCGCGCGAAGCCCTGCGCGGGGCGGAAACCATCGCCGCCAGCGCCGAGGAGCAGTCCGCCGCCGCCGAGGAGGCGCTGAAGACCGCGGGCGAGCAGGCCGTCGCCCTGAACCAGAGCCAGCGCGCCGCAGGCCAGCTGTCGGAACTCGCCGAGGATCTGGAGGGCACCGCCGACCTCGCCGCCACCGCCGACGAGCTGGCCTCGGCCGCGGAGGAGCTGTCCGCCGCCATCGAGGAGATCAACCGGGCCGCCGCCCAGATCATGACGGCGATCGGCCAGATCTCCGGTGGCGCCCAGTCGCAGAGCGCCGCCACCCACCAGTTGGCTTCCGCCATCGCGGAGATCGACGCGGCGGCGACGCTGGCCGCCGGCCGGGCGCAGGATTCGGTCGAGCGCTGCTCCTCGATGGAAGCCCTGCTGGGCGAGACCCGCGACACCATCGGCCGGCTGGCCGACGGCATGCTGGAGGCGGTGGACTCGTCCCGCCGGGCCGGCGAGCGGCTGGACGCGCTGGAGCGGATCGGCCGGCGCATCGACAAGGTGGTGGACGCCATCGCCACCGTCGCCATCCAGACCGGCATGCTGGCGGTCAGCGGTTCCATCGAAGCGGCGCGGGCGGGCGAGTTCGGCCGCGGCTTCACCGTGGTCAGCGGCGACATCCGCAAGCTGGCCGGCGACAGCGCCGAGAGCGCCGAGCGGGTCAAGGACATCGTCCGCGACATCCAGGACCAGATGCTGCGAGTGCGCCGCGACATCGACGATGGCTCGGCCACCGCGCTGGCGGAAACCGCGCGCCACCGCGCCTTCGGCGTTACCCTGACCGCCGGCGCGCAGGAGCTGCGGGTGGTCACCGCCGGTAGCCGCGAGATCCTGGACGCCGCCGCGGAGACCACCATCGCCCTGCGCGAGACCCGCACCGGCGTGGAGCAGGTGGCCACCGCCGCCGCCGCCGCCAACCTCGCCGCGACCGAGGCGGCCAAGGCCGCCCGCGAACAGGCCAAGGGGGCGGAGGAGCTGGCGTCGGCGATCGAGGAGATCGCGGCGATGGCCGACAGCCTGCTCGGCGCGGTTTGACCGCCGTGGCGACGGAAGAGGCGTCCGGAGGGGCAACCGGCGACGGCGGGGCGGGTAGCCTCGCCTTCGTAACCATGACGGTCGGCGACCTGCGCCTCGCCCTGCCGATGTCGTCCGTGCATGCGGTGATCCGTCCGCCGGAGCTGGTGCGCATCCCGCTGGGCCCGCCGGGTCTGGAGGGGCTGGCGCATTGGCATGGCGACGCGGTGCCGGTGCTGGACCTCGCGATGGCGCTCGGACGGGACGGCGGGACGCCCGACACGCGCGAGACCCGCGTGGTGCTGGTCGGACATCGCGGCCAGCCGGTCGGCCTGCGGGTGGACGCCATGGCCGGCATCCTGCGCAGCGACCCCGACCGCATCGACCCGGTGACCGCCGAGGATGGCGGGCTCGACCCCGCCATGCTGGACGGCCTGCTGCGCGACGGCCCGGCCACCATCCTGAAGCCGGACGTCCTGATCGACCGGCAGTTCGGCGATCCGGGCGAGAGCGCCCGGACGGCGGGCGCGGGCGGGCTGGTCGGCGGTTTCGGTCAGGTCGCAGGCCCAGGCGATGACCAGAGTGCCGGCGCAAAGGCCGCGGGCGCGATCGACCGGCTGGCGCTGCTGGTCTTCGAGGTCGCCGGGCAGGAATTCGCCCTGCCGGTGGAGCGCGTGCGCGAAGTGCTGCCGGCCCCACGCGAGATCGCCCGCATGGCGCGGTCCAGGGCGCATCTGCTGGGGGTGATGTCGGTGCGCGACCGGCTGCTGCCGCTGGTGGGCCTGCGGGCGCTGTTCGGGCTGGACGGCGCTGGAGAGCAGGGGGCCGGGGAGCAGGAGGGCGGACGGCGGGTGGTCGTGGTGCGGCCCGGCCAGGGGCAGGCCCCGGTCGGCGTCCTGGTGGACGAGGTGCGGGAGATCCTGCGGCTCGACGCCGCACAGATCGATCCGGTGCCGCCCTTTCTCGCCCGCGAGCCGGAATTCGAGGATTTGGACGGCATCGCACGGGCGGATGGCGGGCGGCGGCTGGTCTCCGTCCTGTCGGCCGGGCGGCTGTTCCGGCATGGCGCGGCAATCGGTGCCGAAAAAAATGTCGATGGGGGGAGCGACGGCATGGAACCGGCACGGCCTGCGGATGCGGGCAGCAAGGGGGGCATGGCGGAGCGTTTCGTCGTCTTCAGCCTCGCCGGGGCGGAATACGGCCTGCCGGTCGCCGCCGTGCGCGAGGTGCTGCGGCGGCCCGACAGCATCACGCCCCTGCCCAATGCTCCCGACTTCGTCAGCGGCGTGCTGACGCTGCGCGGCGAGGTGCTGCCGCTGATCGACCAGCGCCGGCTGCTGCATCTGCCGGCCGTGAGCGGTGACGCTGCCGCCGGAATCGCGCGCGGCCGGGTGGTGGTGGTCGGACATAACGGGGCGGATGCCGCACGGGTCGGACTGCTGGTCGACGGGCTGTCCGGGCTGGTGACGATCCCGGCGGAGCGGATCGGTCCGGCTCCGACGGTGTCGGCGGCGCAACGGCGGTTGATCCGCCGGGTCGCGACCCTGGTGCCCCGCGAACCGGAATTGGCGGGGCGGGATGCCGGCGGCGCGGCGCGCCTGATTCTGCTGATGGATGCGGAAAGCCTGCTCGACATGGACCGGCTGGCCGGCCTGCTCGTTACCCAGCAGTGATGACTCGATGGGGAACGGCGTGCTGACGGTTCTGGTGGTGGACGACTCCGCGTTGATGCGCCGGCGCATCGCGGAGCTGCTGACCGAGGCCGGTTTCCGGGTGGAGACCGCCGCGACGGGGGAGGAGGCCCTGGCGCGCCTGCCGGTCGTCGATCCGGACGTGGTGACGCTCGACGTGACCATGCCCGGCATGGACGGGCTGACCTGCCTCGCCCGCATCATGGTGGAGCATCCCAAGCCGGTGGTCATGGTCTCCGCCCTCACCGGCGCCGGCGCGGAGGAGACGCTGGAGGCGCTGCGGCTGGGAGCGGTGGAGGCGGTGCAGAAGCCGGCCGCCGGAGCCATCGGCCGCATCGGCGAGGGGCTGGTGGAGACGGTGCGCGCCGCCGCGTCGTCGCGCCCGCGCCGGGTGCATGGCCTGCGCGAGCGGCTGCGGCTGGCCCGCGCCCGCATCGCCGGGGAGGATTTCGTCGCTCCCGAAGCGCCGCTGCCGGCTCCGCCCGCGGGAAAGACCGTTGCGGGCGCGGAGGGGGACGGGGTGGTGCTGGTTGGCGTGTCCACCGGCGGACCCAGCACGCTGGAGGACATCCTGCCGCTGCTGCCGGCCGACTTCCCCTGGCCGGTGGTGGTGGCCCAGCATATGCCTGCCGCCTTCACCGCGACGCTGGCGCGGCGGCTGAACGAGCTGTGCGCCCTGCGCGTCTTGGAGGTGGAGCGGGCGACGGTGCTGGAGCCGGGCATGGTCTGCATCGCCCGCGGCGGTGCCGATGTGGAACTGGCGCGGCGCGGCGGGCGGCTGCAGGCGGTCTGCGTGCCCGCGTCACCCGACCGACCCTGGCATCCCAATGCCGACCGGCTGGTGGCCAGCGCCATGCGGCTGCTGCCGGCGGACCGGCTGGTCGGGGTGCTGCTGACCGGCATGGGCAACGACGGCGCCGCGTCGCTGGCGGAGCTGCACGCCCGCGGCGGACGGACCATCGCGGAGTCGGAGGACAGCGCCGTCGTCTTCGGCATGCCGCAGGATTTGATCCGGCGCGGCGGCGCCGGCATCGTGCTGCCGTCGGACCGCATCGCCGGCCAGCTGGTCCGCTGGCTGATGCCCGCCCAGCGGCGGGCCGGCGGGCACTAGGGAGGACGCCATGGGACTGGTGAGGAAGAAGGCCGGCGCCGCGCCATCCGGTACTGCGGCGCCCGACGCGCAAGCTGATCCGTTGGCCGATCCGCTGGCGGCGCTGGAGGAAGCCGACGCTTCGGTCCGCCGCGATGCTGCCCATGGCCTGGGCCATGCAGCGCCTCCGGGGACCGTCGCGGCGCTCGCCCGCCGGCTGGAGACGGAGAACGATGCCGGCGTGCGGGAGGCGATCCTGACGGCGCTCGCCCGCATCGCGACCGGCGAGGCGGCGACGGCATTGCTCCCCTTCCTCGACCGCGAGGACGCGGCACTCCGCAACGGTGTGCTGGAAAGCCTGCAGCAGATGCCGGCGGAGGTCGCCGCCCCGGCCCTGCTGCCGCTGCTCGGCCATGCCGACCCGGACCTGCGCATCTTCGCGGTGCAGGGGCTGGGCGGCCTTGTCCATCCCGGCCGGGCCGACTGGCTGGCGGCGGTGATGGAGCGGGACGCCGACGTTAATGTCGGCCTCGCCGCGGTGGAGGCGCTGGCCGAGGCCGGCAGCCCGGAGGCGCTGTCCAGCCTGGAAACCCTGGCCCGGCGCTTCCCCGACGATCCCTTCGTCGCCTTCGCCGTCGACGCCGCCCGCTCCAGCTTCCAGGGCGGGTGAGCGCGTGGGGGAGAGCGAACCGGGCGGCCTGTCGCCGGAGGATTATGCGACCCTGTGCGATTTCCTGCGGGATCGCACCGGCCTGTCCTTCACCGAGGCCAAGCGCTATTTCGTCGACCGCCGCATCGCCGCCCGCATGCAGGCGGTCGGGGCGACGGGCCTGCGCGCCTATCTGAACCTGCTGCGCTTCCAGGCCTCGGGGGAGGAGCTGCAGCGGCTCGTCAACCTGATGACGGTGAACGAGACCTATTTCTTCCGCGAGAAGTACCAGTTCGACTGTCTGGTGAAGTCGGCCCTGGACGAGCTGGTGCGGGACAAGCCGAAGGGCTCGCGGCTGCGCATCTGGTCGGCCGGCTGCGCCACGGGGGAGGAGCCCTATTCCATCGCCATCATGCTGCTGGAGAACTGGGGCCGCGTGGACGATTACGAGATCGAGCTGCTGGCCTCGGACATCGACAGCGCCGTGCTGGAGCGGGCGCGCGAGGGCATCTATGACGAGCGCGCCCTGCAGGGGCTGCCGGCCCATCTGCGCGCCAAGTATTTCCAGCCCGTGCGCGGGACGGCGGGGGCCGGGGGCCCGCGCTGGCGGATCGCGGAGGAATTGCGGGAGTCCGTCGATTTCTCGCTGGTCAACATCGCCGATCCGCAGCAGGTGCGTGGATTCCGCGGGATCGACGTGATCTTCTGCCGCAACCTGCTGATCTATTTCGACGATCTTGGCCGACGGGAGGCGGCGAGCATGTTCCACGATGCCCTGGCGCCGGGCGGCTTCATCTGCCTCGGCCATTCGGAAAGCATGAGCCGCATGTCCTCGCTGTTCGTCCCGCGCCGCTTCCCCGACGCGATCCTCTACCAGAAGCCAGTGGACGGAGGTGCGTTATGAAGGATGGGCTGCGCATCCTGGTGGTGGACGATGCCGTGACCGTCCGCGCCTTCGGCCGCCGCGTGCTGGAGGCCGACGGCTTCGTGGTGGACGAGGCGGTGAACGGCATCGAGGGGCTGGAACGGGCGATGGCCGTGCCGCCCGATCTGGTGATCGTCGACGTCAACATGCGCAAGATGGACGGCTACACCATGCTGCGCGTCCTGCGCCGCGATCCGGTCTTGCGCGACGTGCCCGCCATCATGATCAGCACCGAATCCAAGGACAGCGACCGCGAACAGGCGCTGCTGGCCGGCGCCAACTGGTACATCGTGAAGCCGCCGCGGCCGGAGATGCTGGTGGAGGCGGCACGGCTGCTGACCGGCCGTCCGCTTGGACCGGAGGGGGCGCCATGAGCGAGCTGTTCGACCAGTTCATCGTCGAGGCGCAGGACCTGCTGGAGACCGCGGGCGGCGCGCTGCTGACGCTGGAGCGCGACCCGGCCGACCGCGCATCGGTGGACGAGCTGTTCCGCGCCTTCCACACCCTGAAGGGGGCGAGCGGCCTGTTCGAGATGGCGCCCTTCACCCGGCTGGTCCATGCCGGGGAGGACACGCTGTCGCTGCTGCGTGACGGCCGGCGGGCCATGACGCCGGAATTGGCCGACCGGCTGTTCCGCGTGCTCGACCAGTGCGCCCGTTGGGTGGCGGCGCTGGAGACTGCCGGCGCACTGCCCGACGACGCGCCGACCGCGGCCGACGCGCTGGTCCGCGGGCTTGGCGGAGACGCGGCAGCGGAGGGCACGGCCGCGGCCAATGGGGAGGCGGAGGCTTTCCCCTGGCTGGCGGCGTTGACGGCGGAGGAGAGGCAGGCGGCGGGCGATGGCCGGCTGACCGCCATCGACTACCGGCCCGATCCCGAATGTTTCTTCACCGGCGACGACCCACTGGCGCTGTTCCGCCGGGTGCCCGACCTGCGGCTGCTGCGCATAGAGCCGGCCGAACCGCTGCCGGCACCGGCGGAAATGGACCCCTACCGCTGCGTCCTGCGCTTCCACGCGCTGAGCGGCGCCGATGCGGAGGCGGTGCGTCCTGCCTTCCGCAGCGTGCCGGATCAGGTGCACATCGCCGCCGTCACGCTGAAGCCGGCCGGAACGCCTGCCGTGAAGCCTGCCGTGACTCCCATTGCCGTGGCGCCGCCGGAGTCGCTGGCCGCACGCATGCTGGAGGAGCAGGCGCGGATTCTGGAGTTGCCCGGCAGTGCCGTGGAGCGCGACTCCCGCCGCGCCGCGGTGGCGCGGGCGGTCGCCGCGATCCTGGCATCGCTGGGGCGTCCGGCCGACCGGCGCATGATCGAGGCCGCCTGCGCCGATGCCGGCACGCTTCACCGCTTCCTCGCCGAAGGGCCGGCCCGTCCTGCCACACCCGAAGCGCCGCCGGCAGCCCTCCCCGCCGCCCGCCGCGCCTTGCGGGTCGAACCGGAACGGATGGACGCGCTGATGGCCCTGGTCGGCGAGCTGTCGGTGGTCAAGGGGCAACTGGGACCGCTGCTGCGCCGTGCCGAAGACGGTGAACTGGCGACGGAGTTGCGGCGCGACCTGAAGGGCTTTTCCGCCCGGCTGGATACGCTGGTTGGTGATTTGCGCCATGCGGCGCTGCGGTTGCGGCTGCTGCCGCTGGCCCGCGTCTTCGATCCGCTGCCCCGGCTGGTGCGCGACACCGCCCGCCGGCTCGACAAGACGGCGGAACTGGTGCTGGAGGGGGCGGAGACCGAGGCCGACAAGGACATCCTCGACGTGCTGGGCGAGCCGCTGCTGCATCTGGTGCGTAACGCCCTGGACCACGGCATCGAGCCGCCGGACCGCCGCATTGCCGCCGGCAAGCCGCCCGGCGGCACGTTGCGGGTCCGCGCCTTCCAGGACAAGGGCGGGGTGGTGGTGGAGGTATCGGACGACGGCGCCGGCATCGACCCGGCGGCGATGCGCCGCGCCGCCGTTGCCAAGGGGCTGCTGGAGCCGGACGCCGCCGCGGCGCTGTCCGATGTTGACGCGGTGCGCCTAGTCTTCGCCCCCGGCTTCAGCACCGCAGGCTCCGTTTCCGACCTGTCGGGCCGCGGCGTCGGCATGGATGCGGTGCGCGCGGCGGTCGAACGGGCCGGTGGCCGGGTGGAGATCGCCTCCACCCCCGGAGCCGGAACGCGGGTGCGGCTGTCCCTGCCGCTGACGCTCAGCATCACCCGCGTCGTGGTGGTGGAGGCGGCGGGCGCTCTCTACGGCATTCCCGTCGCGCTGGTCGGCGGCATCCAACGGGTGCCGCGCGCCGCCATCCGCGCGGTCAAGCGGGCGGAAAGCGTGGTGCTGCGCGACCGGGTGGTGCCGCTGGTCCGTCTGCGCCGCCTGCTGGGCCAGCCGGAGGACGGCCGCGTCCGCGAGGCGGATTGCGTGGTGCTGGCCGAACTGGGCGACGGTCCGGTCGCGGTGGCGGTCGACGATGTCGGCGAGCGTGCCGACGTGGTGCTGCGCCCGATGACCGGCGTTCTGCGCGGCCTGCGCGGCTATGCCGGAACCGCCGTGCTGGGCGACGGCCGCCTGATCCTGGTGCTCGATTTGCGGGAGCTGCTGTGATGCCGGTCCGGTTCGACTCCGACCTCGCCCGGTTCGAGGCCGCCTGCACGGCGGAAGAGGCGCTGCCGCTCGCCGAATGGCTGGAAACGGCGGCAGCGCCGCGGGTGGATTTGTCCGCCTGTACCGAACTGCACACCGCCCTGCTGCAATTGCTGCTGGCGGCAAGGCCGGCGCTGGCGGCAGCGCCGGAGGATGCCTTCCTGGCCCGCTGGGTCGGGCCGCTCCTGGCGAAGGCCGGGTGAAGCCGCTTACCGCTCCACCGCCACCGGGACGTTCAGGGCGTTGCGCTTCGCCACCGCTTCGTAGACCGGAGGGAAGGCGGGGCGGTTGACGTAGCGGCCGGCGCCGCGCACCGCACGGCTTTCGCCCAGCGCGTGGACGATGCGGCCCTGGCTCAACGTGTAGGCCGGGGTACCGGTGACGGTCATGCCTTCGAAGATGTTCAGGCCGACCTTCTGCATCTGGGTCTTGGCCGAGATGGTCTTGGTCGCCTTCGGGTCCCACACCACCAGATCGGCGTCGGCCCCGACGCTGACCGAGCCCTTGCGCGGGTAGAGATTGAAGATCTTGGCGGCATTGGCGGAGGTGACGGCGACGAACTCGTTCATCGTCAGCCGGCCGGAGTTGACGCCGTGCGTCCACAGCGCGGTCATGCGGTCCTCGATGCCGGCCGTGCCGTTGGGGATCCTGGTGAAGTCGTTGCGGCCCATCGCCTTCTGCTCCGCACAGAAACAGCAATGGTCGGTGGCGGTGGTGTGCAGATGCCCCGCCTGCAGGCCGCGCCACAAGGCGTCCTGATGCTCCCTGGGGCGAAAGGGCGGGCTCATGACATGGCCGGCGGCGAAGTCCCAGTCGGGGTTGCGGTAGACGCTGTCGTCGATCAGCAGATGGCCGGCCAGCACCTCGCCGAACACGCGCTGGCCGCCGGTCTGGCCGCGCTCGATCGCCTCCAGAGCCTCCTTGGCGGAGACATGGACGATGTAGACCGGCACGCCGAACACCTTTGCCACCTGGATGGCGCGGTTGGCGGCCTCGCCCTCCACCTCCGGCGGGCGTGACAGCGGGTGTGCCTCCGGTCCTGTCAGTCCCTGGGCCAGCAGCTTTTTCTGCAACTGGAACACCAGCTCGCCATTCTCGGCATGGACGGTGGGGATGGCGCCCAGTTCCAGGCAGCGCTGGAAGCTGTTCACCAGCGTTTCGTCGTCGGCCATGATGGCATTCTTGTAGGCCATGAAATGCTTGAAGCTGTTCACGCCATGGTCGGCCACCAGCGTGCCCATGTCCTGCCGCACGCTCTCGTCCCACCATGTCACGGCGACGTGGAAGCTGTAGTCGCCCGCAGCCTTCTCCGCCCAGCCGCGCCAGGTGTGGTAGGCCTCCATCAGGCTCTGCTTCGGGTTGGGGATGACGAAGTCGATGATCATCGTCGTTCCTCCGGCGAAGCCGGCGGCGGTGCCGCTGAAGAAATCCTCCGTCGTCACCGTGCCCATGAAGGGCAGTTCCATGTGGGTGTGCGGGTCGATGCCGCCGGGCATGACGTAGCAGCCGCCGGCATCAACCATTTCGGCTCCTGCCGGCACGTCCAGCGTTTCGCCCACCGCCGTGATGATGCCGTCCTGGCAGAGGACATCGGCGCGGCGCGTGTGCTCGGCGGTGACGACGGTGCCGCCGCGGATCAGGATGGTGGACATGCTCGGGCGCTCCCTCAAAGGATTGGTTGGGCGGAGTCGATGGGCGTTTCGGCTATTTGTGGTTCGGGCAGGCCGGCGGCGCGCAGGACCATGCGCAGGACTTCGGCCGTCATGGCGGCGAAGTCCTGGCGGGTCAGGCTGCGGCGGCCCAGCACCTTGCGGATCTGGATGTCGAAGTCGGCGTAATGCTGGGTCACCGCCCAGATCATGAACAGGAACTGGCGGGCGTCCACCGGGGCCATGCGGCCGGCGGCGACCCAGCCGTCGATGACGGTGGCCTTGGCGTCGACCAGCGCTTTCAGGTCCTCCGCCAGAAAGCGTTCAACCTGGGTCCCGCCATGCAGGATCTCGTTGGCGAAGACCTTGGAGGCGTGCGGGCGGGTGCGCGACGCCTCCATCTTGGCGGTGACGTAGGCGGTCAGCGTCTCCGCCGGATCGGCGTCGGGGGTGAAGGAGGCGATCGGCGCCAGCCACATGCGCAGGATGTTGTCGAGCACCGCGCGGTAGAGGTCCTCCTTGGTGCCGAAATAGTAATGCAGGTTGGCCTTGGGCAGGCCGGCCCGCTCGGCGATGTCGGCCATGGTGGCGCCGGCGAAGCCGGCTTCGGCGAAGATGCGCTCGGCCGCCTTCAGGATGCGCTCGACGTTCTCACGCCGGATGCGGCCCTGGGGCGACGTGGTGTCGGTGGTGTCGGCAGCCGTTCGCGCCATCGATTTCGCCATTGCTGTTGCTAAGTGCCCTCTCCCGCCCCGGGAGAGGGAGGGGACCCACGAAGTGGGGAGGGTGAGGGGTTAGGCACGAAGCCATGCGGTTCGGGATTCTTGCAATCCCCCTCGCCCTTCCCACCGCTTCGCGGCGGGCCCCTTCCCTCTCCCGGGACGGGAGAGGGAGCGTATCACGCGGGCGCCTTCACCTGTTCCGCCATGGCGTTGGCGCGGTCGAGCACGGCGTGCAGCAGCACCTCGCAGCCGGCGGTCGACCATTCCGGGGTCGTTTCCTCGACCTCATTGTGGCTGATGCCGTCGATGCAGGGGATGAAGACCATGGCCGTCGGCGCGACCTTCGACAGGTAGCAGGCGTCGTGGCCGGCGCCCGACACGATGTCGCGGAAGCTGTGGCCGGTGCGCTCCACCCCCTTGCGGACGGCGGCGACGCAGGTCTCGTCGAATTTGATCGGGGCGTAATACCAGATCTGCTGGAAATCGCTCTCCAGCCCGATCTCGCCGGCGATGCGCTCCACCTCGGCGCGCAGCTCGCCGTCCATGGCGGCGAGGATGCCGTCGTCCGGGTGGCGGAAATCGACGGTGAAGAAGACGCGGCCGGGGATGACATTGCGGCTGTTGGGGTGGATCTGCATCAGCCCGACCGTGGCGCAGGCGAGCGGGCCGTATTTCAGGCCGATGCGATTCACCGCATCGACGACGCGGGCCGCGCCCAGCAGGGCATCCTTTCGGCGGACCATCGGGGTCGGGCCGGCATGGGCCTCCTGGCCGGTGAAGGTGATCTCGTACCAGCGCTGGCCCTGGCAGTCGGTGACGACGCCGATGGTCTTGCCCTCGATCTCCAGGATCGGGCCCTGTTCGATGTGGGCCTCGAAATAGGCGCCGACCTTGCGGCCCCCCACCTCCTGGTCGCCGGCATAGCCGATGCGGGCCAGCTCCTCGCCCATCGTCTTGCCGTCGAGATCGGCGCGGGACAGGCCGTATTCCAGATCGAACACCCCGGCGAAGACGCCGGACGACACCATGGCCGGGGCGAAGCGCGAGCCTTCCTCGTTGGTCCAGACCGCGACCTCGACCGGGGCTTCGGTGACATAGTTCATGTCGTTCAGGCTGCGCACCACCTCCAGCCCGGCCAGCACGCCATAGACGCCGTCATACTTGCCGCCGGTCGGCTGGCTGTCCAGGTGGCTGCCCATGATGACCGGCGGCAGGCTGTCGTCGCGGCCGGGGCGGCGGGCGAAGATGTTGCCCATCCGGTCGACCGAAATCGTGCAGCCCGCCTCCTCGCACCAGCGCACGAACAGGTCGCGGCCTTGGCGGTCGAGGTCGGTCAGCGCCAGCCGGCACACGCCGCCCTTGGGCGTGGCGCCGATCTGCGCCATGTCCATCAGGCTCTGCCACAGGCGCAAGCCGTTCACGGCGACATTCTGCGGGGTGGACATGTTGCTCTCTCCTGAACGTCGTTTTTATTCGGCGGCTTCGGGGACGCGCATCGGATTGCGGGCGTCGTTGGGCCAGGTGACGTAGGGCAGGTCGGTCTGCTCCGGCACCATGGTGATGCAGTCGGGCACCGGGCAGACATGGCTGCACAGGTTGCAGCCCACGCACTCCTCGTTGACCACGGTGAAGACGCGGCGGCCTTCCCCCTGGTCGATGCGGATCGCCTGGTGCGAGGTGTCCTCGCAGACGATGTGGCAGCGGCCACAGTCGATGCACAAGGCGGGGTCGATCACCGCCTTGGTCGAGAAGTTCATGTTCAGGTCGTTCCAGTTGACGACGTTGCGCACGGCCCGGCCGCTCAGTTCGTCAAGGCTGCGGTATCCCTTCTCGTCCATCCAGTTGGACAGGCCGCCGATCATGTCCTCCACGATCTTGAAGCCGTAGGTCATGGCGGCGGTGCAGACCTGGACGTTGGTGGCGCCGAGCGCCAGGAACTCCGCCGCGTCGCGCCATGTGGTGATGCCGCCGATGCCGCTGACCGGCAGACCGCGCGTGTCGGGATTGCGGGCGATCTCCGCCACCATGTTCAGCGCGATGGGCTTCACCGCCGGGCCGCAATAGCCGCCATGGCTGCCCTTGCCGTCGACCACCGGGGTCGGGGCCATGGCATCGAGGTCCACCGCGACGATGGAGTTCACCGTGTTGATCAGCGACACCGCGTCGGCGCCGCCGCGCTTGGCCGCTTCGGCCGACCACAGGATGTTGGTGATGTTGGGGGTCAGCTTGACGATCACCGGCAGGTTGACGGCGTTCTTCACCCAGCGGGTGACCTGCTCCACCATCTCCGGCACCTGCCCGATGGCGGAGCCCATGCCGCGCTCGCACATGCCGTGCGGGCAGCCGAGATTCAGTTCCAGGCCGTCCGCCGCCCCGGTCTCGGCGATGCGGCGGGCGAGGCCGGCCCAGGCCGTCTCGGTCATGGTGGCCATCAGCGAGACGACCATGGCGCGGTCGGGCCAGTCGCGCTTTACCTCGATAATCTCCTGCAAGTTCACGTCAAGCGGCCGGTCTGAGATCAGTTCGATGTTGTTGAAGCCGATCATCCGGCGATCGGTGTCGAGATGGGCGCCGTAACGGCTGGAGACGTTGACCACCGGCGGGTCCTCGCCCAGCGTCTTCCACACCACGCCGCCCCAGCCCGCCTTGAAGGCGCGGACGACATTGTAGGCCTTGTCGGTCGGCGGGGCGGAGGCCAGCCAGAAGGGGTTGGGGGAGCGGATGCCGGCGATGGTGCTGCTGAGATCGGCCATGATGTGGCTCCCTTTCCTCAGGCGGACAGGTGGCTGTGGATGGCGAGCGCGGCGAGTTTGCCGTCCTGCACGGACTGGACCGTCAGATCCTCGCCCGTGGCGACGCAATCGCCGCCGGCCCAGACCTTTGCCAGCGTCGTGCGATAGGCGTCGTCGATGGCGATCTTGCCGCCGGCCAGTTCCAGGCCGTCGAGCGCGTCGGCCGACAGCTTCTGCCCTACCGCCTTCAGCACCATGTCGGCCTGGAGGGTGAAGGTCTCGCCGGTGCCGGTCAGCTTGCCGTCGGTCAGGCGGGTGCGCTCGAAGGTGATGGTGGTCTCGCCGATCTCTCTGGGCGCGGCGAAAGTCTTCAGCACGATGCCCTCGGTCTGGGCCAACTCCTGCTCCCAGGCGGTGGCGCCCATTTGGGCCCGGCCGCGTCGGTAGACCAGGGTGACGTCCTCCGCGCCCAGGCGCTTGGCCTGGATGGCGGCGTCCACCGCGGTGTTGCCGCCGCCGATCACCACGACGCTGCGCCCCACCGCCGGCGGCTGGCCGGGGGGAGCCTGACGGACGCGCTCGATGAAGGCGGTGGCGTCCTCCACGCCCGCACGTTCCTCGCCGGGGATGCCCAAGCGGTTGTTGGACCCCAGGCCGACGCCCAGGAACACGGCGTCATAGTCGGCGCGCAGGCTGTCGAGCGACAGGTCGGCGTCCAGCTTGCGGCCATGCTCCACACTGATGCCGCCGACGCCGAGGATGAAGGCGACCTCGCGCTGGGCGAAATCGTCGGCCATCTTGTAGGGGGCGAGGCCGTATTCGTTGAGGCCGCCGGACTTCGCCTTGGCCTCGAACACCGTCACGTCATGGCCGAGCGTGGCGAGGCGGTGGGCGCAGGACAGGCCGGCCGGGCCGGCACCGACCACGGCGACGCGCTTGCCGGTGGCGGCTGCGCGCGGGAAGGGGTGGGCCGGCTCGCCGTCGATCAGGCGGTCGGTGGCATAGCGCTGCAGCCGGCCGATGGCGACGGGCCGATCCTCCGCCCGGTTGCGCACGCAGGACTGTTCGCACAGCGTCTCGGTCGGGCAGACCCGGCCGCAGGTGCCGCCCATGATGTTCTCCGACAGGATCGTCGTTGCGGCACCCTTCAGGTTGCCGGTGGCGATGGAGCGGATGAAGGCCGGAATGTCGATCCCGGTCGGACAGGCCTTGATGCAGGGCGCGTCGTAGCAGAACAGGCAGCGGTTGGACTCGGCCAGCGCCTGCACCGGCGTCATCGCCGGGGTCAGGTCGGCGTAGGGCGAGGACGGATGGTCCGCATCGGGTCTTGAGGTGTCGTCAAGCGTAGCGATCAGGGTCATGGCGGATGGCTTCCCTTCGGTCGCAGAGCGGCGTGTCTACCGAAGCGTCAGCAACCCGCGTGCCAACAGAACCAACCAGCACTGCCAAGGCACGGAGGCGGCGGAAAAGCTGACTGTTCGGTCAAGAATTGACG
Source organism: Azospirillum sp. BE72 (assembly GCF_031455875.1). Taxonomy (NCBI): domain Bacteria; kingdom Pseudomonadati; phylum Pseudomonadota; class Alphaproteobacteria; order Rhodospirillales; family Azospirillaceae; genus Azospirillum; species Azospirillum sp. BE72. The sequence continues at coordinate 299,171 of NZ_JAVDTO010000003.1, forward strand.
GTATGGACAGGCATGGTTCGATCATGCCAGCCATGCGCATTGCACGCAACTCAGCCTTTTGGCGCCTCTTTTGGCGGCGATGCGCAAGAAAATCCGTTGAGCGGCGCAGGTCGAGGACAGGAAATTGCGCCCTATCAAAGAGTTGCGTCGCAAAGGCGATGCCTTCATTTTCGGCAGCGCGCCTATGCATCAGGGATAGGGGGTGTCGCCATGTTCGCTGTCTCCAGCCTGCTGATCGACCGCACCGCCACGCCCATCGGCGAGTTGATCGTCGTCGCGGATGAAGAGGGCGCCTTGCGGGCCATCGACTGGACCGAGCATGAGGATCGGCTGCACCGGCTGCTGCGTCTGCATCATCCCGGCGGGTACGAATTGCGGCCGTCAGACGATCCGGGCGGGCTGACGCGGGCGATGGATGCCTATTTCGCGGGCGAGCTTGCGGTGATCGACCGGTTGCCTGTGCGCACCGGTGGAACGCCGTTCCAGCGTGCGGTGTGGGCGGCACTCCGCGGGATTCCCTGTGGCGGCACCGTCAGCTACCGCGAACTGGCGGCGCTGGCCGGACGTCCGGCGGCGGTGCGGGCGGCTGGGCATGCCAATGGCGCCAATCCGATCAGCGTCGTGGTGCCCTGCCACCGGGTGATCGGCTCCGGCGGGGCGCTGACCGGCTATGGCGGCGGGGTGGAGCGCAAGCGCTGGCTGCTGGCCCATGAAGGTGCGCTGGCGGACACCGCCGGCCGCTGATATGGGGCTGTCTCAACCCTGTTCGGTCATGGGTGGTTGGTCTTCCGCCATATCTGCGGAATCGACCGACACCAGGACGGCTTTGGAGGCGGGAACGTTCGGCCCGGGGTCCCGGATCAGAATCGGCGTGAGGTCGCTGCCGGCCGCGACCTTGTCCAAGTAGGAGGCGCCGTTCGTCACCCAACCGCCCTGTGCCTGGTCGTAGGGCAGTGTCACGCTGGCCGGGGCCGTTGACAGATCGATTGCGACGGCGGGACCGAGACAGGTCGTCAGGATTGTGCCGGACTGATAGGTCGAGGTTCCGAAGAAGAACAGGGCGGACCCGGTGGGCGCTGTCGTCACCATGGAGGATGGCTGTGCATCGAAGGCTACGGCCGGCACCGCAGATGGAGGGACGTTCTGAATAGACATGTTGCGGGCGATGCCGACCGTGTAGTCGACGGACGCGTTGTTGACGATATACACGGTGTTTGCCGGAGCCCCGGACGTGACCGAGAGGGAGCCGTTGCCGTCGATGACGGCGAACTGCCCGGTGGTTACGGTGATCTGATTGCCGATCTGGATCGTTGCATTGTCAGCAATCTGGGAACCCGAGTCATAGGCGGTCAACTGACCTGAAAGCGTCACCGTGTTGTTTTGAAAATATGTGTTCGTACAGACGACGACCGCGGGCCTTCCGCTTTTGTTTGAGCTGATGACCCCGACCATTCCAAACAAATTATATCCGGAATTTTTCAAAGAGGTGAAAGTTGTGCTTTCGATTGTAATGCTGATAAGGAAATCGCGGGTCGTGCTCATCACCGCTCTCCAAAGGGGGGCGTGCCCGTGTGCCTGCCGATCGACGGAGGCCGGCGCGGCGCCGCCGCCGGGTTGCGTTCTGCAACCCGGACAACGACGCCGTGGCCAATCACATGGGGCCGATCACATGGGGCCGATCACATGGGGTTGATCAGGAGCGGCTTCAGCGCCGCATTCGGCGCATAAACCGTCGCCCAGGTCGCCCCATCCGTCTGCCAGCCCTGGTTGACGACGTAGCTGACCGTGCGGGTGTTGCCCGGGGCCCCGGTCAGATCGACGGCGATGCTCTGCGTGTAGGCGTTGTAGAGCACGGTGCCGGTGTTGACCGTCTGGGTCGCGAACATCAGCAGGACATATTCGATCGGCACGATCACGTCCGTCGTCTGTCCGAGAAGGCTGAGCGCGCAGAGCGGGGTGGCGGGGCCACCGTTGGCGGCCTGGCTGAGGCCCGTCGTGTAGGGGGTGCTCGAATTGTCATAGACGCTGACCGCGCCCGACGTGCCGCCCGTGGTGCTGACGGTTAGCATGCCGTTGCCGTCCACAGTCACCAGATTGCCGAGATCGGCGGAAATGTTGTTGCTGGCGTCGATCGTCGTGTTGGCCTGAATCTGCTGGGAGCTGATATAGGCCTTGTAATTTTCGGTCCAGCTGATGGTGGTGTTGGTCAGATATTGATTGGTTGAAAACCAGACGGTCGGCTGTGCCGACGAGGCATTCGGCGTGTTGATGCCCTTAAACCCGTAAAGAATGAAGCCGTTGTTTTTCAGAGTGGTCAGAGTGTTCTGGTCCATGTTGACGGCAACGCTGTAAGTCGTAGACATAACTATCGCTCCTATTTTCAGAAACATTGAAATGATAATCGATCTGCCTATGCACTCATTAAGATGCATGAGTGGCAAGTGCGTATCGTGTTCTGATAATGCACAGGCAATTATTCTATTCAATAGAAGTTTCTTGGGAAAATAATGCACATAAACGTATTATTGCACCAGAAGATAACAAGATACACTTCAGAAGCATTCATTTGTCTGTTGAATTTATTTGCATGTGATTGCGCACATGCGAGATTTGTATGCTGCTGTATGCTTTTGTTTTGATGACGAATTAAGTATCCTGAAGTTCCGAACCGTCGTGGCGGATGCTGACGCCGGCTGCCCGGCATCGTCTGCGAGGTCTCCTTTCGCGCGGCGCAAGTTTCGCGTCCGCTTCCGGTTGATAGGGAATGGGGCATCGCAAGGTGGAGCGGCAGTTGCCCGGATCGCCGCGGTGCCGCAAGCCAAAGGAAAGGATTGCCGATGAGCAACCAGAACGACCGGAACCGGCCCAGCGACCGGAACAGCAGCGGGCAAGACCGCGCCTCGGGTGACAATGACCGGATCCGGGACGCTATCGATCAGGCGAAGGACAAGGCCGCAGGCGATCTGTCCGGTCACGAGCAGGGCGCGCGCGAGGGCGGCGAGCGGATCAAGCGTGCCGTCGACGCCATGTCGCCCGGCAACACGCCGCAGGCTGGCGACGACCCACAGCACATCACCGGGGATACCATGCAGACGCCGATGCCGGACGAGACCGGCGGAGAAGGGGCGAAGCGGCGGGGCCGGGACAAATAGGGAAAAGCAAGGCGGGGGACGGTCGTCGTCCCCCTGTTCCCCGGTACCGGAACGTTTGGCGTCAGGCGCCGAACCCGCCGTCGATGGTCTGGAACGAGCCGGTGATCATCGCGGCATGCGGACCGGCGACGTAGGCGGTCAGTTCGGCGACCTCGTCGGCATGGATGTAGCGCTTGATCGCCATGAACTCGCGCATGGCGGGCGCCATCGGTCCGTCGGCCGGATTCATGTCGCTGTCGGTCGGACCCGGCTGGATTGCGTTCACGGTGATGCCGCGGTGACCGAAATCGCGGGCGAGGCCGCGCACCATGCTCTGCACCGCCGACTTGGTCATGCCGTAGGCGGCACCGCCCGCGAAGGGCACGCGGTCGCCGTTGACCGACCCGATGACGATGATGCGCCCACCGTCGTTCATGCGCCGGGCCGCTTCGACCGACGCGTGGTAGGGCGCACGGACATTGATGTCGATCATCCGGTCGACGGCGTCGGGCTCGAAGGTGAGCGGATCGCCGATGATCGCCGTGCCGGCATTGACAACCAGCACGTCGAGCGCGCCGCGATCGGCCACGGTGGCGATCAGAGCATCGCGGTCGGCGCTGTCGGTGCGGATGGCCTCCGCGCCGGTTTCGGCGGCAAGCGCGTCGGCGGCGTCCTTCGACCCGGCGTAGGTGAAGGCGACCTCGGCGCCGGCCTTGGCGAAGCGGCGGACGATGGCCTTGCCGATGCCGCGGCTGCCGCCGAGGACCAGGACTTTGCGGCCGGTGAACTCACCCATGATGCGCTCCTTGAGAAAATGTAGTGAGCGCTATATAAAATCAGGCAGGGGGTTTGCGCAAGGAGAAAATATAGTGGTCACTACAGAATCATCGCCAAAGGAATCGTCCGGAGTACGCGGACGGCGGCGGTCGTTCGATGTGGACGAGGCGGTCGAGACCGCGATGAAGCTGTTCCATGCGCGCGGCTACGACGCCGTGGGCGTCGCCGAACTGGGGGCGGAGCTGGGGATCAAGCCGCCGAGTTTCTATGCGGCCTTCGGCAGTAAGGCCGGGCTGTTCGAGCGGGCGCTTCAACGCTATACGGCGGGGGAGGCGAACATCTTCGCGCGGGCGCAGGCAGAGGGAGGCAGCGTGGCCGAGGTGATCGAGCGCACGCTGCTGCTGGCGGCGCGGCTCTATCCGGAGCGGAACGGGGTGGCGGGCTGTCTCGTGCTCGACGGCGCGCGCAACAGCGCCGACCCGGAGGCATGCGCGTTGGCCGAGGCACTGAGGAAGGCCGGCGTAGCGACGATCCGTGACTTCATCGCCGGGGAGGCGCCGGAACGGGCCGGCGAACTGGCCGACTTCGTGGCGATCGCGATGAAGGGAATGTCGGCGGCGGCGCGTGACGGCGCGGACGAGGCGGCGCTCACCGCCTTCGCGGAAATGGCGAGCCGCGCCTTCCGCCGCGAACTGGCGGCGGAAGGCTGATTTGGGGCCTGAACCGGCGATCAGGCCGGCATCGCCTCGCGCGGGATGATGGCACCGCGGTGCTGGATGACGGCGGCGGCAAGCCTGTGGGCGGCGCGGGCGGCGTCGACCGGGCCTTCGCCGCGCAGGCGGGATGCCAGATAGCCGGCGCTGAAGCTGTCGCCGGCCGCCGTGGTGTCGACCACCGTGGCGACCTTCTGCGCGGGGACCTCGACGGCTTCGCCGTTCTCGATCACCACGCAGCCGGGCTGTTCCAGCTTCAGGACGATCTCGGTGACGCCGGCATTGCGGACGCGGGCCAGCACGGCGTCGGCATCGGCGTCGCCATAGAGATCGCGCAGGTCGGTGACGCCGGGCAGCGCGATGTCGGTCAGCCGCAGCATGCGGTCGAAGGCGACGCGGGCGGTCTCGATGTCCGGCCACAGGCGCGGGCGCCAGTTGGTGTCGAAGGCGACCTTGCCGCCGCGCGCCCGCACCCGCTGCAGCACCTCGAACAGCCCCTCGCGGCCCTGCTCGCCCAGGATGGCGATGCTGATGCCGGACAGATAGACGATGCCGTAGCCCTCCAGCGCCTTGGACAGTTCCGGCGTCTGGGGCAGGGCGAACAGTTCGCGCGCCGGGGCCTTGTCGCGCCAGTAGAGGAAGCGGCGCTCGCCGCTGGCATCCGTCTCGATCAGGTAGAGGCCGGGCAGGCGGTTCGGCACCCGCAGGACATGGGACGTGCCGACGCCTTCCGCCGCCCAGGCGGCCACCATGCCGTCGCTGATGCTGTCGTCGCCGAGAGCGGTGACATAGTCGACCGGCGTGCCCAGACGCGCCAGATAGACCGCGGTGTTCAGCGTGTCGCCGCCGAACCCCATGGTCAGCGACCCGTCCGGCCGCCGGAACATCTCGATCATGCATTCGCCGAGCGCGGCGACGCGGTTGGGCGTGTCGGTCATGTTTCTTCTCCACAAGCCGGGGATCGCCCCGGCAAATCCTATTTCATGCCGCCAAGCGGCGTTCCCGTGCCCGCATCCGTTCGCGGTGCGCGGTGTAGAGGCCGCTGGCGATGATCACGCCGGTGCCGACGAAGGTCCAATGGTCGGGCACCGCGCCGAAGACGAGGAAACCCAGGGCGGTCGACCAGATCAGCTGGACGTAGGTGAAGGGCGCCAGAACCGATGCCTCGCCCTGGCGGTAGGCCAGGATCAGCAGCCATTGCGCTGCCGTGTAGACCAGCCCGATGAAGACCCCGAGCAGCATCTCCCACGGCGTCGGCCATGCCGCATGCAGGGGAAGCAGCGCCGTCAGGACGATCAGGCCGGTGAGCGCGCTCCACACCATGGTGGTCAGCGGGTTCTCCTGCACCGTCATCTTGCGCGTCGCCACCAGGCCCAAGGCCCAGCTGAAGGCGGTCAGGATCGGCAGCAGCGAGGCGGGCTGGAAGCCGTCCGCCCCAGGCCGGATGACGATGATGACCCCGACGAGCCCGACCAGCAGCGCCACCCAGCGGCGGATGCCGACCGTCTCCTTCAGCAGCAGGATCGACAACACGGTGACGAAGACGGGGGAGACGAAGCTGATCGCCGCGGCCTCGGCCAGCGGCAGATGCTGCATCGCCATGATGAAGAACAGCGCCGAACCCAGCATGCCGAGCCCCCGCAGGACCTGCAGCCCCGGCCGCGTCGTCTTCAGCACCCGCAGCGATCCGCCACGCAGAGCCAGCGGCATCACGAGGGCGGTGAAGACGACATAGCGCATCCAGGCGATCTCGACCGGCGGCAGGGTCCGGGCGAGATATTTCGCCGTGGCGTCGGAGCAGGACAGGCAGGCCACCGCCAGCACCACCAGCAGGATCGCCCGCATCGGCTCCGTGCCCTTGGCCCCCGATCCGGCCGCTGGATTGACCGTCGGCTGGATCGGGGTCTGCGGCGCGTTCACCGGTTCGGGACCGGATTCAACACTGTTGCGCGGGGTGGAACTGTCGGGCATGGCGCCGGCTCGTCATCGGTTCTGAAAAAGGGGGCGGACCCCTTACATAACCGCTCCCATCTGCCAAGGAGCGAATTCATCGGCGCCGACGCCGAGTTCCTCGCTCTTGGTCTTGCGGCCCGACGCGGTGTCGAGAACCAGCTGGAAGATCGCGCGGCCGACCTCCTCGATGGAGGCGTCGCCGCTGGCGATGGCGCCGCAATCGATGTCCATGTCGTCCGGCATCTTGCGGAACAGTTCGCTGTTGGTCGCCAGCTTCAGGCTGGGCGTCGGCTTGCAGCCGAAGACCGAGCCGCGGCCGGTGGTGAAGCACAGCACGTTGGCGCCGCCCGCCACCTGCCCGGTCGCCGAGACGGGATCGTAGCCGGGGGTGTCCATGAAGACGAAGCCCTTCTCGGTGATCGGCTCGGCATAGCGATAGACGGCGGTCATCGGGGTGGTGCCGCCCTTGGCGACCGCGCCCAGCGACTTTTCCAGGATGGTGGTCAGGCCGCCCTTCTTGTTGCCGGGCGACGGGTTGTTGTTCATCTCGCCGCCGGTGCGGCTGGTGTACTCCTCCCACCAGCCGATGCGCTCGACCAGCGCCTCGCCCACCTCGCGGCGGACGGCGCGGCGGGTCAGCAGATGCTCGGCGCCATAGACCTCGGGCGTCTCGCTCAGCACCGCGGTGCCGCCGTTGCGGACCAGCAGGTCGACGGCATGGCCCAGCGCCGGGTTGGCGGTGATGCCCGAATAGCCGTCCGAGCCGCCGCATTGCAGCGCCAGCGTCAGGTGGCTGGCCGGCAGGGTCTGGCGCTTGACGTCGTCGATCTCCGGCAGCAGAGCCTCGATCCGGCGGATGCCCTCGCGGGCCGCCGCGGCGGTGCCGCCCATGTCCTGGATGCCGATGGGGATGACGCGGGCGCCCGCCTCAAGGCCGGTTGCCTCCATCAGCTTGTCGATCTGGTTCACCTCGCAGCCGAGGCCCAGCAGGATCACCGCGGCGAAGTTCGGGTGGCGGGCATAGCCGGCGATGGTCCGGCGCAGCGTGTCCATCACCTCGCCGCTGCCGGCCATGCCGCAGCCGTAGCCGTGGGTCAGCGCGACGACGCCGTCGATGTTGGGATATGCCGCCAGGGCGGAGCCCCGGAAATGGTCGGCGATCATCCGCGCCGCGGTGGCGGAGCAGTTCACCGAGGTCAGCACGCCGATGTAGTTGCGGGTGGCGACGCGGCCGTCCGGGCGAACGATGCCCTGGAAGGTGGCGCGCTCGGCCTCCGGGATCGGCTCGACCGGGTGGACGTCGGCGCCGAAGGCGTAGTCGCGCTCGAAATCGCTGCCCATGCCCATGTTGTGGACGTGGACGTGATCGCCCGGCTGGATCGCCACGGTGGCGAAGCCGATGACCTGATTGTACTTGCGCACCGGCTCGCCCGGTGCGATGGCGCGCACCGCGACCTTGTGCCCGGCCGGCACCGGCCCGGTGGTCGCGACTTCTGTGCCGGGCAGAAGGATGCCGGGCTCCAGGTCGGGGCCGGCGACGACGACGTTGTCGGCGGGGTGCAGGCGGATGGTCAGCGATGCCATGGGAAGATGTCCTTGAGGAGACTTGCAGGCCCCTCTCCCCTTGCGGGAGAGGGGTTGGGGTAAGGGGTGCGGCCCGCCCGACAAGGGCGGGAGCGGGTTTGAGGCCGGCAGTGGCCGGCGCCACCCTCACCCCAACCCCTCTCCCATCAAGGGAGAGGGGCTTCGCTGGTCGTAAAGCTCAACCAATCACAGCTCAGCCAATCACAGCTTGTAGGCGTTCTTGGCGAGGCGGTAGGCGAGGTCGACGGCCAGCTCCGCCGCCTCGTCCTCTTCCATCCGGTGCTCCGCGACCAGACGGGCGAGGAAGCTGCAGTCGACGCGGCGCGACACGTCGTGACGGGCCGGGATCGAGCAGAAAGCGCGGGTGTCGTCGTTGAAGCCGACGGTGTTGTAGAAGCCGGCGGTCTCCGTGATCATCTCGCGGTAGCGGCGCATGCCCTCGGGGCTGTCGTGGAACCACCAGGCCGGGCCGACACGCAGCGCCGGGTAATGGCCGGCCAGCGGCGCCAGCTCGCGGGAATAGCTGTCCTCATCCAGGGTGAACAGGATGATGGTCAGGTCGCGCTCGTTGCCGAAGCGGTCGAGCAGCGGCTTCAGCGCCCGCACATATTCGGTGCCGCTCGGGATGTCGGCGCCCTTGTCGCGGCCGAAACGCTCGAACAAGCGGGTGTTGTGATTGCGGAAGGAGCCGGGGTGGATCTGCATGACCAGACCGTCTTCCAGGCTCATCCGCGCCATTTCGGTCAGCATCTGGGCGCGGAACAGCTCGGCCTCCTCGGCCGTCGCGCCGCCGCGGCGGACGATGTCGAACAGCGTCTCGGCCTCGGCGCGCGGCAGATCGGCGGTCGCCGCCGTCGGGTGGCCGTGGTCGGTCGAGGTGGCGCCGAAGCTCTTGAAATACTGGCGGCGGTCGGCGAGCGCGGCGAGATAGCCGTCCCAGGTCGCCGTGTCCTTGCCGGTGATGCGGGCCAGCTCGGCGAGGTTCTCGCGGAAGCCCTCGAACTCCGGATCGACGACCGGGTCGGGACGGAAGGCGGTAATGACCCGGCCCTTCCAGCCGCTCTCGCGGATCGCCTTATGGTGCTCCAGCGTGTCGAGCGGCGATTCGGTGGTCGCCAGCACTTCGAGGTTGAAGCGCTCGAACAGGGCGCGCGGACGGAACTCCGGCTTGCCCAGGCACTCCTCGATCTGGTCGTAGATGCGGTCGGCGCTGGCCGCGCTCAGACGCTCGGTGACGCCGAACACCGTCTCGAAGGCGTGGGTCAGCCACATCGACGTCGGCGTGCCGCGGAACAGGTGCCAGTTGGAAGCCAGCAGGCGCCAGATGGCGCGATTGTCGGACGAGGTCTCCCCGCCGTCCTTGCGCGGAACGCCCAGCTGCTCCAGCGGAATTCCCTGGCTGTACAGCATGCGGAAGGCATAATGGTCGGGCTTGACGAACAGGCTCGCCGGGTCGGGGAACGCCTCGTCCTTCGCGAACCAGGACGGATCGGTGTGGCCGTGCGGGCTGATGATCGGCAGGGCGCTGACTTCGCCGTAGAGGCGCCGCGCGATGGCGCGCTGCGTCGGGTCGCTCGGGAACAGACGGTCGGGGTGAAGCATCGGAAGCCTCTGCGCTGCAAGAGAGTGACAAAAGCAGGGTGGGGAGAAGGCGGGGTCCGTGCGGGGGACCGTCCCTACCGGCTGGTCGTATAATATTAATATATCAGATATGATTGCAAGCCCAATCATGCTCCCGATCACCTCTCGGGACCCCTATGGCCTGCGCCCAGTCGCCGCACCCGAGCCGGGCAAAAGGTCGGGCATGATGCTGGCGATGGGTTTGACCTTGGTGAAGCGGGGCGGGTAGATTGCGGGAAACGAGGAACGCCCTGGGGGCGGAAGACTGCCGCCCCGTTACATGCCTGCCGGAATGGAGCCATCGGTGAAGAAGGTCGCGACGACAGACGATGAAGGCGGCCTGGCCCCTGCAACCGCCCGACGTGCTGCGGTGCCGGCCGCGACGGTCCGCCCGCCGCGCCGCGCCGCGACGGTGGCGTCGCGCATCTACCGTGACCTGCGGGGCGAGATCGTCTCGCTGAAGCGCAAGCCGGGCGACGCCATCGCCGAAAAGCAGATCGCCGAGACCTACGGCGTCAGCCGCACGCCGGTGCGCGAAGCGGTGCTGAAGCTGGCCGACGAGGGGCTGATCGAGATCTTTCCGCAATCCGGCACCTTCGTGGCGCGCATCCCGCTGGACGGCCTGCCGGAAGCCTTCGCAATCCGCAAGGCGCTGGAAGAGGCGACGGTGCGCTATGCCGCAGCGCGCGCCACGCGCAGCCAGATCGCAGCGCTGCGAGCCAATCTCGAGTTGCAGAAGGAGATGCAGGAGGCCGCCGATTTCCCCGGATTCCATCAGGCCGACGAGGCGTTTCACGCGCTGGTCGCGGAGATCGCCGGCTATCCCGGATTTTGGACGCTGATCCAGCAGACCAAGGTGCAGATCGACCGCTACCGCCTGCTGACCCTGCCGGTGCTCGGCCGCGTCGCCGAGGTGATCGCCGAGCACACCGCCATCGTCGACGCCATCGCGGCCAACGATCCGGCGGCCGCCATCAAGGCGCTGGACGAGCATCTGGACGACCTGCAGATCTCGGTCGCCGACATCCGCCGCGACTATCCGCGCTACTTCACCGCGCCCGGCGACCTCGCCTGACCCGAGGGGAAAGGGGGGCGGGGAAAGTGGCCAGCGCGGCCCCCTTTCCCCAGCACCGGTCAAGCCTGGGTGGCGTCGGCCGCGGCGGCGTAGGCCACCGGCTCGCCCAGGAAATCCTCGCGGATCGGCGTGAAGATGTCGAGCAGCACGCCCGGCTCCAGCGCAACCACGCCATGCAGCACGTTGGACGGCACCATATAGCCGTCGCCGGTGTTCAGGCGCTTGGTGCGGCCGTCGATGGTGACGTCGAAGGAGCCCTTCTCCACCACGGCGCACTGGACATGCGGGTGGCGGTGCTGCGCGCCGATGGCGCCGGCCTCGAACTCCACCCGCACCATCATCATGGCGTCGTTGTAGCCGAGGATCTTGCGCCGCACCCCGGCGCCAAGATCCTGCCAGGGGATATCGTCCGCGGTCACGAACACGTCGGTGGTCATTGGTCTTCTTCCTTCTTCCCCTGAGATCCCGTCGCCGCTCCGGACTGGGGCGGCGGCGGGTGTTGGTTCCCGTCAGCGCGCCAGCCAGCCGCCATCCACCGGCAGGGTGATGCCGTGGACATAGTCCGAGGCGTCGGAGGCCAGGAACACCGCCGGGCCGGCCATGTCGGACGGCACGCTCCAGCGCCCGGCCGGGATACGGCCGAGGATCTCGGCATTGCGCGCCTCGTCGGCACGCAGCGCCGTGGTGTTGTTGGTCTCGACATAGCCCGGCGCGATGGCGTTCACGTTGATGCCCTTGCCCGCCCATTCGCAGGCCAGAAGCTTGGTGACGCCGGCGATGCCGCTCTTGGAGGCCGTGTAGGACGGCACCCGGATGCCGCCCTGGAAGGACAGCATCGAGGCGATGTTGATGATCTTGCCCTTGGCGTCCTCACCCGCGGCCCGACGCGCGAAGACATGGCGGCCGAATGACTGACAGAGGAAGAACACCGACTTGATATTGACGTTCATCACGTCGTCCCAGTCGGCTTCGCTGAAGTCGATGGAATCGGCGCGCCGGATGAGGCCGGCATTGTTGACCAGGATGTCGACATGGCCGAGACCTGCGACCGCCTCCTCCATGATCCGGGGGACCGGCTCGATGCTTGTGAAGTCGGCGGAAATGGCGACGAAGCGCCGGCCGGCGCGCTCCACCATCCCTTGAGTTTCCACCGGCGGGGTGCGGCCGGCCACCGCCACGTCGGCGCCGGCCTCGGCCAGCGCCACGGCGATGGCCTGACCGATGCCGGTGTTGGCGCCGGTGACCAGCGCCGTCCGGCCGGACAGATCGAAGGACTTGGTCATGGCTGCGTCGGCCCTCAGCGCAGGCGGTCCATGGCGATGAAGTCCATGTCGGTGAAGTCCTGGTTGTCGCCGCCCATCGCCCAGATGAAGGTGTAGTTGCGGGTGCCGACGCCGGAATGGATCGACCAGGGTGGGGAGATCACGGCCTGCTCGTTGGCGACGACGATGTGGCGGGTCTGCTCCGGCTCGCCCATCAGGTGGAAGACGCGGGCATCCTCCGGCAGGTCGAAGTAGAAATAGACCTCGCAGCGCCGGTCATGGGTGTGGCACGGCATCGTGTTCCACATGTTGTTCGGCTTCAGCACGGTCATGCCCAGCACCAGCTGCGCGGTGCGCACCACGTCCGGGTGGATCATCTGGTAGATGGTGCGCTCGTTCGACTGGGCCGGGTCGCCCAGATGCACCGCCTTGGCCTGCCCGATGGAGATCTTCATCGTCTCGAACCGCGCATGGGCCGGCATGCTGTTCAGGTAGAACTTGGCCGGCTCGCGGCGGTCCAGGCTTTCGAAGGTGACGTCCTTGCTGCCCATCGCGACATAAAGCGCATCGCGCGGCGCCAGTTCGAACACCGCGCCGTCGACGGTGACGCGGCCGGGGCCGCCGACATTGACCACGCCCAGCTCGCGCCGGTCGAGGAAGTTGGGCGAGCCGATCTCCTTGGACGACACCAGCTTGACCGGGCCGGCGACCGGCATGGCGCCGCCGACGACGAAGCGGTCGATGTGGCTGTAGGTGAAGACGGTCTCGTCCGCCTCGAACAGGGTCGGAACCAGGAAGTGGTCGCGCAGCGTCTCGGAATCGAAGCTGCGCACCGCGTCGGGGTGGGAGGCGTGGCGGACGGAGATTTTCATGTCGATCGGGTCCTTCGATTTCGGGTGGGCCGGCGATTCGGCAAGTCTGCCCCGATCATACTAATATACTAGTAAAACGGGCAAGCTCTAATGATGGAAAGCCGGACATTTCAGCCAACGGAGAATGCGCGACAAAATCGCGGGAATGCGATTCCAGCCGGCTTCGGCGGGGCTTTCGCATACCGATTCTGTTCACGGACAAAGCCCCTCTCCCCTTGCGGGAGAGGGGTTGGGGTGAGGGGCGCAGGTTCAGAAATTCCAATGGCTTGCGGGCGCATTACCCCTCATCCCAACCCTTCTCCCGCAAGGGGAGAAGGGCTTCCGTAACGGAAAGTCGTTGCCCACTTCCCGAATGCGATAGGCCCTGACCGGGCTGGGCGCCCGCGTTGCGCCTGCGGCCAATCTAATATATCAGTAAGGAGGCATTTCCCGGAGACCAAATCCATGACCGCCCAGCAGCCCCGCAAGCGCATCGCTCTCGTCGCCCATGACGCCCGCAAGGCGGATCTCATCACCTGGATCGGCGCCAACATCGCCACGCTGGACGGGAACGCCTTCTGGGCGACCGGCACCACCGGCCAGAAGGTGCGCGCCGCCCACCCCACTCTCGACGTGACCCCGCTGAAGAGCGGACCGCTCGGCGGCGACCAGCAGATCGGCGCCATGATCGCGGAGGGGCGGATCGACCTGCTGGTCTTCTTCGTCGATCCGATGACCGCACAGCCGCACGACGTGGACGTGAAGGCGCTGACCCGCCTCGCCACGCTGTACAACATCCCGATGGCCTGCAACGAGGCCACCGCCGACATGATCGTGTCCTCGTCCCATTTCGCCAGCGGCTACATCCCGCGCAAGGCGAGCTTCACCGATTACGAGACGCGGACGGTGTGAGGGCGGCCGACCGCCTCTCCTCCGCCGTCCTCAGCTGGTGAAATATTGCGGATTGGTCCGCTGGACGTCGGCGATGCCCAGTTGAAGGTCGGTCAGGTGGCGGCGCAGCTCGGCGACGGCACGGTCCGGGTCGCGGGCGGCGATCGCCTCGACGACGGCGCTGTGTTCGGCTAGGGCCTTTTCCATCCGGCCGGCGACCGGCAGCGTCAGATGGCGGTAGCGGTCGACCTGCCGCTTCACCTGCTGGGTCAGCGTCCAGAAGCCGGGATAGCCCGACATCTCCGCCAGCAGCGCGTGGAAATCCTCGTCGGCATCGTGGAAGCCGTCGAAATTGCCGGCCTCCTGCATTTCCCGCTGCAGTTCCAGATTGGCGCGCAGGCGGGCCACCTGGCTGCCGGTCGCCTGTTCGGCGGCATAGCGCACCGTCGCCTCTTCCAGCGCGCGGCGGATGGCGATGGCCTCGGGCAAGGCGCTCAAGGGGATGCGGGCGACGAAGGTGCCGGATTGCGGGAACACCTCCACCAGCCCTTCGTCGGCCAGCTTCAGCATCGCCTCGCGCACCGGCGTGCGGCTGACGCCGTAGGTATCGGCCACTTCCTTCTCGATCAGCGGCTCGCCCGGCTTGCGCCGCAGGGAAACGATATCGTCGCGCAGATCGCGGTAGATGGTGCCCGACACGGTCGCGCCGCGGTGGGCCGGCCTTGCGGTGGCGCTGGCGGGCCGGCGGCGGCGGCGGCGGACCGGAGCGGTCGCGTCCGCCAGATTCATATCGCCCGCGTTGGAGTCCATGTTCGATCCGTTCATGTCAGCGGCGTGACGCCGTGCTTACTAATATATCTCTTGCGCTCCTCATGCGGAAAGTCTTTTGCCGAAAGAAATGCACGTCTGTCTTGTGCGGGCAAGGCTTGGAGGAGGGGGCGTGCGCGACGCCTCCCTCCCCTCCGTAACCCGCGACTGGTCCTTACAGCTTGGCCGCCGCGTCGAACACCGCGTGGCTGTAGGCGCCCTCCGGCTTCTTGGAGATCACAGGCGCCGAGGCGCCCGACATCAGGATGTCCACCGTGCGGTTGAAGTCGGCCGGGTCGAGATAGCCGGTGCCCTTGGCGCCGCCGTCGATCAGCTTGGCGATCTCCTGCATCATGGTGGTCTGGTGTTCTTCGGTCTGGGCGCCGGTGGTGTCGTTTTCCAGCACGATCTTCACCGCCTCGGCCTGGTTCTTGGCGGCATACTCCCAGCCCTTGGCCGAGGCCTTCACGAACTTCGCCAGCTTCGCCACCGTCTTGGGATCGGACAGCGCCTTTTCCGTGGCGTAGAGGCCGTCCTCCAGCGTCGCGACGCCCTGGTCCTGGTATTTGAAGACGGTCAGCTCGTCGGCCTTCATGCCGGCCTCGATCAACTGCCAGTATTCGTTATAGGTCATGGTGGAGATGCAGGCCGCCTGCTTCTGCAGCAGCGGATCGACGTTGAAGCCCTGCTTCAGCACCTTCACGTCGGGGCTGGACCCGGAGGTGGAATAGCCGAGCTTGCTCATCCAGGACAGGAACGGATATTCGTTGCCGGAGAACCAGACGCCCAGCGTGTTGCCCTTGAAGTCCTTCGGATCCTTGATGTTGGCGTCCTTGCGGCAGGTCAGCATCATGCCCGACTTCTGGAACATCTGGGCGATGTTGACCAGCGGCACGCCCTTTTCCCGGCTGGCCAGTGCCGACGGCATCCAGTCGACGATCACGTCGGCTCCGCCGGCGGCGATGATCTGGGTCGGGTTGATGTCGGGGCCGCCGGCCTTGATGGTGACGTCCAGCCCGGCGTCCTTGTAGAAGCCCTTGGCCGCCGCGACGTAATAGCCGGCGAACTGAGCCTGGGTTACCCATTTCAGCTGCAGCGTCAGCGGATCGGCGGCGGCGGCCGGCGCACCCCAGCCGGCGAGGCCGGTGAGCGCGGTGGCGGCGAGCAGGACGGCGGAGGCAAGGGTCTTCATCGCGTTCGATCCTCTTCTGGCTGGAGTTTGGTTTGGCTTGAAGGACGGAAAGTCGGTCAGCGTTTGCGCAAAGACGGGTGCCAAGCGGTGACGCGCCGCTCCGCCAGCGCCAATGCGCCGTAGAGCAGCGATCCGGTGAGCGCGGCGACGGCGATGGTCGCCCACACGACATCCAGATTCATCCGGGCGACCTGGGTGGAGATCCGGAAGCCCATCCCCACCACCGGTGTCCCGAAGAACTCGGCGACGATGGCCCCGATCAGGGCCAAGGTCGAGTTGATCTTCAGTCCGTTGAACAAAAAGGGCAAGGCGCAGGGAAGCCGCAGCATCACCAGCGTGCGCCAGTAACCGGCGCCGTAGGACCGCATCAGGTCCAGTTGGATACGCTCGGCGCTCTGCAGCCCGGCCAGCGTGTTGATCAGCATGGGGAAGAAGGTCATCACCACGATGACGGCGGCCTTGGACTGCCAGTCGAAGCCGAACCACATCACCATGATCGGCGCGATGCCCACCACCGGCACGGCGCTGGCGAGATTGCCGAGCGGCAGCAGCCCGCGCGCCAGGAATGGTACCCGGTCGGCCAGGATCGCCACGAGAAAGCCGGCGCCGCAGCCGATCAGATAGCCGCGCAGGACGGAGATCAGCACCGTCTGGCGGAAATCGTCCCACAGATCGGCGGCATGGACGGCGAAGGCGGACAGCACCGCGCTGGGCGGCGGCAGCAGGATGGTCGGCACCTGGAAGCCGCGGGTCAGGATCTCCCACAGCATCACCAGTGCCAGTCCGAACAGAGCCGGACCGGCCAGCCGCGCCGGACCGCTGACCTCCGCCAGCAGGGCCAGCACCCGCCACAGCAGCAACGTGGCGCCGGCCACATAGACCCACAAGCCGCCGGCCTGGGCGAGGCCATAGCCCTGCTTCAGCAGCACCAGCGGCGCAGCATAGGCGGCGGCGACCCCGGCCAGCAGGAGCAGGGCCTCGCCAAGAGCGGAGCCGGGCAGCCGGCGGGCGAGGATCGTCGCAACGGTCACGGCGAAGAGGGCCAGCGCGATGGGAAGCTGCGGCAGGAACAGGGTGGTGCCGTTCAAGCCGGCGAAGGGCAGTAGCGGGGCGGCCAGCATGACGAGCGGCCAGGGCGCCATATTTGGGTGCGCCATTTGCGGGCGGGCCATGGTGGGACGCTTCATCGCGCACCTCCCCGGCCGCCCGGCACCAGCGCCCGCTCGGCGAGGCCCACGGCGGCGACCAGCGTGACGCTCAGCAGCGCGGCCATCACCAGCGCGCTCCAGATCTGCACGGTCTGGCCATAGTAGGAGCCGGACAGCAGCCGCGCGCCCAACCCAGCCTGCCCGCCGGTCGGCAGTTCGGCGACGATGGCGCCGACGACGCTGGCGGCGACCGCGATCTTCAGGCTGGTGAACAGGTAGGGCAGGGAGGCCGGCAGGCGCAGCAGGCGGAAGGTCTGGGCCGTCCCGGCGCTGTAGGTCCGCATCAGGTCCAGCGTCAGCGGATCGGCGGAGCGCAGCCCTTTCACCATGCCAATGGTGATCGGGAAGAAGCACAGATACATGGCGATGATCGCCTTGGGCAGCAGGCCGGTGAAGCCCAGGTTGCCGAGGATCACCACGATCATCGGCGCGATGGCCAGGATCGGCACGGTCTGGGAGGCGATGACCCAGGGCAGCAGGCTCGATTCCAGCGTGCGCGCCTGGACGATCCCCGCCGCCAGCGCCACCCCCAGCACCACCCCCATGCCGAAGCCGGCCAGCGCCGCCCCGGCGGTGACGCCGGTGTGGTAGAGCAGGTTGCGGATGCTGGTCACCGGATGGCCGGTCAGGGACGTGTAGAGATCCAGCGCCACCTGATCCGGCGTCGGCAGGATCGGCCGCTTCATCGCCAGCGTGGCGCGGATCAGGTCTGCGGTGGTCCAGCTTTGGCCGGCGCGGTTCAGCGCATCCGTCGCCATCGGCGCGTTCAGCCAGACGGCGCCCACATACCACAGCACCAGCACCGCCAGCGCCATCACCGCCACCGGCAGGGAGCCCTTAATCGTCATAGCTGTGGCCCTCCATCAGCCCTTCGCGGACGCGGTGGGCGATGCGCTGGAACTCCGGGCTTTCGCGGATGTCCAGCGTGCGCTCGCGCGGCAGATCGCCGTCGCAGTCGATGATGTCGAGGATGCGGCCGGGCCGCGGGCTCATCACCACGATGCGGGTGGAGAGGAACACCGCCTCGGCGATGGAGTGGGTGACGAAGATGCAGGTCTTGCGCGTTTCCAGCCACAGGCGGGTGAGCTGCAGGTTCAGGTGGTCGCGCGTGATCTCGTCCAGCGCGCCGAACGGCTCGTCCATCAGGAGCAGGTCGGGATTGAAGGCGAGGGCGCGGGCGATCGACACGCGCTGCTGCATGCCGCCGGACAGCTGCCAGGGGAACTTGCGCTCGAAGCCGGACAGGCCGACCAGATCCAGCTGCTCGCGGGCGCGCTGCTGCCGGTCGGCCTTGGGCAGACCCATGATCTCCAGCGGCAGCATGACGTTGCGTTCCACCGTCCGCCACGGATAGAGCGCCGGGGCCTGGAAGACATAGCCGTAGGCGCGCTTCAGCCGTGCCTGTTCCGGCGTCATGCCGTTGACCGTCACCTCGCCGGAGGTCGGCCGCTCCAGATCGGCGACCACCCGCATCAGTGTGGTCTTGCCGCAGCCGCTGGGGCCGATCAGCGAGATGAAGTCGCCCTTGACGATGGACAGGCTGACGTCGCTCAGCGCGTAGACCGGATGGTCGGCGGCCTGATAGGTCAGGGTCAGGTTGCGGATGTCGACGATGGTGCGCGGCGCCGGTTCGGCGGCCGGCGGAACCAGAGTGAGCGGTGCGGGCTGGGCGGCTGGCACGGCGTTCGTCCCTTCGCGTTGGCGTCTCTCGCGAGGGACGGGAGCAAGAAGCGAGCCAGACGGGGCGAGGGGGTCGGTATAAAGGGGCAGCGCTTTGTTTCCATTGCTGAAAAACCTGTCTGCCGGGACAGGAACTGACGGGATGGACAATGGGCGGGCCGGGTGCTGTTCCGGCAGACGCACAATTTTCGGGCCGAGCCTGTCCGGCTGGTCAATTTTCAGGCATTGGCGGGAAAAGACCCTCTCCCGTCGCGGGAGAGGGCGTAACCGTCACCCCACCTCGACCATCAGCGTGGTCGGGTATCCGGCGTCCTTCATGCGGGCGATCAGCGCGTCGACATGGGTCTGGTTGCGGGTTTCCAGGACCACGTCGACCTCCGCCATCTTCACCGGCACATTGTGGAACAGGCGCTGGTGGTGCACCTCGACGATGTTGGCGCCGGCCTCGCCCAGCAGGCGGGTTACGCGGGCGAGAGCGCCGGGGGCGTCGGTGATGCCGATGCGCAGGCGGACGATGCGGCCCTCATAGACCAGCCCGCGCATCAGCACCTGCGCCATGATGCGGGAGTCGATGTTGCCGCCCGACAGCACGATGCCGACCTTGCGGCCGCGGTAGCGCTCCGGTTCCTCCAGCACGGCGGCGAGCGCCGCGGCGCCGGCCCCTTCGGCGACCTGCTTCTGCACGGTGGCGAGGCGGTAGACCGCTTCCTCCAGCCGCGCTTCGCCCACCTCCACCACGTCGTCGACCAGGGCGCGGATGATCGGCAGGGTCAGGGCGCCGGGCGCCTTCACCGCGATGCCTTCCGCCACCGTGGCGCCGCCGCAGGTGATCGGCTGTCCGGCAAGCGCCTGCCGCACCGCGGGGTAGAGGCTGCACTGGACGCCGACAATCTCCAGGTCCGGCCGCAGCGCCTTGGCCGCCGTCGCCATGCCGGCGATCAGCCCGCCGCCGCCGATGGGGATCACCAGCACGTCGAGGTCCGGCACATCCTCCAGCAGTTCCAGCGCCGCGGTGCCCTGGCCGGCGGCCACCAGCGGGTCGTCGTAGGGATGGACGAAAATCAGCCCGTCGCGCGCCGCCAGATCATGGGCGAAGGCGGCGGCCTCGCTCAGCGTTTCGCCATGCAGCTCGACGGTGGCGCCCAAATTCTCGGTGCGCTCCACCTTGGTGAAGGGGGTGAAGCCGGGCATGACGATGGTGGAGCGGATGCCGAGCCGCGTGGCATGGCAGGCCACCGCCTGGGCGTGGTTTCCGGCGGACATGGCGATGACGCCGGCGCGGCGCTCCGCCTCGCCCAGCGACAAAAGCTTGTTCAGCGCGCCGCGCTCCTTGAAGGATGACGTGGCGTGCAGGTTCTCCAGCTTCACATGCAGCCGGCATCCCGCCATGTCCCCCAGGCGGGGCGCCGGCACCGTGGGCGTTCGGGGCAGATGCCCCGCGATGCGCGCCGCGGCGGCGCGCACGTCCTCCAGAGTTATGGTCATTTGTTGCTTGTCCCGGTGTTGCGTGGTGTGAGTGTCAGCACCTCCGCCCCTGCCGAGATCAGCGTGCCACGGTCGCCGGCCAGACGCAACGCGCCGCCGTCGCGCCACATCTCCACCAGATCGCCCCAATGGCGGGACCAGATGTTGCCGGACTGGCCGGTGGCGATCACGAAGCGGGAATTGTCCAGGTCGGCCAGATCGTAGACCGCGCGGAACCCGGCGCCGTGGACATGGCGGAACGGGTTGGCGGCGCTGCGGATGGTCGTCGATCCGCGGTTGACGGTGAAAAAGTCGCCGTCGGTCTCCACCGACACATCCGCCATCCCGCCGATCAGCGGCAGGCGGCTCAGCATCCGGTGGACGAGGTCGGCCTTGTGGTCGTCGCCCCAGCGCCAGCTCTTCGGGCTGGAGCCGTGGCGCTCGGCCAGCGCCGCCACCGCGGTCTCCAGCGACCGGCCGATCATGTCGGCGCAGCTTTCCTTCTGCGGGGTGGCGACGTCGTCGCACCAGTCCGGCCGTTCATGGATGACGCGGCGCAGCGCTTCCGGCCGCAGATCCCAGTAGGTGGCGAAGTCGGTGCCGAGTTCGTCGGCGAAGACCGCCCGCACCAACTCCCGCAGCCACATGGAGAAGATCAGCGGTTCCGGCCGCTCGCGGTCCATCCGCCCGTCCCAGCCGCGCAGCAGCGCCGCCGCATCGCTGGCAAGGCCCGGAGGCGTCGGGTATTTCAGCAGCTCCGGCAGGAAATCGCGGGCGGGCAGCGAGACGATGTCCATCTGCTGGCGCGCCACGTCCTCGACGGAATGGCGCCCGGCGCCCAGCATTTCGACGATGCGCTTCGCGCGCGACGGGTCCGGCCATTCGGTGGCGAGGCGGTAGGGATAGTCGCGCCCGACCACCGCGTTGTTGGCGTTGACGAACTGGCCCGACGGCGGGTTCACCGCCTGCGGCAGCGCGTAATAGGGCAGGAAACCGGTCCAGTCATACTCGCCGGTCCAGCCCGGAACCGGCACGCTCCCGTCGCCCTTGCGGCGGATCGGCACCCGGCCGGGGGTGATGAAGCCGACCTCGCCGGTCACGTCGGCATAGACGACGTTCTGCTGCGGGGCGACATGCAGGCGAAGCGCGTCGCGCGCCGCTTCCGCCGTCGCGGCATGGTTCAGGCGGTACAGCGCCTCGGCGCTGGTGTCGTCGTCGGCAAGGCCGGGGAAGGACAGCGCCAGCACCGGGCCCGGCGCGTTTCCGCCTGCGCCATCAGCCGGCGCGGTGTCGAGGTCGGAGATAACGGGGCCATGGCGCGTGCTGCGCACGGTCAGCGTCTGCGACGCCTCGCCGGCGACGGCGATGGTCTCGGCCCGCGTCTCGAAGGGCTCGCTGCCGTCGGGGGTCAGATAGCGGCTCGGGTCCCGCGGATCCGGTTTTTCGACGAACAGGTCCTGGGTGTCGCTGTGGGTGGTGGTGAAGCCCCAGGCGACCTTGCCGTTATGGCCGAGGATGGTCAGCGGCACGCCCGGCACGGTGGCCCCGGCGCTGGTGAAGCCCGGCGTCACGATGCGGGCGAGATACCAGAGGATCGGCGCCTCCAGCCCCAGATGCGGATCGTTGGCGAGGATAGGCTTGCCGGTGGTGGTGCGCGCACCGGTCAGCACCCATTCGTTGGACGCGGTGTCGAAGCCCATCTGCGGCAAGGCCGCCAGGGTGCGGCGCACCATGTCCCGCATGTCCATGCCGCGCAGCTCGCCGGCCAGCGTGGTGGGCGCACCGGGGATGTCGGACGGGAACAGGTCGTCGATCTGCTGCGGCGACAGCCGCTCCAGCACGCGGGAACGGAACAGCTCGTCCCGGTAATTCGCGGACAGCTGCAGCGCCATCAGCTTCGCCCAGACAAGGCTGTCGGCGACGGTCCAGGGCTCCGGCGTGTGGCGCAGAAGCTGGAATTCGAGCGGCAGCGCTTCGGAGCGCGTTTCGAGATAGGCGTTCACGCCCTCCGCATAGGCGTCGAAGGCGGCGCGGGCATCGGGCGACAGGGTGGCGGCCATCGCCTCGGCCGAGCGGCGGACGCCGAGCGTCCGCATCAAACGGTCGGTGCGCAGCGCGAAGTCGCCGTATTTGACGCCGATCAGCTCGGCCAGCCGGCCGGCGCCGGCCCGGCGCATCGTCTCCATCTGCCACAGCCGGTCCTGGGCATGGGCATAGCCCAGCGCGCGGTAGGCGTCGCGCTCCGTCGCGGCGAAGATGTGGGCGACGCCCCGGTCGTCGCGGACGATCTCCGCCGGGGCGCCGCTGCCGGGGATGGCGACCGTGCCGCCGGTCTGCGGCTGCTGCGCCCGCATCCACAGATAGGTGCCGAGCAGAGCCACTGGCGGCAGCAGCACCAGAACGCCCGCGACCGCCGCGACCTTGCTCCAGCGCCCGCGCGGCAGGCGGAAGCGCGGACGGTTCGGCGGAGGCGGGGCATAGGGAGGCTGCGTGCCGTAGACCGGCTGGCCGGTATAGGGCGGATTGGGGGGCGGAACGGGCTGCTGCGGATAGGGGGGCGGGGCGGGCGGATAGCCGCCGGGTGGGTAGCCGCCGGGCGGGTAGCCGTTGGACGGATCGACCGGCTGCTGCGGCGCCTGCGGATAGGGGGCGCCGGGATAGGGCGCGCCCGGATATTGGACCGGCCCCTGCTGCGTCCGATGCGGCGGATATCCGGCGGGGGGAGGCGCGGCAGGCGGAGGAGCGGGGCGGGACAGCGCCCGCGCCAGGGCGGCGCGGAGATGGAAAGCGCAGGTCTCGCCGGCGCGGATCAGGGAACGGCGCAGCATTACGGTCCGTGGGAGAGAATGGGGCGGCGACGGGCGGGGGCCGCCGGGGGCTCGTTCGGGTGCCGGATGCTAGTTGCCGGCCGCCCGTGCGTCCAGGGCCGCATGGGTGGAGCCGGGCGCTTTTTCGGACCTGGACCCGCAGGCTGCCCCTCAGGCTGCTGAAGTCAGGATTTCCCGCAGCATGGGGGCGGACACCGGCTTGTGGATCAGGCGGTGGCCGCTGCGCTGGACCTCGGCGATGCGGGCGGGGTCGGTGTCGCCGGTCAGCACCACGGCGGGAACGCGCACGCCGCAGACGCCGTAGATGTCGCGGATCGCCTCCACGCCGGTCCGGCCTTCGCGCAGGCGGTAATCGGCGACGATCATCGCCGGCTGGCGTCCCAGGTTCAGCAGCGATTCGATCGCCTCGTCGGCCGACACGGCGGCGACCACGTCGTATCCCCATTCCTCCAGCATCGCACGCATGCTCAGCAGGATGATGGTGTCGTCGTCGACCACCACGATCAGGCCCTTCGCGCGCGCCGGCTCCACCGGCAGGCGGACCGGCTTCGGGATCGGGCGCGGCACCGCCGTCGGCAGGTCGAGGAAGAAGCCGCTGCCCCGCTCGGGCGTTGAACGCACGGTCACCCCGTGCTCCAGCAGCCCGGCCAGCCGCCGCACGATCGCCAGCCCGAGGCCGAGGCCCTTGCGCCGGTCGCGCTCCGGGTTGGCAAGCTGGGTGAACTCCTGGAAGATGTCCTGGGTCTTGTCGGCGGGAATGCCGATGCCCTGGTCCAGCACCGCCAGCCGCAGCCCGCCGCCGCGATGCAGGCAGCCGAGCAGGATGTGGCCGCGTTCGGTGTAGCGGATCGCGTTCTCGATCAGGTTGCGCAGGATGCGCTCCAGCAGGGCCGGATCGCTGCTTGTCCAGGCGGAGGTCGGGACATGGCGCAGCACCAGACCCGATTCCGCCGCGCGGATGCGGTATTCCTCCGCCAGACGGTCCAGCAGGGGGCCGAGCGCGAAATCGGTGACGCCGGGCTTCACCACCCCGGCATCCAGGCGCGAGACGTCCAGCAGGCTGTCCAGCATCACCCGAAGGCCGGTCAGCGATTCGGTCATGCTGGCCAGCAGCGGGGCGGTCGGGTGGTCCTCCAGCTTGTCCGATAACGCGTGGGCGAAGAAGAACAGCGACTGCAGCGGCTGGCGCAGGTCGTGGCTGGCGGCGGCCAGGAACTTCGTCTTGGCGCGGTCTGCGCGCTGGGCGTCGTCGCGGGCGCGCAACGCCTCGATCCTCGCGGCTTCCGCCTCGTCGCGGGCGCGCAGGATCGCCTCCTCCGCCGCCTTGCGGGCGGTGATGTCGCGCATGATCCCGGTGTACATGCGCCGCTTGCCGACATGCCATTCGCCGACCGACAGGTCGAGCGGGAAGGTGGTTCCGTCCTTGCGCAGCCCTTCCACCTCGCGGCCGATCCCGACGATCCGCCGCTCTCCCGTGCGATGGTAGCGGTCGAGATAGCCGTCATGGGCGGTGCGGTAGGGTTCCGGCATCAGCATGTTGACGTTGCGGCCGATCACCTCGTCGGCGCGGTAGCCGAAGGTCTTCTCCGCGGCATGGTTGAAGGACTGCACGGTGCCGCGGTCGTCGATCAGGATGATGGGATCGACCGCGGTGTCGACGATGGCGCGGTAGCGCGCCTCCTGCTCCGCCGAGCGGTCCGCCTGCTGCCGGCGGTCGAGCAGGGAGGACAGCAGGGCTAGGCACAGCAGCAGCAGCGTCCCGAGCCCGGTCATGATGGCGAGAAGGGTGGAGGACAACGCAATTCCCTGGCCCGTGGCCGTCATCCCCGGTTGATGTCCTGCCTGATGGGCGGGCGTCAGGGCCGGTCCGGCGGCACTCAGCTCCGTAACCGGCTCCATGCCCGCCGCGGCCATGCCGGTATAATGCATCGTCACCACGCCCAGCCCCAGCAGGACGGCACCGGCGGCGCGCTGCAGCGGGCGCCTGGTGCGGAAGGCCAGCCACAAGGCCGCGGTCGAGGCGACGATGGCGACGGCGACGGAGACGGCGACCAGAAGGAGGTCGTAGGACAGTTCCATGTCCATGCGCATGCCCGCCATTCCCACATAGTGCATGCCGACGATGCCGAGACCGGTGAGTGTTCCGGCAACGCCGAGGGTGAAGCGGTGCGGACGGTTGCGGGCCACGGCGAACAGCCCGGCGCCCGATACGGCAACCGCCAGCAGGAAGGACAGCGCCGTCAGCCCGGCGTCGTAGCCGATCGGCACGTCGCTGCGGTAGGCCAGCATGCCGATGAAGTGCATCGACCAGATCCCGGCGCCCAGCGCCAGCGCAGCACCGGCCAACCGACGCACGTCGCCGCGGCCGCCACCTCGGAGACTGCCCTCGCTGACGCGGGCGTGATTCGCCAAATCCAGGGCAACGTAACCGCCGAAGACGGCGATGACGTAGGATAAGGCGACGAGCAGTGGGTCGTATTGGCCTGGCACGGGAGTCGTGGTGGGTTGTACGGATTGATCGGGTTTGTAGCGATATCGTTTGCATATGTGCGGAGACAATTGGTGGGACAGTGCCAGTCCCTCCCCACGAACGAAAGGCTCGCCTTGGTGGTAGACTGCGACCTACGCCATCCGGCGGGATATGACGGATGATCGGGCCTTCCTCTTCCGGGCAGCCCCACGACCCCGATTCCCCCGAACGGTCGGCTCCTTCGCGCTCCCGTCCCGGCTTGCCGGCGAGCCGCCTGCTGCGTCCGGTGGGGACGCTGGCGGCATTGGTGTACTTTCTTCTGGATGCGCTGGCCTACTGGGTGGTGCGGCCGGTCCTGCGCCGGATCGCGCAACTTCCGGTCTTCGCGCGCATCGGCCGCCGGATCGGCTTCTGGATCGCCGGGTTGGGGCCGTATCCGTCGCTGGTGCTCGTCCTGGTGCCGCTCGCCCTGCTGGAACCGGCGAAGCCGGTCGGGGCGTGGCTGTTCGCCACCGGGCGGCCGCTGGCCGGTGCCGCCGTGATCGCCGGGGCGGAATTGGTGAAGATCACCCTGGTGGAGCGGCTGTTCCACATCGCCAAGCCGAAGCTGCTGACCATCGGCTGGTTCGCCCGCGGCTATGGATGGGTGACCGCATGGCTGGCCTGGCTGAAGGAGACCGCCCCCGTCCGCGCCGCGCGCCGCCTGCTGGGCGGACTGCGGCGGGTCGCGCGCCGGATTTCCCTGATGGTGCGGCGGGCGGCGCGGCGCTGACGGATCAGCCCAGCAGCGCCAGCACCAGCGCCCCGCCGATCAGCAGAATGCAGGCGCGGCGGTAGAGCGCCAGCGCGCGGCCGATGTCGGACGGAGTCGCGGCGGTGCGGCCGGCGCCGAGCCAGACATCTTCGATGCGGGTGGCGCCATAGACGCGCGGACCGCCCAGCCGCAGGTCGAGCGCGCCGGCCATCGCCGCCTCCGGCCAGCCGGCGTTGGGGGAGCGGTGGCGGTGGGCGTCCTGCCGCACGGACCGCCACGCCTGCCGCGGGTCGGCCCCCTGCATCATCCAGGCAGCCCCGATCAGCAGCAGGGCGGTCAGGCGGGAGCCCGGCAAATTGACCAGATCGTCCAGCCGCGCCGCCGCCCAGCCGAAGGCTTCGTGCCGCGGCGTGCGGTGGCCGATCATGCTGTCGGCGGTGTTGATCGCCTTGTAGAGCGCCAGTCCCGGCAGCCCCCCCACCAGCAGCCAGACGGCCGGCGCCACCACCCCGTCGGAGAAGTTCTCCGCAAGGCTTTCGATGGCGGCGCGGGCGACGGCCGGCTCGTCCAGCGTGGCAGGGTTGCGGCCGACGATCATCGACACCGCCTTGCGCGCGCCCTCCAGCCCGCCGCTGCGGAAGCCGTCCGCGACCGCCGCCACATGGTCGTGCAGGCTGCGCTGGGCCAACAGGGTGGAGGCGAGCGCCGCCTCGATCAGCCAGCCGAAGGGAAGCAGCCGGCAGGCCCAGGCCACCGCCACCGCCACACCCCCCACCGTCAGCAGCAGCACCGCCAGCGCCAGCACACCGAACGCCTTGCGCCGGCCGAAACCGTCGTCCTCGCGGTTGAGTGCGCCGTCGAGCTGCGCGATAAGCGCACCGATCCACACCACCGGATGGCGGATGCGGGTATAGAGTGGGTCCGGATAGCCGGCCACCGCCTCGATGACGAGCGCGGCGGCGAGCAGGAAGGGATGAAGCGGCACGGGCGGGACGTTCCAGCGGATGGGGCGGCCGGCTGGCCGCGTGAGGGTGGGCGTGAAGGAGGCGCGATCATGGCCGAAGACAGCACGGTGACCAAGCCGCGCGTGGTGGGCGATAGCGGCAGGCTGCTGCATGGCGGCGACCTGGATGGGGCGCGCGCCGTCTTCCCGGCGGCGCCCGAGCCCTGGGTCGACCTGTCCACCGGCATCAACCCCTGGCCCTATCCACTGCCCCCGGTCCCGCCGCAGGCCTGGGCCCGGCTGCCCGGCCGGGCGGAGGAGGAGGCGCTGCGCGCGGCCGCCGCCGCCTGCTACGGCGCGCCATCGGCGGAACTGGTGGCTGCCGCCTCCGGCTCGCAGGCGCTGATCCAACTGCTGCCGCGCCTGCTGCCGGCCGGCCGGGTGGCGGTCATGGAGCCGACCTATGCCGAACATGCCCGTTGCTGGGCGCTGGCCGGTCATGAGGTGCGCGGCGTGGAGGGCAAGGGCATCCTGATCCCGGATGCCCCGGATGTCCTTGTCGTGGTCAACCCCAACAACCCCGACGGCCGGCTCCTGCCGCCCGAACGGCTGCTGGAACTGGCGCAGGCGCAGGCGGCGCGCGGCGGCTGGCTGGTGGTGGACGAGGCCTTCGCCGACATGGAACCGGAGCAGAGCGTCGCCCGTTTCGCCGGCCGGCCGGGGCTGGTGGTCCTGCGCTCCTTCGGGAAGTTCTTCGGGCTTGCGGGCTTGCGGCTGGGGATCGCGCTGGCGCCGGCCGGTCTGGCGGCGTCGTTGCGCGATGCCGTCGGCCCCTGGGCGGTGTCGGGCCCCGGCCTGTCCATCGCCACGGCGGCGTTCGGCGACGGCGACTGGATCGCAGGGACGCGCGGCATGCTGGACGATGCGATGGCGCGGCTGCGCCGCCTGCTGTCCGGTGCCGGCCTGACGGTGGTCGGCGGCACCGCGCTGTTCTGCCTCGTCGAGGATCGGCGGGTGCCCGGCCTCTATCGCGCGCTTGGGGAGGCCGGGATCCTCGTGCGCCGGTTCGAACGGCGGCCGGATTGGCTGCGCTTCGGCCTGCCCGGCCCGGAAGAGGCTTGGCAGCGACTTAGCGTCGCACTCGACAGCCGCGGGACTTGGGAGCAAGGCGGGGACAAGGTTGGGGCGGTGCAACCAAGCAAAAAGTCAGCACCTTGAACAATCGCCGAAAATTTTATATACTCAACTGTTTTTAGAAGTCCGGCCGGAGCACTTCGACCCCTTGGGGCCGCGCCGGCATTGCAGGGAAATAAAACTCTATGGGACACCGCGTGCCATGCTGGTTTCGGATAGCATGGCAATGATCTCCGACCGTGGCGTGCAGGACATGCGGGGTTCCGCATGGTCGGCCTACGACCGTTTGCCGGTCGGGGTTTGCATCGTCACGGCATCGGGGATGATCCGCTACGCCAACCCCGCGTTGCACGGGCTGCTCGGCTGCGGACCGGGCGGGCTGCCGGGGCGGAGCCTGTGCGAGTTCGACCTGGACCGCAACCTGCCGCAGGCATGGCCGGCGCGGCGGGCCGACGGCGCCGTCCGTTGGGTGGCGGTGGCGGAAATGCCCCTTCCCGCAGACGCCGACGGTCAGGATGCGGACGCGCTGCGGATGCTGACGGTGACGGATGTCGACGCCCTGTGCCGTCAGGAGAAGGTGGCCGGCGACGGCGCCCCCTCCCGCCCCGGCCCCGCCGGAATGCCGATGGTCGATGCCCTGCTGGAAGCGGCTCCGGTGCCGCTGTTCGTCAAGGATGCTGACGGCCAGTACATCGCGGTCAACGACGCCTTCGCGCGCCTCACCGGCATCAGCAGGGCGGACATGCTGCGGCGGACCACCTTCGCGCTGACCGGCCCCGACATGGCTAGGGAGCATGTCGGTCAGGACCGCGCCGTGATGGAGCGGGAGGGCAGCGTCCAGTACGAGGCGCCGGTCCGCACGGCGGAGGGCGCGATGCGCATGGTCAACCTGACCAAGGCCGCCTTCCGCGATCAGGCCGGCAATGCGATGGGCATCGTCGGCGCCATCCACGAACTGACGGAATCCCGCCCGAACGAGGAGCGGCTGGAAGCGATCCTGGAGCAGAGCCCGATCGGCGTCTCCGTTTCCCGCCGCGACGACGGGCGGATCATCTTCGTCAACACCCGCTTCGCCGAACTGATCGGCCTGCCGCGGGAAAAGCTGATCGGCAGCCGCGCCCGCGACTATTACCTGGACAGCCACCAGCGCCTGCGCGTCCTGGAACGTCTGCGCGGCGGCGGTGGGGTCACCAACATGGAGGTCCAGTTCAAGCGGGCCGACGGGTCGCCCTTCTGGACGCTGTTCACCGTCAATCAGGCGGTGATCCAGGGCGTGCCGGTCAATCTGGCCTGGATCTACGACTACACCGAACGCCGCAGCATGGAAGAGGCGCTGCGCGACATGGCGTCGCGCGATCCGCTGACCGGCATCTACAATCGCCGCTCCTTCATGGAACTGGCCCGGTCCCAACTGGCCCGCGCCCACCGCTTCCACGAACCGCTGTCGGTCTTCGTGCTGGACGTCGACCATTTCAAGCGAATCAACGACACCTTCGGCCATGCCACCGGCGACGACGCGCTGCGCATGGTCGCCGCCGGCTGTCAGGCGATCCTGCGGGAATACGACCTGCTGGGCCGGCTGGGCGGGGAGGAGTTCGTGGTGGTCCTGCCCGGCGCCACCGCCGACGAAAGCCGCGTGGTGGCCGAACGGGTGCGCCGCCACCTCGCCCGCATGCCGATCGAGGTGCCGGACGGCACCTTCCGCCTGACCGCCAGCATCGGCATCGCCGGGCTGGAGGGCGCCACCGACACGCTGGAGCGGGCGATCCACCGCGCCGACCTCGCGCTCTATCGTGCAAAGCACCTGGGCCGCAACCGCGTGGCGGTGTTCGAGCCGGGAATGTAGGCTCAGGGTTGGTGCGCCGCCGCCGCTCTGCTAACGTGGCCGTGACGGGATCCACCACGCCCGGGTGTGTGGATGGGGCCGGGTGCAACGGCGGATCGGCGCATGGACTATACGGTGCATGACAGCGGCAGCCTGCGGGAGCTGGAGCTTCGCGGCCAGATGACGTTCGAGGCCGATGGCGGGTTCCGCGAGATCATGGCCGGCTGGGAGGCGGGCGGCGTGGCGGACTGCGTTCTGAACCTCGCCGCCGTCGACTACATCGACTCCGCCGGGCTCGGGCTGCTCGTGCTGGCGAACAATGCGGCAAGGCGGACGGGCGTCACCTTCCGGTTGAAGCATCCTCGCGGGCAGGTGCGCGAGCTGATCGAGAACTCGGAGTTCCACACGATCATCCCCTGCGAGTTCTAATCTTTTGATTTTCCGTGCGATTCACGCTTCAGACGATTCCGTCCGAACCGGTCGCACTCTAACCGCTACTCCCCGACCTGTCCCCGGTCCAGGTTGACGATCCCCACCACCCGGTTGCCGGTGCCGACGAAGGTCAGCTGGTCGAACCCGACCATGCGGGCCAGTGCGATGCCGCGGCCATGGGTGGCATGCGATTGGGAGGCATCGACCGACAGATAGCGGTTGAAGTCGAATCCCGGCCCCATGTCGGTGACGGTGAAGATGACGCGGCTGTCGCTGCGCTCCACATGCAGGCTGGCGTATTTGTCGCGGTGCTCGGACGAGGCCAGCCGGGCTTCGATCTCGCGGGACAGCATGCCGCTGGCCTTCAGCCGGCCCTTCGCCTCGAACCCGATGCCGAGATTGCCGTGCTCCACCGCGTTGACCAGGATTTCCGACAGGCCGAAGGTCAGGCTGTGCCCGGTGGAGGCGACCGACGACAGGGCGATGGCGAGGTTCTGCGCCTCCTGCGGGGTGCGGAAGCGGAAACGCGCGTCGCGCAGCAGCGCGATGGCGTCGGAGCGGGAGCGCAGGTCGCCCTGCAGGCTTTTCAGCCGGCCGGTCGTCTCCTCCGCCGCGCGGACGACGGACCGCAGCAGCGCCCCGTCATAGGGCTTGATCAGGTAATAGAACACCCCGGCGCGGATCGCCGCCGCGATCTCCGCACTGCTGTCGGAGATGGTCTGCACGATGACGGGGATGCCGGCCAGTTCCGGCACGCCCTTCATCCGTTCGTACAGCTCAAGCCCGTCGCCGTCGGAAAGGCGGCGGTCGAACAGCACGACATGGATCGCCGCCCCGTTGGCCGACAGGATCTCCCAGGCTTGCGCCATGGTCTCAGCCTCAAGCGTCCGGTAACCGATGCGGGACAGATACCCGGCGACGATGGCGCGGGTCATTTCCTCGTCATCGACGACCAGAGCGGTGACGGCATCGGCCATGGTCGGCTTGGCTCCAGCGGTTCGCAACAGGGAGGGGAATGAAATCCGCGGCATTTTACTGAAATCGGGCCTATCGCACAATCACCGGCGGCATTGCGCCGCAGCATGATTCGCGAGCCGCGTGGGCCGCGTTTCAGCCGACGGGGGCCTCCAGTGACGCTGCCGCCCGCTGGGCGGCCTCCAACTCCTCCGCGACGCGGATCCCGGCGGCGGGGGTCAGCGCGTCCTGGTCCCGGCGGCGGGCGGCGGTGACCAGATGATGGGCGGTGGCGGCCAGCCGGTCGAAGCCGACATTGGCGGCGGAGCCCTTCAGGATGTGCGCCTCCCGCTCGATGCCGACGCAGTCGCCGCGGTCGATGGCGTTGCGCAGCAGGTCGAGATGCATGGGGCTGTCGCTGAAGAAGGTTTCCAGCAGCAGGGTGAAGCCGTCCCTGCCCAGGGCGTCGCGCAGTTCCTCGATCTTCTCCACGTTGACGGCGGCCGGTTCCGGTTCGGCTGGCGGAGAGAATGGCCGGTCGGCCGACCCGCCACCGGGACCACCATCGATCCCCCCGGCCGGCTTCGCGAAGCGGGTGATGGTGTCCAGCAGCTTGCGGGCATTGATCGGCTTGGACAGATAGTCGTCCATGCCGGCCTCCAGGCAGATGGCGGCGTCGCCCTGCATGGCGTTGGCGGTCAGCGCGACGATGGGAATGCGCGTGGCCGGGCCGGACA
The DNA here is from genome assembly GCF_031455875.1 of Azospirillum sp. BE72. Lineage (NCBI taxonomy): Bacteria > Pseudomonadati > Pseudomonadota > Alphaproteobacteria > Rhodospirillales > Azospirillaceae > Azospirillum > Azospirillum sp. BE72. The sequence continues at coordinate 331,456 of NZ_JAVDTO010000003.1, forward strand.
GCCGGCGGATGCGCCGCGTCGCCTCCAGCCCGTCCATCACCGGCATCTGGACATCCATCAGCACCAGGTCATAGGGGCGGGCGGATACCGCCTCCACCGCTTCCTCGCCGTTCGACACCGCCTCCGCGCTGTGGCCGGCACGGCGCAGCAGCGCCAGCGTCAGCTGCTGGTTGACCGGATTGTCCTCCGCCACCAGCACGCGGACCCGCGGCTTGCCGTCGGGCGGAGCTGCCGGACCGGCCGGGGGCCGTGGGGGGAGGGGAACGACGTTGCCGGTCCCCGCGGGTGCCGACCGGTCCGCCGCCGCCGGCAATTCAGGCCCCGATTGCGGCTCCAGCAGGCGGGCGAGGCACTGGCAGAGCGTGCTGAAGCGGATCGGCTTCGGCAGATGGGTGTCGACCGGCGCCCGCTCCGGTTCCTGCCCCTCCAGCCTTTGGGAAGAGGCCAGCGCCAGACGGATCCCGGCCAGCGCCGGATTGGCGCGGATGCGTTGCGCCACCTCCACCCCGGTCAGGCCCGGCATGCGGTGGTCGAGAATCGCGGCGTCGAACGGACGGCCCGTATGAGCGGCGGCGACCAGCCGGTCCAGCGCCTGCTCGCCGTTCTCCGCGGTCTCGGTCACGATGCCGAAGCCGTCCAACTGCCGGGTCAGCAGGTCGCGGTTGACCGCGATGTCGTCGACCAGCAGCAGGCGGCGCCCGGCCCAGTTGCCGGCGGGAGTCGGGGGATGGGCGCTGCCGGCGCCGCGCTTCAGCGGGATCGACACCCAGAAGGTGCTGCCGGCGCCCGGCTGGCTCTCCACCCCGATGCGGCCGCCCATCAGTTCCACAAGCCGCTTGCAGATCGCCAACCCCAGGCCGGTGCCGCCATGACGCCGCGCGGCGGACGAATCGACCTGGGTGAACATGGCGAACAGGCGGGGGCGTTCCTCCTCCGGGATGCCGATCCCGGTGTCGCGCACTTCGAAGCGGACGCGGACGCCGCCGCCCGCCTGCTTGTCGGGATCGGCCGGCTCCTCGCCCAGCAGGATGGTGACGCTGCCGCTGTCGGTGAACTTCACCGCGTTGCCGGCGAGGTTCAGCAGGATCTGGCGCAGCCGCCCGGCATCGCCCAGCAGGGTGCCGCGCAGGCCGGGCGGCACGAAGCTGGCCAGATCCAGCCCCTTGGCCGCCGCGCGCGGCGCCAGGATCTCCGCCACGCTTTCGACCATCGGCACCAGTTCAAACTCGCCGACCTCCAGATCCAGGCGGCCGGCGTCGATCTTCGAGAAATCCAGGATGTCGTTGATGATGACCAGCAGCGATTCGGCGGAATCGCGGATGGTTTCGGCATAGGTGCGCTGCTCCGCCTCCATCGGCGTGTCGAGCAGCAGCCCGGCCATGCCGATCACCCCGTTCATCGGCGTGCGGATCTCGTGACTCATCGTCGCGAGGAATTCCATCTTGATGCGCTGCCCGTCCTCCGCCCGCTCCTTGGCGTCGCGCAGCGTGTGCTCCAGCCGCTTCTCTTCCGTCAGGTCGCGCAGGATGGCGGCGTAGAGCGGCCCGGCCGCCGTCTTCACCAGGGCCATGGAGTAAGCGAGCGGGAAGCTCTCTTCGCCCTCCGCCTTCTCCGTTTCCGCCACCGGCCTCATCGCCATGGTCTCTCCGCGGATGGCGGTGTCCATCGGGCGGCGGCCGCGCGCGATCTCCGACAGGGTGCGGGCGGTGGCCTCGCGCTTGTCGGCCGGCAGCAGGTCGGTCACCGGCCGGCCGACCAGCCCACCCGGCGCGCAGCGGAAGATGGCGTGGGCGGCCGGATTGGCGGCTTCGATCACCCCGTCGGGCCGGGCGGTGACGATGCCCTCCGCCGCGGTGTCGACGATGGCGGACAGGCGGGCGTTCGCCTCCTCCAACTCCTCGCCCTGGCGGCGCTGGGCGGCCAGCGACCGCGCCAGCAGCAGGCCGAACAGCCCCAGCAGCAGGATCATGCCGCCCGACAGCAGGGTCGCCATCCACAGATTGTCGCGCCAGTTCACAAGCACGGCGTCCTGCCGCACGCTGACCGTCAGCACCAGCGGCCAGACCGGTGTCGTCCGGTAGGCGACGATCCGCGTGTCGGGACCGGCGCCGACATCGGTGCCGGAATGGCGGAACACGCCGTATTCGGCCTGCGGCAGGCGCTCGCGGAACAGCGGCGTCGCGGCGAAGGAGCGGCCGATCTCCTCCCCCGCCTGCGGCTGGACGGTCAGCAGAGTGCCGTCATAGCGGTAGAGCGCGATGCGGTCGGCCACCCCGGCCGCGTCGCCGCCCTGGACCGCGCGGTACAGCCCCTGGAAATAGTCCGGGTTGACGGTTGCGACGACCACCGCCTGCAGCATGCCGTCGGCATCGCGGAGCGCGCGGCTCATCGGCAGAAGCCAGCGCCCGGACCGCTCGCCCCCCGCCGCGCGGTCCAGCAGGCCGCGCCCCGGCCGGGGATCGCCGATCACCAACGTGCTGCCCTGGCCGGCGGTCTGCAGGCGGAAGGCGTCCAGCTCCGTCAGGTAGGCGTCGCCGGGATGCGCGCCCTCGGTCGTGGCCAGGATGCGGCCGGTGCGGTCCAGCAGGGTCAGTCCGCGCAGGTGCGGCGACCGCCGCAGCCGGTCGGTCAGAAGCGCCGCCAGATCGGGACCGGGCCGGTTATCCTCGCCCGTCCAGCTGGCGTCGGCCAGGGAATCGACGATCGCCGACAGCGTGACGTCCACCGACTGCACCGTGCGGGTGGTCGACACCTCCAGCGCGGCGGCGAGGCTGGCGAGATTGATCTCCGCGGTGTCGAGCGCCGCCTTGCGCGCGGCGATCAATTGCTGTCCCTGGTTGACCAGCAGGGCGAAGACGGCCAGAAGGGCAAAGGCGATGATGCCGCCGCGCTTCTGGAAAAGACCCTTCAGATCCGCTTTTGCTGGGGGCGAGGACAGGGCTTGCGTTCCGGACGGTCAGGTGTGGTCGAACGGGTTGGGTCGGGCAGGCGTGGTCATCCGCACCTGGCCCGGTGCCTGGCCGACGTTGGCTCTCGCGACAATAGCAGCTACGCGGACCATACGCCAAGCGCCCACTGCCGTTTGCAACCGGTCGATGCTAAGATGCCGCTCCCGCCGCATGGCATTGCGCGGCGATGATGAAGAACAGGGTCGAGTGGTTAACGAAAGGTGTGACATGGCGACGCGGATCCTTTGGGCTGTCTGCTGCACAATTCTGTTCCTTCTGGTTGCCGGTAACACTGCACCGGCAACTGCGCAGGCCGGGAGACTTCAGAAAATTGCGGCGCAGAAGCAACTTCGTGTCTGCTCTTGGCCTGATTACTACGCGATCTCGTTCCGGAATCCGCGAACCGGCGCGCTGGAGGGGCTGGACGCCGAACTGGCACAGGCCTTCGCCGACGATCTCGGCGTGCAGCTGGCGGTGGTGGAAAGCAGCTTTCCCCGCTTCATCGACGATCTGCTGGCCGACCGCTGCGACATCGGCATGTTCGCCATCGGCGCCACTCCGGCGCGGGCCCAGCGCGTGGCCTTCAGCCAGCCCTATCTGCGCAGCGGCATCTATGCCGTGACCACCCAGACCAACGACACCATCCGCCGCTGGGAGGATCTGGACCGCAGCGGCAACGTCGTGGCGGTGCAGAAGGACACCTATATGGACGGCTACGCCCGCGGCGCGATGAAGGCCGCCCGCATCGTCGCCGTCACCCGCCCGCAGGAGCGCGAGGAGGAGGTGCAGGCCGGCCGCGCCGACGCCTTTCTGACCGACTATCCCTATGGTCAGCGCATGCTGGCCTTCCATCCCTGGGCTCGGCTGGTCGTGCCGGACATGCCGGTGCAGCCGACGCCCTATGCCTATGCGGTGGCGCCGGGCGACGCGGCGTGGCTGGAGCGGGTCAACGTCTTCGTCGCCGCCATCAAGGCCGACGGCCGGCTGGAGAGCATCGCCGCCCGTTACAAGCTGACCCCCATCGTGGCGCGGGACTGAACCGCGCCATCAGAATGCGTCTGCGGGAACGATCCGGTTTAGGATATGTGGCGTGGTCCAGCATCACCCTGGGGAATCGTCGATGATCCTGATCGGACAGTATGACTCGCCTTTCGTCCGCCGCGTCGCCGTCGCTCTGCGGCTCTACGGGATGGCCTACGACCACCGGCCCTGGTCGGTCTTCTCCGACGGGGCGGAGCTTGCGCGTTTCAACCCGCTGAAACGGGTGCCGACGCTGGTGCTGGACGACGGGGAGGTGCTGATCGAGAGCGGCGCCATCCTCGACCATCTCGACGAGGCCGCCGGACCGGACCGGGCGCTGATCGCCCGCCAGGGTGCGGAGCGGCGCCGGGCGCTGAAGCTCTGCGCGCTGTCGACCGGGCTGGCGGACAAGGCGGTCAGCCTCGTCTATGAACGGGTCCTGCACAAGGAACGGTCGGATGTGTGGGTGGAGCGCTGCACCGGCCAGATCGGCGCCGTCCTCGACGTTCTGGAGGCCGACCGTGCCGCCGCAGCGGGGCCCTGGTGGTTCGGTGAGCGGATCGGCCACGCCGACATCGCCGCCGGCTGTGCCCTGCGCTTCGTCGGTGAAGCGCATGCCGCCGTCTTCGACCGCAACCGCTGCCCGGCGCTTGCCGCGCATTCCGACGCCTGCGAGGCGATGGCGGATTTCCAGGCGGTGGTGCAGCCCTTTTCGATCAGCGCCTGAACCGGCCTCCCCTCCCGTCCCGGGTTTCAAGTTCCGAGAAGGGAGGGGGCGCCTCCCTGCCGCCGCGCCTTACCGGTGCCCGCTGATCTCCGCGTGCAGCGGCTTGGTGTCCTCGAACTTCTGCTGCTGTTCGGGGGTGGCGTCCTTCTGGTGCTTCTGCTTCCATTCGGAATAGGGCATGCCATAGACGGCGATGCGGGCGTCCTCGTCGGACAACGCGACGCCGCGCTCCTTGGCCGCCGCCGCATACCATTTGGACAGGCAGTTGCGGCAGAAGCCGGCGAGGTTCATCAGGTCGATGTTCTGCACGTCGGTGCGCTTGCGCAGATGTTCGACCAGACCGCGGAAAGCCGCAGCTTCCAGTTCGATGCGGGTCTGGTGGTCCAGATCGGCCATGGGGTCTCTACTCCTCCGGTTTTCTTGTTCTGTTAAGAGTGGGGTGGCCGGTGCAGCGTGACCATCCGGCCATGGGGATGAAAATCGCGCGAGCCGCCACCGCCGACGATGGTGCGGACCACCGCCTCGCGGTCGGTGGCGACGAAGCCGGCCAGCACGTCGACGCCGTAGTCGAACAGGCGCGGGGTCAGCGGCGTGCCGGGGCCGATCATCGCCACCCGCGCCCCGGCCGACACCCGCAGCAGGCGGGGCAGGGTTCGGTTGGCGAAGGCCGACGCGGTGACGGCCACCGCCTCCGCGCCCGGCAGAAGCCAGTCGCAGGCGGCCTCCGGATGCTCGCCCTCCTGCGGGGTCATGTCGATCACCTGGGCGCGCGGCATGCGGCGGGCGACCTGCGGGAAACCGCCGACCACCACGACGCGTCCCTCCACCGAAGCGAACAGGTCCAGCCCGTTGCCGGGGATTCCGGCCACATCGGGACGGTTGTAGTGGGCGTTCAGCGCCGCGACCCCCACTGCCATCTCCAGCGGATCCCAGGACTGCGCGGCCATGGCGGCCAGATCGCGCAAGGACCGGCCGGCCCAGCGCCCTGGGGCGTCGTCAGCCGCGGGCGCCTGCCGGGCGGCGACGCCGAGCCCTTCGGCGGTTTCCACCAGGACCCACTTGTCGCCGGTGACGACGCGGCGGACCTCGGCATCGGCGACGCCCTGCACCAGATCCGGGTACATCCGCTGCGGCCCCCACCAGCGCCACAGCGCGTCGGCGGTCGGCGACAACAGGTCGCAGAAGCCGCCGGTGGCGGTCTGCCATTCGTTGAGATAGCGGCTGCCGACGCTGGTCAGCAGCGGGATGCCTTCCGCGATGGCCGTCAGCATCTCGTCCGACAGGCCGTCGCCATGCGATTCCAGCCCGGCGAACTTGTTGACCACCAGCAGGTCGACGTTCGCGGCGACGGCATCGCGGATGGCCTGGCTCGCCTCCGCCACGCCGGTCGGGTCGACGCGGCAGGATTGCGATTCCCGGCCCAGCCTCTGGGTGATGTCATAGGCGCGGCCGGTCGCGACGTCGACCAGCTCCATCCGTTCCGCGCAGTCGTCGCCCGGTCCGTGGTTGCGCTGCACCAGCCCGCCGACGCGGAAGCCGCGCCGCTTCAACTCCGCCGTGAAGCCGTCCAGCAGCGCGTCGACCCCGTACGAACCGGGACCGTGGATCACGGCGCCGGGACGCAGGGGCGGCGGGGAGGCGGGGGGAAGCGGCATCGGGGTGGAACCTTTCGCGGAGCGGCGGGGAGGGGAAGAACGGATGCCTCAGCCGCCCCGGCGGATGCGGTAGACGAAGACGGTCTTGTGGACCTCGTCCGGCTGGGTCTCGTGCGACAGCAGCGCGTTGTCGGTCGTGTTGCAGAAATGCTTGAAATCGATGACGGAGGCCGGGTCGGTCGCATGGACCACCAGTTCCTCCCCCGGTTCCATGCGGTCGAGCAGAGCCCGGGTGCGCAGGATGGGCAACGGGCAATGCAGCCCCTTCACGTCAAGCTCTCTCGCCGGCACCGCGCCCGCTCCACGATCGTTGAGGACGAAATCCTTACTCCGCCTGCGACTGTAGCCGGTTCGCGCCCGCTTCTCCAGACCGCTGGCCGATCGGTCGCATCCGCCGCAACCACCGACGGCGGATCCGGAGCGGCAGCCGAGATTTTCCTCAAGCCGCGCTGTTGTACGGCCCAACGACGGGATTTCGACGAAAGGATTGCGGTCATGGCGAAGCGTCTTGACGACAAGGTGGTGGTCATCACGGGCGCGTCCAGCGGCATCGGGCGGGCGACCGCGCTGGAGTTTGCGCGCCAAGGCGCCGCGGTGATCCTGGCGGCCCGCCGGATGGCCGCCTTGCACGAGGTGGCGGAGGAATGCGTGGAGGCCGGCGGCCGGGCGATGGTGGTGCCGACCGACGTCACCGACCAGCGCGCCATGCAGCATCTGGCCGACCGCGCCGTCGAGGCCTTCGGCGGCATCGACATCTGGGTGAACAATGCCGGCGTCATCGCCTTCGGCCGGTTCGAAGACATCCCCGACGAGGTGTTCGAGCAGGTGGTGCGCACCGATTTCTTCGGCACCGTCCATGGCTGCCGCGCCGTGCTGCCCCATTTCCTCGACCGCGGGGAAGGCATCATCATCAATACCGCGTCGATGGTGTCCAACATCGGCCAGCGCTATGCCACGCCCTACACCGCGGCGAAGTTCGCCGTGCGCGGCTTTTCCGAATCGCTGCGGCAGGAGTTGGTGGACGAGCCCGCAATCCATGTCTGCATGGTCATGCCGGCTTCCATCGACACGCCGCTGTGGCAGCATGCCGCCAACTATACCGGCCGGGCGGTCAAGCCGCTGAACCCGATCCACCCGCCGGAGGAGGTCGCCGCCGCCATCCTGTCGCTGGCCCGCAACCCCCAGCGCGAGCAGTTCGTCGGCACCGAGGCGCGCATCGCCGCGGTCGGCAACGCCATGGCCCCGCAGCTGACCGAGCGGGCGCTCGCCCACACCATCGAGCGGGACATGTTCCAGAACCGCTCCGCTCCCGCCACGTCGGGCGGCGTGATGACCGCGATGCCGGAATATCAGGGCGCCAGCGGCGGCTGGATCGAACCGAAGCCGCCGCGCCGCCCCTTCTCCTGGACCAACCTGACCCTGTTCCTGCTGCCGGTGGTGCTGGCCAGCCGGCCGCTGGGCAACGGTCGGACGCGGCACGTCTGGTGACGCCGCATCCGATGGCCCGGCAGCGCGCTTGATCCGGCCCGCCCTGATCTTGCGGCCCCTGATTTTGCGGCCTTGATCCGATGGCCGGGAGCCGTTATACGCTCGCCCCTTTTCCGGTGCGGCGGGTGGCCGCAGCGGTCATCCGGGCAGGAGGCGGGACATGACGGCGTGCGGACTCGATTTCGGCACCTCGAACACGACGCTGGGCGTGCAGGACGCCGGCGGCTTCCGGCTTCTGGCGCTGGACGGCGCGCGCACCACCCTGCCGACGGCGGTGTTCTTCGATTTCGAGCATGACCGGACCACCATCGGTCAGGAGGCCATCGACGCCTATGTGTCGGGGGTGGAAGGGCGGCTGATGCGCTCCATCAAGTCGATGCTCGGCACCGACCTGATCGACGCCGACACGGCGCTCCGCAAGGGCCGCATCAGCTTCCGCGCGGTGATCGGCACCTTCCTCGACCTGGTGAAGGTGCGGGCCGAACAGGCGCTGGGGGGCGAACTGGGCGATGTGGTGGTCGGTCGTCCCGTCCATTTCGTCGACGGCGACCCGGCCGGCGACGCCGCGGCGGAGGAAACGCTGGGTCAGATCGCGCAGGCCGCCGGTTTCCGCAACGTCTCCTTCCAGTTCGAACCCATCGCCGCCGCGCTCGATTACGAGCAGCAGGTGGCGGGGGAGGAACTGGCGCTGATCGCCGACATCGGCGGCGGCACGTCGGACTTCTCGGTCGTGCGCATCGGGCCGGAGCGGCGCGGCAAGGCCGACCGGGCCGGCGACATCCTGGCCAACGACGGCATCCGCGTCGGCGGCACCGACTTCGACCGCGACCTCAGCCTCGCCACCGCGATGCCGGAGCTTGGGCTGGGCAGCGCCATGAAGCGCGCCGGGCTGCTGGCTCCGCGCAGCATCTATTTCGATCTGGCGACCTGGTCGAAGATCAACTTCCTCTACACCGCCAAGGCGATGGCCGAACTGGAGCGCCTGCAGCGCGATTCCGCCGAGCCCGAAAAGATCGAGCGCCTGATCGGCGTGGTGGAGCACCGGCAGGGCCATGCGCTGGCGATGGCGGTCGAGCGCACCAAGATCGCCCTGTCCGACCGGGAGGCGGCGGATCTGGCGCTGGATTGGGGCGATGGCGACCTCGCCCTGGCGGTGGACCGGGAGGCGCTGAACCGCGCCACCGGCTCGCTCGCCGCCCGCATCGGCTCGCGCATCCGCGACTGCCTGGCTGATGCCGGGGTGACCGCCGACCGCATCGACGCGGTGTTCCTGACCGGCGGCTCCACCCTGCTGCCGCAGGTGCGCGCCGCGATCCTGGCCGAGGCGCCGGACGCGCGGGTGGTGGAAGGCAACATCTTCGGCTCCGTCGGCCTGGGGCTGACGGTGGAGGCGCTGCGGCGGTACGGGTAAGGGGCGCCGGTCCGGCTCCTGCGGGGGGCGGCCGAGGCTACCCTCCCCGCGGGGGATCGTCCTGCGGGGCGTCACTTGCCCTTGGGTTGCTGCCTTTTGAAGTCCTCGTGGAACTGGTCGGCCATTTTGCGCAGGGAGCGTCCGATCGCGGCGTATTCGTATTCGTTCAGATTGGCCAGCGACGCGCGGGCGGCCGGCTGCTGGGTGCCGAACCCCTTGCCCGGCAGCAGGACGATGCCGGTTTCCGCCGCGATCCGAAACAGCAGATCGTTCGGCTTGTAGGTCGCCTTCACCCAGGCCGCATAATCGGGGCCGTACAGCTTCAGGGCGATGTTTTCCAGGTCGAGCAGCGTGTAGTAGGCGACTTCGTTCGGATCCGACTGCGTCGGCATGCCGAGTTCGCGGTACAATGCGGCTTCGCGCCGGCGGATCACCTTCTTCAGTTCGGCCTTGTAGCCGTCCTGTTCGTCCATCAGGGCGAACAGGGAGAACAGCACCATCTGCACCTGCTGCGGCGTGGACAGGCCGGCGGTATGATTCAGCGCCACGGTGCGGCTGTCGGCGACCAGCCGGTCGATGAAGCGCAGGCTGCGCACATCCGGCACCAGTGAACCGTAGCGGCGGTCGAGCATGGCCTTCCTCTCCTCCGGCATGCCGGCGATCTCCTGGTCGCAGACATTCTGCTTATGGGTCGCGATCACGCCCAACCGGAAGAAAGCCCTGCGCGGCAGCGTCGCCAGGAAATTCGGATTGCCGCGGCCCGCATTCAGCATCAGCCGGTTCTCGCGGCCGGACGCGAGCTTGATCAGTTCATCCTTCAGTTCGAAGGGGCTGAGCTTCTCGTAGCGGCTGTAATTGATCGGATCCATGATGGAATCTCCTCGTCCGGATTACACGAAGGCCACGACCAGCGGGCCCAGCAGGGTCAGGAAGACGTTCGCCAGCGCATAGGTGATGGCGAAAGGGACGGTCGGGATCGAGTTGCCGGCCTTGTTGAGCACCTCGCCGAAGGCCGGGTTGGCGCTTCGCGCTCCGGAAAGCGCGCCGGCGAAGACGGCCACATTGTCGTAGCGCAGCAGGTAGCGGCCGACGAGCAGGGTGACGATCAACGGAACGAGCTTCACCACCATGCCGACCAGGAAGATGCTCAAGCCGCTCTCGGCGACCGTGCTCACCGCCTGCCGGCCGGATTGCAGGCCGACCACGGCGACGAAGCCGGCAAGTCCCAGGTCGCGCAGCAGCGTGGAGGCCGGCGTGGGCATGTTGCCGATGGTGAGGTTGCGGGTGCGATACCAGCCGAACAGCAGCCCGGCCAACAGGGCGCCGCCGCCGCTGCCCAGCGTCAGCGGAATGTCGCCGAAGCGGATCACGGCCAATCCGACGAGCAGGCCGAGCGCCAGCCCCAGGCCGTGGTAGACGAAGTCCGTCTTGTCGCTTGGGATGATGTCGGTTCCCACGGCCTTCGCGACGCGCTGCACATCCTCCGCGGTGCCGTAGAGCGTGGCGACGTCGCCGGCTTCGATCACGGTATCGGGAGCGAGCGTCAGCGGCATGCCGCTCCGCTTCACGCCGGTCACATAGACGCCGTGATAGTGGATGTCCGCCGCTTTCCTGCGGATCTCCGCGACGGTGCGGTGGATGTAGGCCGGGTTGGTGACGGCAACGTCCCGCTCCAGCATGATCAGATCCATGCCCTGCGAGGACTGAAGCTCCGTGCCGAGAGTGCCGGCGAGATCGACCACCCCGGCACGCCTTCCCACCAGCAGAACGATGTCCCCGGCTTGCAGACGCAGATCCGGCTGCAAGCCGATCAGCGTGTTCTTCCGCTTCACGCGTTCGACGCTGACCGGGCCGTCGGCGGAGGCCGCCTCGATCTCCGCCACGGTTCGCCCCGCCGCCTGTTCGATCTGATAGAGACGGCCGACCAGGGCCGGCATCGCGTACTCCTCGCCATGACCCAGAAGATGGGCGCCGGCCAGCATCGCCGTTTCCGCCTTGATGGCGTCGTCGCGGATGCCGCGCTTCATCAGCCAGGGCAGCAGATTGACGCAAACCAGAATGGGGCCGAACGATCCGAAGATGTAGGTGACGGCATAGCCGACCGCGACGTTGCTTTGGAGGCGCTGCACCTCTTCCGCGGGCAACCCGAGTTTGCCGATGGCCGAGCCGGCGGTGCCGATGATGGCCGACTGGGTCAACCCACCGGATGCGATGCCCGCGGCCAGGCCTTTGTCGAGACCCGTCAGGCGGGCCATAACGATGACTGTGATCAAGCCGCTGACCGCCAGAACCGCCGCCAGGACGATTTCGCGGATCGACTTCCGGCCGAGCGATTGAAAGAACTTCGGGCCGCTTTCGAAGCCGACCGCATAAATGAATAAGGCAAACAGGATCGATTTGACCCCATTGTCGATCGAAACGCCGATTTGGCTGATCGCTACGGCGACCAACAGAGAACCGGCAACTCCGCCAAGCTGAAATTTACTGAATTGGACCTTGCCGATCCAGTAGCCGCCCGCCAGGGAAAGAAATAACGCGATTTCCGGTGCTTGATTGAGGATTGAATGAATCCATGGCATGGGATTTCCTTGCGGAAGGGTTTGTTCCCGGCATTTTTCATATGGATAATGAATGAAAGTAAAAGCCGGCTTTTCTGTGTTGGTCAATAAAATGCACCATAGAATCCGGAAAACGATTCTTAATGGTCATACTTTGAGCGGAAATGAGAGTAAAAGAAATTATGCTTTCCGTACAGACAAATGACTCTACATTCTTAAAAATTTGAGACTTAAAAATGCATGATAATTTGCATTTTTCATTTTTATGTCAGAGTGCTGAGCTTTTAAGGTTGGGCGTGGCTTTAAAGAATCCGTCGTTGGGCGATTTCTCCGGTATACGGAAAACCGTCTTTGGAGACATCGAATTTTACGGTGGCGTCTTCGCTCACGTCTTCGGAGCGCACGCACGGTCCCGCGCGGTGCGTCGGATCACCATTCCAGGCGGGGCGGCGACGGCAGCAGCGATTGGGCGGGCAAGCCGGTCGTGCATGGACGGCCGGCTCACCGGAACCTTAGGGGCGTCGGGCATGGCGTCGGGGGCGCGGCGACAGTGGAGTCCTCTCCACAACCAAGCCCCCTCGGCCGCCATTCAATCAGCGGGACGGGCCCCCCACTCCCCTCACTGCACCACGATGCGCGGGGCGGCGCGCCCACCGGTGCCGCCGCCGATCTTTTCCCACAGGCGGGTGGCGATGCGGCGGTAGGACTTGGCGTGCTCGGACTCCGGCTGCGACACCACGATCGGCTGGCCCTGGTCGGAGGTCTCGCGGATCGACAGGTGCAGCGGGATCTCGCCCAGGAACTCCATGCCCAGGGTGTCGGCTTCCTTGCGGGCGCCGCCGTGGCTGAAGATGTCGGTGCGGTGGCCGCAGTTGGGGCAGCAGAAATAGCTCATGTTCTCGATGATGCCCAACACCGGCACATCGACGCGGCGGAACATGTTCAGCCCCTTGCGGGCGTCCAGCAACGCGATGTCCTGCGGGGTGGAGACGATCACCGCGCCGGCCAGCGGCACCTGCTGGGCCATGGTCAGCTGGGCGTCGCCGGTGCCCGGCGGCATGTCCACCACCAGGATGTCGAGCGTGCCCCAGTTGACGTCGCGCAGCATCTGCTGCAGCGCGCTCATCACCATCGGCCCGCGCCAGATCATCGGGGTATCCTCGGCCACCAGGAAGCCCATGGACATGACCTTGACGCCGTAATTCTCCATCGGCTCCAGGCGCTTGCCGTCGGGGCTGTTGGGGCGGCCGGCGATCCCCATCATGCGCGGCATCGACGGGCCGTAGATGTCGGCGTCGAGCAACCCGACCTTCAGCCCGTTGGCGGCCAGCGCCAGCGCGAGGTTGGCCGAGGTGGTCGATTTGCCGACGCCGCCCTTGCCCGAGGCCACGGCGACGATGGCCTTCACGCCGGGGACCAGCGGCTTCTGCGGGTCGCCCTGCGGTGCGGCGCCATGGGAATGCCCGTGCGAATGCCCGCCATGCGAATGGCCTTGCTGCGGTGCGGCCTGGGGAGCTGCCCGGTGGGCGGTCAGCACGGCGGTGACCGACAGGACGCCGGGCAGGGCGTCCACAGCCTTCTCGGCGGCGTGGCGCAGCGGCTCCGCCTGGGCGCCGCGCTTGGGGTCGACCTCGATGGAGAAGGCGACATGGCCGTCACGCACCACGAGGCCCGACAACATGCCCAAGCTGACGATGTCGCCACCCCGGTCCGGGTCGACGACGGTCTTCAGCGCCTGCATGACTTGAGCTTCGCTGATCTGCGCCATGGTTGAAAACTCCGCTATCTTCCCGATATTGGCGGATATCCGTTGGTGGAATCCTTGCCGAAGGGTATGGGGGACTATAGGACCGACGGAGGACATCGGTAAAGGGAGGCGCGGGGTCATGCCGTTGCGCTTTCACATCATGGGACGAATCGCAAAGTAAGGGGGACTCACTCGGATGCCGTGGAACAATCAAGGTGGGGGCGGCGGCGGCGGCGGTCCCTGGGGTCCCCCGCCGGGCAACAACGGCCCGGGCAACCCGTGGGGCCGTCCCCAGGGCGGAGGAAATGGCGGCGGCGGCGGCGGCCCGCAGCCTCCCGACCTTGAGGATCTCCTGCGCCGGAGCCAGGACCGCCTGCGCCGCGCCATGCCCGGCGGCTTCGGCAGCGGGCGGGGCGTGGCCCTGGTCGTGGGCGTGCTTGCGCTGATCTGGCTCGCCAGCGGCATCTACCGCGTCGAGGCGGACGAGCAGGGCGTGGTCCTGCGGTTCGGCGAATGGACGCGCACCGAACAGCCCGGCCTGCGGTATCGCCTGCCGTCACCGATCGAGACGGTGCTGCTGCCGAAGGTGACGCGCGTCAACCGGATCGAGGTCGGCTACCGCTCCTCGGCCGGCGGCGGCCGCAACGACCGCGACGTGCCGGACGAATCGCTGATGCTGACCGGCGACGAGAACATCGTCGACATCGATTTCACGGTGTTCTGGGTCATCAAGGATGCCGGCAACTACCTGTTCAAGATCCGCGATCCGGAATCGACGGTGAAGAAGGCCGCCGAGAGTGCGATGCGCGAGGTCATCGGCCGCACCGACCTGCAGCCCGCCCTGACCGAGGCACGCCAGCAGATCGAAACCTCGACCCGCCAGCTGCTCCAGGCCATGCTGGACGAATACCAGTCGGGCATCGAGATCACCCAGGTCCAGTTGCAGAAGGCCGATCCGCCGCAGCCGGTCATCGACGCCTTCAACGACGTGCAGCGCGCCCGCGCCGACCGCGAACGCGCCCGCAACGAGGCGGAAGCCTACCGCAACGACATCATCCCGCGCGCCCGCGGCGAGGCGGAACGTCTGGTGCAGGAGGCGTCGGCCTATCGCGAGCAGGTGGTCAGCCTGGCGCAGGGTGACGCCGACCGCTTCCGCAAGGTGTACGAGGCCTATGCGCTGAACAAGGACGTCACCGCCCGGCGCATGTATCTGGAGACGATGGAGGAGATCTTCCGCGGCCGGAACAAGATCATCGTGGACGGGTCGGCGCAGAACGTCGTGCCGTACCTGCCGCTGAACCAGCTGGCCCCGAACGCCACCCCGGCCCCGCAGCAGGCGCCGCGCCAGGCTCCGCCGGCCAATTCCGGCGGCAACCAGGGCGGGCCGCGGCCCGGCACGCAGACGCAGCCCCAGCCGCTGTCGTCGCTGCCGCAGAACCCGCTGATGTCCGGCCAGTGAGGAGGATCGCATCATGAACCGCACCCTCGCCATCGCCGGCATCGGCATCGTCGCCCTCGGCATCATCGCCTCGTCGTCCCTGTTCACCGTCAACGAGGCCCAGCAGGCGCTGATCCTGCAGTTCGGCGAACCGCGCCGGGTGATCCAGGAGCCGGGCCTGCAGGCCAAGATCCCCTTCATCCAGGAAGTCCGTCTTCTCGACCGCCGCGTGCTCGATCTCGATCCGCCGGTGGAGCAGGTGATCCTGGCCGACCAGAAGCGCCTGGACGTCGACGCCTTCGCCCGCTACCGCATCCAGGACCCGCTGCGCTTCTACCAGACCGCCGGGACCGAGGCGGTGGCCGAAACCCGCCTGAACTCCATCGTCAACTCGGCGCTGCGCCGCGTGCTCGGCAACGTCACGGTGCTGGCCGTCCTGTCGGACGAGCGTGCCCGCATCATGACCGACATCAAGGGGCAGGTGAACGACGAGGCCAAGCGCTTCGGCATCGAGATCGTCGACGTGCGCATCCGCCGCGCCGACCTGCCGGAGGAGACCAGCCAGTCGATCTTCGCCCGCATGCGGTCCGAGCGCGAACGCGAGGCGTCCGAGGCGCGAGCCCAGGGCCAGGAGCAGTCGCAGCAGATCAAGTCGCGCGCCGAACGCGAACGCACGGTGATCATCGCCGAGGCCCAGCGCGACGCGCAGATCCTGCGGGGCGAAGGCGACAACAGCGCGTTGAAGCTGATCGCCGAGGCGACGTCGCAGGATCCCGGATTCTACGGCTTCTACCGCTCGCTGGAGGCGTACCGGAAGTCGCTGAACGGCAACGACACCACGATGGTGCTGTCGCCGAACGGCGAGTTCTTCCGCTACTTCAGCGGCCCGGGCCCGCAGGCGGGAGGCCCTCCGGCCGCCGCGCAAGCGGCTCCCCAGGCCGCTCCCCAGGCGGCTCCGCCTGCCGCTGCCGCCGCTCCGGCGCAGTAAGGCCGAAGGCCCGCATACGAACGGCAAGCGGCCGGATCGGGGTTTCCCCCGATCCGGCCGTTGCTTTGCCGGGCCCAAGGCGCGCGGCAGCTGTGGGAAGAAATCGGCGGGCCTGTGATTTCCGCTGGTGCCGACTGGACCGGCAGGCCATCTTGCGGCCATACTCTTGGACCAACACATATATGGCCCAGAACTGGGCGGCCGCTCCCGTCCATGGAACCGGCCGGACGTCTGGTAGGGAGACCACGTTGATTCGCATACCCAAATTCGAACCCGCCGCGCGGGGTGCCGTGGCCGGGGCCCGGCCGCGTAAGGCGGGCGTCCGGCCGCTGGTCGCCGCCATCGTCTGGGGCATGACGTCGGTCATCGGCGGCGGCGCCGTCATCGGCGCCTTCGCCGGTGCCGCACCGGCCCAGGCCCAGGCGGCGACGCCCAACCGCAACGCGCCCGGCAGCTTCGCCGATCTGGCGGAAAAGCTGCTGCCGGCGGTCGTCAACATCTCCACCAGCCAGAGCGCGCCGCAGCGTCCGCAGGGGCCGCGGCCGGAGATCCCGCAATTCCCGCCGGGCTCGCCCTTCGAGGATTTCTTCCGGGACTTCTTCGACCGTCAGCAGCAGCAGGACCAGCCGCAGCGCAAGGCGACCTCGCTGGGTTCCGGCTTCGTCATCGACGCCAAGAACGGCTATGTGGTCACCAACAACCACGTCGTTCAGGACGCCGACGAGATCACGGTCATCCTGCAGGACGATACCAACATCAAGGCGGAGTTGGTCGGCAAGGACAGCAAGACCGATCTTGCGCTCCTGAAGATCAAGACCAGCCATCCGCTGGTCGCCGTGCCCTTCGGCGACAGCGACGCCATGCGCGTCGGCGACTGGGTGCTGGCGATCGGCAACCCGTTCGGCCTGGGCGGTTCGGTCACCGCCGGCATCATCTCGGCGCGCCAGCGCAACATCGACGCCGGTCCCTATGACGACTTCCTGCAGACCGACGCGTCGATCAACCGCGGCAATTCCGGCGGCCCGATGTTCAACCTGAACGGCGAGGTCATCGGCATCAACACCGCCATCTTCTCGCCGTCGGGCGGGTCGGTCGGCATCGGCTTCGCCATCCCGTCCAACCTGGCCAAGCAGGTGGTGGCGCAGCTGAAGGAATACGGCAAGACCCGCCGCGGCTGGCTGGGCGTGCGCATCCAGGCGGTCACGCCGGAGATCGCCGAGAGCCTTGGCCTGCCCGGCCACAAGGGCGCGCTGGTCGCCTCCGTCACCCCGGACGGCCCGGCCGCCAAGGCCGGCATCCAGGCCGGCGACGTGGTGACGAAGTTCGACGGCAAGGAAATCGACGAGATGCGGCGCCTGCCGCGCGTCGTCGCCGAAACCTCCATCGACCGGGCTGTCCCGGTCGAGGTCTGGCGCAAGGGCAAGGCCCAGACCATGCAGGTCAAGGTCGGCGAACTGGAAGCCGCGGAAGAGCAGGGTCTGCTCGCCGCCAATCCGGACGAGAAGCAGCAGCCGAAGGACAAGGCCCCGGCCCAGAAGCCGACCGAATCGCTCGGCATGAAGCTGACCGGCATCACCCCGGAACTGCGCCAGCAGTTCGAGATCAAGCCCGACCTGAAGGGCGTGGTCGTCACCGAGGTGGCCGGCAACTCCACCGCCGCGGAGAAGGGCCTGCGCGCCGGCGACGTCATCCTGGAAGTCGGGCAGGAAGAGGTCCGCAAGCCGGAGGACGTCACCGCCAAGGTCCAGAAGGCCAAGGAGCAGAGCAAGAAGTCCGTCCTGCTCCTGGTCGACCGCAAGGGCGACCTGCGCTTCGTGGCGATCCCGCTCAGCTGATCCGGCTGCGGGCGGAGAACAAGGGGCGCTGGCGGGAGACCGCCGGCGCCCTTTTCGTTTGTGCGGGTTCGTATGTGCCCACAAGGAGCGCCGTGCGCTTCTACGTCCGGTCCAGCATCATCGCCACCGCGACCGTACCGGCCAGCAGGGCGCAGAGGACGGCGACGATGGCGAGGCTGCGCAGGAACTGGCGGAACTCCCCCTGCTTCCAGGCGCTTCGCCCCAGCAGCGCCAGATAACCCGCCACTGCGGCGGCGATGATCTGCCAGCCCATTCCAGTCTCGATCTTGCTCAACATCGTCTTCGGCCCATCCCCGCCATCGGGGCGGCAGCATGAAAAGCGCATGCGCGGCCGGTCCCGGTCAAGCCGTACGACCATGGCCGGGTTGTTCCCTATATCGAATGGTGCGGGTCTCCATTCGGGTTATCTGTTGGCATCACCACCGCAGGGGCCGTGACTTCAACTTCGTGTGAGAAAAATGCGGCACAGCTCGCTTATGAGGCGCAACTATACGCAAATAAGTGGTGGTTAACAAAACAGTTAACGCCTTCGAGCACTGCAATGTTCGCTGCTGTGATATCTTTGGATCCGGAAATCTTGGGGAGGCTTTGCGCATATGCCCAATGCGTTCTTCTTTTAACTCAGGAGAGTGGTACCGTAGGACGCGACACGGGGGTAACCTCCCCCTAAATAACGGCCTGCCGAAGCTGTCGAGGGGTAATCGGCCAGTCGCCAATGCGTCGGGATCTTCCTTCGTGCAGCGGCCACCACCGGCCCAACCGTCGGCCATCACCCGATGATGCTCGGTTCAAAATTGCGGGAGCGGACAATGGACACAGTGCGCGCTTTTCTTATCGACTCGAACAAGCTGTTTCGCGAGGGGCTGAAGCGCCTCCTTGACGATTCGCCCTTCCAGATCCTTGCGGAGGCGGGAAATCTGCGCGAGGCGCTGGGTTCGGTCGAAAACGGCCTGAAGCCGCAGCTCCTTCTCCTCGACCTGCAGAATGGCGGCGACGAGGAAGCGGAAGGGATGCGCCGCCTGCGCGCCTTGCTGCCGGACACCCGCATGGTCATCCTGACCAGCGACCTCTGCACCCGCCGCCTCGCCAACGCGCTGGAGGCCGGCGCCGACGGCTATCTGATGAAGGATCTGTCGTCCGACGCGCTCGCCCAGTCGCTGAAGCTGGTGATGATGGGCGAGAAGGTGTTCCCGACCCATCTGGCGGCCCTGCTCATCTCCGGCCGCGTCAACGGCAACGGCACCGAGATGCCGGTGTCGCGCAAGGGCCTGTCCCAGCGCGAAGTGCAGATCCTGCGCTGCCTGCTGAACGGCGACAGCAACAAGATGATCGCCAACCACCTGAACATCACGGAAGCCACCGTGAAGGTTCACCTGAAGAGCCTTCTGCGCAAGATCAACGCGTCGAACCGCACCCAGGCCGCCATCTGGGCGCTGAACAACGGCATCGGCGGCGAGCTGGCCGGGGCCGGCGCGGTCGCGGCTGCGGCGAACCAGTAACCCGCCTGTCCATTGCGCTCACCTGACCCTCCCTCGCCATCCCGGGGGAGGGTTCTTCCCGTTTGCGTCTTCCGTCTGCTTTTCCGCTTATTTGGCGAACAGCTGCGACATGTCGGCGAAGGCCTTGAACTCCAGGGCGTTGCCGGCGGGGTCGAGGAAGAACATGGTGGACTGTTCGCCCACCTGCCCCTTGAAGCGGGTGTAGGGCTCGATCACGAACTTCACGCCGGCGGCCTTCAGTTTCCCGGCCAGCGCATCCCAATCGGCGGGCTGCAGCACGACGCCGAAATGCGGCACCGGCACGTCGTGGCCGTCCACCGGATTGCGGTGGGCCGGGGCGGCATTGGGATCGCGCGGCTTCAGATGTGCGACGATCTGATGTCCGAACAGGTCGAAGTCGATCCACTCGTCGCTGCTGCGCCCCTCCGGGCAACCGAGCACGGTGCCGTAGAAATGGCGGGCGGCGGCCAGATCGTCGACCGGGAAAGCGATGTGGAAGGGCGTCAGCGTCGTCATAGGGTCATGACCTTTTGGGACCGGTTGGCACTTGGCTGTTGGTGTCCCCAGCAGACCCGATCCCTCCGGACTTGACAAACGAGTTCTCGGGCGGAGATTTATGAGTTCAACTCATGAGTCGGTTCGCCCCATGCCAGACCGCGTCCTGCCGTCGCTCAACGCCGTCCGCAGCTTCGTCGCGGTGGCCCGCCATCTCAGCTTCACCAGGGCGGCCGACGAACTGGCGGTGACCCAGGGCGCCGTCAGCCGCATGATGCAGACCCTTCAGGCCGATCTGGGCGTGGAGCTGATCCGCCGCGTCGGCCGGGGCATCGAATTGACGCCGACCGGGGCCGCCTTCTATGGCGAAGCGTCGGCGGCGCTCGACCGCATCGCGGCGGCGGCGCGGGCGGCCCGCGCGCAGGACGGCGGGGTTCTGCGGGTCAGCGCACTGCCGACCCTGACCCAGCGCTGGCTGATCCCGCGGCTGAAGCGCTTCCAGGCTGAAAATCCCGACATACAGGTCGAGGTCGGCATCGGCGAGCATCGCGTCGATTTCGCCAAGGAGCGGATCGACGTCGCCATCCGCTATGGCGTGGAGGATTGGCCGGGGGCGGAGATGGCGACGCTGATGCCGGAGACGATGGGCGTCTTCTGCGCGCCGTCGCTGCTGGAGCAGGGGCCGCCGCTGCGCCGTCCGGCCGATCTGGCGCATCACCGGCTGCTGCAGCACACCACCCGGCCAGATTCCTGGCGCGTCTATCTCTCCGCCTTCGGACTGACCCTGCATGATGCGGCGCTTTCGCTGGCCTTCGAGCATTTCTTCATGATCATCGAAGCGGCGTCGGCCGGCATGGGGGTGGCACTGCTGCCGGTCTTCCTGGTGGGCGACGACGTGGCGTCGGGCCGGTTGGTCCAGCCGATGCCCGAGACCCTGCGCCCGCGCGGCTGCTACCTGATCGCCCACGCGCCGGGTGCGGAGCGGGCGCGCCGCGTCCGCCGCTTCAAGGACTGGCTGCTGACCGAGGTGGAGTAGGGGGCGCTACTCCCCAGCGTCCTACTCCAGCGTGCCCGCCACCTCAAATCGGTCCTCTGCCGTCGTCAGGATGGTTTCAACCGCGATGCGCAGGCCGGCGACCACCTGTTCGACCGCCATCGACGGGGCACCCGGGTGGCGCACCGCCTGTTCGGGGGCCAGCGGGATGTGCAGGAAGCCGACGCGCAGGGTCGGGCGCCGCACCGCCCGCAGATGGCAGGCGCCGTAGAACAGATGGTTGCAGACGAAGCTGCCGGCGCTGTGCGACAGGCCGGCGGGGAGGCCGGCGTCGCGCAGGGCGGCGGCGATGGCCTTCACCGGCAGGCTGGCGAAATAGGCCGCCGGACCGCCCGCCACCACCGGCGCGTCAATCGGCTGGTTGCCGGCAGTGTCGGGGATGCGGGCGTCGTCCAGGTTGACGGCCACCCGTTCCAGCGACAGCTCCGCCCGGCTCTGCGCCTGCCCGACGCCGAGCAGGGCCACCGGGTCGGTTTCCGCCACCGCGCGGTCGAGCGCGTCGAGCGACGCGCCGAAGACGCAGGGCATCAGGCGGGCGGCGATATGGTGGCCGCGGCATTCCCAGCCGTCGAGTTGCCGCACCGCCTCCCAGGACGGGTTGACGGCCTCCCCACCGAAGGGCTCGAAGCCGGTCAGCAGGATCGTCGGCATCGAGCCTCCTCCCTTAAGCCGGGTCCGTCCGCTCCCAGGACGGCGTCGGCAGGGTCATGCCGTGGTTGCCGCGATAAGCCGCGACCTCCGGCGACGACCAGCCCGCCAGCAGGGCCGGGTCGAGCCGGTAGACCTCGACGCCCAGCGGGCGGCAGACCTCCAGCGGGTCGCGGGCGTCCGGTCCCCACAGCGGCACGCTGAGGTCGCCGCCGGGGCAGGTGGACAGGGCGCACAGCAGGTCGATCTCGGCGAAGAATTCCAGGAAGTCGCCCTTCTTGGCCGGGCAGGCCTTCATGAAATACTTGTCCTCGGCGTTCAGCCCGGTGACCTGGAAGACGTTCAGCACGTCATGCACGTCGAACTCCGTCAGGCCATAGGGGGCGACGGCGCGGGTCAGGTTGGAATGGCAATGGTGGTGGAAATCCTCACCCGTCAGCATGCGGTTGACGTAGGGATCGCAGCGCGTGCCCAGCAGGTCGTGGACCCGGCCGCCATACTCGTCGATGCCGTAATCGGCAAGCGTGTCGTGGGTGATGGTCGCCAGCGGCCGCAGATAGGGCAGGGTCGACCACAGCCGGTCGAAATTGCTGACATGCGCCTGCTGGAGCTGCCGCGTGCGCGAGGCCCAGAAGCGTTCGCGGGGGTTGTGGCGGTTCCAGATGTTCAGGTCGGCGACCTGCGGCCCCTCGACGGTGACGATGCGGAAGACATGGCCCGCCGGCACGGTCCAGGCGCGGCCGGAGCGGATCGGCACCACGAATTGGTCCACCAGCTCCCGCCCCGCGGTCTGCGACCCAATGCGCCCGTAGAACGCGCGGTCGACGTCGAGCGCAGAGCCTTTGCTGGCTTGGTAGGCGGCGGGATAGCTGGGCATCGCGGTCTCCTCTGGGGGATTCACAGGGAAGGTGCCGCTGGACGGCCCAGCTCAGGCCGCGGCGGCGGCCAGGACGCGGGTTTGGCGGGCGACCTTCTCGAAGGCGCGTTCCTCGATCTGGCGGATGCGCTCGCGGCTGACGCCGTAGCGGACCGACAGATCTTCCAGGGTCAGCGGGCTGTCCGACAGGCGGCGGCAGGTCAGGATGTCGCGCTCGCGGTCGTTCAGCACGCCCATCGCCTCGTGCAGCAGGGCGCTGCGTTGGCGGGCCTCACCGCGTTCGACCAGCGAGTCCTCCACCGACGGACGCTCGTCGGTCAGCAGATCCTGCCATTCGGCCGAATCGCCGTCGGCGCTCATCGGGGCGTTGAGCGAGGCCACGGGCGCCGACAGGCGGCGGTTCATGGCGACGACGTCGTCCTCCGGCACCGACAGGTCGGCGGCGATGCGGGTCACGCTGTCGGGCTGCAGGTCGCCGCTGCCGTATTCGCCCAGCTTCCGCTTCAGGCGGCCCAGGCTGAAGAACAGCTTCTTCTGCGCGGCGGTGGTGCCGATCTTCACGAGGCTCCAGGACCGCAGGATGTAATCCTGGATCGACGCCTTGATCCACCACATCGCGTAGGTGGACAGGCGGAAGCCGCGTTCCGGCTCGAATTTCTTGACGGCGGTCATCAGGCCGAGATTGCCCTCGGCGATCAGGTCGGACAGCGGCAGGCCGTAGCCGCGATAGCCGCCGGCGATCTTGACGACGAGACGGAGATGGCTGGTGACCAGCTTGTGCGCCGCATCGACGTCGCCATGCTCGGTCCAGGCCTTGGCCAGCATGTACTCGTCCTCGGCCGCCAGGACCGGGTAACGGTGCGTGTCGTTGATGTAGCGGGACAGCGATTCGCCGGAATCGGGCGAACGGAGGGTGATGGCGGTGCTCATGTCACATCCTCAAGCAAAGCGATATGACGGGTGCAGGGCCCCCAAGATGGCGAGCCCAGGCCTCTCCGGCGGAGCAGGCAAGCATATAGTACAAAATCGGTGCTGAAAGTCAAGCTTGGCGGTCGGGTATCGCGCCCGGCACCTCGGCGGATTGACCTCCCTCAGTGCGCGGCAAGCCGAACCGTGGCAGGACCGGGCAGTCGCCGGGCACCATCGCGAGGGAACCGCATGCCATGAAAATCGCTGTCGGCACCAAGGACTTCGAGACCATCGCCACCCATGGCGGCCGCACCCGCCGCTTCCTGGTCTATGAGGCGGAGGCCGGGGGCGACCCGGTCGAGACCGGCCGGATCGAACTGGCGGAGGAGGAGGTCCTGCACCTCTGCGGCGACGGCCGGCCGCACCCGATCGACGCGGTGCGGGTGGTCATCACCGGATCGTCCGGCTCCGGATTCGTCGCGCACATGAAACGCCGCGGCATCGAACCGGTGACGACGACGGAAACCGATCCGGTCCGGGCGATCCGCTGCTGGTTCGCCGGAACGCTGGCCCCTGCCGCCGAACCGGAGCACCCGCATGAGCACCATGACGGCCACCATCACGGCGACGGGCACCGCCACTGAGGGGCTGCGGATCAGACCGGAAAGCTGACGCTGGCGGTCGTGCCGGCGGCGTCGCTGTCGGTGGACAGCGTGTCGCCCAGCTGGCCGGCCAGCGCCTCGGCCAGCATCAGGCCGTCCTCGGCTGTGGTGTCGAAGCCGGCGGGCAGGGCGCGTCCGTTGTCCTCCACCGTCAGGCGGGCGCGGCCGCTGTCGCCCTGCTGGCGTACGGTGATGCGGATCCAGCCGTCGTCGGGGAAGGCATGGTGCAGGCAGCTGGTCACCAGCTCCGCGATGATCAGGCCGAGCGGCATCGCCTCGTACAGGCCGATCTGGATCGGGTCGGAGTCCACCGTCACCGGCACGCGGGACAGGGCGCCCGGCGTGCCTTCGCGCACCGCCTCGCACAGGGCGGTGACGTAGCGGCCGAGGTCGACATGAGTGCCGGCACCGCTCTCGTGCAACTGGCGATAGAGAATTGCCAGCGCTTCGATGCGCACCATGGTTTGTTCGTAGGCGGCGCGGGCGTCGGGGTCGCGGATGCGGCCGGCCTGCAGCTTCAGCAGGCTGATCACCAACTGCAGGCTGTTCTTGGCGCGATGCTGGAGTTCCCGAAGCTCGGCTTCCAGCTCCTGGATGCGCGCCGTCAGCCGGTCGGCCGGGGACGTCCCGGACGCGACGCCGTCGCCTGGCTGGTCCGGAGGAGAGTAGGCGGCCTGGGACCGCGGAAGCATCGGCATGGGAACGGACTCGGCTCGGTCATCACAGGTAAGCATTGTCGAAAACATTCGTCAATCTAAGCGCTTGTCCGGCAGGCCCCACCGGTTCTGAGGGAGTAACCCGCCGCGCCTAACCGTTAAGTCCGAGGCGTCATGACGGTCGTTCCGCAATCCGCCGGCCCCGGATGGGCATGCGGATGGGAGCGGGCGGGTGCCCGCCGAAAGATAGGTTGTATCCCTCGGTTGCACTGGCAAGAGTGGCCGCATGACGATGCGAAAGATGTTGGTCTGGGGCCTGCTGCTGACGGCCCTGTCGGGCGGCTGCGCCGCCATGGTCGGGGCCGGTGGCCGGTCCGGAGACCCGGAAATTGTCACTGCCAAGGAGGTGCCGCTCGACCGCGTCCGGCCGGAGAAGGTGGCGGTCGGGCCGCTGCGGTTCCTGGGTGGGCTGGAGATCGTTGGCGGCGACCGGGTCGGCGGACTGTCCGGCCTGTGGATCGACCCGGCCGGCGAGCGCTTCGTCGCCGTCGGCGACACCGGGCTGGTGGTGGACGGCCGGCTGCGGACCGACGCCGCCGGACGCTTGGCCGGGGTCGCCGAGGTCCGCGCCCGCCCGCTGCCGGTGGAGGAGGGGGTTTCCCGCCGCAAGCGCCGCACCGATGCGGAGGATATGGCGCGTCTGGCCGACGGCAGCTGGCTGGTCTCGCTGGAGCGCGACCACCGCATCCTGCGCTATTCCGCCGGAGACCACGGACCGGAAGGGACGCCGACGCCGATCCCCTTGCCGCCGGAGGCGGAGGACGGCCCGGAGAATGGCGGGCTGGAGGCGCTGACCCGTCTTCTCGACGGCCGGCTTCTGGTCCTGGAAGAGGGCGGGGACGACGGCCGGCAGGAGCGCCGCGCCTGGATTGCCGGAGCAGGGATCACCGGCGCGGGAGTCGCTCGGACCGGCTCGCCGAAGGACGCCGTGCCGCGCCGTGCGGCGGACTGGCAGCCGCTCACCTACCGTGCGGCACCCCGCTACCGGCCGACCGGCGTCGCTCCGCTGCCCGATGGCGGCGTTCTGGTGCTTGAACGGCGGGTGTCGCTTCTGGGCGGCTGGTCGTCGCGTCTGGTTCGGGTGGCGCCGCAACAGCTGAGCGCCGGTGCCGTCATCGAGGGGGAGGAACTCGCCCGGCTGGAGTCGCCCCTGCTGAACGATAATTTCGAAGGCATCGCCACGCGCCCCGGACCGGCGGGGGAAACGCTGGTCTACCTGATCACCGACGACAATTTCAGCTCGCTCCAGCGCACCTACCTGCTGCAGTTCGCCCTGGACGGGCCGTCCTCCTGAAAGCCCGGCCGTTTCCGACCAAAGTCGGATGGGGCGAAGCCAGCTGCGGGTTTGACAGCGCGGCAACCTTGCGGCTAGCTGCTCCAGGTGTTTGCAGGGGAAACAATCATGGCGGCGAGCGATAAGCTGGGGGCGGGGCGGGCCGCTGCCTCACCGGCAGTTCCGGCGATGACCCCCGGGCTGAGGCGGGCGGCGCTGCTGACCCTGCTGGCGATGCTGGCCTTCGCCGCCAACTCCATCCTGTGCCGGCTGGCCCTGACGCAGACCGCCATCGATCCGGCCGGCTTCACCCTGGTGCGGATCGTCTCCGGTGCCGCCAGCCTGTGGCTGATCGCCCGCGCGACCGGGCATGCGAAGCCCGGATCGGGCAGCTGGCGCGGCGCGGCGGCGCTGCTGGCCTATGCGGCGGCCTTCTCCTTCGCCTACCTGACGATGACCGCCGGGACCGGGGCGCTTCTGCTGTTCGGGGCGGTGCAGGCCACCATGATCCTGGTCGGGCTGTACCGCGGTGAACGGCTGGTGGCGCTGCAGTGGGGCGGTCTGGCTCTGGCATTCTGCGGGCTGGCGCTGCTGCTGGCGCCGGGCCTGTCGGCCCCCGATCCGCTGGGGGCGCTGCTGATGGTGGCGGCCGGTGCGGCCTGGGGCGTCTATTCGCTGCTGGGGCGGGCCAGCCGCGATCCGATCGCCACCACCGCCGGCAATTTCCTGCGCGCCGTTCCGATGGCGGCGGCGTTGGCCCTGCTGTCGGCGCTGGCCGGGCCGTTCACCGGCGGCGGGCTGCGCTGGGATGCGGGCGGGCTGCTCTACGCCGTCCTGTCCGGGGCGCTGGCGTCGGGAGTGGGCTATGCGATCTGGTACGCCGCGCTGCCGGCCCTGACCGCCGCCCGCGCCGCCTCGGTGCAGTTGAGCGTCCCGGTCATCACCGCGCTGGCCGCGGTGCTGGCGCTGGGCGAGCGGATCTCGCCGGCGCTGGCGGTCTCCTCGGTCGCGGTGCTGGGCGGCATCGCGCTGGTGATCGTCGGAAAGCGGCGGGCTTGAAAGGAGTCTTCACCCCGCAAATTCATACGGGGACCGTCTGCGTCCGTTCCAGCGTCATGAGGTCGGCGGGACGGCTGCGCAGGCGTCCCGGTGGAAAGAGCACGGTGGCGGTGGTGCCGCGCCCCAGCACGCTGGACAGCACGAATCGCCCGTCCTGCATCTCCACCAGCGACTTGACCAGAGGCAACCCCAGCCCGGTGCCGGCATAGCGCCGGGTGTGGGAGTTGTCGACCTGATGGAACGGCTCCATCACCTGTTCCAACTCGACGGTGGGGATGCCGATGCCGGTGTCGCTGACCCGCAGGCGCAGGCTGCGCGCTGCCCGATCCGCCTCCACCGCGATCCGGCCGCCGGGCGGCGTGAACTTCACGGCGTTGGACAGCAGGTTCAGCAGGATCTGCCGCACCGCGCGGGCGTCGGCGTACAGGATGGGCAGGGGATCGTCCAGCTTCGCCGTCAGGGTCACGCCCTTTTCGAGCGCCAGCTGCTCCATCTGGCGCAGGCACTCGCCGATCAGATCCTCCACCGCCAGTTCCTCCTGGTGCAGGACGTATTTGCCCGATTCGATCTTGGTGGTGTCGAGGATGTCGTTAATCAGGCTCAGCAGATGCTGGCCGGACCGGCGGATGTCGCCGACATATTCGGTCTGCTTGGGCGTCAACGTGCCGAAGATGCCGCTTTCCAGCGCCTCCGCGAAACCGATCACCGCGTTCAGCGGGGTGCGCAGTTCATGGCTCATGTTCGCCAGGAACTGCGTCTTGGCCCGGTTGGCGGCGTCGGAGACCTGTTTGGCGGCGATCAGCTCCGCCTCGATCCGGTGACGGGCGGCGATGTCCTGGATAAGCCGGTGCTGGCTGTCGCGCAGCGCCCGCTCACTGCCCTGCAGGTCGGTCATCGTCCGTTCGCGCCGCCCCGCCTCGCGCAGCAGGGCCAGCATCATCAGCCCGAGGACCAGCGTGCCGGCGAGGCCGGCGGCTGCCAGCATGACGGCTTTGGACCGCCAGGGGGCGAGCACCGCGTCGCGCGACGACGACACCGTCACCACCAGCGGCATTTCGGCCGAGGCGCGGTAGCTGAGGATACGCCGCGGCCCATCGGACGGGCTGTCCAGTAGTTCCGTGCCGACCGGCGCCTCCTTCAGCAACCGGGCGAACAGCGGCAGATGGCGGGCCGACCGGCCGATGTAGGTCTCATGGTCGGGAAAGCGGGCCATCACCGGCCCGTCGGCATGATAGAGCGTCACCACCGCGTCGCCGGGAAGCGCCAGCGTCCGGTAGAGGCCGCGGAAGGCCGTCGGCTCCATCACCGCGACCACCACGCCGGCGAAGCGCCCGTCCGGGGCGTTCAGCCGCCGGCTCATGCCGATGAACCAGGTGCCGGAGGTGCGCCCCCGCGCCGGATTGCCGACGAAGACCCCGTCCGCTCCGCCGGCGACCAGCCCGTCGCGGTGAGCCATCAGGTAGTCACGGTCCGACAGGTCGAGGGTGGCGGGGGTCAGCGTCTGGGTGTCGTGGACCAGCCTGCCGTCGGCGGCGACCACCAGCATGGCGCGGATCAGCGGCGACTGGCCGGCCTGACGGCGCAGCAGGGCATGCACGTCGGCATCGCCCTGCTCCCAGCTGTCGCCGCGGACGGCCAGCACCTCCGCCACGCCGGCCAGGATTTTCGATACGCCGGAAAAGCTGTCGGTCGCATGGCGCTCCAGCACCAGCGCCATCGCTCCGTTCTCTTCCCGTGCCCGGGTGACGGTCTCGCTGCGCTCATGCAGGAGGTCGTAGCCGATCATGGCATTGAAGCCGACGATCAGCGCCACACCGAAGGCGCCCATTCCCCCTTTGAGACGCGAGATCAACCGACGGCCCGCCGTGTCCGGTCATGGATCGACCGATGCTACACCGCGAATCGCAACGCCGGAAGTCGCCTTTTCGTGGAAGAGGATATGGATTTGTTCGCCTAAAGCCGGACGGTGGAGCTGGAGAAACGCTCTGCGGTCGAATGGCCGATGGAGTTCAGCGCCACCGCCGCGCCCAGCGCGATCACCGCCGCGGCGGCAAAGCCAAGGATCATGGCCTTCATCTCGTGTCTCCCATCTTTGGGTTTGGCATGTTTGGGTTCGGCGCATAAAAGCAAAGCGGCCCCGGCGGCGCAATCCGCGCTTTCCCGGAGTCGGGATCTCGAAATCGGAACTGCCGTCAGAGTTCGTCCGGATCCACCACCGAGAGCGAGATGACGTCGCTGTCGATCAGCACCTTGCCCGCATGCTCGAAATTCACGGTGATGCGGTTGCGGATGGCCGACTGCACCTGGCCCAGCCCCCAGTCGGGCCGGTCGGGGTGGCGCACCCAGGCGCCGGGCACCAGCGAATCGTCCATGTCGCGTCCCATCCGTCAGTCTATTGTACATAGGAAATGCGACCGCCTGTGCGGCGGCGCCGTGAGAGTATAGAATCGCCGGCACCGCGCCGTCGCCGCTCCTTTTTCCACCGGAGACCGTCTCGTGACCGAATCGCCTTCCCAACCCGTCAGCGTCGACATCCGTGTGCTGGAACTGCTGGCGTCGAAGCTGTGCCACGATCTGGTCAGCCCGGTCGGCGCCATCCGCAACGGCCTGGAACTGATCGAGGAGATGCAGGAGGACGAGGATGGCGGCGGGGCCGGGTTGGCCGGCGGCTTCCTGGGCGAGGCGGTGAAGCTGATCGACCATTCCTCCGGTCAGGCGGACCGCCGGCTGCGGGTGTTCCGGCTGGCTTACGGGGTGGCGGGGCGCGACCAGAAGGGATTCGGCGACGCCCGCAACTCCGCCGCCGGCTATCTCGAGGGCGGCCGCACCCGGCTGGACTGGCCGGAACGGGTGCCGCACGACATGACGGCCCAGCGCCGCGGCGTGGTGAAGCTGGTGCTGAACCTCATCCTGCTGGCGGACGAAGCGCTGACCCATGGCGGACTCGTGTCCGTCGCGGCCGACGGCGACGAGACGGCCGGCCGCATCACCGTGACCGCCGCCGGCCGTCCCGGCACCTTGAACCCGGATGCCGCCGCGGCCCTGGCCGGCACGGCGACGCCCGATGCGCTGACGCCCCGCACCATCCACGCCTATCTCGCCGGACGGCTGGCGGAGAGCGATGGATTCCGCATCGCCGCCGCCACCGAAAGCAGCGAGCGGCTGGTCTTCACCGCGGAGTGGTGAGGCTTTCTACAGCTGTTTGAAAATCCGCGTTTCCACCACGACCTGCTCCACCCCGCCGGTGGTCTGGTGGGACGTGGTGCGCAGCGTGACGGCCAGATTGTGGCGTGCGGCCTCCGCCAGGGCGGCGTTGAGGTTGTCCACGGCGTCGCGCACGGCCTGGGCGAGTTCGGCGTCGGTCATCGATCCTCCCTGTGACAATCGGTCCCTCATCCTACCGGTGGAAGCTTCCGGAAGACTCCCTATCGGAAGAGGTAAGGTTCTCTTAATCAGTGTTTGACAGGCTCCCACCCTACCTGGACTGGAGCGCAACCGGCGGCCCTTAGATGCTGCCCGTTCGAGCCGCAGGCCGGCGCGGACCATAAACATTGGGCCTGGGGAATGCGACATGGATGATCTGCTGTCCGAATTTCTGACGGAAACCAACGAAAACCTCTCGGTGCTCGACGTCGAGTTGGTGCGGTTGGAGCAGAATCCCAACAATCCGGAACTGCTGTCGAACATCTTCCGCCTCGTTCACACCATCAAGGGAACCTGCGGCTTCCTCGGCCTGCCCCGCCTGGAAAAGGTGGCGCACGCGTCGGAGAACGTGCTGGGCAAGTTCCGTGACGGCGAGCTGACGATCAATCCGGAAGCGGTTTCGCTGATCCTGCAGGCTCTGGACACCATCAAGAGCCTGCTGGCGGTTCTGGAAGCGACCGAGGCGGAACCGCCCGGCGACGACCTGCCGCTGATCGAGCGGCTGAACCTGTGCGCCGAGGGCAAGCTGGGCGGCCCCGCTCCGGCCGCCGCCGCTCCGCCGCCGCCGACCGCTCCCGCGGTCGCAGCATCGGACGACAGGCCGGCGACGCTGGACGAGCTGGAGGCACTGTGGAACTCCATCCCGGGCCCCAATGACCCGCCGGCCGCGGCTCCCGCCGTTCCGGCGAGCACGGCGGTCGCCACCCGCGCGCCCGAGCCGGCCGAGGAGCCCGCCCCGTCGCAGGACCTCGTCGTTCCCGACGCCGAACCGGCCACCGCCGCCAAGGTGCCGGCGCCGGTCGCCCCGATGGCCGGCGGTTCGGCCGGCGGCAATGCGGGCGGTGCCGATGCGGGCGCCGAGGCCGCGACCAAGGAATCGGCGGTCGCCGCGCAGACCATCCGCGTGAACGTCGACCTGCTCGAAAACCTGATGACCATGGTCTCGGAGCTGGTGCTGACCCGCAACCAGCTGCTGCAGATCCTGCGGTCGCAGAAGGAGAGCGAGTTCGCCGCCCCGCTGCAGCGCCTGAACCATGTGACGTCGGAGCTGCAGGAAGGCGTCATGAAGACGCGCATGCAGCCCATCGGCAACGCCTGGGCCAAGCTGCCGCGTCTGGTGCGCGACCTGGCGCATGAACTGAACAAGAAGATCGACCTCCAGATGCTCGGCGCCGACACCGAGCTGGACCGCCAGGTGCTGGAGCTGATCAAGGACCCGCTGACCCACATGGTGCGCAACAGCGCCGACCATGGCCTGGAGATCCCGGCGGAGCGCCTGAAGTCCGGCAAGTCGGAGACCGGCCGGATCACGCTGAACGCCTATCACGAAGGCGGCCACATCATCATCGAGATCCAGGACGACGGTAAGGGACTTGCCATCGACCGGATCAAGCAGAAGGCGATCCAGAACGGGATGGCGTCGGAGATCGAGCTGGCCTCGATGACCGACCAGCAGATCATCCAGTTCATCATGAAGCCGGGCTTCTCCACCGCCGCCAAGGTCACCAACGTGTCGGGCCGCGGCGTCGGCATGGACGTGGTGAAGACCAACATCGAGAAGATCGGCGGCACGATCGAGATCAAGTCGGCCCAGGGCAAGGGGTCGACCTTCGTCATCAAGATCCCGCTGACGCTGGCCATCGTCTCCGCCCTGATCGTGGAGTGTGCGGGCGAGCGCTTCGCCATCCCGCAGATCAGCGTGGTCGAATTGGTGCGTGCAGCATCCGACAGCGAGCACACGATCGAGCGCCTGAAGGGCACGCCGGTGCTGCGCCTGCGCAACCGCCTCCTGCCGCTGGTCTCTCTGCAGCAGCTGCTGCGGCTGGATGACAGCGAGGACGCAAAGAAGCCGGCGGACGAGACCTTCATCGTCGTCACCCAGGTCGGCACCTACACCTTCGGCATCATGGTCGACCGCGTGTTCGACACCGAGGAAATCGTGGTGAAGCCGGTGGCGCCGATCCTGCGCCACATCGAGATGTTCTCGGGCAACACCATCCTGGGCGACGGCTCGGTCATCATGATCCTGGACCCCAACGGCATCGCGTCGGCCACCGGCGAGATGGCGATGGGCGAGGCTGCGGGCAAGGAGACCACCGCGGTCCAGACCCAGCGCCAGGAGGACAAGATGGCGCTCCTGCTGTTCCGCGCCGGCGAGGGCGCGCCAAAGGCGGTGCCGCTGTCGCTGGTCGCCCGCCTGGAGGACGTCGATCTCGCCACGGTCGAGATGTCGAACGGCCTGCCGGTGGTCCAATACCGCGGCAAGCTGATGCCTCTGGTGCCGATCGACCCGAACTTCTCCCTGGCCAACGAAGGCCGCCAGCCGGTTCTGGTCTTCGCCGACGGCGACCGCTCGATGGGCCTGATCGTCGACGAGATCGTCGACATCGTGGAGGAGAAGCTGAACGTCCAGCTGGCCGCGGAGCGTCCCGGCCTGATGGGGTCGGCCATCATCGCCGGCAAGGCGACCGAGGTGATCGACGCCGGCTTCTTCCTGACCCAGGCCTACAAGGACTGGTTCGGCTCCGCCCAGGAGGGGTTCGAGGAGGAGAAGCTGCAGCGCGTGCTGCTGGTCGACGACAGCCCCTTCTTCCGCAACCTGCTGACGCCGCTGCTGTCGGTCGCCGGCTACGACGTGACGGCGGTGGAGAATGCCGGCGACGCGCTGGCGCTCTGCGAGGCGGGCGAGGACTTCGACGTCATTGTCTCCGACATCGAGATGCCGGGCATGAGCGGCTTCGACTTCGCCGAGGCGGTGCGCCACGGCAGCCGCTGGCAGCGCGTGCCGATGGTGGCGCTGTCCAGCCACGCCAGTGCCCGTGACCTCGACCGCGGCCGGATCGCCGGCTTCAACGACTATGTCGCCAAGTTCGACCGTGATGCGCTGCTCTTCGCGCTGCAGCAGACGCTGACCGACCAGAAAGGTGCCGCATGAGCAACGCCAAGCTGCCGTCCACCGTCCGGAAGTCGAAGGGCGACGATATCGTCGTCTCCGGCAATCAGGACTTTGTGACCATGACGATCGCCGACCAGATGTTCGGCATCCCGGTCCTTCAGGTGCAGGACGTGCTGGGCCATCAGCGGATCACCCGTATCCCGCTGGCCCCGCCGGAGGTCGCCGGATCGCTGAACCTGCGCGGCCGCATCGTCACCGCCATTGACGTCCGCCTGCGGCTCGGCCTGACCGGCCGGCCGAAGGACAAGCCCGGCATGTCGATCGTCGTCGACCTGCGCGGCGAGCTGTACAGCCTGATGGTCGATTCGGTTGGCGAGGTGCTGAGCTTGACCAAGGAAGACTTCGAACGGAACCCGGCGACGCTGGATCCGCGCTGGCGCGAGGTATCCACCGGAATTTATAGGCTGAACGGCCAGTTGATGGTTGTGCTGGACGTGCCTCGTCTGCTCAACTTCACAACCATCGAGACGGCCTGACGGCTTTCGGCGCCATCCCCAGGGGAGGGCGCCGTTCCGGCCGGCCGGCTTCTCCGCCGACGAACAGATGACCTGAGGCCCTGCCGCAATGAAATCCTGCCTGGTGGTCGACGACAGCCGCGTGGTCCGCAAGGTCGCACGCAAGATCCTTGAAGAGCTGAACTTCACCTGCACCGAGGCGGAGGACGGCAAACAGGCGATGGAGGCCTGCGCGGCACAGATGCCCGATGCCATCCTGCTGGACTGGAACATGCCGGTGATGACCGGCATCGAGTTCCTGCGCCGGCTGCGCAAGATGAGCGGGGGCGAGCTGCCCAAGGTGGTCTTCTGCACCACCGAGAACGACCTCGCCCACATCCAGGAGGCGCTGTCCGCCGGGGCCAACGAATACATCATGAAGCCCTTCGACAGCGACATCATCCAGACCAAGTTCGTGCAAGTCGGCTTGCTGTGATCTCCTGCCCGTGCCGGACATGACCGTCCAGCATACGGCCGCCGGCTCATGAGCCGGTCGGGACAGGCTTCCTGTCTGAACGCTGGACAAGCCGCGTTGAACCAGTCGAGTTGAAAGGCGAATCGCCGATATGTCGGACAGTTTTGGCAGAGGCCCCCTCACCACCGCGCGACCGGCCAATCCGGATCCCGTCCGGGTCATGGTGGTGGACGACTCGGCCGTCATCCGCGGCTTGCTGACCCGTGCGCTGGAAGGAGACCCGGACATCCGGGTCGTCACCTCCGTGGGCGACGGCCAGATGGCGGTGAATTCGCTGCAGCGCAATTCGATCGACGTCATCGTGCTGGACATCGAGATGCCGGTGATGGACGGGCTGACCGCCATCCCGAAGCTGCTGGCGGTGGCGCCGCAGGTGAAGATCATCATGGCCTCCACGCTGACGCTGCGCGGGGCCGACATCTCCATCCGCTGCCTGTCGGCGGGTGCGGCCGATTACATTCCGAAGCCGACCTCCACCCGCGAGATCGGCGGGGCGGAGAACTTCAAGCGCGAGCTGGTCGCAAAGGTCAAGGCGCTGGGCGCCGCGGCGAAGCGTGCCGGGTCGCGCACCCGCGGTGAAATCCGCCCGCTGACCCCGGCGTCTCCGGTCGGGCTGCTCAAGCGCGAGGTCGGGCCGATCACCACCCGCCCGGCCCCGGCCGGCGCCATGGCGGTGAAGCCGGACGTGATCGCCATCGGCAGCTCCACCGGCGGCCCGCAGGCGCTGTTCGAGGTGCTGTCGCACCTGAAGGCCGGCGTCAGCCAGCCGATCCTGATCACCCAGCACATGCCGGCGACCTTCACCACCATCCTGGCCGAGCACATCACCCGCCAATGCGGGATCGATGCGCGCGAGGCCAAGGACGGCGAGCCGATCGTGCAGAACCGCTGCTACATCGCCCCCGGCGACTTCCACATGCTGGTTGCGCAGCGCGGCGGGGCCAACGTGATCACGCTCAGCAAGGATCCGCCGGAGAATTTCTGCCGCCCGGCCGTCGACCCGATGATGCGCTCGATCCTGAAGGCCTTCGGCGGCCGCAAGATCCTGGCCTGCATCCTGACCGGCATGGGGCAGGACGGGCTGAAGGGCTGCACCGACGTCGTCAACGGCGGCGGCATGCTGATCGCCCAGGACGAGGCGTCGAGCGTGGTCTGGGGCATGCCGGGTGCCGTGGCGCAAGCCGGCATCTGCAGCGCCATCCTGCCGCTCAAGGAAATCGGTCCCCATATCCGCAAGCTCGCTTCGAGGGCAGCATGAGAGTCGAAGATTTCGACATGTTCTCCACGCTGCTCAAGCAGCGTTCCGGCCTGGTCCTCACCCGCGACAAGGCCTACCTGCTCGAATCCCGGCTGATGCCGGTGGCGCGCAAGTGGAACATGAAGGGGCTGGAGGAGCTGGCGACCACCGTCCGCACCCGCAAGGACGAGGCGCTGCTGCGCGACATCACGGAAGCGATGACGACCAACGAGTCGTCTTTCTTCCGCGACCAGAAGCCCTTCGACCAGTTCAAGCAGCTGGTGCTGCCGAAACTGATGGAGGCGCGGGCGGCCAAGCGCAGTCTGCGCATCTGGTCGGCCGCCTGTTCGTCGGGGCAGGAAGCCTATTCGCTGTCGATGATCCTCAACGACGAGGCGGCGAAGCTGGCCGGCTGGCGCATCGAGATCGTCGGTACCGACATCTCGGCCGAAATGGTGGAGCGGGCGAAGTCCGGCGTCTACACCCAGTTCGAGGTGCAGCGCGGCCTTCCAATCACCATGCTGGTCAAACATTTCAAGCAGAACGGCGACAAGTGGCAGATCAGCCAGCAGCTGCGCCAGATGGTGTCGTTCCGCGAATGGAACCTGCTGGGCGATCTGTCGGCGCTCGGCCAGTTCGACATCGTCTTCTGCCGCAACGTGCTGATCTATTTCGACCAGCCGACGAAGGCGAAGGTCCTGGAGTCCATCTCCCGGCAGATGCCGCAGGACGGCGTTCTGTATCTGGGCGGTGCGGAAACGGTGCTGGGCATCACCGACAAGTTCAAGCCGGTGGAAGGCCAGCGCGGCCTGTACAGCCTGGGCGGCTTTTCCGCCGCCGGCGCCAGGGTGGCGTGAGAGCCTGTTGAAGAGCGACGGGGGCGGGAGAGCCGCCCCCATTCGATCACAGTAGCTTCAGGCCGAAGGCGTGATCGACTTGATCGGTCCGCGCGGGTTGCCGGACATCTCGGCGATCTTGCGGTCCTGCGCCTCGATGAAGGCGCGGATGGAATTCTCGCGGTCGAACTGGTCGATGTCGGACGTCGGCACCTTGCGGTTCGAGGTGCGCGCACCGTCCTGGTAGATCACATCGAACAGTGCAAAGGCGTTTTCGACGGGTTGTTTCTTCTGACGGGCCATGGCCTGTCCTCCGTATAATCGCGGTCGGCCGAAGGATCGGCCTTGCGGTCAAGCATTGTTGGTATCGGTCTTGGTATCGGTGTCGGTCGAGACGGCGTCATCCTGCACGTCCGCATCGTCCTGCCCGGTCTGTTCGCCATCGGTCTGAGTGCCGGCACGGCGGGCGGCGACCTCTTCCTCGCGGCGCTGAAGCTTTTCCTGCTTCCTCTGTTCCTTGGCCCGGTTGCGCTCGGCCCGCTGCTGGTTGTAGTTCGGTTTGAAAGCCATAGCGGTTCTCCTCTGGGCAGGTCCCGGCGGGACGTAGGCCCGGCGTATGGGCGGCACTGAATGCGCAACACGGAAAAAGGGCACCGGTTTCCCGATGCCCCTCTTTCCGCAGGTCGGCGGTCAGGCGGTCAGACCGCCTTCAGATTTTCCGCCGAGGTCTTGCCGCGCTTGGGATCGCGCTGCTCCTCGTAGGAAATCTTCTGGCCATCGACCAGGCTGCGCAGCCCGGCGCGTTCGACAGCGGAGATGTGAACGAACACATCCGGGCCGCCGCTTTCCGGCTGAATGAAACCGAAGCCCTTGGTGCTGTTGAACCATTTGACGGTGCCGACGGGCATGTCTGTCTCCCATAACGCGAAGGGCGCCGCACCACCGGTGCGGCGCATCAGACTGGATGTGGGATTGGCGGCCCCCGAATGCCCGCAATGGCATGCTCGCAACGGCGAAAAAAAGGGGGCTGAGCGTGGGGGCGTTTGAACGTCCCGCAGTCCGTAGCAGAATGACCTGCCTTACATGGGAACGCCCGG
The DNA here is from genome assembly GCF_031455875.1 of Azospirillum sp. BE72. Taxonomy (NCBI): domain Bacteria; kingdom Pseudomonadati; phylum Pseudomonadota; class Alphaproteobacteria; order Rhodospirillales; family Azospirillaceae; genus Azospirillum; species Azospirillum sp. BE72. Next base: position 369,002 of record NZ_JAVDTO010000003.1, read on the forward strand.
TCCGACTTTCAAGGCGAAAGACGTCCGGGCGTTCGATTGTGAGAGCGACAATGCCGCTCCACCTTTTCAGATGCCGGTTTTCAGATGGCAGTCAGCCGGCCGCCTGCTGCTGGGGCACGCGCGGCGGCGGGGGATTCGCTTCCGAGATTTCCTCGTGCGGGTCGCGCAGCACGTAACCGCGGCCCCACACCGTTTCGATGTAGTTGTCGCCTTGGGTGGCGGCGGCCAGCTTCTTGCGCAGCTTGCAGACGAAGACGTCGATGATCTTCAGTTCCGGCTCGTCCATTCCGCCATAGAGATGGTTCAGGAACATTTCCTTGGTCAGCGTCGTGCCCTTGCGCAGGCTCAACAACTCCAGGATGCCGTATTCCTTGCCGGTCAGGTGCAGCGGCGACTGGTCGACCTCCACCGTGCGGGTGTCGAGGTTGACGGTCAGGCGGCCGGTGCGGATGATGCTGTCCGAATGGCCCTTCGACCGGCGGACGATGGCCTGGATGCGGGCGATCAGTTCGCGCTTGTCGAACGGTTTGGTCAGGTAATCGTCGGCGCCGAAGCCCAGGCCCTTGATCTTGTTGTCCATCTCGGTCAGGCCCGAGAGAATCAGGATCGGGGTGGTCACGCGCGCGGCGCGCAGGCGGCGAAGAACCTCGTACCCGTCGATGTCCGGCAGCATCAGGTCGAGAATGATGATGTCGTAGTCATAGAGTTTGCCGATCTCCAGCCCGTCCTCACCCAGGTCGGTAGAGTCGACGATGAATCCTTCCGTGTTCAGCATCAGCTCGATGCTTTTGGCGACGGAGGAATCGTCTTCAACCAGCAGAACCCTCATGGCGATATCCCGACGTTTGATGGCGCGCTTTCGCTACCCGACCCCCGAAATGGTCCCCGGTCCTTGATGACCGATTTCAACCATCCCGTTTACACAAGTTAACAGACGATTCAGCTTAACGCCAGTGCCAAGCGCTTACACAACGTTAATCCTTCCATCGCAAGATGCGATCATGGTGGTTAACGTCGCCTCCGTCCACAGAACTACCACTTAATAGGAGCGCGTCCCGTCTTGGGGATGTCGGTATCCGACTCATGCCGTTTGATTTCGACCAGCTGATCCGCGACATCGACCAGATTCCAGACCGCAGCCGTTACGGCCGCGTCACCGCCGTGTCCGGCCTCATGGTCGAGGTCGGCGGGATCGAGAAGGAATTGTCGGTCGGCGGCCGCTGCATCGTGGAGACGCGCGACCGCCGGCAGGTCCCCTGTGAAGTGGTGGGATTCCGTCAGGGCCGGGCGCTGGCCATGCCCTTCGGTGCGCTGGACGGGGTGGGGCTGGGCTGCCGCGCGCTGGTTGCGGGCGATCAGGCGCAGATCTTCCCCACCGACGCCTGGCTCGGCCGCGTCGTCAACGCGCTGGGTCAACCGGTGGACGGCAAGGGACCGCTGCCCAAGGGGCCGCGCGGAACGCCGATCCGCAACAGCCCGCCCAACGCCCACGCCCGCGCCCGGGTGGGACAGAAGCTGGACCTTGGAATCCGCGCCATCAACGCCTTCCTGACCTGCTGCCTGGGTCAGCGCATGGGCATCTTCGCCGGCTCCGGCGTCGGCAAATCCTCGGTGATGTCGATGCTGGCCCGCTTTTCCGGTGCCGAAATCGCGGTGATCGGGCTGATCGGCGAGCGTGGCCGCGAGCTTCAGGAGTTCATCACCGAGGACCTCGGCGAGCAGGGACTAGCCCGCAGCATCGTCGTCTGCGCGACATCGGACGAGGCGCCGTTGATGCGCCGGCAGGCCGCCTACATGACGCTGGCGGTGGCCGAGCATTTCCGCGACGAGGGCCGCAATGTCCTGTGCATGATGGACAGCGTCACCCGCTTCGCCATGGCCCAGCGCGAGATCGGCCTGTCGGCCGGCGAGCCGCCGACAACCAAGGGCTATCCGCCGACCGTCTTCGCCGAATTGCCGCGCCTGCTGGAGCGTGCGGGGCCGGGGCTGGTCGGCTCGGGCACCATCACCGGCCTGTTCACCGTGCTGGTGGATGGCGACGACCACAACGAACCCATCGCCGACGCCGTGCGCGGCATCCTGGACGGTCATATCGTGCTGGAGCGCCAGATCGGCGAGCGCGGGCGCTATCCCGCCATCAACATCCTGCGCAGCGTGTCGCGCACCATGCCCGGCTGCAACACGCCGAACGAGAACGAGCTGGTCGGCCATGCCCGGCGCCTGCTGTCGTCCTACGACAACATGGCCGAGATGATCCGGCTGGGCGCCTATCGCCGCGGTTCCGACCCGCAGGTGGACGAGGCGATCCACTTTCAGCCGGCGCTGGAGGCTTTCCTGAAGCAGGGCAAGCGCGAAGCCACCGATCTGGAGACCAGCTACGCCATGCTGGCTGAAATCTTTGGGGTGCAGTGGCCGCAATGAGCCTGAAGACCATCATCCGCCTGCAGAAGCTGCAACTGGACGAGAAGCGTCGCGTCCTGGCGGAACTCCACACGCTGGCCGACCGGCTGCGCAACGAGATCGAGAAGGTGAAGCAGGAGATCGCGCACGAACAGGACACGGTTCGCGACGATTTCTCCGTCTCCTTCACCTATTCCAACTTCGCCCAGGCGGCGCTGGAGCGCGGCCGCCGGCTCGGCCAATCGCTGGCCCAGGTGGAAGCGCAGATCGAGATCGCCACCGACGAGATGGCCGAAGCCTTCCAGGAGCTGAAACGCTACGAGCTGGCGGAGGAGGAGCGGCAGAAGCGCGAGCGCGACAAGCAGAAGCGCAAGGATGCCGCGATGCTGGACGAAACCGCCCTGGTCGGCTTCCGCCGCCGTCAGGCGGAGGAGGAAGCGGCCGGCGGGTGAGTGCCCCGCCGGCCGCTTCCTCCTCCGCCCGCCGGTCCTTACAACTCCGCCACCTCGACCACGCCCGGCACCGCCTTCAGGGCCGAGCGGCTCTGCGCGGTGATGGTGTAACTGCCGGGCAGCTCGATCTCGACCTCCTTCAGCGGGTCGATCTCCACCAGCACGTTGATCCGGCTCTTGCCGCGGGACAGCCGGTCCAGCGTGGCGCGCAGATGCTCGATCGGGGTAGGGTCGCGCAGGACGACGCGCAGGCCGGCGCTGACCGAGGCGACGGCCTCCTCCAGCGGCTTGATCTCCTGGCAGGTCAGGCGGATCTCTTCGCCGTTCAACTGGACATCGACGGTCAGCAGGACCGCGTTGCCCGGCTCCAGCAGGGCGCGGTTGGCCGCCAGGATTTCCGAGAACAGTGTGACCTCGTAGCCGCCGGCGGCGTCCGACAGCTCGACGAAGGCGAAGCGGTTGCCGGACTTGGAGGTCTTCTCCTTCTTCGACACGATGATGCCGGCCATTGCGCGGCGGGTCATGCCGCCGGACTTGGCGACGTTCGCCAAATCGGCCGAGCGCACCACCTTCATGCGGCCGAGCGGGCCGGAATAGGCGTCCAGCGGGTGGGCCGACAGGTAGAAGCCGATTGCGCCGAACTCGTGCTTCAGTTTCTCCAGCGGTTCCCAATCCTTGACCTTGGGCAGATCCGGTTCGGGCAGGCCGCCCCCGCCCCCACCGAAGAGGTTGCCGATGCCGCTGTCGCGCTCCGCCGCCTCCGCCTGGGCATAGCGGATGATGGTTTCCAGCGCGGCATGGACCTGGGCGCGGTTGGGGTTCAGCCCGTCGAAGGCGCCGGCGCAGGCGAGATTTTCGAGCTGGCGCTTGTTGATGGTCTTCAAATCCAGCCGGCGGGCGAAGTCGAACAGGCTCTTGAACGGACCGTTCTTCCGCCGCTCCTCCACCACCGCCCTCATGGCGGGCTGGCCGACGCCCTTGACCGCGGCCAGCGCGTATCGCACCGCCTTGGTTCCGTCGGCCAGCTGCTCCACCCCGAAGATGGAGTCGGATCTGTTGATGTCCGGCGTCAGCAGCTTGACGCGCAGCCGGGCCAGTTCCTGCCGGAAGACGTTCAGCTTGTCGGTGTTGCCGAGGTCGAGCGTCATCGACGCCGCCATGAACTCCACCGGGTGGTTCGCCTTGAGATACGCCGTGTGATAGGCGACCAGGGCATAGGCGGCGGCGTGGGACTTGTTGAAGCCGTAGCCGGCGAACTTCATGACCTGATCGAAGATCAGGCTGGCCAGCTCGGCCTTCACGCCGCGCGCCTCTGCGCCGTCGCAGAAGATCTTGCGCTGGTTGTCCATCTCCTCCTTGATCTTCTTGCCCATGGCGCGGCGCAGAAGATCGGCGCCGCCCAGCGAATAGCCGGACAGCACCTGGGCGATCTGCATGACCTGTTCCTGGTAGATCATGATCCCGAAGGTTTCCTTCAGGATGCCTTCCAGGCTGTCATGCATGTAGTCGGCTTTTTCCTCGCCGTTCTTCACCCGGATGTATTTCGGGATGTTGTCCATCGGGCCGGGACGGTAGAGCGACACCAGCGCGATGATGTCCTCCAGCCGGTTCGGCTTCAGCCGGCGCAGAACGTCGCGCATGCCCGAGCTTTCCAGCTGGAACACGCCGGTCGCCTCGGCCCGGCTGAGCAGCTGGTAGCTTTTCTCGTCGTCCAGCGGGACGGTGGTCAGGTCCGGCTTCTCGGGAATCAGGTCGACCGCCGTCTTCAGCACGGTCAACGTCTTCAGGCCGAGGAAGTCGAACTTCACCAGACCGGCCTGTTCGACATACTTCATGTTGAACTGGGTGACGGGCATGTCCGAGCGCGGGTCTCGGTAGAGCGGCACCAGTTCCTGCAGCGGACGGTCGCCGATCACCACACCGGCGGCGTGGGTCGAGGCGTGGCGGTAGAGCCCTTCCAGCTTCAGCGCGATGTCGATCAGGTGGCGCACGGTGTCGTCGCCGTCGCGCGCCTGCCGCAGCATCTCCTCGCTGTCCAGCGCCTGCTGGAGGGTCACCGGGTTGGCCGGGTTGTTCGGCACCATCTTGCAGATCTTGTCGACCTGACCGTAGGGCATCTGCAGCACGCGGCCGACGTCGCGCAGCACGGCGCGCGCCTGCAGCTTACCGAAGGTGATGATCTGGGCGACGCGGTCGTAGCCGTACTTGTTCTGGACGTAGCGGATGACCTCTTCGCGGCGGTCCTGGCAGAAGTCGATGTCGAAGTCGGGCATCGACACGCGCTCGGGGTTCAGGAACCGCTCGAACAGCAGGCCGAAGCGCAGCGGGTCGAGGTCGGTGATGGTCAGCGCCCAGGCGACGACGGAACCGGCGCCCGACCCGCGGCCCGGACCGACGGGGATGTCGTGGTTCTTCGCCCATTTGATGAAGTCCGACACGATCAGGAAGTAGCCGGGGAACTTCATCTTGACGATGACGTCCAGCTCGAACTCCAGCCGCTCGAAATAGGTCTTGCGGGTTTCCTCCCGCTGTTCCGGCGTCATGTCGGGCGTGAAGACGACCTTCTCCAGCCGCATCTCCAGGCCGGCGCGCGACTGGGCGCGCAGCTCGTCGTCCTCGGTGCGGCCGCCTTCGCAGGCGAAGGGGGGCAGGATCGGCTTGATCGGCTTCAGCAGGAAGGAACAGCGCCGGGCGATGGCGACCGTGTTGTCCACCGCCTCCGGCAGGTCGGCGAACAGCAGCCGCATCTCCTCCGCCGACTTGAAGCGGTGGTCGGGGGTCAGGCGGCGGCGGTCCTCCTGGCTGAGATAGGCGCCCTCGGCGATGCAGAGCAGCGCGTCGTGCGCCTCGTACATGTCGGCGGTGGCGAAATAGCAGTCGTTGGTGGCGACCAGCGGCAGGTGATGGGCATAGGCGAGGTCGATCAGCGCCGGCTCGATGGCGTTCTCGATGGCAGCGAAATGGCCGCGCCCGCCCTCGTGCCGCTGCAATTCGACATAGAGGCGGCCGGGGAAGAGACGCTTCAGGCGCTCCAGAACGTCGAGCGCCAAGTCCTTCTGCCCCTCGTGCAGCAGCCGGCCGATGGAGCCGCCGGGGCCGCCGGTCAGCGCGATCAGCCCGGCGGACCGCCCCTCCAGCGCGTCGAGCGTCACCTGCGGGCCGGCCAGCGGGTCCGATTCGAGGAAGGCCTTGGACACCAGCGCCGTCAGGTTGCGGTAGCCCTCCTCGTTCTGGCAGAGCAGGACGATCTGGTCGGGAGTGGCCGCCGCCTTGCCGGGCAGGCCGGGCTTCGTCTGGGCCGGGCCGACGCGGGTGATGCCCAGCACGGTGCCGATGATCGGCTGAACGCCGGCATCGGACGCCGCCAGCGCGAATTCCAGCGCACCGAACAGGTTGCCGGTGTCGGTGACCGCGACGGCCGGCATCTGCTGCTTGAGGCAGAGCTTGACCAGCTCCTTCACCTTGATCGCACCTTCCGACAGCGAATAGGCCGAATGGACGCGCAGGTGGATGAAGTCGGCGTGGGGCATGGCAACCAAGGGCTTGCTGCGACAGGGCCCCCGGTTCTAGCACAGGCGGGGCGGTCGCCGCGACGGTCGCCGGATGCATGCGAACGTGGTATGCAGATCGCCGCATCACGTTCAGGGATGGGGAGGACGCCGCGATGGATCGGCTGCACCTTGCACCCGTCGTCCGACTGCGGCCGGCCTTCATGAGCCGCCGCGCCGTCCGGGCGGCGACGCCTTTGGCCCTGTTGACCGGCCTCGTGCTGGCGCTCGCCGCCTGCGAGACGGTGCCTCCTCCTCCGGCCCCGCCGCCGCCCGCCGCGGGTCTGCCGGACGGACCGGCCAAGCCCTTCAGCGCCGGCAAGGGCTGGACCGTCACCATCCACACGCCCTCTGGCGGCAAGGCTTTTTGCGTTGCGGAGCGCGGTATTGCGGTCGGCCAGGATGCCGCTCCGCGCCTGACCTTCCGCACCGCCTCGACCGAATCGGGTTTCATCCTGTCGGGCTTCACCCCGTCGGACAGCGGCGCGGCGGTGAAGCCCGGCGAGCGCTATGACCTGACGGCCAGCCTGGACCAGGGATCGCGGATGTCGCTGAGTGCCCGCGGCCTGCCCAACGGCAGCCTCTATGTCGCCATCCCGACCAAGAGCTACCTTGAGGATCTGGAACTGCTCGCCCGCGCCCGCCGCGTCAGCTTCCGCAGCAGCGGCCTGGGCGATATCGGCACGATGGTGCTGGCGGGGTCGTCCTGGGCGATCAACGCGTCGGACGAATGCCGGATCCTGCATGCCGATCCCTGACTGGACCGCGCAGGTCAGCCCCGCGACGGGAACGTCCAACCTCTGATTGACCGGTCCGGCGGCGCCCGTTTAGCTTGCCGATCATGCGTGCTTCCCACATTCTGCTCGCGGTGGCGGTCGCCGCCGTCTGGGGCTTCAACTTCGTCGCGATCAAGGTCGGATTGCGCGATTTCCCGCCGCTGCTCTTCTCCTGCCTGCGCTTCGCGCTGGCGGCGCTGCCGATCCTGGTGCTGGGTTGGGCCAAGGGGCCGCCGGTGCCCTGGCGGTTCGTGATCGGCATCGGCGTGATGCTGGGGGTGGTGAAGTTCCCGCTGCTGTTCCTGGGCATCGACGTCGGCATGCCGGCCGGGCTCGCCTCGCTGGTCCTCCAGGCGCAGGCTTTCTTCACCGCTATCTTCGCCGCCCTGATGCTGGGCGACCGGCCGGGGCCGCGGCAGATCGCCGGCATGGTCGTCGCCTTCGCCGGAGTAGGCCTGATCGCGCTGGAGATGCCGGCGGGCGACTCGCTGCTCGGCCTTGCCCTGACACTGGCGGCGGCAGCAGCCTGGGGCGTGTCGAACATCGTGATGAAGCAGGCCAAGGCGCCCGACCTGTTCAGACTGATGGTCTGGGTCAGCCTGATTCCGCCGCTGCCGCTGCTGGCGATGTCGCTGGCGCTGGAGGGGCCGGAGCGCATCGCCCACGCCTTCACCACCCTGACGGTCGTCGGCGTCGGCTCGCTGGTCTACATCGCGGCGGGGGCGACGCTGTTCGGCTTCGCCGCCTGGGGCTTCCTGATGCGGCATTATCCGGCCAGCCTCGTCGCTCCCTTCTCGCTGCTCGTGCCCATCTTCGGCATGAGTTCCAGCGCGCTCCTTCTGGGCGAGACCTTCACCGCGGCCAAGCTGGCCGGCGGGCTGCTGGTCTTCGCCGGCCTTGCCCTGTCGGTGCTGAAGCTGCCGGGGCCCATGCGGGCGCGCGCCTGATCCGGTGCCGCCCTGATGGCGGCCGTCAAGGTCCTATTAGCCTTGACGGTCTTGACGGGACGCTATGGCGTCCGGATCATTCCAGTTGATAAGTTAGACACTACACCATAGGCCTGCCTTGATCTCTTCCGACAGGATGGCGCAACCGGACGGTGGGCTGCCGAAGTCCCCGATCGGGCAGTGGCTGGTCCATCTGCGCGCCAGCCGACCGCTGCGCCTCCTTCTGCTGATCGGCGGGCTGTCGGTCGCCGTCCTGCTGGCGGCGACGGTCCACTATATCGGCAGCATGCACGAGCGCGAGATGGAGGGGGCGGAGCGCGAGCTGTCGACCCTGAACCTGTCGCTGGCCGAACAGACGACCCGCGCGATGCAGAGCGTCGATCTGGTCCTGGCCACCATCATCGATCAGATGAAGTCGGAAGGGATCGCCACGCCCGGCGACTATGTCCGCCGGATGGGCGGGCGCGACACCCACCAGATGTTGCGGGCGCGGATCTCCGGCCTGCCGCAACTGGACGCGGTGACGATGATCGCGGCCGACGGGCACCTGATCAACTTCTCGCGCTATTACCCGATACCGCCGGTCAATGTGGCCGACCGCGATTACTTCGCCTATCTGCGCGACCACGACACCGCGGAGCCCTTCATCAGCGAACCGGTGCAGAACCGCGGCAACGGCAGCTGGACCATCTATCTGGCCCGCCGCATCAGCGGGCCGGACGGCAGCTTCGTCGGCCTCGTGCTGGGCGCCATCGAGCTCAGCTATTTCGAACGGCTGTACAAGGCGCTGCAGCCCGACGGCGACGGCAGCATCAGCCTGTGGCGGCGCGACGGCATCCTGCTGGCCCGCTATCCGTTCCTGCCCGACATCGGCCGTCCGCTGGGCCAGCGCCTCTTCCTGGAGGTGCTGCAGACGGCCCGGTCGGGCGTCTATCTCGCTCCCATCGGGCTGAATGACGGACCGCGGATGGTGGCGACTCGGGCACTGGCCGATTATCCGCTGGTCGTCAACGTCACCCGCAAGCTGGAGGCGGTGCTGAGCGAGTGGCGCATCCAGGCCTGGACCATCGGGGCCGCCGGCACCATCGGTGTCGCCGCGCTGCTGTTGTCCTTATGGGCGCTGGCCCGCCAGTTCAGCGCCTACGAGGCGGCGACCCAGGCGATGGACGCCGCCCGCCTTGCGGTGGAGGGGCGCGAAAAGGCGGAGCACGCCCTGCGCCAGAGTCAGAAGATGGAGGCGATCGGCCAGCTGACCGGCGGGGTCGCCCATGATTTCAATAACCTGCTCCAGGCCATCGGCATCAACCTGCATGTCATCGACAGCCGCAGCGACGACGAGCGCATCACCGGCCCGGCCCGTCTGGCCCTGCAGGCGGTGGAGCGGGGCGCCACCCTGACCCAGCATCTGCTGGCCTTCTCGCGCCGGCAGCAGCTTCGGCCGATCCCGGTCGACGTCGCCGGGCTGGTGGAGCGGATCAGCCGCCTGCTCGGCCGCACGCTGGGCCAGTCGGTGCGGATCGAGGTGGAGGTCGCCCCCGGCCTATGGGCGGCGATGATCGACCCGACCCAGCTGGAAATGGCCCTGCTGAATCTTGCACTGAACGCCCGCGACGCCATGCCCGGCGGCGGCACCCTGTGGATCACGGCAGCCAACCGGACGGTCGCCGCCGACGCGGTGCCCAACCTCTCCGCCGGCGACTATGTGGTGCTGCGGGTGTGCGACACCGGCACCGGCATGCCGGCCGAGGTCGCCGCCCGCGCCTTCGAACCCTTCTTCACCACCAAGGAGGTCGGGCGCGGCACCGGCCTCGGGCTCAGCATGGTGCATGGGCTGGCGACCCAGTCGGGCGGCGGGGTGGAGCTGGACAGCCGGCCGGGGCGTGGCACCACGGTGACGCTCTACCTGCCGCGCGCCCTGACGGATCCGGCCGCCGCGTCGGCTGGCGGAATGGGAGCGGGGGACACTGCCGCGACCGGAATCGGTGCCGGGGGCGATGTCGGTGCCGGGGGCGGCTGCGCCGTCCTGCTGGTGGATGACGAGGAACTGGTGCGCACCGCCACCGCCGAATATCTGGCGCAGGCCGGCTTTTCGGTGCGGGAGGCGGCCGACGCGGCGGCGGCGCTGTCCCTGCTCGACCACGGCTTCCGGCCGGACGTGATCGTCACCGACCACATGATGCCGGGAATGACCGGGCTGGACATGGCCCGCGCCCTGCGCGCCAGGAAGGATGCCACGCCGATCCTGATGGTCACCGGCTATGCCCAGGATCTGACCACCACCGCTGCAGCCCAGGAAGTGGCGTTGACCGTACTGTCCAAGCCGGTGGAACCGTCGCGGCTGGCCCGCTCCATCCGCCACATGGCGGCGGCCGAGGACTGAACGCCCGCGGCCTTTGGGCAACGGCCGGGGGGCGGCCGGGGTGGCGGCAGGGGAGGGAACAGACGGGGATGTACCGCGTTGGAAGGGGCATCCCACCCCCATTTTCCTCCGGAGCAGCCATGAACGCCCAATCCTCGATCCGCCATGCCTATGACAGCGTCTTCGAAGGCCACACCAACATGGGCATGGGCGAGCGCATCGTCTCGACCGGTCTCGGCCTTGCCGTCGCGGCGGGCGGCCTGCGCAAGGGCGCCAGCATTCCCGGCGCCATCATGGGGCTGGTCGGGGCCGCCCTGGTCGCCCGCGGCATGAGCGGCCACTGCCCGGTGAAGGAGCGCCTGTCCGGCGGCCATCAGGACGCCCTGGGCCATGATGGCTCCCACGGCTCCTTCGACGGCGGCTCCGGCAGCATGAGCCGGTCGCGGATGGCGGAGACCTACTGAGTGCCCCTTGCCGACAGGAATGACGGCCGCGCCGTGAGCCGCGTCGCAATCCATTCACCGGCCGTCACAGTCCATTCACGGGGATGAGCGACGCCATTAACCCTGATGGTGAATTGTTGGGTAGACCAGCGACGGGGTGAAGACCGGGGACCGCGGGTGTGACATCCTGCGGGGCCCGGGTTGCAGCCCCCGACCTGTCGTCCCGCTCAGGAGATTCACCGCATGTGGTTTCCCGCTTTACGGTCCCGTTCCTCCATCGCGGCGGTGGCGGCGCTCTGCGTCGGCTCGGCCCTGGTCCTGCCCCTGGTCCTGCCGGCTCCAGTCCTTGCCCAGAAGGCTCCTCAACAGGTTCCGGCAGCTGCCCCCACCACCACCTCGGCCCCGCCGTCGGTCCGCTACGACATCGGCTACGACATCTTCTATCCCGTCCGTTCGCAGAACGGGATGGTAGCCTCGGAGCACCGGCTGGCGACGGAGATCGGCGTCGACATCCTCAAGCGCGGCGGCAATGCGGTCGACGCGGCGGTCGCCGTCGGCTTCGCGCTGGCGGTGGTGCTGCCCAACGCCGGCAATGTCGGCGGCGGCGGATTCATGATCGTCCATGACGCGGCCAGCGGGAAGGACGTCGCCATCGACTTCCGCGAGATGGCACCGGCCAAGGCCTTCCGCGACATGTATCTGGACGCCCAGGGCAAGGTCGTGCCGGACCGCTCGCTCTACACCCATCTGGCGGTGGGCATTCCCGGCACGGTCGCCGGGCTTGCCCACGCGCTGGAAACATACGGCACGATGCCGCTGCCCGACGTGATGGCCCCGGCGATCAGGCTGGCGCGCGAAGGCTACACCGTCACCCCGCAGCTTGCCGGCCTGCTGGAGGTCGAACGCGACCATCTGGCCAAATGGGACGCCACGCGCGCCGTCTTCTTCAAGGGCGATGGCCCGCTGACCGCCGGGGAGACGCTGGTCAACCCCGACCTCGCCAACTCGCTGGAGATGATCGCCCGCCAGGGGCCGAAGGCCTTCTACGAGGGGGAGATCGCCGAGAAGATCGCGGCGGAGATGGCCCGCCATGGCGGCTATGTCACCAAGGAGGATCTGAAGTCCTACAAGGTGGTGGAGCGCGAGCCGGTCAGCGGCAGCTACCGCGGCTATACGGTGAAGTCGATGCCGCCGCCCAGCTCCGGCGGGACGCACATCATCCAGATGCTGAACATGCTGGAGCGCTGGCCGCTGAAGGAGTACGGCCCGGCCAGTGCCCGGTCGATCCATCTGATGGCTGAGTCCATGAAGCTCGCCTATGCCGACCGCTCCGAATATCTGGGCGACCCCGACTTCACCAAGGTGCCGGTGAAGGGCCTGACCTCGCGCAAATATGCCGACGAACTGGCGGCGAAGATCGATCCGGAGAAGGCGACCCCGGCCAGCAGCATCAAGCCCGGCAAGCCGGCGCCCTACGAGAGCGATCAGACCACCCATTATTCGGTGGCGGACAGCCGGGGCAACGTGGTCAGCACCACCTACACGCTGAACCTCAATTTCGGTAGCGGTATCGTCGCCGCGGGCACCGGCATCCTGCTGAACAACGAGATGGACGACTTCTCGGCCAAGCCGGGCGTGCCCAATGCCTTCGGGCTGATCGGCGGCGAGGCCAACGCCATTCAGGCCTTCAAGCGGCCGCTCAGCTCCATGTCGCCGACCATCGTGCTGAAGGACGGCAAGCCCTGGCTGGTCACCGGCAGCCCCGGCGGCAGCCGCATCATCACCACCACCATGGAAACGGTGATCGACCACATCGACTTCGGCATGAACCCGGCCGAGGCGGCTGCCCTGCCGCGCGTCCATCACCAGTGGACCCCCGACGAGCTGCGGGTGGAGAAGGGCCTCAGCCCCGACACGATCCGCCTGCTGGAGCAGATGGGCCACAAGGTGGCGGTGAAGCCGACGATGGGCCGCACCCAGACCATCCAGCTGCGCGAGGACGGGTTGTACGGCTATTCCGACCCCCGCAATCCCGACGGCATGACGCTTGGATACTGAAAAGGCGGATTGACCGAACGGTATGAGCCGCAAGGAAAGAAGGACGCCCGGCGGAGGCTGGGCGTTACAATTCCCGTGTACAAAGAAAAAGCGTCGTGCTTTGGTAACCTTTGATCCGCCGTGCCGGGGGGCACGGGGTCGCGAGGGCTAGGGGCTCGTTCGGATAAGGCAACGGAACAGTTGGCTTAAGGCGGGCCGGTCGGTTAGCCTTTGCAGGAGTGAACCGGAGCATTTGCCGTGGACAAGGCCTTGGTCGAAAAGAACCGCGAGTGGACCTATCAGCGTGAGGGAAAGCAGCCCGTCACCATCCGGGTCGCCGATTTCGAACGCGAGGGGAAGCGCATCGTCGCCTTCCTGGAACAGACCGACATCGTCAAGGCGGCCGGCTCGCCCCAGCCGGCCGTGAACGATTGGCCCGGCATCGCCGAAGCCTATGCGAAGGAACAGGGCGTCGCGCTCGGCGACATCTATTGGTACGAGCTGCACCCGCGACGCTTCGCCAACGGCCGTCCCAACGTGTCGGAATACCGGCCGGGCATGGCCGAATGGCGGTTCGAGACCAGCATCCCGCTCGCCCGCGCCATCGTGGAGCAGCTGGGCTTCGACCCCGACAACCTGCCGCTCGACATCTGATCGATCCGATCGGCCCGCATATGGCCCCGCGCGCAGCCCCTGTGATGCGCCGCGGGGCCGGTGTATGATGCCCTGTCGGGCATGTCTGCGGCGGGACCGCCGGGTGTCGCGACCGGGAGACGGATGATGAAGACGGTGCGGAGGGCGTTTGCCCTGGGTTCTGTGATGATGGCGACCGCGGTTGCCGCTGCGGTGGCCTTGGTTCCTGGACCGGCGCAGGCGCGCACGTCGGTGTCGGTCGGCATCGGCTTCGGGCCGATCTTCCCGGGTTACGGCTATTACCAGCCCTACCGCTACTACGCGCCGCCTCCGCCGGTGGTGCAGTATTACGCGCCGCCACCGGTGGTCTATGCGCCACCGCCTCCGGTGGTGCAGTATTACAACCCGCCCCCCGCCGCCATCGGCGTCGATCCGGCCGGCCCGGTCTATTACTCGCGCAGTGGTCAGCAATGCCGCGAATACCAGAGCCGCGCCATGGTCGGCGGCCGGTCGCAGCCGGTCTACGGCACCGCCTGCCTGCAGCCCGACGGTACCTGGCGTATTGTCAATTAGGGGCGCATCGTCAACTGAGTGTGCCGCCGGTCGTCACGCATCCTCCGGGACGATCTCCGGCAGGTCGTCGGCATTCTCGCGGTGGATGGTGCAGACCTCGTCCCAGCGCGACAGGAAGGCGTCGAGCAGGGCGGGGTCGAAGTGGCGGCCGCGCTGCTCGATCATGAAGCTGCGCGCCTCCTCCAGCGTCCACGACCGCTTGTAGGGCCGGGTGGAGGTGAGGGCGTCGAACACGTCGGCGATGGCGACGATGCGGCCGGACAGCGGGATGGCGGTGCCGGACAGACCGTTGGGATAGCCGCTGCCGTCGAACTTCTCGTGATGGCTGAGCGCAATCTCCGCCGCCAGCCGCAGCAGCGGGATGTCGCTGTTGGCCAGGATACGGTGGCCGATGGCGGCGTGCTGGCGCATCACCGTCATCTCCTCAGGCGTCAGCCGCCCCGGTTTCAGCAGGATCATGTCGGCGATGCCGATCTTGCCGATGTCGTGCATCGGCGCCGCCTTCTGCAGTTCATGGGCATAGGCGCCGCCGCAGCCCGCCGCCTCGGCGATGAGGCGCGAATAGAGCGCCATCCGCTCGATATGGGCGCCGGTTTCGGGGTCGCGGTATTCGGACGCGCGCGACAGGCGGTTGACCAGCTCCTCTCCCTGGCGCTGGAGGGCGGCGGTCACCCGCTCCACCTCGTCGGCCAGCAGGGCGGCGCGGTCGCGCAGCAGGGCGCGGCTCTGGCGCAGGGCCAGCAGGTTGCGCAGGCGGGCCTGCACCTCCGGTACCACGATCGGCTTGGTCAGGAAATCGCTGCAGCCCTCGTCCAGCGCCCGCACCCGGATGTCCACCGCCGTGTTGGCGGTGATCATCACCACCGGAACATTGTCCAGCCGCGAATCATCGCGGATGTGGCGCAGCAGCTCCATGCCGTCCATGTCCGGCATCATCTGGTCCAGCAGGATCAGGTCGGGCTCGTTCCCGCGCAGCCACTCCATGGCGTCCAGCGGGTTGTCCATGGCGATGGGCTCCGCATCGTCCAGACGGCGGACGATGGCGCCCATGATGAACAGGTTGGTGCGGTCGTCGTCGACGATGAGGATGTTCATCCGGCGGCACCTTCCTTGCGGGCGGCGATCAGCCGGCCGGCTTCCGCCAGCAGGGCCGACAGGTCGACCGGCTTTTCGAACGCCGCGTCGGCCCCCAGCAGTCGGGCCATTCCCGGCAGCTCCATGCGCAGCCGCAGGCTGCCGCCGGTTACCGCGATCAATGGCGGGCGCGATGGTTGTTCCTTCAGCCGCAGGATCACCTCGTATCCATCGGCCTCGGGCATGATGATGTCGGTCACGACCAGATCGACGGTCTGGCCGGCCAGGATCGCCATGGCGGCGTTGCCGTTCTCGGCCTCGTGGACGGTGTAGCCGGCGCGTGTGAAGGCGATGCGGGTCATCCCGCGGAAATCGGGATCATCGTCGACCAGCAGGATGGTGCCGGGCTTTGGGTCGGCGGCGGTCGCGGGGGAGGGGGCGGGATGCGCCCGCAACTCGTATAGGGTCATGTCCATGGTCGCCGCTTCCGTCGCCCGCCTTGATGCCGGCGGGCTGCGCTGGATAGGATCGCTGAGCCTCACCATAACCGGATGCGACCCTCCGCGGCGGTTGAGTCTGGGATAGCAGGATCAGAAAATAGGATAGTGGGGATATTATCCCGCGGGCGGCAAGGAGTGGCTTCGCTGAAGCATGTTCCAATGTGACCGACGTGAAATATATGGAAGCCACGAAAACTTAAGATTTCGACCGGCATAAGGGGGAATGCTGATATAACGAATCGGGCGGGTGCCGAGGGTTGGCGGAGGCTGTTTGATGAAGATCTTGGTGGCAGACGACCATCCCCTGTTCCGGGATGCGCTTGAGCTGTCGGTCCGGCAGGCTTGGCCGGATGCCGAGGTTGGCTGCATCGGTTCGCTGCTGGAACTGCCGGCGGTGCGGCAGGTTCCCGACGGCGCACCCGCCCCGGCTTTCCGTTACGACCTGATCGTGCTGGACTGGCGCATGCCGGGTGCCGAGGGAAGCAACCCGGTCAGCGTGCTGCGCCAAGCCGGGATTCAAGGACCGGTCGCCGTGGTGACGGGGGCGGAGGACCCGCTGACCGCGCTGGAGGTGCTGCGCTGCGGTGCCGAAGCCTATCTGCCGAAGACCACGCCGCGCCGCGTCCTGGCGCAGGCCCTCCGGCTGGTGGCGGAGGGCGGCAGCTTCGTGCCGAAATGCGTGGCGCTCGACCTGATGCACATGACCGACCTGTCGCTCGACATCGACGAGGCGGACGACGCCGAGGATCCCGTGGCGGAGGGGGAGGGGGTGCTGTCGTCCCCCCTGACCGACCGGGAACAGCAGGTGCTGTCCATGCTCGCCACCGGGGCGACCAACAAGGAGATCGGCCGCCATCTGAGCCTGCAGGAGGTGACGGTCAAGCTGCACACCCGCCGCATTCTGCGCAAGCTGGGTGCCCGCAACCGTACCGATGCCGTCCGCCGGGCCCAGCAGGCGGGACTGCTGTCGCGCAGCCTGGACGAGGCGTCGTCCTGACCGGGCGGGGCCGCCTTGGGAGCGGGGCGGCCAGGGTGACACATAGGGCCGATCCCAGCGGCGCTATCCCCACCCTTCTGGTATAGTCCCTCTCCATCCGGTCGCGTCTCCTGCCCCGCCCGCCGTCAGGTCCGCCACAAGGCGGGGGCGCAACCGCAAATGGCCGCACTCCCGAGTCGCCGATGAGCCCATCCGACCATTCCCTGCCACGGCCGACCGTTCCGCCGGCCCCTGCACCTGCTGCCGGCCGAGATACGTCCGGCAATGCCGTCGCGGCGCCGGCATTGGCCGCGCTGGCAGGTGCGGCGGTGCTGCTCCTGCCCGTGCTCGACCCGCTGAGCGGTGCTGCCCCCTGGGCGCTTCCCCTGGTTGCCGCCGGCACCGGCGCGGCAGCCGGGCTGGCGCTTTTCCGTGGCTGGGCCGCACACCGCCGGCCGGCGGGACCGGTGCAGCAGCGCCTAGCGCCCACCACACCGCCCACCGCTTCCCCGCTGGCCGAGCAAGGGAATGCACAGGCGAGAAGCGCCGCGGACGCCGCCCGGATCGCCGCGCTGGAGGAGGCGCTGCACGAGATGCGGCTCCGGATGTCGGCCGCGCTGCGCGCCCAGCAGATGGCGGCGATGGACGCCCGTGCCGAACTGGCCTGCACCATCGTGCACGACCTCAACAACGCGCTGGGGGCCGTGGCCGGTTATGCCGATTTCCTCGCCGCCGACCTGCCGGCCGACTCGCCCCAGGCCGACTATGCCGAGAGAATTCTGAAGGCTGTTCAACGCGCCCGCCCGGAATTCCGCCGTCTGGTGACGGCGGCAAGAATGGAGCCGGCCGCCGTCGTCCAGGAGCGGGCGGGCAAGGTGCTGGACGAGGCCGCTGCCCTTCTGCGCACCGCGTCGGCGACGCCGGCCTGCCTGGCGGTCCGGCTCGACCCCGCCGCGCCCGATCCCCTCTGCGATGCCGGGATGCTGGCGCGGACGCTGGCCGGACTGGTGGCGGAGATCGTGCTGGCGACCGGTGCAGGCACCGATTTGCGGTTCTGCCTGCGGTCCGGCTCTTCCGGCCTTCCCGGCGGCCCGCCTTGCGGGGGGTCCCACAGGGAAGCTGCCGGCGGAGACCCGGATTCGCGTGAGGGCGAGGACGCGGCGGGCGCCGGCTGGCATGTGCGCCGGCTCCTGCAGCCGCGGGAAGGCCTGCATACGCTGTTCGAACTGCGCGTCAACGGCGCGCCATTGGCCGACGACCTGCTGTTCGCCCTGGTCGACCCGCTGCTGTCCGTCCGCACGCGCTACCGGCGCGGCCAGCCGGCGCGGGAGGATGGCGACTGGCCCACGGCCCTGTCGACGGCGCGGCGCCACGATGGCGGCCTCAGCCTGCTGACCCATCCTGTCGAAGGCGCGGCCATCCGCCTCTACATTCCCGCCGTTTCACCTCCCCGGCCGGAGCCCGCGCCGGCAGCCCCCGTACCCCCATTGCGGCAGCGCAAGGCACCGGTGCTCCAGGTTCTGGTGGTGGAGGCCGACCCGGCGTCGGGCGACCGGTTCCAGACCGGTCTGGAACGGCAGGGCTTCGAGGTGTCCGTCTGCGACGATCTGCGCGATGCGCTGGACGTGGTCGCCGAGGAGCCGGGCTTTTTCGATGCGGTGGTGATCGGGCCGGGCTTGAGCGCGCTGCCCGCGGGCATGGCTCTGGCTGGCCGTATCAAGGAATTGCGCAGCGATTTGCCCTGTGTCCTCTACGGCGGTGAAGCCCCGTGCGGACCTGCCGACCTCGTGCTGCCGACGCCGGTGGACCTGCCGCGGCTGGCGCGTGGGGTGGCGGCGCTCGCGGCGGGCGGGCCGGACAGAGCCCGGGCCGGCGGAGAGCGCGGCTGATGGGGGAGCGGCTTCAGCAGCATGGCTTCATCGCCGCCGTCTGGGCGGCGACCCTGGTGATCGCAGCCGGCCTGTGGGCGGCATCCCTGATGCTCGTCCATTACGACGACGCGGAGGCCATGGAGCGGGCCGAGCGCGACGGCGGCAATCTTGCCCGCGTCGTGGCCGAACAGGCGAACAGAACCATCGCCGAGGCCGACCAGATCCTTCTGTTCCTGATCGACGACTTCCGCGAGCACGGCGATGTGTGGAGCCACGGCGTGTCGCGGATGCTGCGGCAGGCGGTGGAACGGTCGGCGATCCTGGTCCAGCTCGCGATCATCGACGAACATGGCGACCTTACCTACACCAGCGTGGAGGACGCCCCCGCCCGCGTCCATCTGGCCGACCGCGAGCATTTCCGCGTCCACGCCAACAATCCCAAGACCGGCCTGTTCATCGGAAAGCCGGTGTTCGGCCGGGCGTCCGGCAAATGGTCGATCCAGCTGACACGCCGCATCGACCGCAAGGACGGCAGCTTCGCCGGCGTGCTGGTCGCGTCGATGGATCCCTTCTATTTCAGCCGCTCGCTGGAGGAACTGGACGTCGGTCCGAACGGTGCCGTGGCGATCGTCGGCACGGACGGCATCCTGCGCGCCCGTTCCCTGATGAACGACCGCATCATCGGCCGTGACGTGAACGATTCGGCGACGCTGGACATGGCGCGCCGCCAACCCACCGGCTTCCTGCGCACCGCCAGCGTGATCGACGGCATTCTGCGCCTGCAATCCTACCGCACCCTGTCGGCTTATCCGCTGATCGTCACGGCCGCCTTCGACGAGGCGTCCTTCATGGCCGATACCCGGCGGCGGCAGCGGATCTACCTGCTGGGAGCGACGGTCTGCAGCGTCGGCCTGTTCGGGCTGGCCCTGCTGGCGACGCGGCAGACGGCGCGGCTCACCGCGCTCGCCCGGCGCCTCGCCCAGAACGAGGAGCGGTTCCGCGACCAGGCGGAGACGGCGTCCGACTGGTTCTGGGAGATGGATGCGGATCTGCGCTTTTCCGGCCTGGCCGGTCCGCTGGTCCCGCACATCGCCAACGGCTCTCTGCCCATCGGCCTGCGGCGGGAGGATATCGCCCTGCGCGAGCCGGGGGATGCCGCCAGGTGGGAGGAGCATCGCCGCGTCATGGAACGGCGGGAACCGTTCCGCAACTTCCGCTACCGGGTGATGACGGCGGCCGGGCCGCGCTATTTCAGCGTCAGCGGCCGGCCGATCTTCGATCGGCGCGGTGAATTCCGCGGCTATCGCGGCTCCGCCACCGACATCACCGAGCGGGAGACGGCCGCCAACCGGCTTGCCTCGAGCGAGGCGCGCTACCGCGCCATGTTCGAGGCGGTCGGCCAGCCGATCGTCACCATCGACGAACACGGCACCGTCGACGCCTTCAACCGGGCGGCGGAGCGGCTGTTCGGCTATCGGGCGGCGGAGGTGCTGGGGGGACCGATGACCCGGCTGATGCCGGCCGCCGTCGGCGCGGTCCACGACGGGCTTCTGGCCACATATCGCGACAGCGGCGGCGACACCCCGCGGTCGGAGGTGCAGGAACTGACCGGGCGGCGCAAGGACGGCAGCGAGTTCCCGTTGGAGGCGTCGCTGGCCGGCTGGCGGGAAGGAGACCGCCGCTATGTCACCGGTGCGCTCCGCGACGTCACCGCCCAGCGCGAGATCGAGGCCAGCCTGCGCCGTGCCAAGGAGGCCGCCGATCAGGCCAACCGCGCCAAGGGCGAGTTCCTGGCCACCATGAGCCACGAGATCCGCACGCCGATGAACGGCGTTCTGGGCGCGCTCGCCCTGGTGGACGGCCCCAACCTGGACGAGGAGCAGCGCCAGCTCCTGGACGTCGCCAACCGGTCGGGCAAGGCGCTGCTGCAGATCATCGACGACATCCTCGACCTGTCCAAGCTGGAGGCCGGCAAGGCGGAGGTCGAGCCGGCGGATTTCGAACTGCGCGCCGTGATGCGCGACTGCATCGACCTGCTGGAACCGACGGCCGGCGGACGCGGCCTGATCCTGACGCGGGAGGTGGCTCCGGCGGTGCCGGACCGCGTGCGCGCAGATCTGCGGCGCATCCGGCAGGTGCTGGTCAATCTGGTCGGCAACGCGCTGAAATTCACCCAACGGGGCGGCGTCGCCGTGCGGGTCGGGCTGGAGGGGGAGGCCGTGCCGGGCCGTCCCTTCTTCCTTCGGTTCGAGGTGGCCGACACCGGCATCGGCATTCCGGAGGACGTGCAGCCGACCCTGTTCCGCCGCTTTACCCAAGGCGACAGCTCCACCACCCGGCGCTTCGGCGGAACCGGGCTGGGGCTGGCGATCAGCCGCGAACTGGTGACGCTGATGGGCGGGCGGATCGGCGTCGTCAGCGCCGAGGGCAAGGGCAGCACCTTCTGGTTCACCGTGCGCTGCGAACCCGCCGCCGACCCGTGCGACGGCGTCCCGACCGCGCCTTGCGCCCCGGAACCGGAGCCGCAGGGGGCGCCGCAGGGCGGGTGGGGAACGGAGGAAACCTGCGGCCTGCGCGTGCTGGTGGCCGAGGACAACGAGATCAACCGCGACATCGTCGTCACCATGCTGCGCCGCGCCGGCCACCGGGTGACGGCGGTGGAGGACGGGCTGCAGGCCGTGCGACTGGTGGAGGAGGACCGATTCGATCTGGTGCTGATGGATGTGCAGATGCCGGTGATGGACGGCGTCACCGCCACCCGCCACATCCGAGCCATGCCGGGTCCGGCATCCCGCCTGCCCATCGTGGCGCTGACCGGCAACGTCATGCCGGGCCACCGCGCCGAGTATCTCGCCGCCGGCATGACCGCCTACCTGACCAAGCCCATCGTATCGGCCGACCTGTTCGAGATGCTGGGCAGCGTGTCGAAATCCCGGACGGAGGAGCCATCCGGCACGGGCGCCGCCGGTCCTCAGCAGTCCTCTTCGGACGCAGGAGCGAGGGAGACCGTCTCCGCGCCGGCGGGCCCATCGCCGGCTTCGGCTCCGGCGGATGCCGAACTGTGGCGGTCCGCACCGCTTCTCGACGCCGGGCAGGCGGAGTCCCTGCGTGCGGTGATCGGCGAAGAGACCTGGGCGAGGACGGTGAGCGCCTTCCGGCAGACGGTGGACGACGGCATCGCCGCGATCCGGGAAGGCAACCGGCTGGCCGGGCAGGGCGGTGCGGGAGATGGGCCCGGCAATTCCCCGGCCCATCTCCTTCGCATCGCCCACACGCTGAAGGGGACGGCGGCCAACATCGGTGCCGTGCGCTTGAGCCGTCTGGCCTCGCTGATGGAACAACGGCTGCAGTCGTCCGGCACCTGCCCGCCCGACGACCCGCTGTACGAGGCGCTGGGGGAGGTCGCCGCCGCCACCAAGGAGGTGCTGACACCGCGCCTGCAGCCTTTGGAAAGCCCTGGAAGTCGAAGCGAGATGGTTTGAAGCAACAGTAATTCTGCAGCTAGAATTTTTGTTGCTCAATGGCAAAAATCAAATAACCCAAGAGTATTTCCTGCGGTTCAACGCAGGGTTCATCCGATTTCGACTGTTTGCCGTGACGAAGGTGACGAAACGGTTTAGAGTGATTTTGCGTCGAAGGGCGCAAATCGTTTGTACTCTTAACGTGCGAAGTGCCTGATCATGGTCGCTGCCGGCAACATTCTCCACGTCATTTCAATCCGGGCGAAGGTTGTGGCGGTCGCGGTGTTCGTGTTCGCCGCGGTCGGCTTGTCCTCGGTCCTCACCATGCGCGACATGGGACGGCAGACCGAGCATCTGTCCGATGTCCAGCGTGAAACCGGCGATGTGGTCGGCCGGATCATCCCCCTCGTGTCGCTGGTGGCGGAGATCCGGCACGACGTGGTGCAGACACAGCAATGGCTGACCGACCTGTCGGCCACGCGCGGTCTGGACGGTCTGGACGACGGCGGGGCGAAGGCGGCCGATTTCGCCCGCCGCTTCGGGGAGCACACCGCCAGGGCCGCCGATCTGGCGCGCGAACTGAAGCTTCCGCAGGTGGTCGCCGAGATCGAGAAGACCCGCACCGCCTTCGGTCCGTTCTATGAGACGGGCCAGCGCATGGCCAAGGCCTATGTCGCCGGCGGGCCGGCGGCCGGCAATCCGATGATGGGCCAGTTCGACGACGTCGCCGAGGTGCTGGGCGCCAGCCTGGAGGCGCTGGGCGTCAGCGTGGTCGCCGTCAGTTCCGACCGGTTGAGGGCGCTGACCGCCGGCATCGAGGAGGTGCGGGCGACGGCGGACGGGCTGCGCCTGACGCTGATCGGTGCTGGTCTGGCCATCCTGCTGATGGCGTCCGCCTGCGTGGTGTTCCTGGAGGTGGCGATGATCCGGCCGATGGAGCGGCTGCGGCGCGCCATGGTTGCGCTTGCCGGCGGCACGCTGGATGTGGAGATCGGGCTGACGGATCGCCGGGACGAGATCGGCCACATGGCCGATACCGTGCGGGTCTTCCAGCAGAGCGCGCAGGAGAACGCCCGGCTGCGTGCCGAGCAGGAGGAGACCCGCCGCCGTGGCGAGGAGGAGCGGCGCCATGCGCTGGAAGCGATGGCGGAGAAGGTGGAGCAGGAGACCCGCGTCGCCGTCGACCATGTGGCGGAGCGCACCTCCCGCATGAGCACCAATGCCGGCGCGATGGCCGAATCGGCGGTTCAGGTCAGCGACAATGCCCAGACCGTCGCGGCTGCCGCCCAGCAGGCGCTGAGCAATGCCGAAGCCGTCGCCGCCGCGACGGAGGAGCTGTCGGCCGCCATCGCCGACATCGGGATGCAGGTGTCCACCGCCGCCGACGTCACCGGCCGGGCGGTGGACCGTGCCGGTCTCGCCCGCTCCACCATCGAACGGCTGTCGGCCTCGGTGGAGCGCATCGGCGCCGTCGCCCGGCTGATCGGCGACATCGCCAGCCAGACCAATCTCCTGGCGCTGAACGCCACCATCGAGGCGGCGCGGGCCGGCGATGCCGGGCGCGGCTTCGCCGTCGTCGCCAACGAGGTGAAGAACCTCGCCAGCCAGACCGCGCGCTCCACCGAGGAGATCGGCTCGCTGATCGCGGAGGTGGAGGCGGTGACGGCCTCGGCCGTCGGCGCGGTCGGCGAGGTGTCGGAGACCATCGACGAGGTGGCCGGCATCTCCTCCTCCATCGCTGCGGCGGTGGAGGAGCAGGCGGCGGCGACCCACGAGATCGCCCGCTCCGTCGGCCAGACCAGCGAGGCCGCGAAGGAGGTGTCGCTGCGCATCGGCCGCGTCTCCGCCGAGGCGAGCTCCACCCAGAACCGCGCCGGCGAGGTGCGGACCGTCGCCGTCGACGTGGCCGGCGGCATCGACGCCCTGCGCAACGTGCTGATCCGCGTCGTCCGCACCGCCACCACCGACGTCGACCGCCGCCAGCGCCCGCGCTTCGCCGTGTCGATCGACTGCACGGTCGAGGGCGCCGGCGCGCCACCGGTGCGCGCCACCATCGCCAACCTGTCGTCGGGCGGCGCCATGCTGACCGGCGCTCCCGAACGGCCGGCCGGCGCGCCGCTGGTCCTGCGCATCGACGGCGTCGCCCGGCCGCTCGCGGCCCGCATCAAGTCCAGCGAGCAAGGCCGCCTGCACGTGAAGTTCGACCTGTCGGACGCCGACCAGGCTGCCTTCGACCGCGATGTCGAACGGTTGACACGTGGGCTGACGCCGCTGGAAGCGGTGGCATGAGGAGTCGGAGGTTCGACCTGAAAGCCAGCCGCCTTAGTACCGCATGCCCTAAAGCCCGATGCCCTATAGCCCAATGAACGGCTGCATCAGCCGCCCCATCAGCCCGGTGAAGCGCAGCGGCGCGTCGGTCGCGATCAGGCAGATGCAGTCGCGGTGGCTGTCGGCGATGGGCTGATGGTCGGTATCGCCGTCGACCTCGGCAAGATCGCCGGGACCGTAGCGGCCGAGTTCATCGGCGAAATGGCCGCTCAGCACCACGGTCAGCTCCAGCCCGCCATGGCCGTGGTGGGGCAGGGCGGTGCCGGGGGCGATGCGCAGAAGCTGGGCGGCACCGCCCGATGCGCTGCGCGGCATCAGCTCCACCCGCCGGACGCCGGGCGCCAGACGCTGCCATGCCAGCCCGTCCAGTTCGGCCGCCCTTGGCACATAGGGTCTCAACGGTGCGGGAAGAGCCGGGCCGCATCGTGGCCCCGGACCGGCCGGCCGGCGGCTGACCCACAGTGCGCCGGCCCGTCCGGCCTTGCACGGGTTGGCGGGGGCCTCCTCCAGATCCAGGCGGGCCAGCGTGGCGGACAGCGACAGGGTTTCGAGCGGTGCGGGCGGCAGCTCCTCCAGCAGGGCGCCGCCCAGCGCCTCCACCTCCGCCAGGGCGGCGCGGCAGTCGGGGCAGTGGGCGAGATGGACGGCGACCGCCAGCGACAGCCCTTCCGCGAGGCTGCCGGCGCCATACGCCACCAGCAGGGCGTCGCTGGGATGGTGGTTCGGCAGGACGGCTTGGGCAGAGGTGGGTTGGCGGGCGGTCATCGGTCGTCGTCTCCCAGCGCCTTGCGGATCTTGACCATGGCCAGACGCAGGCGCGATTTAACTGTGCCCAGCGGCACATCCAGCCGTTCGGCGATTGCCGGGTGGGCGAGGTCGGCGAAGAAGGACAGCTGAACCACCTCCGCCTGTTCCGGCGTCAGCTCGGCCAATGCGCCGCGCAGGCGGCGGGCGCGGCGGTCGCCGTCCAGCA
Source organism: Azospirillum sp. BE72 (assembly GCF_031455875.1). Lineage (NCBI taxonomy): Bacteria > Pseudomonadati > Pseudomonadota > Alphaproteobacteria > Rhodospirillales > Azospirillaceae > Azospirillum > Azospirillum sp. BE72. The sequence goes on from NZ_JAVDTO010000003.1 coordinate 394,353, forward strand.
ATTCGTCGGCGCGGGGGCGGTCGTCCTCATGCTCCAGCAACTCGTCGTCCGACACCTCCGGGTGGCGTTCGCGGCGAAGCGCGTCGATGCGCAGGTTGCGTGCGATGGTGAAGACCCAGGTCGCCGCCTCCGCCTTCGCCGGGTCGTAGAGCGAGGCCTTCCGCCACACCGACAGCATGGTGTCCTGCGCCAGATCCTCCGCCCGCTGCGCCGGCATGCCCAGTTTCAGCATGTAGGCCTTCACCCGCGGGGCGAAGTGGCCGAACAGCCGGGCGAAGGCAATCCGGTCGCCGGAGGCCACCGCGACGAGATCCTCCGACAGCCGCGCCGCCAGCGCATCGTCTGGACATCGGGCGGGAGGCGGGGCAGGCAGGTGCCGGGCTGGCCCGGTCCTGGTCCGGGCCGGGCCGGCGGCATGCGAAAGCAGTGAGGCCAGCGGTGCGATCATGGCCAGGATACGCCAACGCTGCCGCTTCGGATCACCGCCGGTGAGACATTTATCGGTGCGCGTTTCGTCCACTCGACCGGAGCGCCGGAAAGCGCGAGCGTGGCATGATCCAACCGCGGCCGACCGCCGTATCTGGATCATTCGCGCCGGACCTACCCATTTCGGATAGGGTCCGGTCCCGATAACGCCCAAGACCCCGAGAAGGGCCGTCCGCCATGCCGCTTTCCGACCCCGCCCTTCCGCCATCGGCCCCGCTCGACATCGCCGTGATCGGCGCCGGCATCGCCGGGCTGTCGGCGGCCTGGCTGCTGTCGAAGGCGCACCGCGTCACGCTCTACGAGAAGGAGGACCGGCCGGGCGGCCATGCCAACACGGTGGAGGCCGATGGTGCCGGCCCGGTCGATACCGGCTTCATCGTCTACAACGAGCCCTGCTATCCCAATCTTGTGGCGCTGTTCGACCGGCTGGGCGTGCGGACCCGCGCCACGGACATGAGCTTCGCCGCCTCGCTCGACGGCGGGCGGGTGGAGTATGCCGGCAGCTCGCTGGGCACGCTGTTCGCGCAGAAACGCAACCTGCTGCGCCCGCGTTTCTGGCGGATGCTGGCCGACCTGCTGCGCTTCTATCGCGAGGCGCCGGGGCTGTTGGCCGAGTTGTCGGAGGGGCCGGCGGCGGAGACGCTGACGCTGGGCGACGTCCTGGTCCGCGGCGGCTATTCCGACGCCTTCGTCCGCGACCATCTGCTGCCGATGGCCGCCGCCATCTGGTCCAGCCCGGCCGAGGCGATGCGCGACCATCCGGCCGCCGCCTTCATCCGCTTCTGCGACAACCATGGCCTGCTGAAGATCAAGGGCCGCCCGGTCTGGCGCACGGTGGAGGGCGGGAGCCGCAGCTATGTCGAACGCATCCTGGCTGACATGCCCGGCGCGTTGCGCCTGAACTGTGCGGTGGAGGGGATCGCCCGCGAGGAGGGGCGCGTCCTGGTGCGCGATCGCCGCGGCAACCTGCGCGCCCATGACCATGTCGTGATCGCCACCCACGCCGATCAGGCGCTCGCCCTGCTGGAGGATGCGGGCGAGGAGGAGCGCCGGCTGCTGGGCGCCTTCGGCTACGAGCGCAACCTCGCCATTCTGCACACCGACGCCGCCCTGATGCCGAAACGCCGGGCCGTGTGGTCGAGCTGGAACTATCTCAGCCGGCAGAGCGATGGCGGCAAGGATGGGGACGCCGTCTGCGTCACCTACTGGATGAACCGGCTGCAGGGCTTCCTGCCGCGGGAGCGCGACCTGTTCGTCACGCTGAACCCGTCCCATCCGCCGCGCGAGGGCAGCATCCTGCGCAGCGTTCTCTACGACCACCCCATCTTCGGGATGGCGGCGCTTGCGGCGCAGAAGCGGCTGTGGACCCTTCAGGGCCAGCGGCGGACCTGGTTCGCCGGCTCCTATTTCGGCGCCGGATTCCACGAGGACGGCGTGCAGGCGGGGCTGGTGGTGGCCGAGGCGTTGGGCGGCCTGCGCCGGCCCTGGACCGTGCCGAACGAGTCCGGCCGCATCCATCTCGGCCCGTCGCCTGCGCCGGCCGCCCGCGCCACCCGGCTGGAGGCCGTGTGATGGAGCGCCATCAGGAAGAGCGGCGCTTCGCCTCCGGCCTCTATGTCGGCACGGTGATGCACCACCGGGTGAAGCCGGTGCGCCACCGCCTGTCCTATCGTGTGTTCAGCCTGCTGGCCGACCTGGACGAGCTTCCCCGGATGGACCGCGAACTGCGGCTGTTCGCCCACAACCGCTTCGGCCTGACCGGTTTCCACGACCGCGACTTCGGGCCGTTGGAAAGCAACCCTTCGCGGTCGGATGCCCTTCTCCCGCAAGGGGAGAGGGGCTTGAAAGCTTGGGCGGAGGCGCAGCTGGCCGCGGCCGGGATCGAGGCGGGCGGGCCGGTGCGGCTGCTGTGCTTTCCGCGGGTGCTGGGCTTCGTGTTCAACCCGCTCTGCGTCTGGTTCTGCCACCGGCCCGACGGGACGCTGGCCGCGATCATCCACGAGGTCAGCAACACCTTCGGCCAGCGCCACGCCTATCTGATCCCGGCGGAGCGCGGAGCGGACGGGCTGGTGCGCCAGAGCTGCGACAAGCGGTTCTACGTGTCGCCCTTCATGGACATGGAGACCGCCTATCACTTCCGCATCCGCCCACCCTCGGGCGAGCTGGGGGAACCGCTGTCCGTCTCGATCCGCCAGACCGACGCGGCGGGGCCGGTCCTGCATGCGTCGCTCGCCCTGCGGCGGGTGGAGCTGACCGATGGCGCCATCCTGCGCGCCTGGGCCCGGCACCCGCTGATGACCGCCAAGGTGGTCGCCGGCATCCATTGGGAGGCGCTGCATCTCTGGCGCAAGGGGCTGGCGATCCGCCCGCGCCCGCCCGCGCCTGCGCATCCGGTGACCGTCGTCGGCACCCCCGCTTCGACCCGCTTCTGACCGTTCCCGAGAAGGCTTTCCCGCATGACCGACATCGCTGCGCCCGCGCTTCGCCGTCCCTCCCGGTGGCTGCGGCTGGTGACCGGACACGATTTGTGGACCGGCGCGCTGCTGAGGCTGGCCGCCCGCATCCGCGTCGGCGAACTGACCCTGCGCCTGCCGGACGGGCGGACGATGCGGTTCGGCAACGGGACAACCGGCCCCCGCGCCGATCTGGCCCTGCTCGACGGATCGGCGGCGCGGCGGCTGGTGCTGGGCGGCGGGATCGGCATGGCGGAGGCCTATGGTGACGGGCTGTGGCACAGCGGCGACCTGCCGGCGCTGATCGAACTGGCGATCCGCAACGAGGCGGCGCTGAAGGGCGTGCTGAAGGGCACGATGGCGGCGTCCGCGATCAACCGGCTGTTCCACCGCAGCCGGGCCAACTCCCGCCGTGGCAGCCGCCGCAACATCGCCTTCCATTACGACCTCGGCAACGAGTTCTACCGGCTGTGGCTCGACCCCGGCATGACCTATTCCTCCGCCCTTTACGAGGATGAGGGGCAGAGCCTGGAGGACGCGCAGGACGCCAAGATCCGCCGCGTCGCCGAGCTTCTGCAATTGCAGCCCGGCGACCGGGTGCTGGAGATCGGTTGCGGCTGGGGCGGCATGGCGGAGCATCTGGCCGGCCGCGGCGGGGCCTCGGTCGTCGGGCTCACCCTGTCGGCGGAGCAGCTGTCCTTCGCCCGCCGCCGCATGGCGGAGTCCGGACTGGCCGGCTCGGTCGATCTGCGGCTGATGGATTATCGCGATGCCGGCGGCAGCTTCGACCGCATCGTCTCCATCGAGATGATCGAGGCTGTGGGGGAGGAGCATTGGCCGCGCTATTTCGCCAGCCTGCGCGACCGGCTGGTTCCCGGCGGGGCGGCGGTGGTGCAGGCGATCACCATCGACGACGCCCGGTTCCAGCACTACCGCCGCAACTGCGACTTCATCCAGCGCCACATCTTCCCCGGCGGGCTGCTGCCCTGTCCGTCGGCCCTGCGAACCGAGGCGGAACGGGCCGGGCTGGTCGTGGAGCATGTCGAGACCTTCGGCGCCTCCTATGCCCGCACCTGCGCCGAGTGGCGCCGCCGCTTCCATGAGGCCGCGCCGCAGGTCGCCGCCATGGGATTCGATCCGCGGTTCTGCCGGCTGTGGGACTATTACCTCGCCTATTGCGAGGCGGGATTCCGCGCCGGAACCATCGATGTCGGGCTCTGGCGCTTCCGCCGGCCCGGCTCCACACCCTGAACGGGGGACTCCTGCCATGAAGGTCGAGGATTTCGCCGGGACGGGTCCGGAATTGCGGATCGAGCGCTATTTCGCCGGCCGCACCCGTGCCTGGGGCCTGTTCGAGGACCGGTTCGGCACCTTGCGCCGCAGCTTCACCGTCGTCATCGACGGGCATTGGGACGGGCGCGAGCTGACGCTGGACGAACGGTTCGACTATGCCGATGGCGAGACCGACCGCCGGGTCTGGCGCATCGCCAGGACCGGGGAGGGCCGGTACGAGGGGCAGGCCGACGACGTGATCGGCAAGGCGGTCGGCCGGTCGGCCGGCAACGCCCTTAACTGGACCTACGAGATGGCGCTGAAGGTCGGCGGCGGACGCTGGCGGGTGCGGTTCGACGACTGGATGTGGCTGCAGCCGGGCGATGCGCTGATCAACCGGGCCAACGTCTATCGCTGGGGATTGTGGATCGGCACCGTCAGCCTGTTCTTCCTGCCCGAAGGGCGGATGATCCAGCCGGGCGCCGTCAACGCGGCGGTGCCGCCCCCAGCCGCCGCTGAATGAGGCGCAGCGGGGCGCCCAGCACCGGCAGGCGCAGGTAGACATGCTCGCCGGAATCCCAATGGTCGATATGCTCGGTCACCCGGCCGTCGGGAGCCTGCCGGATCTCGCTGGTGCCGATGACGTCCATCCGGCCGATGCCGGTCACCGTCGCCTCGAACCGCCAGCGCAGGATCGCCAGATCGTCGGCGGGCAGCCGGTGCGTGACGGTGAAGCGCAAATCCCGGCAGCCGTTCAGCGTGTGGAGCAGCGCCGCGCGCACCGCGTCGCGCCCGCGGGCGTCGTTGAAGGGATCGCGGAAGCGCACCTCCGGCACCGTCAGCGCGGTCAGCCGGTCGAGCGTGCCGTGGCTCAGCGTCTCGAAGAAATCGGTCCAGGCGTCGAGCCCGCGGCTTTTCAATTCATCCGTCATGTTCCCCGCCATCATGCCCCCGTCACCTTGCGGACCAGCGGGAAGTAGGCCCGATACGGCAGCAGGCGCGCCAGCTTCAGCTTGCGGATGAAGCGTTTCGGGAAGGCGATTTCGAAGCCGCCGCTCTCCAGCCCGTCGGCCAGTTCGCGCGCGGCATCCTCCACCGGCATGAGGTCCGGCATGGAGAAGCCGTTGCGGGCCGTCAGCGGCGTGTCGACGAAACCGGGGCAAACCAGCTGGAGCCGGATGCCGACGCGGTCGCAGTCGGGCTTCAGCGATTCGCACAGGTTGATCAGCGCCGCCTTGGTCGGGCCATAGGCCGCGGCGGTCGGCAGGCCGCGGTATCCGGCGACGGAGGCCACCACCGCGACATGCCCGCGGCCACGGGCGCGCATCCGCGGCAGCAGCGCCTCCAGCCCATGGACGACGCCCATATAGTTGACCTCCATCAGCCGGCGGGCGGTGTCGGCCGAGAAGTCCTCCAGCGACATCGGGATGTGGGTGCCGGCGTTCAGCACCGCCCGATCGATCGGACCCAGCCAGCGTTCGATGGCGACGACCGTGGCGGCGGTCGCCTTGCGGTCGGTGACGTCCAGCGGGAAGATCCGCATGCGCTCGGCCGACAATTGGGCGGTTGCGGCCAGATCCTCGGGGTTGCGGGCGGACAGCGCCACCCGTTCGCCCGCATTGGCGAGGTGGATCGCCAGCGCCCGGCCGATGCCGCTGCTGGCACCGGTGATCCAGGTCAGTGGCTGAGTTGGCGGTGTCCCGCCATTCGGATCGGCCTTTTGGCCGTTTTCCTCGCCGTGCATGGTGCGCTCCGCAGCTTTCCCCGCTCCCCCCTACGCAGCCATGGTCTTGGCGGATCACCCGATCTCGGCCCTACCAGATGCGGCGGGCCAGCTGGTCGCCGCGCTGGGACAAATCGCGCATCAGCGCCCGCGCCTCGTCCTCGCCGGTCCATTGGGCGACCGATTCGATGCCGTCAGGGCTGTCGGCGGCGCCATCGCGACCGCCGTCGCGGTCCTGCGGCATGCCGAAGACCTGTCCGGCCCGCGCCTCCACCACGGCGAAACGGCCATCGCAGGCGACCAGCCGGAAGCTGCCCTTTTCCTCCACAACCGAAACGCGGTCCATCGGCTTCCTCCTCGGGATGATATCGACCGAGGGTTCAACCCGGGGCGGCGTCTGATTGTTGCGCGGTTCCGGTTTATTTCAGCCGGTCTGGCCGATTGAAAAGATCGCGATTTTCCCGCGACAGAGCGGCGGTTTGGTGGTACTGAGACTTAGTCGCAGCATCGAGTCCGCACCGTTCATGGCCCTTGAACAGTTCGCAAGGCCAACGGAACGGCGACCGAGCTGTTTGAAATTCCCGCAGAAAATGACCCGATTGCGTGCGGAAGAGGTCGATTTTCCGTGCGAGTGCGACTCATTCGCATTATAACCGCGGTGGGGGCTTTGCTCTGGAGTGTCATCGGGTTTTTGCATCGCGCGTGCCGGACACGCGTCGAGGGGAGTTGGACCGCCATGCCGACATCGTTTCGCCACCGTCCTGTTCTGGCTGCCGTCCTTGCCGGCGCCGGGACGTTGATGGCCGGCGCCGCCGCCCGCGCGCAGCAGGCTGCCGCACCCGCCACCGTCGCGCCCGCCGCGCCGACGGTGCCGGAGGCGGTACAGGGCGCGGTGCCGGATGTGGCGCAGGGTGTGGCGCAGGGCGTGGCTCCCGCCGCCCAGGGTGCCGCGGACGCGGCCGCCGCACTGGCCACTCTTCCGCACGACCTGTCGCCCTGGGGCATGTTCATCGCCGCGAGCCCGGTCGTTCAGGCGGTGATGGTGGGTCTGGCGCTCGCCTCCGTCGTCACCTGGACCATTGCCATCGCCAAGGCGGTCGAGCTGTCCGCGGCCAAGCGCAAGGCACGCGGCGCCCTGGCGATGCTGGAAGAGGCGCGCTCGCTGTCCCAGGCGGCGGAGCGGGTCGGCTTCAGCCAGGGCACGGCGGCGGCGCTGGTCCGCGCGGTGGTCGCCGAGACCCATCTGTCGGCCGATGCGCCGTCGCGTGACGGGCTGATGGACCGCGCCGCCTCGCGGCTGGAGCGGATCGAGGCGGCGGCCGGCCGGCGCATGGCGCGCGGCACCGGCATCCTCGCCACCATCGGTTCGACCGGCCCCTTCATCGGCCTGTTCGGCACGGTGTGGGGCATCATGACCAGCTTCATCGGCATCTCGAAGGCGCAGACCACCAACCTCGCCGTGGTGGCGCCCGGCATCGCCGAGGCGCTGCTGGCGACCGCCATCGGCCTCGTCGCCGCCATTCCGGCGGTGGTGGTCTACAACGCCTGCACCCGCGCCATCGGCGGCCACAAGGCCCAGCTGACCGACGCGTCGGCGGCGGTGCTGCGCCTGCTGAGCCGTGACATCGACCGCCATGCGCTGCCCCGTGCACAAGCACAGGTCCATGGCGGTTCCCGGGCGGCGGAGTGACGGCGATGGGTGCGCGCCTGGGCTCCGGCAACGACGACGAACTGACCGAAACGCATGAGATCAACGTCACGCCCTTCATCGACGTCGTTCTCGTCCTGCTGATCATCTTCATGGTGGCCGCACCGCTGGCCACGGTGGACGTGCCGGTGGACCTGCCGGCGTCCACGGCAACGCCGACGCCGCGGCCGGACAAGCCGCTGTTCCTGACCATCCAGGCCGACAAGACCCTGTCGCTGGGCGACACCCCGACCACCAAGGAATCGCTGGGTGCCGCGCTCGACGCCGCCACCCATGGCGACAAGAGCCAGCGCGTCTTCCTGCGCGCCGACAAGACGGTGGATTACGGCGCGCTGACCGAGGTGATGAACAGCCTGCGCGGCGCCGGTTACCTGAAGATCGGCCTCGTCGGCCTGGAAACGGCCCCCGCCCCATGAGCGCGGCGTCCGATTACGGTGCGGCGGACTGGTCCGCCGCCCTTTCCGACGACGGCAGCGAGCGTCCGGCCCGCGGCTTCGCCCGCTGGGGCGGCAGCCTGCTGCTGGCGCTGGGCGTCCATGCCGCGGCCGGCGTCGCGATGGTGGCGTGGCATGTGCCGATCACGCCGTCGGAGGCGGACCCGCCGGCCGTGCTGCTGGAGTTGGCTCCGCTGCCGGTCGCCCCGCCGGAGCCGGCCCCCGTTCCAGCCATCGACATCCCCTTGCCGGAACCGATGCCCGAACCGGTCATCGAACCGCTTCCCGAACCGCCGCCGGAACCCGAACCGGTGGTCGAGGAACCGCCCCCGCCGCCGGAGCCGCCGCCCGTGGTCGAGCCGGAGGTGGTGCTGCCCAAGCCGCCGCCCGAACCGCCGAAGCCCAAGCCCGAGGTGAAGAAGGAAGCGCCGAAGCCCAAACCTGAGAAGCCGAAGCCGCCACGCCCGGTGGCCCAGCCGGTGCAGCAGGCGCAGCCCGCACCCGCCGCCGCCCCGCCGGCTCCGGCCGTGGCTCCCGTCCCGGCGGCCCCGGCACCGTCGGCCGCACCCAGCCGCGCGATTCCGACCTGGCAGGGCCGCGTGCTCGGCCATCTGGAACGGCACAAGCGCTATCCGCGCTCCGCCCAGGCCCGCCGGCAGGAAGGGGTCGCCCAGGTCCGCTTCACCATCGACCGCGAGGGGCGCGTGCTGTCGGTCCAGCTCGACCGCAGTTCCGGCCACAGCGTGCTGGACGAAGAGACGGTGGAGATGGTCCGCCGCGCCTCCCCGCTGCCGGCCCCGCCGGACGAGATGGCGCAGGACCGCATCGAACTGGTCGTTCCGGTCCAGTTCTTCATCCGATAGGGCACGTCCCTCCGTCGCCCCTCAAAGCCATCTCCCTCAAGGTCGTCGCCATGGCCAACGCCAGCAAGCCGCGCAGCCAGCGCCTGTGGTACCGCACGCTTCAGAACATTCACCTGTGGGTCGGCCTGATCCTCTGCCTTCCGCTGGTCCTTCTCGGCATCACCGGTTCCATCCTGGTGGTGGAGGACGAGCTTCGCGCGCTGACCGGCGACACGCCCGCCCAGGCGATGGCCGACGGACCGATTCAGCCGGTGTCGGCGATCCTGGCCGCCGCCCGCGCCGCCGCTCCGGCCGGCACCCAGCCCGGATTCCTGATCCTGCCCGAGGAGCCGGGCCGTCCGGCGGTCGTCCGTCTGGTCGCGGCGCGCGGCGGAGAACGGGGAGGTGAACGGGGAGGGCAGCAGGGCGCACCGCAAGGTGGCGCCCCAGGAGGCGCTCCCCAGGGCGGCGCTCCCCAGAGTGGGCCGCCGCAGGGGCCGATGGGGATGCTCAGCATCGATCCGGTGTCGCTGGCCGTGCTTGGGGATGCCAATCCGGCCCAGGCGTCCGGCGGCTTCCTGCGCACGGTTCACATCCTGCACGGCAACCTGCTGATCCGCGACCGCAGCGGGCGCGAGATCGTCGGCTGGCTGGGCGTCGCGATGCTGGTGCTGGGCGTCAGCGGTCTGGTGCTGTGGTGGCCGCGGCCCGGCCGCTGGAAGGCCGCCTTCACCGTGAAGGCCGGAGCCCGCGGCGTCCGCCTGCACCGCGACCTTCACGGCGCGGTCGGCATCTGGTCGCTGGCGGTCTTCATCGTCGTCACCTTCTCCGGCGTCTATCTCGCCTTTCCGCAAACCTTGGGAGCGGGGGTGTCATCGGTCCTGCCGGCCCGCGACCTGCGCGCCGCCGTGACGGTCCAGCCGGTGAAGGGCGCCACCCCCATCGACGTCGACCGCGCGGTCGCCCTGGCGCGGGAGGCCCTGCCGGGAGCCGAACTGCGCTCCGTCTCGCCGCCGGCCCGGCCGGACCAGGCCTATCGGATCGGGCTTGCTCCGGCCGGTCAGGCGCATGGTGCGCCGGCCGCGACGGTCTTCGTCGATCCCTGGGCGGCCCGCGTCGCCGAAGTGCGCGATCCCGCAACCTACAGCGCAGGCGAGACGGTGATCGCATGGCAGCGCCCGCTGCATGCCGGCGAAGGGCTGGGACCGCTGTGGAAATGGGCGGTCTTCCTGTCCGGCGTCCTGCCGCCGCTGTTCGCCGTCACCGGCACGCTGATGTGGTGGCTGAAGCGCAAGGCCCGCCGGGCCAAGGACGCGGAGCGCGCGGCGGCCCTCGCCACCGCTGGGTGAGGTTTGTTCAGGGGAGCGTCGGCGACGATGCTCCCCGCCCGTTACCGACGCAGCGGCACCGCCCGCTTCACCAGCCGGCGGTCCATGTCCGCGGCGGTGACCGTGGGTTCGCCCTGGCTGCGCATGACGAAGGCAAAGGTGTCCATCACCCGGTCCAGCACGATTTCCTGGTCGTCCGGGCGGCGGCTGACCGACACCACCGCATAGCCGGCGGCACGCGCCACCGCCGGGTCGCCGCGCAGGCCGCGCACGCCCCAGCCGGCCAGCGCGTCCTTGCAGCGGAACAGCTCGGCGGCGAAACCACCCGCCGACTGGGTGCGGCCGACCACATAGGCGGCGGCGACCGCCAGCGGCGCCAGCAGCCCGTCCCAATCCAGGCAGTCTTCCCGGCCGACCCAGACGCCGCCGACCGAACAGGCGGCGGCACCGATCGCCTCGCCCAGCCCGGCGCGGAAGGCGCGCAGCGAGTCCACCGCGTCCGCCGCCGGCATCGGCTCCACCCGTCGTCCGTCCGGCATCAGCATCAGCCGGCCCGCCCATTCCGACGAAGGCGGCAGCTGTTCGGTCAGGCGCGCGAGCAGCGCCTCGCGGGCGGCGGCGAAGGGAACGACCTCGGACATCGGGGCCTGCGGCAATGGTGGGGAGGAGAGAGGGCGAGAAAAAGCCTGAGATGCCCCGAACTGTCAAGAGCAAGCCTGAACGGCGGCAACCCATGGCTGCGCCGCAGGTGCTTTGTCACAGGCAAACGGCGCGAAACCGGCCTTCTCCGGAAAAAATGCGCAGCTTTGCATTTTTCCGCTTGCCAGGATCCGCCAGCGCTTTTATAAGGCGGCCTCTGTTCCCGGTTAGCTCAGTTGGTAGAGCAGCGGACTGTTAATCCGCTTGTCGCTGGTTCGAGTCCAGCACCGGGAGCCATCGCGCGGGTGTAGCTCAGTTGGTTAGAGCGCCGGCCTGTCACGCCGGAGGCCGCGGGTTCAAGTCCCGTCACTCGCGCCATTCTCTCCTATATCTCTCCAAATCGATGTAGCGGATGATGGCGACTGCCCCACCGGGCGGCTTCGCGCTATCATGCGTTCTTCGCCGTGTTCACGATGCGGCCGAAAGCGCCGGTTCCCTGTTGTACGGAGTCCGCGCGCCGAACGGCCGCGCGCTTATGGGAACGCGAATTGCCGGGGAGGAACCGCTCATGCGTTTGTCAGGGAAAGTCGCCGTCGTCACCGGTGGCGGATCGGGCTTCGGCGAGGGCATCGCCCGACGCTTCGCCGCCGAAGGCGCCCGCGTCATCGTCGCCGACCTGGACGAGGCGGCGGCCGGCCGCGTCGCCGACAGCCTGGGCGAGACGGCGCTCGCCGTGCGCGCCGACGTCGCGGTGGGGGAGGATTACGGGGCGATCGTCTCCACGGCGATCGGCGAGTTCGGGCGGCTCGACATCCTGGTCAACAATGCCGGCTATACCCACCGCTACGGCTCGATGCTGGAGGTGGACGAGGCCACCTTCGACCGCATCTATGCCGTCAACGTGAAGTCGATCTATCACGGCGCCATCCACGCGGTGCCGGTTTTCCGCGCCCAGGGCGGCGGCGTCATCCTGAACATCGCCTCCACAGCCGGGCTGCGGCCGCGGCCGAACCTGACCTGGTACAACGGCTCCAAGGGTGCGGTCATCACCCTGACCAAGTCGATGGCCGCCGAACTGGCGCCCGACCGCATCCGCGTCTGCGCCATTGCCCCGGTGGCGGGCGAAACCGGCATGCTGCACCGCTTCATGGGGCAGGACACGCCGGAACGCCGCGAGCAATTCCTGCGCAGCATCCCGCTCGGCCGGCTGACGACGCCCGACGACATTGCCAACTCGGCGCTCTACCTCTGTTCCGACGAGGCGGATTTCCTGACCGGCGTGTGCCTGGAGGTCGATGGCGGGCGGTGCATCTGAGGGGAGGTTAGACCCAGCCTCCCCCCTCTCCCCCCGGGAGAGGGTCGGGGTGAGGGGGAGGCACTGCGTGATCTTTGGGTAAATCCAGGAGTGCTTCCCCCCTCACCCTACCCCTCTCCCCGGGGGAGAGGGGATTACCGCTGCATTGCGAGGTGTGTGTAATCTGCAATCGCCCAGCGGGGTAGGGTCGGCGTCAGGGCAGGTGGCGTCCCCCGGCAACTCGCCGTCAGCCAACTCCTCTTGGCTATCGGCCACCACCACCTCCTCCTCAACCTCCTCCTCCCGCTTCTCGTCGGGCAGCACGGCGTCGAGCAGGCGGGCGATGTCGTCGGTGGGCCGCAGGGCGCCATAGCCGGGGGCGTTGTAGTCCCAGTCATATTCGGCGAAGCCGCGGAAGCCGGCGATGGCCGGGTCGCTGGCCCAGGCCTTGCGCAGGGCCTGGCGGCGCAGTTCCTCCGGAACGTCGCGGCGCAGGAAGCCGGTATAGTCGCTGCCGGCGTCCAGGCTGTCGAGCGGGGGCAGGTCCGACAGGTCCGGCGCCTCCTCCTCATCCGCCGCCGGAGGGGCAGCGGCGATCTCAGCCGGGACCGCGGCCGGGGCGCCGTCCACCCGCTCCGGCACCATCGGCTGGATCGGCGTCTCGACCGGCGCCTCCTCCGTCCGCGTCTCGCGCTTCCGCCGCGACCAGCGGCCGAGGAAGCCTTCCGTGCCTGCGGGGTCAGCCATGCCGGGGCCGCTCCGTCCCGCGGTGCCGGGCCAGGGCTTCGGTGTCGGCGCGGTCGCGTTTGCGCTTGTGGAAGGGGCGTTCGACATGATGCCGGGCGACGAAGCCGTCCATCCACAGCAGCAGAGGAATCGGCAGCGCCAGCGGCTCGATCACGTCGTCGCCGGCTTCAGCATGGGTGTCGATCTCGCCGGGGTCCACGGTGACGGCCAGCAACCGCATCCCCGGCGCGGGGCCGCCCGGCCGCAGGATGATGTAGGCGCAGGGCTTGCCGCCGTCGAGATTGTGCTTGTAGTTCTCCGTCTCGGTCGGGAACAGGGCGATCTCGGCGGTGCCGGCATAGTGGCGGCTCCAGTCCGGCCCCTCCGCCACCACGCTCCAGTCGGGCCGGTCGGGTTCGGGCGGGACCAGAAGGACCGGTTGCCAGCGCGCTTCGATCCAGGGATTGTCGACACGCCGCCGCTCCACCACGACGCCGACCGTCCGCCGTTCGGCACGGTCGGGCGGAGAGGCCGGGTGGGTTGCGGGCATGGCCTGCGCGGATGGGAACTCGGTGGGCATGGGCGGTGTTCCTGATGGGCTGGAGGCGGACTCCGTCCCCGCTACAACGCGCCGGCGGGCGATTGGTGCCGCCGGCTCGCCGAATGCCCCCGAACTACGGCCAAACCGCCCCCGAACCTGAGGATGCGCCATGCGCAAGTTCGCCGCCGCCCTACTGCTGTCCAGCCTTCTCGCCGGCCTGCCGCTGGTCGCCACCGCCCAGCAGCCGGCCCAGCATGAACCGGCTCAGCAGCAATCAACCCAGCCGGTGGATTCCGGAGCGAAGGAGACGACCGGCGACGCGCTTGCCCGCGACGGCAACGTCCAGCAGAGCCAGGACCCGCTCCCCAGCCAGCAAGGCAACAAGCCGCCCAACCCGACCAGTTCCGCCGCCACCGGCAGCGGGGAGCTGCAGCAGGCGCTCGCCGACGTCCGCCGGGCGCCGCCCGACCTGAACGGCACGCCGGTCCCGCGCCCGAACCAGTGGGCAAGCGAGCCCGACCAGCGCAACGAGCCGACGCGCTCGCAGAATCCTTCGGACCTCACCAGCCAGGAAGTGAAGTAGCGCCGCCTATCCCGAGACCCGGCGGGCGCGGACGCGGATCAGGCCGCTGCCCTGCGGATCGGCGCGGTCCGGCTTCAGCATGGCGTCCAGCAGCCGGTCGTCGCCGGTCCAATAGGGCACGTACCACAGGCGGTCGGGGTCCATCACCAGCGCGCGCCGCGTCGCCGGATCATAGGCCCCCAGCGGCGCGATATGGCCGAGGCCGACGTCGCCGGTCAGCGTGCCCTGGTCGAAGGCCAGCAGGATGATGTCGTCGGCGCTGCGCTCGTTCTCGGCCAGGATGCGGCGCAGTTCCGCCAGCGTGGCGGGGGAGGCGTCGCGCGGGCGCCAGACCTCCACCTCGGCGTCGATGCCATAGGCGGCGAGGCTGCGGCGGACATAGCGCTCCAGTTCGCCGAAGGAGACGCCCTCGCCGTCCTCGGCGGTGGCGGCGCGCCAATGGTCGTCGTCCAGACGGTCGAGCAGCTGACGGCCTGTGACCAGCCGTTCCGATGCCGGCCCCGGCAGCCCGCGCAGTGCGTTCAGCATCATCGTCACGCTGGCCAGCGAACAGGAGGCGCTGGTGGTCTGCGGCACGTAATAGGGGCTGAGCGCCCAGTAATCCGGTGCCGGGGCGCTGCGAAGATAGTCGGCGGCGCGGGTGATCGGCACCGCGTCGGGGCCGAATTTCGGCTTCTGGTCTTCCTGCGCCCGGGCCGGCACCGTGCCGGCGATGCACATCAGCAGGCCGGCCATCATCGCCGTCACCATCCCGCCTGCCGTTTTCGCGGTCCTGTTCATCTGCGTCATCAATGGAAACGGTCTCTGTCGGTCCGGCTTCGATCGGGAGTCCGCATATGGTGCGCGGCAAGGCTGGAGCCAAGCCGGGGCAATGGCCCACGCCGGAAACGCCTGTGGACGAACGCTGATGGGCGGAGCCCACCGCTGCCCGACACCGTCGAGCAGGACAGGATCCGCCCATTGCGAAGTTCGGCGCACCGGAGGGATCACCCCCCCCGGTGCCGCCGTCCGGGATCGTGCGATCAGACGCCGTCCCAGAACTGTTCCATCCCGGCCGCCGCGGTGCCGACCACACCCATCTTCGCCCAGGCGAGGTCGTGGATGCCCATGTCGAAGGCCGGCGAGGATGCCTGCAGAGAGTAGTCGCCCCAGTAGGGATTGGTGAACATCGGCTTGGCGCTGACGTCGTGGTCGCCGTACTTCGGCACGTTGTAGACCAGATTCTGGTCGATGACGAAATCGTTGGCGCTCAGCAGCTCGGTGTAGTCGTCCAGCGGCAGGGTCCCCATCACCACGTTCTTGGTGATCGTGTTGTTGTGCGGATCGCCGGCCGTGCCGTGCACCGGCTGCCATTCGATGCGGATGAAGTCTTCCTTGTTGCTGGCGATGACCGAGAAGTTGTTGGTCACCACGTTGTTGTCGCCGCCATGGATCTGCACCGAGGCCCAATCGGCATCCTTGATGAAGTTGTCCTTGACGGTGACGCCGCCGGCCATGTCGTCCAGATAGATGCCGAAGCCCTTCTGGCCGTACATCCAGCTGTCCTGGGCGCTGGTGGCGAGGCCGTTGGCATGTTCGATCCGGTTGCCCTGGATGATCAGGCCGGTGTTGGTGCTGGACCGGCCGAGGATCTCGATGGCGCCGCCGTCGGCGGTCTCCAGCCCGGTGTAGGAGACGTTGTTGTACTGGATGACGTTGTTGTGGTTGGCCGTGTTGGTGCTGCCGCCGTAATCCTTGAACGAGATGCCGTAGCGGGCGCTGTGGTCGATGTCGTTGTTGGAGATGACGTTGTTGTCGACGCCGGTCCCGAAGATGCCGGACACCGCCTTGCGCACTTCGCCGATGTTGCTGATGCTGTTGGCGTAGATGGTGTTGCCGTTGCTGCGGCCGTCCATCTCGATGCCGTTTTCCGCCAGATGGTTCAGCGTGTTGTGGGCGATCTGGTTGTTCGACGAGCCCGAGCTGAGCCGGATCGCCGTGCCGACGTTCAGGAAACTGTTGTCGCTGATGTGGTTGCCGTCGGCATTGTTCAGCAGCAGTGCGTCGCCGCCGGTGGTGGTGTTCTTGAACGTCAGCCCGTCGATGGTGACGTCGTTGGCGCCGGTCAGCTTGATCAACGTGCCGAGCCGCGGCACCTCCACGCCGGTCGACGCGAAGCCGGAGCTGGCGGCCTTGTACAGCAGCTTGCCGTCCGACGCGCGCCAGGCGAACTCGCCCGCCTGATCGACGTAAGAGGCGTTGTTCAGCAGCTTGTAGGTGGTGCCTTCCGCAAACGGCAGCGAGGCGCCGTTCTTCAGCTTGATCGTGCGGGTGGCGGCGTTGAAGCTGTCGATGCTGGTCAGCGTGTCGCCCAGCCGTTCGGCGTCCATCACCTGGATCATCGTGCCCGGCTGGATGTCGGCGGCGGTCACCTCGGTGCCGTGGGAGCGGATGTACCAGCCGCTGGGGCCCCCCGAGGCGGCATCGGCGAACTTCCAGCCGCTGGTGACGTCGGCGGCGTCATAGGCGTACTTCTCGGCCAGATGCTGGCGCACGTCGCCGACGATCAGGTCCAGGTTGCTGGCGGTGGCGAGCTTGGCCGAATAGAGGCCGTTGCCCTCGCTGGTGAAGCTCTTCACAACTTCGCCGCCGCTCAGCACCGGCGTCTCGCCGGGATAGTTCTGGAAGCTGTGGCCGTTGTCGAGCGAGGTCAGCTCCAGCGTCTTGGTCAGGTGATAGGTGCCCTCGCGGACATAGGTGGTGTCGATGGTCGAACTGGCCCGCATGGCGGCCTGCGCCTTTTCCAGCGAGGCGAAGGGACCGTCGGTGCCGTCGGCGTTCGGCGCCGACAGCTTGCCGGACCAGCTGTCCTTGCCGTTGGCGGCGACGTAGAAGGCCGGCTTGGTCGGCGGGGTCGGGACCGGGTTCTGCGGGACGGGCGTGTCGCCGAACATCTCGGCGCCGGCCTTGATGTTCAGGGCGCCGCCCCAATACAGGCCTTCCTGGCCCTTGACCACGTCCTTGCCGTCGACCGCACCCTTGTCATAGGTGACGATGCTGTCGGTGACGGGAACGGTCTTGCCGTTGATGACCACCGACTTGACGAACAGGTTGCGGTCGACGCCGTTCACCGTGGCGTCGTTGTCGTACCAGACCTGGACCGTGTGGGCCTTGGTCGGATCGATGTCGGCGGTGAACTTGTAGCCCGTGGTGGTGGCCGACGCCTTGGCGTCGCCGATCACCTGCCCGTCGACCAGCAGCTTGAAATGCGCCGCCTGTCCGCCGGCCGAGGTGCCGTAGGCGTTGACGACGATGTCGACCGGCTTGGTCGGGATCGGCGGGGGCGGCGGGACATAGGCGCCGCCGAAATACTCCTCCGGCACGCCGAAGGACAGGGCGCCGCCCCAGAACAGCCCTTCCTGGCCGGCGACCACGAATTTGCCGTCCACCGGACCCTTGTCGTAGGAGGCCATCTCGGAGGTGGCGGCGATGGTCTTGCCGTCGATGTTGATCGACTTGACGTACAGGTTGCGGTCGACGCCGTTCACCGTGGCGTCGTTGTCGTACCAGACCTGGATCTTGTGAGCCTCGTTGGGGTCCACCTTGGCGGTGAAGGTGTAGTCGGTGGCCGAGGTCGCGTTGACCCAGGCGTCGCCCACCACTTCGCCGTCGACCAGCAGTTTGAAGTGCGGGGCCTGGCCGCCGGCGCTGATGCCGTAGGCCTTCACCTTGATGGTCGTGGTCATGGTCGCGGTGTCGGTGCCGGTGTCGACCGGGGTCGTCGAGAACAGCGTGGCGGGCAGCGCGACGTTCAGCGCGCCCGGCCAGTACATCTCGCTCTGCCCGGCGATGACGTTCAGCCCGTCGATCTTGCCGGTGTCGTATTTCACCGAGGGATCGATGGCGAGGATGGTCTTGCCGTTCACCTCGAAGGACTTGACGAACAGATTGCGGTCGACGCCGTTAACCGTGTCGTCGTTGTCGTAGACCAGTTGGAGGGCGTGGGCCTTGTCGGCCGGCACGTTGGCGGTGAAGACATAGCGCGACTGGGAGGCGGAGGCGACGGTGGCGTCGCCGATGACCTTGCCATCGACAAGCAGTTGGAAATGCGGCCATTTCCCGCCGGCCACGGTGCCCCAGGCATTGACCGCGAAGGTGACCTTGATCGTGCCGTCGGTGTTGGTGGTAGCCATTTTGGAACTCCGCTTTATGGGTATCGCCTTGTTCCGCAGGCTCGTCTGTTAGCCTTAATCGGGTACTAACACTTATGGTTAGGAAATTATGAATAAGGTGGTTTTCCGTGGCATGAATGAGACAAAAAACGGGCATCGATCCTTGGTCATGAATCAGCCAAAAATGAAACTTCCACGTTCAGGGGAAACCCGGAGCAGTCGATCGGCAGGTTTTTCCCGGCCACCTTGAGCTTGGCTGTTTGTATTTATCGAAAGCGTTGCGAAATAAGCTCAAACACCACTTTTTTGAACCGTTGACTTGGCGTGACGGGATCACCTCCCACGAGAGGCACCCTGCCGGGCGAATGGAACCGAAAGGCCCGGAACTGCGTCTAGAACGAGCGTCCCCGGCGACGCAGGATGCGGCATGCGGAGGCGGAGAGCGTGGACAGCGGAACGGACGGCGGGCGCTGGGATGACGGGCAGGGGGATGACGGGGAGCGGCAGGGCAGGGGGCGCGTCGACCGCGTCAACCTCGCCCTCTGGCTGCTCGGCATCCTGGCCGGGGTGGCGGTTTTGTGGGTGTTGCAGGCGGCGGCCTCGATCCTGATCCCGGTCATCTCGGCCTTCTTCGTCGCCGTCGCCGTCGCTCCGGTCAGCCGCTGGGTGCGCGAGCGGGTGCCGCGCCGCCTGTCCTGGCTGGGACTGGCCGCGTCGATGCTGCTGATCCTGGGCATCCTGGCCGCCTTCTTCGGCGGAATGGCGCTGGTGGCCCAGCGCGTGGCGGAGGATTTCCCGCAATATGCCGAGGCGTTGGGCAAGCTGTGGGCGAAGGTCAACCAGTGGATCCAGGGCGCCAAGGCCGATCTGGCGCCGGCGGCCGGACAGGGTGGGGAACAGCAGGCCGGGCAGGGCGGCGGCGAGGTGCCGGTCGATCCGATCACCGGCTTCGCCAAGGCGGCCCTGTCATCGGCCGGCCAGACGGCCTCCATTCTGGTGCTGACCGTCTTCCTCGCCCTGCTGATGCAGCTGGAAGCGCCGGTCTGGCGGGAGAAGATCGTCATGACGCTGGGCCGCGAGCGCTGCCAGACCGCTGTGGAGGCGGTGGCGGCCATCGCCCAGCAGTTCCGCCGCTATCTGGTGGTCAGCAGCGTGCTGGGGCTGATCACCGGTGCGCTCTATATCGGCTGGCTGTCGCTGTTCGGGGTGGATCTGGTCCTGCTGTGGGGCCTGCTGGCCTTCCTGCTGAACTATGTGCCGGTGGTGGGATCGGTGGTGGCCGGGGCGCTCCCGGTCCTGCTGACCGTGGCGACCAAGGACGCCGGCACCGCGACGGCGGTCGCCGCCGGCCTGCTGGTGATCGAGCAGGTGATGGGCAACTTCGTGGCGCCGCACATGCAGGGCAAGCAGCTGGCGATCTCGCCCCTGGTGGTGATGATCGCGCTTCTGCTGTGGAGCTGGCTGTGGGGAGCCGCCGGCGCGCTGCTGGCCGCCCCGATGGCGGTGTTGATCGCCATCACCCTGAACCATGCCGACGCGCTGCGTCCCTTCGCCATCTTCATGAGCGACAAGAGCGACCGCGAACGCTTCGACGCCCACACAAGGGCGGAGTGACCCGGACCGGCGGGAGGTCGCCGGTCCAAAGACATTAAAAAACACATAACAATCATTATGGAAATTTAGTTCAAGTGCCTCCCAAGGCGGAAACGCCGCCCGGTCTTGCGACCGGACGGCGTTCGGAGCCCTGCCTGTGGAACCCGCATGACGATCAGGCGGCGTTCTCGCTCAGCACGCCGCGGCGGATCTGGTCGAGTTCGATGGATTCGAACAGCGCCTTGAAGTTGCCCTCGCCGAAGCCCTCGTTGCCGATGCGCTGGATGATCTCGAAGAAGATCGGGCCGATGACGTTCTGGGTAAAGATCTGCAGCAGCAGGCCCTGGCCCTCGGTCGGGGCGCCGTCGACGAGGATGCGGTTGGCGCGCAGGCGCTCCAGATCCTGGTTGTGGCCGGGCACGCGGGCATCGATGCGCTCGTAATAGGTGTCGGGCGTGTCCTGGAACGGCGTGCCCATGCCGCGCATCGTCTCCACCGTGTGGACGATGTCGTTGGTGCCCAGCGCAACGTGCTGGATGCCTTCGCCCTTGTAGTCGCGCAGATATTCGACGATCTGCGACTTGTTGTCGGCGGACTCGTTGATCGGAATGCGGATCTTGCCGCAGGGGCTGGTCATCGCCTTCGACCGCAGGCCGGTCAGCTTGCCTTCGATGTCGAAGTAGCGGATCTCGCGGAAGCCGAACAGGCGGGTGTAGAAGCCGGCCCACTCCTCCATCCGCCCGGTGTGGACGTTGTGGGTCAAATGGTCGATGTAGGTCAGGCCGGCGCCCTTCGGATGCTGGTCCACCCCCGGCAGCGGCACGAAATCGACCTCATAGATGCTGTCGCGCTCGCCATAGCGGTCGACGAGGTAGATCAGCGAATCGCCGATGCCCTTGATGGCGGGGATGTTCAGCTCCATCGCGCCGACCCGGTTTTCGACACCCCAGGCGCCGAGATCGACGGCGCGGCGGTAGGCGAAGGCGGCGTCGGCGACGCGGAAGGCGATGGCGCAGATCGACGGGCCGTGCTGGGCGGCGAAGTTGCGTGGGAAGCCCGACGGCTCGGCATTGACGATGAAGTTCACGTCGCCCTGGCGGTAGAGCGTGACGTCCTTGGACCGGTGGCGGGCGATTGCCGAGAAGCCCATCTGCTCGAACAGGCGGCCCAGCGCCACGGTGTCCGGCGCGGTGAATTCGATGAACTCGAATCCGTCGGTCTTCATCGGGTTTTCCCACATGTCGGCCATGATCGCCTCTCCCTTGGTTCATTATGCGATCAGTATGCCGGACTGTTCGTGGAAATAGCTTTCAAAGTGGGGCCAGCATACCTATGATTTTGGCAGGATTTTTCGCCTAACGCTGCTCCACCGGAGAAGTTTGCCGTTGCCTGCCGCCCTATCGGAAATCGACGTCAAAATCCTGATCGCCCTGCAGGAGGATTCGCGCCTGACCGTGCAGGAGCTGGCCGACCGGGTCGGCACCTCGCCGTCTTCCTGCTGGCGCCGTTTGAAGTCGCTGGAGGAGACGGGGGTGATCCGCCGCTACACGGCGCTGGTCGATCCGAAAGCGGCGTCGGTGGGAGAGTGCGTGTTCGCCCATGTGACGCTCGACCACCATTCGGCTGAGACCGCCGCCGTCTTCATCGACGCGGTGCGCAAGCGGCCGGAGGTGCTGGAATGCTATGCGGTGTCGGGCGATGCGGACTATCTGCTGCGCGTCGCGGTGCGGGCGATCGCCGACTACAACCGCTTTCTGGAGGAGTTCGTCTTCCAGCTGCCCTTCCAGGTCCGCATCCGCTCCAACTTCGCCCTGAAGGAGATTAAGTTCGAAACGGCCCTGCCGCTTGGGGGCGGGGCCTAGCGCCCTCCCCCATGCCTCTCTCCTACCCCGCCACGCGGCGCTTGGCCGGCACCGCGGCGGCGGCGGTCGCGGGGTGCGGGCCGGCGATGCGGTCGAGCAGCAGGTCCAGGCCGGTGCGGCTGGTCTCGTAGGCGACCCGCGCGCGGGTCAGCGTCTGGGCGGACGCGAGGGCCAGAGCCTCGCGGTCATCGGCCCAGGCCGCCAGGATCGGCAACGCCGCTTTCACGAAGTCGGCATCCTGCGGGACCAGCCCGTCGGCCGGGATGTCGGAACCGATGCAGCCGCGCTCATAGGCCAGGACCGGCACGCCGGCCGCCATCGCCTCGAACAGGACCAGCGGCTGCGCCTCGTTGCGATAGCGGGTGGGGAAGACGAAGACGTCGATGTCACGGTAGAAGGCCTCCTTGGCCTCGTCATGGATCGGGCCGTGATACTCGACCGCCCCGTCGAAGGCCATCAGGCCCGCGGCGATCATCGCATTGTCCTTCGGCTTCAGGCCGGGGCCGGCCAGCACCAGCTTGGCGTCCACCCCATCCAGCTGCAGAGCGCGCAGCAGGGCGAACAGCGTGTCCAGCCCCTTCTCGCTGCACAGGTTCGACAGGTGGCCGATGCGCAGGGGTCCGTCGCGCCGCGGACGCGGGGCAGCGTCGGGGACGGAGAAGATGGCGTTCGACATGGTCATGCAGCTGCGCGCCGCCGGGTAGATCGACTGGAAGCGCATCTGCATCGCCGGGCACAGCAGCACATGGGTGCAGTCGGGCCCGGCTATCCGGGTCAGCAGCCGCATTCGCCAGGTCGGCTTGCTGATGGTGGCAAAGGAATGGTGGTGCAGAACCCGCTCGTAGCCGAACAGGCGCGCGGTGCCGGCAAGCGCCGCGGTGTAGAGCGCACCCCAACCCGAATCGACCGGCATGTAGAAGCGCCGGTCGGCCTTGCCCACCCCGGCGGCCAGCCGCCCCATGGTCCCGAACACCCGCGCCATCTTGCGCAGGTGGTAGGCGGCGCCGCCGCCGTTCCACCCCGGCGACAGGTCCGCCACCTCGACACGGCCGCGCCCCCGCATGCGGTCCCGGAGACGGTCCAGCACCAGGGCGGTCACCCGGCTCATCCCGTCCACCGGCGGCGGCAGCCGTCCCGAGACGACCACATGGGTGCGCGCGTTCCGTTCCATCGTCAACTCCCGGTCAGTGCCGCTCCGGCGGACCGGCCATGCTGGCCACCCTCCGGGTCGGCGGAATAGTCGGACGCATATTCCGTGTCCGCGCTGCGCTCCGCCTTAGGGCCGCCCAGCGCCACCACGGCCTTCTCCACCGACTGGGCGAAGAAGCTCGCATCGGCCAAGGCCTGGAAGGGCCGCCCGTTCAGGCTCAGACGGCGCCATTCATCCTCATCCCCCGCGACCGACAGCATGTAGCGCGCCAGCCCCTCGGGGTTGTCCGGCTCCACGATGTGGCCGTTCAGGCCGCTGCGGATCAGCACGTCGCGGGCGCCGCACTGATCGGACAGGATGGTCGGAACCCCCATGGCCAATGCCTCGTTCACCACCAGACCGAACTGCTCCTCCAAGGACGGCAGCAGCAGGCAGAGCGTGGACCCCAACGTTTCGGCGATCCCCTTCTCCTGCAGAAAACCGCGGAAGATGATCGATCCGTCCAACCCGCGCCGCGTCACCTCGGCCCGCAGATCCGCCTCCAGGGGACCGGACCCGCAGAGATGGAGCGGACGGGCGGCCGGACCGGCCAGCCGCCGGTAAATGTCGTAGGCTTCGACCGCCCGGAACAAGTTCTTCTTCGGGACGAAGCGCGCGATGATGGTGAAGTGTCGATCGGCGAAGGGTACTCCGCCAGGGGCCGGCTCCATCCCGGACAGGCGCCGGATGCGGTCCAGGGACAGCGTGTCGTACCCGATATAAAGGCGGTCCTTGGGCAGTCCCAGCAGTCGGAAGTAATCCACCGTGCGGTGGCTGCCGCCGATCCCCGCCTGATAGGGGGAGTAGAAGACGCTCTTGACCATCTCCCGCCACAGGATGCGCGGCTTGTCGTCGTATTTGGACGCGTTCATGTTGATGACCTTGCGCCCGGTCAGCCGCATGGTCAGGGCAAGCGCGAAGACGTCCGGATCCTCGTAATGGCACAGGAAGACGAAGCGCGCGTCGACGCGCCGGCATTCGCGCAGCAGGGCGCGGTAGACCGCGGCCTTCGACAGGTCGGCCTTCGATTGGCCGGGGAACAGGGTGACTTTGCGGAAATTCTGCCCCGTTCCGGTCGAATCCCAGGCGTAGGTGTGCGATTTCGACCCGACCTCCAGCCCGATCACGTCATAGACATGGCCCAGTCGGCGGCCGACCGCTTCCAGCCGGTCCATGTGGTAGGGGCCGAACATCTCCCAACTGAAGACCAGAGCGGGCTTCTTCATGCTGCCTCTCCCAACAGAAGACGGGCGTATCGGTCGAGCGCAACGGCGCGGGTGGCATTGGCCTCCACCCAGGCGCGGCCGCGGCGGCCCATCGCAGTGGCGCGGGCGGAATCGGACAGCAGCGCCGCCACCGCCTCCGCCATGGCGCGCGGCTCCTCCGGCGGGGTGCACAGGAAGGCGCCGACCTGGGCCTCCAGCGTGGCGAGCGCGGACCCCGGCAGGCAGGTGCTGACGAAGGGCCGTCCGGCGGCGAGGATGGTCACCGCCTTGCCGGGCATGGCGAAGGCCGCCCCTTCGGGCCGCTGGGGCACGAGATGGACGTCGCCCTCCGCCATCGCTTCGTTCAGTTGGTCCTTGGGCGCCAGCGGCTGGAAGATCACGTTGCCGAGGCCCATGGCGCGGGCGCGCGACTTCAGCTCCTCCTCCAGCCCGCCCTGGCCGCGCATCTTGACCCGCGCCTGCGGCATCAGCTCCGCCAGATGGCCTGCCATGTCCAGCACCTGCTCCAGCCCCTGCTTGCGGGCGAAGGCGCCGCTGTAGAGCGCGGTCGGCGGCTGGTCGGGGCGTGGCAGCGGATGGACCGCGTCGGCATCGACATGGGGCGGGATCACATGGATCGGCTTGGTGACGCCAAGCTCCTCCAGAACGCCGCGCATCGGCTCCGACAGGACGACGATGGCGTCGGCGCGGTTCAGCGCCGTGCGCTCCATGGCGCGGATGGCCTTGACCGCCGCCTTGCCGCCCATGCCCAGTGCCCCGGCAAGCCCGGACTGGATGTCGTGGACGATGGCGACGTGGCGGCCGCCCGGCGTGGTCAGGCGGTCGGCGATGGCCACCGACAGGATCGACGGGCAGAGCGACAGCACCGCGTCGTGCCGCCCGACCCGGCCGCGGGCGAGTGCCGCGGCGAAGCCGGCATGCAGCACGCCCTCGTGGATCAGGCGGGCCTTCATGCCGCCGCCGGCCGGCGGGATGGTGGGCAGGCGCTCGATCAGCACCCCGTCCACGGTCTTGCGGTCCTGCGACCCGTCGATGTAGCCGTCATAGACCTTGTTGCCGGGATAGTTGGGCCGCGCGGTCAGCACGGTCGTTTCGGCCCCGGCCGCCGCGAAGGCGGTGGCGAGGTCGGTCATCATCGGCGCGCTGCCGGCCGGCTCCGGCCAATAGCTCTGCGCCACCAGCAGCAGCTCTTCCGGCACGGGCACGTCCGACAGGGACAGCGAGCTGGGAGAGGCCTTGGAAGCTGGCCGGTCGGTGACCGGCTCCCGCAGATGGATGGAATCGTCCGGCATCGGGGCTTTACTCCGCTGCCTGCTTGGAAGCTTGGCGACGGTCCGGAGCGGCGTTCTCCAGGAACCAGTCGTAGGTGCGGCGCAGCCCCTCCTCCAGCGACACCCTGGGGCGCCAGCCGGTGGCGAACAGGCGCGACACGTCCATCAGCTTGCGCGGGTGGCCGTCGGGCTTGCTCAGGTCCTGGGTCAGCGTGCCGGTGTAGCCGACGGTGTCGCGGATCAGCGCCGCGAGGGAGGATATGGCGATGTCGTCGCCGGGGCCGACATTGATGATCTCCTCGCTGTCGTAATGGTCCATCAGGTGCAGGCAGGCGTCCGCCATGTCGTCGACATAGAGGAACTCGCGCCGCGGCGTGCCGGTGCCCCACAGCGTCACCGTCGGGTCGCCCGCCAGCTTGGCGTCGTGGAAGCGGCGGATCATGCCCGGCAGCGCGTGCGAGGTCTCCGGATCGAAATGGTCGCCGGGGCCGTAGAGGTTGGACGGCATTGCGCAGATGGCGTTGAAGCCGTACTGGCGCCGGTAGGCCTGGCACATGGTGATGCCGGCGATCTTGGCGACGGCGTAGGGCTTGTTGCTCGGCTCCATCGGGCCGGACAGCAGCGCCTCCTCCTTGATCGGCTGCTCGGCATGCTTGGGGTAGAGGCAGGAGGAGCCGAGGAACAGCAGCTTTTTCACGCCGCCGCGCCATGCGGCGTCGATGACGTTGTTCTGGATCAGCAGGTTGTCGCGGATGAAGTCGCCGCCGAAGCGGTCGTTGGCAAGGATGCCGCCCACCTTCGCCGCGGCCAGGATCACGTGCTCGATCCCCTCGCGGTCGAAGAAGGCGCGCACCGCCGCCTGGTCGGTCAGGTCGAGCTGCGACCGGTCGCGGATCACGAGGTCGGTATGCCCGGCCTCGGTCAGCCGCCGCAGAATGGCGGACCCGACGAGTCCCCGGTGGCCGGCGACGAAGATACGGCTGTTGCGGTCCATGCGGGCCGTCTCCTTAAGATCTTGTGCGAGCTCTTGCCCCCGATTGCCCCCACCCCGACCCTCCCCCGCTCTCGGCGGACCGAAGGTCCGTCCGATGCGGGGGAGGGTGATTGGAGTCTTGTCGGCGTTCAGCGGCAGTCCCTTCCCCGCCCAGCTCTCGCACAAAGCTTCGCTTTGTGCTGACGCGGCAGGCGGACCGTAGGTCCGCTGAGAGCGGGGGAGGTTAGGTGGGGGTCTAACCCCCCAGTCGACTCCCTACTCCGCCGCCTGCCCCAAGCGCCCCAGATCAGCCCGTGCACGCTCCGCGTACCACTCCACCACGCCGGGCAGGCCGGCGGAGAGCGGGATGCGCGGGGTGAAGCCCAGCGCCGTCAGCTTGGCGATGTCGGGACTGCGGCGGTCGGTGCCGCCGGGGGCGGCCGGGCCGGGCATCACCTGGGCCTCGCGGCCGAGGCAGGACACCGTCTGCCGGGCGAGGTCGGCGATGGTGACCTCCTCCGGGTTGCCGACATGGTAGATGCCGAGATGCTCGCCCTTGTCGACCACCGTCACGATGCCGTCGATGGCGTCGTCGATGTGGACGAAGGCGCGGGTCTGGCGGCCGTCGCCCTGGATCTGGAAGGGCACCGGCCCGCTGGGATGGGAGGCGATCGCCTCCACCGCGCGGCGGGAGAACTCCGGCACCACATGCTCCCAGCCCATGTCGGGGCCGTAGACGTTGTGCGGACGGAAGATCGCCACGCGGTCGAAGCCGCTGCGGCCCCAGTTGACGGCCAGAAGCTCCGAGATCAGCTTGGAGCCGCCGTAGCTGTAGCGGGCGTTCAACACGTCCGGCACCACCAGCGGCACGTCCTCCGGCGTCGGCACCACCGGCGGGGTCTGGTAGGCCTCCGAAGAGGAGGCGACGACGAGGTCGCCCACCCCGTCGGCACGGCAGGCGTCCAGCACGTTCATCATGCCGCGCACGCCGACGTCCAGCACAACCTCCGGCTTCTCGTAGAAATGCTTGGTGCCGTTGACGGCGGCCAGATGCAGCACGCCGTCGACGCCACGCACCGCCTCGCGCACGGCGGCCGGGTCGCGGATGTCGCCCTGGACGAACTCCACGTCGTCCAGCACGCCGGCCAGCCGCCCGGTGTGCCCGCGCGAGTTGTCGTCCAGCACGCGGACGCGGTGGCCGTCACGGACCAGCCGCTGGACCAGTGCGGCACCGATGAAGCCGCTGCCGCCGGTGACGAGATAGTGTTTCATGTCGATCAGATTCCTCTTCCCAAACCGCTTTGCAGACCCGGATTGCGTCAGGCCACATGCGCGTAGCGGGCGGCGCCATGGCTGCCGAGCGCGACGTAGGCGGTGCCGTCCGGCAGGTCGACATCGCGGCTGTTGAAGTTGTTCCAGAAGTCGTAGATCACGCCCGGCCGGTCCATCCGCTGGGCCAGATCCGGCAGCGGCATGGAGGTGAAGACCGGGTGGTTGTTCAGGATCACCGCAAGGTTGGCGCCGGACACCGCCTCGGTCATGTTGGCCGCCGGCTCCAGCCCGAAGGAGCGGATGTCGTCCGGCCGCACCACCGCGTCGAAGCCGCGCAGGCGGGCGGTGGGGAAGCGCTGGCGCAGCTCCTCCAGCACCGGCTTTGCCATGGTGCCGCGCAGGTCGTCGGTCGCCGGCCGGCCCTTGAAGGCGAGGCCCATCAGGCTGATGGTCGGCACCTCCGGGAAGCCCTGCATCGAATGGGCGAGCTTGCCGAGGAAGTCGGCGACCTCGACCGGCTGGCTTTCGTTGACCAGACGGCCGGCAGCGGTGATCGCCATCTCGACGCCGACCTCGCGCGCCGCCTCGATCAGGATGTGGGGGTCCTTCTCCAGGCAGGGGCCGCCGACCGGGCCGGGCAGCGGCAGGTTGGTGCGCGGATAGCCCAGCTTGCCGGCGCGCGCCACCTCGACCGCCGAGATCTCCATGGCGTTGCACAGCTTGGCGATCTCGTTGGAGAAGGCGAAGGTGACGTCCCGGTAGGTGTTGTCGACCAGCTTGATCAGCTCCGCCGTCTCCAGGGTGGAGACCTTGACGGTGGTCGGCGTCAGGAAGCCGAAGATCTGGGCGGCGCGGGTGGCGACGTCCAGGCTCTCCGCCCCGATGATCTGCGGCAGTTGGTTCAACTCCAGCAGCGCCTGCCCTTCCAGCGTGCGTTCCGGGCAGAAGGCGATGTCGAATTGCTTGCCGGTGGCGCGCAGGATCGGCGCCACGACGTTGCGGGTGGTGCCCAGCTTCACGGTGGAGCGCAGGATGACCAGATCGCCGTCATGCAGGCAGCTGGCGACCTGACGGGTGGCCGCCTCGATCATGTCGGTGCGGACCCGGCCGTCCTTGCCGAGCGGCGTGCCGACCGTGATGATGAAGACGCTGGCCTTGCTGCAATCCTGTTGGTTGCGGCTGAAGGTGAAGCGACCGCGCGCGATGACGTGGCGCAGCTTCTCCGTCAGGCCCGGTTCGTGGAAGTGCGGGTTGCCCTGGCCGAGCTTGTCGAGCACGTCCTGCCGCACCTCGACCCCATGCACCTGGAAGCCGGCGTCCGCCATCGCCACCGCCAGCGTCAGGCCGACATAGCCGAGCCCGAGGACGCTGACGTTACGATCGGAAAAAGTCTTGGGAAGCATCGTCGCTCCTGCCGTTTGCTGAGGCCCCGCCACCGGCGGCGGGGTCTTAGAGTTTGGAGACGCCCCGACTGCCCTGCCCTGTCGCCAAGGATGCAGACGGAGAAACCTCGAAATTCGAAATTGTTTTCTTGTTGTGACTTCGCCGTGACGATGAAGTACCTCGTTACCGGCGTTGTGCAGCGCGAAGTGTTTCAGAAATCGCCGTCCGATGGAAAGACCATGATTGCAGATCACGGCCGTATTAATGGTACTAACCCTCGTCGCGTCCTAATGAATGCTTGGAGGCACCAACAGAGACGTTCGAAAGTGGTGCAATAGGCGCATTCCGCTCCCGCAGCCGAAAGCCGATGGACGGCATTGCAAAATTGTTGGGTGCGATCACTGGAGCAGGCAGCCGGACTGTCATGCTTCACCTCCTTCACGCCGTGGCTCTGGTCAGCCGGCGCAGCCTTTTCGGGCGCACCAGGCCGGTCAGGACGGCCACCAGCGCATAGACCACGACCATCGCCGCGCTGCCGGCGGCGAAATGCACCAGCGCCGGCATGCGGTCGAAGAACGGGGCGCCGACATGGGCCAGGGCGAAGGCCGTGCCGATGGCCGCGCCGGCACACAGCATCGCCCGCGCGGTGATCCCGACATACAGCTCGCCCACTGCCCGACGGTGGATCCAGGCGATGGCGACGGTGGCGGCCAACTCCGCGGTGAAGGTCGCCATGGCGGCGCCCTCGATGCCGTAGCGGGGAATCCACCAGATGTTCAGCAGGGCGTTCAGCGCGCCGCCCGACAGCATGGCGATCATGTAGCCGGTCTGCCGGTGCCAGACGAGCAGCGGGTTGCCCAGGATCATGTTGGCGTAGACCACCGCCGAGGCCAGCATCAGCAGCCGCAGCGCCAGCGTCGCCGGGGCGTAGGCGTCGCCGAACAGCGTGCCCAGGATGACCGGCGCCAAGGCGAAGCCACCGGCGACGACCAGCCCGCCGACCGCCAGCATGACGCCGGCATAGGCGCGCATCCGGTCGCGCATCGGCCCGATCTCGCCATAGGAGGCAGCCAATTGCGGCAGGAAGGCGTTCATCACGATGTTGCCGACCAGATTCGCCAGGGTCTGGATCTTCACCGCCGCGCTGTACCAGCCGACCTCGGTGTGCGGAGCCAGGAAGCCCAGCATCACCACGTCCAGATGGGTGAAGATCGCCCAGGCGAAAACGCCGACCGCCATCGGCGTCGCCGCCGTCAGGATTTCGCGCCACACCTTCAGGTCGATCCTCGGGCGCAGCGTGCCGAAATCGCGGCGGAAACGGCCGATCATGATCAGCGCGTTGACGGTGATGGAGCCGCCGGTGATGGCGGCTGCGGTGATGGCGTCCTCAGGTCCACGCACCAGCAGGAAGACGAGCAGCATGGAGCCGATGGATGTTCCGATCTCGCGCGTGGCGATCACCCCCATCTTCTCGGTCGCCTGGTAAACAAAGTCGAGCACCAGGGCGTTCCCGAGCAGCTGCACCGCCTGCACCAGAAGAACCGCCTTCACCTCCATCGGCTTGTCCAACGACAGGATGAAGACTGCATAGATGGCACCCACCACCAGGGCCAGTACGGTGCGCAGCGTCAGCACATGCTCCGACAGTTCCGCGGCCCGGTCCCGGTGGTCGTTCCGATCGCGGTCGCGCGCGATCTCGCGGATGGCGTAGGTGGACAGGCCCATGTTCACGAACAGGGCCGCATAGGCCATCAGCGAAGTGCCGAACCCCAGCACGCCGAAGCTGTCCGGGCCCAGCACCCGCGCGGTCCAGGCGGCGGTGACCAGCCCGCTCGCCATCGTCGCCGCCTTCGCGGCGGCAAGGGCTCGGATGTTCCGGAAGATGCGGTGGCCAGCGGACATTCACAGGCTCTTCGGTGGTGGAAACGTCTTTTGAATCAAGGGGGCAAAAAGCCCTCTCCCGCCCTGTGGGGCGGGAGAGGGGGGAGCCTTCCTCAGTTCGCATAGTAGCGGCGGTAGCCGTGGTATCGGCCGCTGTCCGGGAACTCGTATTGTGCGTGGCGCCGGGTATCGACCTGACTGAACAGGACGCCCACCACCTCGCCGCCGGCCTCGACCACCTCCTTCAGGCCAGCCATGGCGGTGCCGCGCTTGGTCAGCCCCCAGCGGACGATGAAGACGGTCTGGTCGGCGAGCGCCGCCAGCAGCTTGCCTTCCGACACCGCCAGGACCGGCGGCGAATCCAGGACCACGCGGTCGTAGTTGACCGACAGGCGCGACAGCAGCTGATGCATGCCGGACGAGCCCAGGGCATCCTGCGGCAGCGACGGGCCGTGACCAGCGGGGATGACGTGCAGGCCGGTGCGCGGATCGACCTGGATGACGTCCTCCAGCGCAGCGGTGCCGGCCAGCACCTCCGACAGGCCGCGGTTGTTGGCCATGCCCAGCATTTCGTGCAGGCTCTTCCGCCGCAGGTCGCAATCGACCAGGATCGTCCGCTGGCCGGCGTTGGCGCAGGTGCGGGCGAAGGCCGCGGCGACGGAGCTCTTGCCCTCGCCCGGAACCGACGAGCTGAACAGGATCACCCGGTGCCGCCCGTCGGGGTTGGCGAGCAGCAGTGAGGTGCGCAGGTTCTGCATCGATTCCGCAAAGGCGGAGATCGGCTTGTCGACCACATAGCTGGCAGGCGATCCGCCGAAGCGCGGGATGCGCGGCACGATGCCCAAGCTGCGCACGCCTGTCGCCAGTTCGAACTGGTGCGGGCTGCGGAAGCCGCCGTCGGCCCGTTCGCGCAGCATGGCCAGAAGCACGCCCAGCGTGCCCGACGCCACCAGCGCCAGCAGCACGATCAGCTTGCGGTTGGGCTGCGACGGGTCGAGCGGGATCGACGCCTCCGACACCACGCGGGCGTCGGGCTGGCGCATGTCGGTCTGTGCCGCGATCTGCTGCGACCGGGTCAGCAGCGCCTCGTACATCGACTGCGCGGTGGTGGCGTCGCGTTCCAGTGTGCGCAGGCCGACGGTCGCCTGCTGCTGTTCGTTCTGCTTGGCTTCGGCCTGATCCAGGCTGGCCTTCAGCCCCTGCTCGCGGCCCTTCGCCAGTTCCACCTCATTGCTGAGGTTGGAGACGATCTTGCCGACATCGGCCCTGATCTGGCCTTGCAGGTCACGCAGCTGGCTCTGCAGGGCCTGCAGCATCGGGTGCTTGCTGCCGTATCGGTTGGTGGCGTCGGCGATCTGCCGCTGGATGTCGACCTCGCGCTCGCGCAGGGCCTGGATCAGCGGGGATCCCAGCACGTCGCCGACCGCCGAGGCGCCGCGCGGCGAGTTTGCCATCGCGGTGACGTCGCGCAGCTTGGTTTCCGCCTCCTGCCGCTTGGTGCGGGCCAGGATGTAGTCGGCGTTCAGCTGGCTCAGCTGCTGGCCGACCACCGTGCTTTCGTTGACCGACGAGGTGGTCAGGCCATGCTGGGTCCGGTACTTCTCCACCGCGTCACCGGTGGTCTGCGCTTCCCGGCGCAGGTCGGCCAGCCGCTCTTCCAGCCATTGAGTGGCGCGCTTGGACGCCTTGAACTTCTCGTCGAGCTGGTCGACCAGATAAAGGTCGGCCATGGTGTTGGCGATCAGGGAGGCCTTGCGCGGATCCTCGCTGTCGAAGCTGACGGCGATGACATAGGAGCGGCCCTGCGGCCGGACCGACGTGTTGTCGAGCACCTCGTTGACCACCGAAGTCAGATGGTTTCGCTCGATCTCCTCGGGCGACAGCGGCACGTCGCTGGTCTGCTTCCAGCTGTCGGGAATCCAGTTGCGCGGGTTCAGCGCCGCCACCCAGCCGGGGGGCGGCGGCCGCAGCGAGGCGTTGAATTCCGGATCGTTCATCAGCTTCAGCTTCGCCACCACCTTTTCGGCGAAGGCGGGCGATTTCAGGATGGCGACCTCGCTCTGCAGGGAGCTGATGTCGGGCGTCATGTCGGAGACCACCCCCTCGAAATTGAGGACGGTGTTCTTGCGATGCTCGACCATGATCAGGGTCTCGGCCGTGTAGAGCGGCGTCATGCGGAACGCGGCGAGGACCGCCAATCCGGTGCCGACCACGATCACCGTGCCGATGAGCAGCTTGTGCCGCCGCAACAGCCCGGTGGTCCGGCGTACCGCACTGGCCGCACTGGCCGACAGATCGTAGGAGATTCCGGGGGAGACGGAACCTGGGCCCCGCCGAGACTCAGGGGTATTGCGTCGGGGTTGATCCTGAAGTTCCTGGGTGGCCAAGGGGGTCCTCCTCGCGTAACGACCAAAAGCGCGGCCATAGGACCGTCCGTTAGCCCGATCCGCCGTTTCGGACAGTGGCTGCTGTCCGGCGGGCAGGCTCGGCGGTTCGTCCGATTGGCTGAAACGCAGTGTTAGTCCAGCCGTTGCATCGGCCATCCAGTGCATGCGGCGAGCAATGGGCGCGCAGTGGGTAGCCTTCCTGACCCTGTTGCAGTGCAGTATGGACCGCGGGGCCAGGACGGGGGATAATAGTGGTTACTCGGAAGGACAGGTTCCATGACGAACGAACGAGCGGACGAACGGACCGACTGGGCTGCGCTGATCCCTGCGCTTTTCCCCACTCTGGCCAAGCTGGAACCGGATTCGGCAACCTGTCTGTGCAACGCCGGCCGGCGGGTGAACGTTCCGCGCGGAACCGTCCTGTTCCGTGCCGGCGACCGTTGTCACACCTTCATGATGGTGCTGGATGGCGCCGTGCGGGTGCAGATGGCGTCGGAAACCGGGCGGGAGATCGTGCTGTACCGCGTCTCCCGCGGGGAAACCTGCATCGTCACCACCGCTTGCCTGCTGACCGACAATCCTTACAGCGCCGAAGCGGTGGCCGAGACCGACATCGACGCGGTGGCGCTGGCGGCCGGCCCCTTCCACGATCTGGTGGCCCGCTCCGCCGCCTTCCGCAACTTCGTCTTCGCGTCCTTCGGCAACCGGCTGACCGGCATGATGATGCTGATCGAGGAGGTTGCCTTCGGCCGCGTCGATCTGCGCCTGGCCCGTTTCCTGGCTGACCGGCGCGACGGCGCCGGCGGGCTGGACGTCACGCATCAGGCCCTTGCCGTGGAGTTGGGCACCGCGCGGGAGGTGGTGAGCCGCCAATTGAAGGAATTTGAACGCAGCGGACTAGTGGCCTTGTCGCGCGGCCGGATCCAGGTGCTCGACCCGGCGGCACTCTTGGCACTGGCCGGAGGCCAGCTATGACTTAGGGTTTACACTTAAATGCTATGCATACCAACTTTTCCGCTACAAAGGATATGATAAACAGGATAGAGTCAGTCATTCCTTAGACGGAGGATTGCGTCATGATGTGCCGTCACGATACCCCCACCGTCTGCGTGATCCGACAAATCCGCAACCATAGCCGCGAATGCAACAGCCTGCCTGCACGCGAAATGCTGCTGCGGATCGAACGGCGGATCATCCAATTTCTCGAAGAGGGACAGGTATCACCATCCGTCCCGTGGCCCGACCGACATTGCGTAGCCAAGTGTGATTCCATCACAGACGGAAGGATGGCCCAGGCGTAGAGCGGTGGACATCGCCGCACAAACACGACAGGTGCCGTCATGAATTGCCGCAATGTGGGCCCGTTGGATCGCGCGCTGCGCGCCATCGTCGGGCTGATCCTGCTTTCGCTGACCGTCGTCGGGCCGCAGACCCTGTGGGGGCTGGTCGGGCTGGTGCCCCTGCTGACGGCGATCGTCGGCTTCTGCCCCGCCTACACGCTGCTGGGCGTCAAGACCTGCCGCACGGAAGACCGCACCGCCTGACGGGCGCATCAGCCCGCCATGCGAACGGCCCGCTCCCTTCCGGGGGCGGGCCGTTCGCGTTTTCCCGGAAAGTGCCGGGCCGGGGAGTCAGGCGCGCGGGGCGTGCTTGTTCAGGATGCGCTGCAGGGTGCGGCGGTGCATCTTCAGGCGGCGGGCGGTCTCCGAGACGTTGCGGTCGCACTGTTCGAAGACGCGCTGGATATGCTCCCACCGCACGCGGTCGGCCGACATCGGGTTTTCCGGCGGCTGGGGCAGCGGGCGGCCGTCGGCCAGCAGCGCCGATTCGACGGCGTCGGCGTCGGCGGGCTTGGGCAGATAGTCGACCGCGCCGGCCTTCACCGCCGCGACGGCGGTGGCGATGTTGCCATAGCCTGTCAGCATGACGACGCGGGCGTCGGGGCGGGCGTCGCGCAGGGCGGACACCACGTCCAGGCCGTTGCCGTCGCCCAGCCGCAGGTCGACCACCGCGAAGGCGGGCGCGGATTCCTGCGCCACCTCGATGCCGAGCTGCACGCAATCGACTGCGACGACGTTGAAGCCGCGCTTTTCCATGGCGCGGGCCAGCCGCGTGCGGAAGGGGGCGTCGTCGTCGACGATCAGGAGGCTGCGGGTGACGTCGCCAGTGAAGGTCAGCTTGACGGCATCGCCCGACAGCAGGTCATCGGTTGTTTTGAGGGTGTCCACCGTAAAACCTCACTTCTTGGCGTTGATGGTCTTCCAGCGCACGGAAATCCGCGCACCGCTGCCGCCCTGATTGGAGTGCCCGCCGGCGGTCTGATCGGCGGGCGGAATGCCGGCCGGCGGATTGTTGGTGTAGCGCACCGTCGCGCCGGTCTTCTCCAGCAGCGTCTGCGCGATGAAGATGCCCAGCCCCATATGTCCGCCGCCCGTCTGCCCCTTGGGGCCGGAGCGCTCGCCGCGCACCGACAGGTACGGCTCGCCGATGCGGCCCAGCAGATGGGGCGGGAAACCCGGGCCGTCGTCCATCACCGTGATGGTGACGCCGCGGCCGTCCCAGGCGGCGGCGACCGTCACCTTGTGGCGGGCGAACTGGTGGGCGTTCTGGATGAAGTTGCCGATGCCGTGGATGATCTCCGGGCTGCGGCGCAGGAAGGGTTCCTCCGCCTCGCCGACCGGGTGCGGTTCCACGACGAAGTCGATATGGCCCAGCCGATGCGGCGCCGCGGCGGCTTCGATCAGCGTGGTCAGCGGCAGCCGTTCGAACGGGTCGCCGCCGTCGGCCTCGGGCTTGCGCGCTAGATCGGCCAGGATCTCGCGGCAGCGCATCACCTGACTCTGCAGAAGCTCGACATCCTCGCCATAGGGGCTGTCGGGCGGCAGGTCGCGCGCCAGCTCCTTCGCCACCACGGCGATGGTGCCGAGCGGCGAGCCCAGTTCGTGCGCGGCGGCGGCGGCGAGCGCGCCCAGTGCGCCGAGGCGCTGTTCGCGGGCAAGCGCCACCTGCGAGGCGGCGAGCGCATCGGCGAAGCGCCGCGCCTCGGCGGCGACGCGGAACACATAGCCGGCGATGAAGACCGATGACACCGACAGCGACAGCCACACGCCGAAGGCATAGAGCGGCGCCATGGATCGCACCGGCTCCTCCCACGGCAGCGGGAAGTGCCAGAGGGCGAGCGCGGTCAGGCAGATCAGGTTCAGCCCGGTCAGCAGCACCGTACTGTAGCGCGACAGGATGGCCGCACCCACGGTCATCGGCGCCAGCAGCAGGATGGCGAAGGGGTTGCTCAACCCGCCGGTCAGATAGAGCAGCAGCGTCAGCTGCAGCATGTCGTAGCTGAGATACAGCGCGGCGTCGCGGTCGGCCAGCCGCAGCCGGCCGCCCTGCTGGGCCATCGCCACCACGTTCAGCAGGGCCGACGCGCTGATGGCGGCCAGGACCGGCCCCAGCGGCAGCGGGAAGCCCAGGCCCAGGCTGACGAATCCGACCGCCGCCAGCTGCCCGATCACCGCGACCCAGCGGATCAGGATCAGCGTGCGCAGCGTGATGCGGCCGTCGGGCTGCGCCCATTGCGGCGGGGCCGGGGCCGGAACCGGGGCGGGCAATACGCTGGCGAGCGTCACCATGATCGATACCCCTGGCCTGCATGCCCGTCGCCCGCGTGCCCCTGGCGGTTGCGGCTCCCGCCGCCATATTCTGTGCCCATGACCGAGCGAACCATTCCACAGCATCCGCCCGCCATCCGGGTGGCCGGGCTGACCAAGCGCTTCCCCACGCCCGGCGGCGGGGAGGTGACGGCGGTCGACGCCATCGACTTCACCGTGCCGCGCGGCAGCGTGACCGGCCTTCTGGGCGGCAACGGTGCGGGCAAGACGACGACCATCTCGATGCTGCTGGGGCTTTTGCTGCCGACGGCCGGGACAGTGGAGATCCTGGGCGTCGACATGGCGCGCCATCGGCATGCCGTGCTTCCGCGCATGAACTTCTCCTCCCCCTACGTCGAACTGCCCCATCGGCTGACGGTGCGGGAGAACCTTACCGTCTATGCCCACCTCTACGGTTTGACATGCGTCAAAAAGCGCGTCCGAGAATTGTCCGAGCATCTTGACCTGACGCGTTTTCTCGATCGACCGTCCGGCGGGCTGTCGGCGGGGCAGAAAACCCGCGTCGCACTGGCGAAAGCTCTGCTGAACGACCCGGAGCTTTTGCTGCTGGACGAGCCGACGGCCTCGCTCGACCCCGACACCGCCGACTGGATCCGGACATATCTCGAGCGGTACCGCGCCCGCACCGGCGCCACCATCCTGCTCGCCTCCCATAACATGCTGGAGGTGGAACGCTTATGTGACAGCGTGCTGATGATGCGGCAGGGGCGGATCGTCGACCGCGGCGCGCCCTCCGCCCTGCTCGCCCGCTATGGCCGCCAGACGCTGGAGGAGGTGTTCCTGGACATCGCCCGCGCTTCGGACGGCACGCTCCTGGCCGGGGAGGCCGCCGATGCCGCCGAATGACGCGACCGCTCCCCACCCGATCCCGCGGGCCGACTTCTCGCTGCGCCGGGTCGGCGCCATGGTGCTGCGCTATTGGTATCTGCTGCGCGGGTCCTGGCCGCGCATCCTGGAACTGGCCTATTGGCCGACCATGCAGATGATCCTGTGGGGCTACATCAACCAGTTCATGGCCTCGACCAGCGGCGGCGGCAGCGGCTGGGTGGCGCAGGGGGCCGGGGTGCTGGTCAGCGCCGTGCTGCTGTGGGACGTGCTGTTCCGCGGCCAGCTCGGGGTGTCCATCTCCTTCCTGGAAGAGATGTGGTCGCGCAACCTGGGCCATCTGTTCGTCAGCCCCTTGCGCCCCGGCGAATGGGTGACGGCGCTGATGACCATGAGCCTGCTGCGCACCCTGATCGGCGTGCTGCCGGCGGCGGGGCTGGCGATTCCCTTCTTCGGCTATTCGGTCTTCGCGCTCGGCCTGCCGCTGGCCGCCTTCTTCGCCAACCTGATCGTGCTGGGCTGGTCGCTGGGGCTGCTGATCGTGGCGCTGATCCTGCGCTATGGCATGGGGGCGGAGGGGCTGGCCTGGATCGTCGTCTTCATGCTGGCGCCGGTCAGTGCGGTCTACTATCCGGTTTCGGTTCTGCCGGCATGGCTGCAGCCGGTCTCGCTGGCGCTGCCCTCGGCCCACGTGTTCGAGGGCATGCGGGCGCTGGTGTTCGAGGGCGTCCTGCGCTGGGACCATCTGGCCTGGGCGGTCGGGCTGAACGCGCTCTACATGGCGGCCGGCGTGGCGGTGTTCCTGTACGCCTTCCGGCAGGCACGGGTGCGCGGCGCGTTGCTGCAAACGGGCGAATGATCGGTAGACTATGCGCCCGATACCGTCAGCGATCCCGGAGACCGCCATCATGTCCCTGCCCGCCATGACTGCCTCGGCCCCCCGCCCCGACCTGTTCGACCGGCTCGTCGCCGAGGCCCGGCCGGACTGGTCGGCCTATGTCGACCATGCCTTCGTGCGCGGGATGGGCGACG
Organism: Azospirillum sp. BE72; assembly: GCF_031455875.1. NCBI lineage: Bacteria > Pseudomonadati > Pseudomonadota > Alphaproteobacteria > Rhodospirillales > Azospirillaceae > Azospirillum > Azospirillum sp. BE72. Next base: position 433,095 of record NZ_JAVDTO010000003.1, read on the forward strand.
GGACGCTGCCGCAGGAGTGTTTCCGCCATTATCTGGTGCAGGATTACCTGTTCCTGATCCATTTCGCCCGCGCCTACGCGCTCGCCATCTACAAGGGTCGCGACCTGCGCGAGATGCGGGCGTCGCTGAACGGGCTGAAGGCGATCCTGGACGTGGAGATGGACCTGCATGTCGGCCTGTGCGCCGGCTGGGGCCTGTCCGCCGCCGAACTGGAACAAGCGGCGGAGGCCAAGGCGACGATGGCCTACACCCGCTATGTGCTGGAAACCGGCCTGCGCGGCGATCTGCTGGACCTGCATGTCGCGCTCAGCCCCTGCGTCATCGGCTATGCCGAGATCGGCCGCCGGCTGGCTGCCCTGCCCGGCGCGCTGGACGACGCCAACCCCTACCGCGCCTGGATCGCCGAATATGCCGGCGAGGCCTATCAGGAGGTGGCGCGGGCGGCGCGGGAAAACCTGGACAGGCTGGCCGCCGACGGGATGACGGAAGCACGCTTCCCCCGCCTGGCTACGGTGTTCCGGCAGGCCTGCCGGCTGGAGGCGGACTTCTGGGAAATGGGGATGACGCTGGCGGGGTGAGGGGGTGGTAACGGAGAAGCGTCGGCTTCGAATGTCCCCCACCCTGGCCCTCCCCCGCTGGGCGGGGGAGGGGATTAAGTGCTTGCTCGGATGAGCAGCGGCAGTCCCTCCCCCGCCCAGCGGGGGAGGTTAGGTGGGGGTCCAACGCCGCAAGAATCGAGGTCCCTCACCCCAGCGTATGCTCAAGCAGAATCTTCGCCCCCAGCCCGATCAGCACCACGCCGCCGGCCATTTCGGCCCAGCGCCCCAGATGCGCGCCGGCGGCACGCCCGATCAGCACGCCGCCGAAGGCCACCGCGAAGGTCACGGCACCGATCAGTGCCGAAGTCGTCACCATGTCCACGTCGACCAGCGCCAGGCCCGCGCCAACGGCGGCGGCGTCGATGCTGGTGGCGACGGCGGTGGTCAGCAGGGCCAGCCATTCGGCGCGCACGCTGCGCACCGGGCCGCAATCCTCTTCGCCCTCATCCTCGCCGGCCATGATTGCGTTGCGCAGCATGGCGCCGCCGACGGCCAGCAGCAGGCCGAAGGCGATCCAGTGATCGACCGATTCAACGAGGCTTGCGAAGGCGATGCCGACGCCCCAGCCGACCAGCGGCATCGCGAACTGGCAGATGCCGAAGGTCGCACCCACCCGCACCGCCTCGGGCAGGCCGGCACGGCGCGAGCAGGCGCCGCGACCGAGTGCAGCGGCAAAGGAATCCATGGAGAGGCTGAAGGCGAGCACGAGGGACGTGGCGATCATGGCTATTCCCGGGCCAGACAACTCAGTGGAACCGGACGGACTCCGGCTGGCCGCGGAGATGCCCGATCCACTGGTCTCGCCGGGTCGGCCCGCTGGCCGCCGTGCGCGCCATGGCGGTAGCGGCCGGAGGCCGGAACCATCCAAGTCTGTTGACGCGAACCCCGCCCGGTCCGAATGCCGGCGGGTGGCTACTCCCCAATGACGGCGGAAGTCCTACAGGGACTAGGGGCTTCGGTCAAGCGCCCGATTGCCGCAGGTGCGAATTGCGGCCGCGCAGGTAGGTGGCGGCCACCGACCGGTCGTCGCCCAGCGTCATTTGGATGAACAGCTCCTCCTCCAGGTCGCCGTCGACCGCCTTCATGCGATGTCGCATAGCCGGCGTGGCGGCGGGGTCGAGAACGACGAGGTCGGCCCAGCGGCCGGGCTCCAGACTGCCGATCTCGTCGGCCATGCCCAGCGCCTCGGCATTGCCGCGGGTCATCCAGTGCAATGCCGCGAGCGCCGGCAAGTTTTGGCGCCGCAGCTGCAGCACCTTGTAGGCCTCCGCCGCCGTGCGCAGCATCGAATAGCTGGTGCCGCCGCCGACATCGGTGGCGATGGCGGTGCGCACCGGCCGCTCCGGCTTCGACAGGGCGTCGAGGTCGAACAGGCCGCTGCCGATGAACAGGTTGCTGGTCGGGCAGAAAACGGCGACCGACCCGCTTTCCGACAGCCGGCCCATCTCCGCTTCCGACAGATGGATGCAGTGGCCGAACAGCGAGGTCGGACCCAGCAGCCCGAAACGGTCGTAGACGTCGGTGTAGTCGCGGGCGCCGGGGAACAGGCGGCGCACCTCGGCGATCTCGTCGGTGTTCTCGGACAGGTGGGTCTGCATGTGGACGCCGGGATGCTCGCGCAGCAGCGCGCCCGCCGCCTCCAGCTGCGCCTCGGTCGAGGTGATGGCGAAGCGCGGGGTGACGGCATAGCGCTGCCGGCCCCGCCCGTGCCAGCGGTCGATGAGATCCTTGCCGTCGCGGTAGCTGCTCTCCGCCGTGTCGGTCAGGGCGGGCGGGGCGTGGCGGTCCATCATCACCTTGCCGGCGATCAGCCCGGCGCCCCGCGCCTCGGCTTCCGCGAAGAGAGCGTCGACCGACTGCGGATGGACCGAGCCGTAGACCACCGCCGTGGTCGTGCCGTTGCGCAGAAGCTCGTCCATGAAGAAGGCGGCGTTGGCGGCGGCGTGGACCGGGTCGGCGAAGCGCTGCTCCTCGATGAAGGTGTATTTCTCCAGCCAGTCGAGCAGCTGGGCGCCGTAGGAGGCGATGACCTGGGTCTGCGGGAAATGGATGTGGGTGTCGATGAAGCCGGGCAGCACCAGCTTGCCGCCGTGGTCGTCGACCGCCACCTCCTCCGGCACTTGGCCACGCAGGTCCGCCCAGTCCCCGACCTCCAGGATGCGCCCGTCGGCCCCCACCAGCAGCAGCCCGTCTTCGTGATGGCGCACGGCATCGAAATCGCCCGGCCCGGCAGGCGCGCGGTGGAAGCTGAGCAGGCGTCCGCGGATGGCGGCGGACACAGGGGTGGCGATGGACTGGTCGGGCATGGGGATCCGGTTCGACAAGAAAGCTATGAGAGCGGGTTACTTAATGTTCCCCGACCACGCCGCCAACACCGCGCGCTCCTGGGGCGTGATTCCGGTGATGTTGGCGGGGGGCATGGCGCTGCTGAAACCGGCCTGCAGGCGGATCTGCTCGGCATGGCGTCGGATGCCGTCGCCTTCCAGCACCACGCCGCGCGGCGGGGTGGCGATGCCGTCCCACACCGGCTGGGCGGCGTGGCACATGCTGCAGCGGGTGGCGACGATCTCCTCGACCTGGGCATAGCCCACCTTCACCGGCGCCGCAGCGGCGGTGTCGCCGCCGGCAGGCCCCATGGTGCTGAGCCAGACGCAGCCCAGCATGCCGGCGGAGGCGACGCCCCAGGTCCACCAGGGCGTCGGCTTGCCGGCATGGCGGCTGTTGAAGAAGTGGCGGATCGCCGTGCCGACCACCAGAACCAGCGCCACCATCACCCAGTTGTAGCGGGTGGAACTGACCAGCGGATAATGGTTGGACAGCATCAGGAAAACGACCGGCAGCGTCAGGTAGTTGTTGTGCAGCGACCGCTGCTTCGCCTTCTTGCCCAGCGCCGGGTCCGGCGTCTCGCCGCGCAGCATGGCGGCCACCGTCTTGCGTTGGTTGGGGATGATCAGCATGAAGACGTTGCAGGCCATCATGGTCGCCATCAGCGCTCCGACCTGCAGCATGGCGCCGCGCCCGCTGAAGATCTTCGTCATGCCCCAGGCAGTCGCCACCAGCAGCACGAAGCCGGCGACCGCGAGTGCCCCATCGTTGCGGCCCAGCGACGACTTGCACATAAGGTCATAGGCGACCCAGCCCGCCACCAGCGCCGCGACGCTGATCGCCACCGCCTGCCAGTGGCCGAGCGCCATCACGTCCTGGTCGATCAGGAACAGGTCGGCGCCGCGGTAATACAGCACGCACATCAGGAAGAAGCCGCTGAGCCACGTCGCGTAGGATTCCCACTTGAACCAGGTCAGCTCTTCCGGCAGCTGCGGCGGGGCGACCATGTATTTGGTCATGTGGTAGAAGCCGCCACCATGGATCTGCCACGCATCGCCCGCCGTCCCGGACGGCGCCCCCGCCCGGCGGCGCAGCGAGGCGTCGAGATGGATGAAGTAGAAGGACGATCCGATCCAGGCGATGGCGGTGATGACGTGCAGCCACCGCGCCAGGGCGTTGATCCACTCCCACAGGATGGGCTCCATCACGCGCACGCTCCTTCCACTCAGGGTCCGGGCTACTCAGGGTCCGGGGCTGGACTCTCCGACATGGAGTCTACGGCGATTGTGCGGGTGCGGAAAACCGCGCTCCTGTCCCAACAGCTTCAAAGAATGGCGAAAGATGAAGGACCGGCCCGCGGAACGTCACCCTGCCAGTTCCGCGGGCACCGGAAGTTCCTCCCCCTCCTCGCGGCGGAGCATCCAGACCAGCCAGCGTTCGGTATGGATCAGGAGACGCCGGGTCTCGACGCTGTCGCAGCCGCGGCTGTGTTCACGCAGCAGGCGAATTGCGCGGTAGATGGCGGATTGTGGATTGGCGGTGCGTTCCGGCAAGGCGGCTTTCCTGGCGGGCGGTGAAGTCCGCCGACACATAGCGGACCGCTCCGCAACCAAAGCGTGATCTTTCTTGGCCACGGACCTGTTCCAGCAGCACCGGCCGGTCTCGGAATTGCGCAGGGGCGAAACAATAGCGCGAGTGGAATTGGCAGAAATTTCAAAAGCATGGCGGCAGTCGAAACCCTGCCCGTGACAAGCGCCGATGTCACCGCCCTGCGCGCTCTTGTCCCTATCTGTTGCATTTATCCAATGTTATATCTTTTGGCCTAGGCCCGGTGTCTGGCCGCCGTCATCACAGCCGTCCGTTCGCGCGCCTGCATTCCGCAAGGATCGAATCCCCATGACCAAGCGCCTGTCCGCCGGCATCCTCGCGCTTTGCTCCGCCCTCCTCTGCAGCCTGACGGCGGCCATGCCGGTCCGGGCGGAGGAGCCGGCGCTGCGCATCGGCATCGCCCCGCACACCAGCGCCCGCGTCATCGTCGAACAGTACCAGCCGGTGCGCCGGGCGGTGGAGGAGGCGCTCGGCCGGCCGGTGGAAATCGTGACGGCGCCCGATTTCACCGCCTTCGCCCGCCGCGCGGTCGACCAGGAATACGACGTCGCCGTCACCACCGGCCATCAGGCGCAACTTCTGCGCAAGGACGCCGGCTATCTGCCGCTGCTGACCTACAAGGCGGACTTCCGCGCCGTGGTGGTGACGGCAGCCAAAGGACCCTATCGGACCGCGGATTCGCTGGCCGGCACCACCGTGCTGGGGCTCAGCCCGTCCTCGCTGGTGACGCTGTGGGGCCAGCGATGGCTGGCCGACCGGACGCTGCTCAATGTACAACTCCGCTATGTCAGCGCAGCCGACAGCGTGGCCCAGCTGATCCTGGCCGGCGACGCGTCGGCCGGCTTCATGTCGCTCGCCAACCGCGCCAAGCTGGCGCCGGAGGTGCAGGCCCAGCTCGCCACCATCGCCGAAAGCCCGCCGATGACCGGCCGCGCCTACATGCTGAACGGCAAGCGGGCGGCGCTGCTGGAGCCGCTGCGCAAGGCCCTGTTCGCCTTCGGCGAGACGAATGAGGGAAAGACCTATTTCGACAGCAATCAGCTGGGCGGCTACCGTCCGGTCACCGACGCGGAGCTGGAGGCGATGGAGCCGCTGGCCGACGAGGTGCGGCGCGTCCTGAAGGCCGGCAAATGATCCTGACCCGTCTGGCCCCCTGGAAGACCCTGCGCGGGCGCATGCTGGCCGCCGCCATGGCGGTCGAGGCGATCATGCTGACCCTGCTGGTCGCCAACAGCGTACGCCTGCTCTACGGCAGCCTCGCCGAACAGGCCCGGCTGCACGCCGATCAGGTGGCGCCGGTGCTGAACGCCGCGCTGGTCGCTCCGCTGGCCCAGCGCGACTATGCGACCCTCCAGGCGGTCCTCGATGAAAGCCGATCCACCGGCGGGGTGCTCTATCTCGCCGTCAGCGACAGCAAGGGAAAGCTGGTGGCGATCAGCGGCTGGCCGCAGGACCGCAGGCTGCCCGATCCCGATCCGTCCCTGTCGCTGGACGGCAAGGACGGCGTCACCCGCTACGACGTGGCGGTGCCGGTGTCGCTGGCCGGGCAAAGGCTGGGCGCTGTGCAATTCGGGCTGGACCTGCTGCACATCGTCCAGGCGCGGCGCGACCTGCTGACCCAGGGCATCGCCATCGCCCTGTCGGAGATCCTGCTGTCGGCCGGGCTGCTGGCCCTGCTGGGCCTGTGGCTGACCCGGCATCTGGCGGCGCTGGCGCGGGCAAGCGAACGGGTGGCCGCCGGCGACTACAGCCCGCCGGACCTGGCGGAGGGCGACGACGACATCGGCCGGCTGGGCGCCGCCTTCAACACAATGTCGCACGCCATCAAGGAGCGCGTCGACCAGCTGACCGTGGCGCTGGACGAGCAGGAAGCGCTCGCCCGCGACGTGGAGCAGGAACGCGCCCGCCTGTCCGCGCTGCTGTCGGCGATGGATTTCGGCGTGCTGTTCGTCGGCGGCGACGGGCGCATCGCCTATGCCAATCCGGCCTTCTCCGCCCTGTTCGCGGTCGCCGGCGCGCCGGTCGGCCTCCGGCTGGACGAGACTCTGGCCACTGCCGGCAACGCCCCGCTGGACACCGACCACGCCCTGCTGTCGGCGGTGGATGCCGACGAGCGGCGCGAGATGACGCTGACCGACGGGCGCATCGTCAGCTGGCACAATGTGCCGGTGCGCAACGCCGCCGGGGCCGCCATCGGCAAGCTGTGGCTGTGCATCGACGTGACCGAGCCGCGCCGAGCCGCCGAACAGCTGCTCCAGGCCAAGGAGAAGGCGGAGGCCGCCAGCCGGTCGAAGACCGAATTCCTGGCGACCGTCAGCCACGAGCTGCGCACCCCGATGAACGGCGTGCTCGGCAACCTGACCCTGCTGGCCGACGGGCATCTGCCGGCGGAGGAGAAGCGGCTGGCCGGTGTCGCCCGCCGGTCCGCCGAGACGCTGCTGCGGCTGCTGGACGACATCCTCGACCTGTCGAAGCTGGAGGCCCGCCGCATCGACCTGGAGGAGGCCGACTGCGCCCTGCCACAGCTGATCGAGGGCGTGCTGGAGGTGCTGCGCCCCAACGCCGCCGACAAGGGGCTGGAGCTGTCGGCCCGGCTGATGCCGTCGGTGCCGGAGGTGATCGTCACCGATCCGGCCCGCCTGCGCCAGATCCTGTTCAATCTGGTCGGCAACGCCGTGAAGTTCACCGAGGAGGGCCACATCGCCGTCCGCGTGCGCCGGCTGGACCGCGATCCCGACGACCTGATCGACTGCCGCCATCCGGACTCCTTGCCGCTGGAGTTCGAGGTGGAAGACACCGGCATCGGCATCGCGCCCGACTCGGTGCCCACGCTGTTCGACCGCTTCACCCAGGCCGACAGTTCCATCACCCGGCGCTATGGCGGGACCGGGCTGGGTCTGGCGATCTGCCGCGACCTGTGCATGCTGATGGGCGGCAGCATCAAGGTCGACACCGCGCCCGGCCGGGGCAGCGTCTTCCGCTTCACCATCGTCGCCCGTCCCGGCGACCCGTCGGCCCTGCGCCGGGTCGATCCGTCCCAGTCCACGAGCGTCGGCGAGGCCGCGCGCATCGCGGCATTGCCGCCGCTGCGCGTGCTGGCGGTCGACGACATCGAGGTCAACCGCGACATCGTCCGCGGCATCCTGGAGCGTGCCGGCCACAGCGTGGCGCTGGCCGCCGGCGGCGGGGAGGCGGTGCGCATGGTGCGCGAACAGCCTTTCGACCTCGTGCTGATGGACATCCAGATGCCGGGCATGGACGGGCTGACCGCCACCCGCCGGGTGCGCGAGCTTGCCGACCCCAGGGGACAGGTTCCCATCCTGGCGCTGACCGCCCACGCCTCCGGCAGTTCCCGCCCGGAATGCCTGTCGGCGGGAATGAACGGTTTCATCACCAAGCCCTTGCGCCCGGCCGCCCTCTTCGCCGAGATGGCGTCGGTGCTGGGCAAGGCGGTGCCCGCCGCCCCGCCGCCGGCCGGCTCCGCCCACCAACCCACCCATCGACCCGCTGCCCCGGAGGCTGCCATGACCGACACGCAAGATGCCCCGGACGACGGCCCGGATACGGGCCTGCTGGACGAGGAGCAGGTCTCCCTCCTGCTGGAGGTGCTGACCGCCGAGGATTGGAGCGCCTCGCTGGACGGTTTCGCCGACAACGGCCGCAAGACCGTCGACGGCATGATCGCCCAGGCCCATGCCGGGGAGCCGCACAACCGCACGGCCCACACGCTGAAGGGCACCTCGCTGAACCTCGGCGCGGCGGCGCTCGGCCGTCTGGCGAAGGAGCTGGAACAGGCCCCGTCCGCCGCGGTCCTGGCGCAGCAGGACCGGCTCTACGACCTGCTCGACCGTTCCCTGGCCGCACTGCGCGCCCGCCGGCCCCAAAACGCCTGAACAGGCGCCTGAATGGGCGTCTGAACGGGTAGCCGGGCGGCCGGACTTGCACCAACAGGCGGTCCCGCCCCCCACGTTCGGACAGGTATGCACGGCACAAAAGTCTTCCTGCGGCGTTGTCCATCCAGGACCACGACCAGAGAGGCGACATGAGCGAGCTTGCGGACGATCTCGACCGGCCGACCGGCCTGCGGACCGACAAGGTGCGCGCGACGGTGCGGGAACCCCTGACGGCGGCCGGCTTCCGGGCGATGGATCTGGGCGATGGCTGCCATGCCTGGTACCGGCGTTCCGACGACGGCAACCATGCGCTGATCTCGCACAACAACGCACTCGACGGCGACCCGGCGGTCAGGGATTGGATCGTCGGCCAATATGGCGAGCGCGGCGGCTTCGTCGAGGTCGGCGGCCTGCCGCTGTCCCGCGCGCTGGAAGGGGCGGACGTCCTGCCGTCGCCGGTTCGGCCGGACGGATCTGTGGTGGAAGCCCTCTATCCGTCTCTCCAACAAGCACTTGATGATCTGGGGTGATAGTCCGGATGCAGCTTGCGGATGGCCCAATGGGCGATGACCAAGGTCAGGATGGACAAGCGGACGGCCGAACGGAAAAGCTCACGCCTGTTGCCGCATGGGATTTCGGTCCCCATCTGCGGCCTGACCATCGCCCAGACCAGCAGCGAGCCGCATGTCCATGGAAGCCGACCAGTCCAAGCCCTTGCGCATCCTGCTCGTCGAAGACGAGCCGCTGGTGGCCATGGCCATCGAGGATTCGCTGGAAGTCCAGAATGTCGGCGTCATCGGCCCGGCCGGCACCGTGGCCGAGGCGCTGGACCTGATCGCCAAGGGGGGGATCGACGCGGCCCTGCTCGACGTCTCGCTGCGCGGAGAGCGCGTCGACAGCGTCGCCGACGCGCTCTCCGCGCAGGGCATCCCCTTCGTCTTCACCACCGGCCACGGCGCCGCCGGCCTGCCGAAGGGCCATCAGGACCGCCCCGTCCTGACCAAGCCCTTCCGCGAGGTCGAGATGAACGACGCCATCGACCGCTACTTCCGCGGCGCCGCCTGAGAGTTCATCAGCCTCAACCCGGGCGGCCATTACCCAGGGCGACCGTCGGCGCGCGGCGCCAGCAGGACCGGGGCATAGGCGACCAGATACAGGGTGAAGGCGGCGACCCAGCCGTAGCCCGACCATTGCAGCGCCGACCATACCCAGTCCACCGGCAGCAGCGGCGAGACGGTGCGGGCGACCGCCGCGACCGTCAGCAGCACATAGGCGGCGACCGTCACCCGCGTCACCACCAGCGGCCGCCCGGTGTGGCCCAGCGAGGCGCGGCTCATCACCGCCAGGATCAGCGTGGCGAAGGCGCCGACCGTCAGCGCATGGGTTCCCGCCGCGGCAGGAACGTCGGCAAGTGCATGCAGTCCGCGCAGCAGCAGCGCCACCGGCACCCAAAGATAGCCGACATGCAGGATCCACAGGATCGGCGAGCGCCAAGCCTTCCAGCCCTGCCAGCCGGCCAGCCGCGCGGTATGAGCCACGGCGGCGGCAAGCGCGATCAGCCCGGTGACCACCGACTCCGGCGCCGCCATCGTCGCCGGGATCAGCGCCAGCGTCAGGACGAGGGTCGCCCGCTCCACCAGCGGCCATGAGCGCACGCCAAGGCCGGCGCGGCCCAGCCCGTTGCGGGTGAAGGCCGGCAGGATGCGCCCGCCGATCACCGTCACCATCATCAGAACGATGCCGAGGCCGAGCGCGAATCCGGCCTCCACGCCGCCGTCCAGCAGGTCCAGCCATTCCAGATGGATCAGCAGGTTGGCGGTGGTCAGCAGCCCTATCAGGATCAGGAAGGCGCTGTTGCGCCACTTGCCGGCGGCCACCAGCGGCCGGGCGAGCGCGAAGCCCAGCCCCGGCAGGAAGGCGATGTCGATCACCGCCGCCACCGGTTCCGGCACGCCGGCCCAGGGGAAGACGGCGACGCGGCCGGCCATCCACACTGCTGCGAGCGCCATCAGCGGAGCGCCCGCCACCGCCTTGGTGCCGGTCCAGCTCGGCACGGCGGTCAGCAGGAAGCCGGCGACGGCGGCGACCACCATGCCGAACAGCATCTCATGTGCGTGCCAGGCGCTGGCGCCGGCGGCATGCTGCGGCCATTCCCCGGTCACCAGCACGGCCAGCCAAGCGGCCAGCAGGCCGACGGCGGCCACGCCGCTGAACAGGAAGAAGAAACGGAAGCCATATTGGAACAGGATCGGGATCGCGGGGCCGTCGTCGCGGCCGGCAAGACTGGGTGAAGACATGAACGGGGACTCCCCAAAACGGGTGCAGCGGTGCAGGATTGATCGCCAGCGTGAGCCCGGAACCCCGTCCCCGCCTTGACGAAAATCAAACGCATTCGCAAGCTGCTCCCCCACCCTCTCACGGTTCCCTGCCCACGGATCGACCGTTTGAAGCCCCTCTCCCTCGATGGGAGAGGGGTTGGGGTGAGGGTGGCGCCGGTGCATACCGGCCGGAAACCTGTTCTGTACCAGTGTCGTACGTATGTTTACCCCTCACCGAGTATCTATACCCCTCACCCCAACCCCTCTCCCGCAAGGGGAGAGGGGCTTCAAGCGATTGCCCAGCCCATGCCCCGTTCCGACAGCCTGTCCCTGCGTGAGGCCCGCCGCATCGCCATCACGGCGCAGGGCTTCGCCAACACTGCCCCCGAAGACGCTTCAACCGCCGAGGCGGTAGAGGCCCGCCATGCCCGGCGCATGATCGGCCGGCTGGGCCTGGTGCAGATCGATTCCGTCAATGTGCTGGTGCGCTCCCACTACCTGCCGCTCTTCTCGCGGCTCGGACCCTACGAGGCGGCGCTTCTCGACCGGCTGGCCTATGGCGGCAAGCGGCGGGCGCTGTTCGAATATTGGGGCCACGAGGCCTCGCTGATCCCGGTGGAGCAGCAGCCGCTGTTCCGCTGGCGCATGGCGCGGGCCGAACGCGGCGAGGGCATCTATGGCGAGTTGGCCCGCTTCGCCGTCGAACGCCGCCCCTATATCGACTCCGTCCTGGCGGAGGTCGCGGCGCGCGGACCGATGGGCGCGTCGGAACTCAGCGAGGCCGGGCGTGGAGCCGGCGGCTGGTGGGGCTGGAGCGACGGCAAGCGGGCGCTGGAGTACCTGTTCTGGGCCGGCCTCGTCACCACCGCCGGACGGCGCGGTTTCGAGCGGCTCTACGACCTGCCGGAGCGGGTGCTGCCCGCTGCCATCCTCGACACCCCCACCCCGGAGGAGGCCGAGGCCCAGCGTATCCTGCTGCGCATCGCCGCGCGTGCCCATGGCGTGGCGACGGAACGCGACCTGCGCGACTATCACCGGCTGGAGGTCGCCGACGCCCGCCTGCGCATCGCCGAGCTGGTCGAGGCCGGCGAGTTGATGCCGGTGGCGGTGGAGGGCTGGGAGCGCATCGCCTACGTCACCCCCGACCTGCGGGTTCCCCGCAAGGCCCAGGCCCGCGCCCTGCTCTCCCCCTTCGATTCGCTGATCTGGGAACGGCAGCGCACCGAGCGCCTGTTCGGCGCCCGCATCCGGCTGGAGATCTATACCCCCGCCCACAAGCGGGAACATGGCTATTACGTGCTGCCTTTCCTGATGGACGAGCGCATCGCCGCCCGTGTCGACCTGAAGTCGGACCGTAAGGCCTGCACCCTGCTGGTCCAGGCCGCCCACACCGAGCCCCACGCCAACCCTGCGGCCGTCGCCCCGCCCCTGGCGGCGGAACTGCGCCGGCTGGCCGGCTGGCTCGGGCTGGAGCGCGTGACCGTCTGCGGTGGCGGCGATCTGGCGCCGGCTTTGGTTGGGGCTTTGCAGCAGACCGGCGCGGACGCTTTGCTCACTCCAGATGGTCAAGCGGCAGCCGGGTCTCGAACTTGACCTCCTTCAGGGTGACACTCGATTTGACGTGCGACACCGCGGGGATGGAAAAGATGCGCTCGCTGAGGAAGCGGCCGTAATCCTCGGTGGTCGGCACGACGATGCGCAGCAGATAGTCGGCGTCGCCGGTGACGGCGAAGCATTCCAGCACCTGCGGCATGCCGGCGATGGCGGTCTCGAACTGTTCGACCGCGTTCTCCTTGTGGCGTTCCAGCGTGACATGGGCGAAGACGCATTCGCCGAGCCCCAGCTTGCGCGGGTCGAGCTGGACCGTGTAGCGGCGGATGACGCCGATGTCCTCCATCGACCGCACCCGGCGCCAGCAGGGGGAAGCCGAGAGGCCGACGGTGTCGCCTAACTCCTGCATGGTCAGGCGGGCATTCTCCTGCAGGGCCGCCAGGATCCCCTTCTCATGCCGGTCGAGCTTGATCGTCGCCATTCCGTCTCTCTTCAATCCGCGCCGGAAACCATCATCTACGGGAACATATGCCGGGCGGACGGCGACTGCGAGTCCCCCCGGCGCAACCAATCGGCCCGCCCGGTGTTCTCCGGTTGGGCAGACACGGGAGATTGAGTGTGTTCGACTGGATCGTCAGGTTGGTGGAGCAGACCGGCTATCTCGGCGTGGCACTGCTGATGTTCGCGGAGAACCTGTTTCCGCCCATCCCATCGGAGCTGATCCTGCCGCTGGCCGGCTTCACCGCCGCTCGCGGGGACATGAGCCTGCCCCTGGTGGTGGTCGCGGGCACGGCCGGCGCGCTGGTTGGCGCGCTGTTCTGGTACGCGATCGGCCGCTGGGTCGGCTGCCGCCGGCTGAAGCACTGGGCCGAACGCCATGGCCGCTGGCTGACCATCAGCCCCGACGAGGTGGATGAGGCCGCCTCCCATTTCCGCGAGCATGGTGGGCGGGCGGTGCTGATCGGCCGGATGATCCCGGCGGTGCGCACGCTGATCTCCATCCCCGCCGGCGTGTCGGAAATGGCGCTGGCGCCCTTCCTGCTCTACACCACCCTGGGCACCGCGATCTGGACGACCTTCCTCGCCACCGCCGGCTATCTGCTGGAAGACCGCTATCAGCAGGTTTCCGGCTGGCTGAACCCGGTGTCCAACATCGTCGCGGTTGGCATCGCCCTCTGGTACGTCTACCGGGTCGCCACCTTCGGCCGGCGGACGTCCAAGCAGCCGGCGGAATAGCGGGCGCCGTTTCCGCCCGGAGGAATTCCGCCCAGAGGAAAACTCCCCCGCCGCGGCTGGACGCCGCCGCCGCCGGCATGCTCTTCCTGGCCTGTCCGACCGCCAGCGGGAGCATCAGCCCATGGGTTCCACCCCGACAATCATCCTCGTCCACGGCGCCTTCGCCGACGGCTCCAGCTGGGGCCGGGTGATCCCCCGCCTGCAGGCGGAAGGGCTGGCGGCGGTCGCGGTGCAGAACCCGCTGGTGTCGCTCGACGACGATGTCGCCCATGTTCAGCGCGCCATCGACCGGACGAAGGGGCCGGTGCTGCTGGTCGGCCATTCCTGGGGCGGGGCGGTCATCACCCAGATCGGCGATCAGGAGCGGGTGAAGGCGCTGGTCTATGTCGCCGCCTTCGCCCCCGACGCCGGGCAGTCGCCGAACGACACGCTGAAGCCATTCCCGCCATCGGCCGGCCTGTCCGGCGTCTCGGTCGACAAGGGCCGCTTCCTGACCCTGACGCCCGAGGGGATGGCCCGCAACTTTGCCCAGGACCTCCCTCCCGAAGACGCCGCCCTGCTGGCCGCGACCCAGGGGCCGGTGGCGGCCGCCTGCTTCGCCAGCAGGGTTTCCGCCGCCGCCTGGAAGGCCAAGCCCGCCTGGTACATCGTCGCCACCCAGGACCGCATGCTGCCGCCGGACTTCCTGCGCGCCACCGCCGCGCGCATCGGCGCCCGCACGGTGGAGGTCGAGAGCGGCCACGCCCCCCACCTGTCGCGCCCGGACGCCGTGGCGGCGGTTATCGTCGAGGCGGCGCGCGCGGCGGTCTAAAGTCGGTTCCGTAGCGCCCCCGGCGTGGTGCCGCGGCGGCGGCGCAGGCTGCGGGTCAGGGCGCTCTGGTCGGAAAATCCCACCACCAACGCCACTTCCGCCAACGGCAGATCTCCGTCGCGCAGCAGCGCCTCCGCCCGGTCCAGCCGCAGCTCGGCCAGCCGGCGGGCCGGGGTGGTGCCGGTCTGCGCACGGAAGCGCTCATGGAAACGGCTGGGCGCCAGCCCGACCGCGGCGGCCAGTTCCGCCACCGTCAACGGCTCCTCGCACCGTTCCGCCATCAGGACCAACGCCCGCTCCACCGGATCGACCGGCGCGGGCGTCATAGGACGGCGCGATTCCAGGGCGCGCAGCAGCAGCCCGGCCGCATGATGCGCCTGCACCGGGTCGAGCGGCCGGTCGGCCGCCTCCGCCGCCAGATAGCGCACCAAGCCATCCAACGCCGTGTCGATGGGGAAGAAAGCGTTGCAGGCATGCACCGCGGCCTCCGGCACCAGCCCGCCGGCCGGCACGTCCAGCACGACGAAGCGGTTGGTCCCGGCGCTGCGGAAGCTGTGCGGCATCCCGTCCGCCACCAGCACGCCGCGCCCGTCGCCCACCCGCCCGCAAATGCCGGCGACCTCCATGTCGAGGGTCCCGGCGATGGGCAGGACGATCTGGTGATGATCATGCGCGTGCCGCCGCTCGAACCCGTCGTAACTGCGGGTGCTGACGCTCGGCCGATGCGGGGAGGCCACGCCGTCGGACTCCTGGGGAACGGGTTGGAGCGGCCATGCTACGCCGCCGGGACCGAGGCGTACAGGCACACCTACGATCCCTTCCGCCGGAGAACCGGTCAATCCCGGCCGGAGCCCCGGTCAAGACAGCGTGCCGTTCACCGGCTATGGTCGCCCGATCCACGCCAACCGACCGATCCCCATCATGCCCGCCTCAACCGCCGCCCGCCCCGCCCTGCCCGACCGCCCGGCCGTCAACCGCGCCACGCTGGTCGGCTTCACCGCCATCCTGATGTGGGCGACGTTGGCCCCGCTGGCGACGCTGGCGTCGATGGTGCCACCGTTCCAACTGGTGGCGACCTCCTTCCTGCTGGCCTTTCTGGTCGGCAGCGGCTGGACGGCGCTGCGCGGCGACAACCCCTTGCGCTATTTCCGCCAGCCGCCCGCCGCCTGGGCACTGGGGGTGGGCGGGCTGTTCGGCTTCCACTTCCTCTATTTCATGGCACTGCAGGCGGCGCCGCCGGTGGAGGCCAACCTGATCAACTACCTGTGGCCGCTGCTGATCGTGCTGTTCTCCGCATTGCTGCCGGGGGAGCGGCTGCGGGCGTGGCATGTCGGCGGCGCCGTTGCCGGTCTGGCGGGCACCGCGCTGCTGATCGCCCGCGGCGGGAGCGGCGGCCTGGGGAGCGGGTTCTCCATCGATCCGGCGCATCTGCCGGGCTATGCGGCGGCCCTGGGCAGCGCCATCACCTGGGCCGGCTATTCGGTGCTGCGCCGCCGGCTGGGCCAGATCGGCGAGGCGCCGACCGACGCCGTCAGCGCCTTCTGCCTCGCCACCGCAGCCCTGTCGCTGCTCTGCCATCTGGCACTGGAACAGACGGTGTGGCCGGAGACCCTTGCGGGCTGGGGAGCGATGCTGCTGCTGGGGCTGGGTCCGGTGGGGGCGGCCTTCTTCGTCTGGGACCATGGCGTGCGCCACGGCGACATCCGGGCGCTGGGGGCGCTGTCCTATCTGGCGCCGCTGCTGTCGACCCTGCTGCTGGTCCTGTTCGGCCTCGCTCCCAATTCGGGGATCATCTGGGTGTCCTGCGCCCTGATCGCCGGCGGCTCGCTGCTGGCGAGCAAGGACCTGCTGCAGCGAAAATCCTCCTAGGCCTCCGCCCCCTGCGCCGCGGCGGCGACGTCGTGGCGGGCGCGGTCGCCGGTCGTCAGGCCGTTGAAGTACCAGTTCAGCGCCACCGCAGTCAGCGTGCCCAGCAGGATGCCGCTGTGCAGCAGCGGCGACAGGAAGGACGGCATCTGCGAGAAGAACTTGTCCGACACCAGCGGGATCAGCCCGACGCCGACGCTGACCGCCACGACGATCAGGTTCTCGCGCCGGTTGGCGTAATCGACCTGCGACAGGATCCGCACGCCGGTCGCCGCCACCATGCCGAACATCACCAGCCCGGCGCCGCCCAGCACGAAGGCCGGGACCGAGGCCACCACATGGGCCAGCTTCGGCAGCAGCCCCAGCAGCAGCAGGATCAGCCCGCCTGCCGCACAGACCCAGCGGCTGCGCACGCCCGTCACCCCGACCAGCCCGACATTCTGCGAGAAGGAGGTATAGGGAAAGGTGTTGAAGACACCGCCGATCAGCGTGCCCAGCCCGTCGGTGCGCAAGCCCCGGACCAGATCCTCCTGCGTCACCGGGCGGCCGACCATGTCGCCGACGGCCAGGAACATACCGGTCGACTCGATCATCACCACGATCATCACCAGCGACATGGTCAGGATGGCGACGGGGTCGAAGACCGGCAGGCCGAACTGGAAGGGCTGGACCAGCGCCACCCACGGTGCTTCGGCCAAGCCGCTGAAATTGACCATGCCCAGCGCCATCGCCAGCACCATCCCGGCCACCAGCCCCAGCAGCACCGCGACGTTGCGGACGAATCCGCGGCCATGCTTCATCAGTGCCAGGATCGTCACCAGCACAAAGGCGGCGACCCCCAGGAATGCCGGATCGCCGAAGCGCGGATTGCCCACCCCGCCGCCGGCCCAGCCCACCCCGACCCGCATCAGCGAGATGCCGATGATGGCGATGACGCTGCCGGTCACCACCGGCGGAAACAAAGGCAGCAGCCGGCCGACCAGAGGTGCGGCCACCATGGCGAAGACGCCGGACCCGATCACCGCGCCATAGATCCCCAAGAGCCCAAGCGACGGGTTGGCCGCCATCGCCACCATCGGCCCAACGGCGGCGAAGGTGACGCCCATCATGATCGGAAGCCGGATGCCGAACCGCCAGAACCCCACCGCCTGGATCAGCGTGACCACGCCGCAGGCGAACAGGTCGGCGTTGATCAGCATGGCGATCTGGTCCTTGGGCAGCTTCAGCGCCCCGCCGATGATCAGAGGCACCGCGATGGCCCCGGCATACATCACCAGCACATGCTGCAGCCCCAGCGCCAGCAGCCGCCAGGGCGGCAGCACCTCGTCGACGGGATGGGCGGCTGTCTTGTCGGTGGCGCGTGTCATGGCGCAAGCCTCGCTGTCCTGTTGTGCGGCATTGCGATGCATGGGCCGTGCCGCGTCGCCGCACCGCGTCCCGCGTGGCGGACACCAAACGAGCCTGCACAAGATGTGGGCATGTTCCGATCGAGGCTGCCCGCGCAGGTGGCAAATCCCGCGCGGTTTTTTGCCGCGCCGGGTGGAGGCGGCGATGATGGCTGCGTTATTCTTTAACGATCCGTGGGTACAGTCGCTGTCGCCTACCCCTTTCGCGCAACCCGAACAGAGCGTCGCGATGAGCAAGTCGATCGAGGGTGTATCCAACTGGATGCACATGTTCCGTTGGATCGTGAAGCTGATCCGCGACGAATACGGGGTGGACGAAGCTCTGCTGACCCGGAGTGCGACGCTGGAGACCGACATCCAACTGTCGATCGACCAGGTCGAGCAGGTTCTGGAATACATCTCCGAGAGCTTCGGCATCCGTTTCCCCGAAGGGACCCTGGACGAGCTGGTGAAGCTGGAGGAGCTTTGCCTGTTGGCGAGCTGGATCAAGGGCTATTACAAGCGCCCCGAGTTCATCTCCGACGAGTTCGAGAGCCGCTGCCGCAGCATCAACGAGATTGCCGCCTGAGATGACAGACCCGACCTTCTCCTATCCGCCCGGCTCCTATCCGCCCGGTTTCGTCTGGGGCGTCTCCACCTCCGCCTACCAGATCGAAGGGGCGGCGGCCGAGGACGGGCGCGGCGCCAGCATCTGGGACGTCCGCTGCCGCACCCAGGGCGGGGTGGTGAACGGCGACACCGGCGACGTGGCTTGCGACCATTACCACCGCATGGCGGAGGACGTGGCGCTGATGAAGGGGCTGGGCGTCGACGCCTACCGCTTCTCCGTCTCGTGGCCGCGGGTGCTGCCGCGCGGCAAGGGCGCGGTGAACGAGGCGGGGCTGGACTTCTACGACCGGTTGGTCGACCGGCTGCTGGAGGCGGGGATCGAGCCCTGGCTGTGCCTCTATCACTGGGATCTGCCGCAGGCCCTGCAGGATCTGGGCGGCTGGTCGGCCCGCGACTGCGCCGGATGGTATGCCGACTATGCCGCGCTCTGCGCCCGGCGCTACGGCGACCGGGTGAAGCGCTGGATCACCTTCAACGAATTCTCAGTCTTCACCCTGTTCGGCTATGCGATTCCGTGGGCGGCGCCGGGCATCGTCGACCGGGCGCAGCATCTGCGCGCCATCCATCATGTCAACCTCGCCCATGGCGCGGGGGTGGACGTGCTGCGGGATCTGGTGCCCGGCGCCTCCATCGGCGCGATCCACAACCGGCAGGTCGTGATCCCCGAGACCGACACGCCGGAAAACCACGCCGCGGCGGCGCTGCTGGACGAGCATTGGAACCTCGTCTTCTGCGATCCGCAGATCCTCGGCCATTATCCGCCGCAGACCGCCGCCGCCATCGAGCCGTACGTCCAAGCGGGAGACATGGCGCGGATCGCCCGGCCGGTGGACTGGTTCGGGCTGAACCACTACGGCCCGATCTTCGCCAAGGCCGATCCCTCCCGGACCTGGGGCTACGGCTGGGGCGACGCGCCGCCCGATTCGCCGACCCACGGCGTCGGCTGGGCAATCTTCCCCGACGCCTTCCGGGACGAGCTGCTGACCATCCAGCGCCGCTACCGCCTGCCCATAGTGGTGACGGAGAACGGCTGCGGCGGCAGCGACACCGTCAGCCCCGACGGCGCCGTCCACGATCCGCACCGCATCAACTACCTGACCATCTACAACGCCGCGATGCGCGATGCGATGGCCCAGGGCGCCGACGTGCGCGGCTATTTCGTCTGGTCGCTGCTGGACAATTTCGAATGGGGCAGCGGCTATGGCCAACGCTTCGGCATCGTCCATGTGGACTTCCAAACCCTGGCCCGCACGCCGAAGGACTCGGCGCGCTGGTATGCGGAGCTGATCCGGAAGGCGAAGGCCTAACGTCGGCGCACCTCCGCGCACACGCCCTCCGCCCCGTCCGGCACCTCCACCCGCGCGGCGCCGTCGCGCAGGAGCAGGCTGTGCCCTTCGGGAACCGGCAGGGCGTCCCCGCCATCGGAGGTGACGGACAGGCATCCGGCAAGGGCGTGGACCAGAACCACATCGCCGCCGGCACGTTGGCCGGCCGGACCAGCCAGCAGCGACAGGGTGCCGGTGGCCGACGCGCGGTCGAGCATCAGGTTCACGTCGCGGATCGGGCCGGCGGTCGGCTCGCACCACACCGTCGACTCGCCGGGAAAGGCGAAGGCGGGGTCCAGGCGGCGCCGTTCGACCGGCGGGGCGCCATCGACGGACAGGCGCATGCCGTCGCCCTCCACCACGGCAATCAGCCGGTCATAGCCGGGAAAGGCCGAAAATGGACCGGCTTCGACGACATCGGCGATGCTGACCCGCCATAGGAAGCGACCATCGGATGTCGGGCCGGAGGTCGGCTCCACCGCCAGTTCGGTGGTGACGCCGCCGCCATTCTTCCAGGGAACGCGGCGGTGATCGGCGGGGCTCAGAAGGGTGACGGTGGGCAAGGTCAGGCTCCGGCGCGGATGAACTCCGCACCGTCATAGCACAGCCGGTGCCGATGCCTCAGGCGAAGAGATTGAAGCTGCCCATCAGCTTCTGCGTTCCGGTCTGGCCGGTGGGGATCGAATTCAGGCTACCGATGGCGCTGTTCAACCCATCCAGCGTCGCCTGCTGCCCGGTGGTCAGGGCCATGCCGGTGTCCCCCTTGGCCGGAGCCTTGGCCACGGTGTCGTAATCCTTGCTGTAGTTCCCCATCACCAACTGCATGGCGTAGTTCTTGGGGTCCTTGTCCGACTGGCCCTTGTCGCGGGTGACGCGCAGGGTGTAGTCGCCCTTGTCGACCGTCAGATTGCCGGCCTGCAGCTTCTTGAAGGAGTCGTAATTGTCGCCGGACTTCGGGTCGCTGTCGGCCAATACCCGGCCCAGCCGGTTCATCAGCTGGACACGCACGCCGTCGTCGCCGACCTGACCCATGGTCATCTCACCCTTGGAGGTGACCTTGAACTTGTAGAAATCGACCTTGTCGTTCGCCGACAGCGTGCTGGCGACGTTCAGGCGGGTGGCGTTCTTGGCAAGAACGCCGATGTCGGTGGCGCCGGACGTGGCGGTCGACGCCGACTTCTTGACCGTCTTGGAAAATTCCTGGACGTCGCCGACGGCCTGGTTGCTCTGCGACTTCTTGATGGCCTCGACCGCGTTTTTGATCGACGCGTTGAGGCCGGACACCATAGAGCTGACGCTTGAGAGAGCATCATCCGCCATGATCCGTCATCCTTCTTCCGATCCGACCATCACATTCAAACCCGAACGAGCGGATTCGAATGCCGCCGAGAGGTACCAACAAGGGTGCGGCCGGCTGCGCCGCCACCCGGACACGTCTGCCCTAAGGGAGTATACGACAACAGCCGGCGGAACATAGGTAGGATTCGTGATTTTTTTGGTCCAAAGCAGGGATGCGGGGCCTGCACGCCACGGTTGGCGGCCCGACCCCGGCTCAGGATCGCGGCTTTCCCTCCATTTCCGGGTTCGTTGCGGACCGCGTGGCGGTCAGGCCGGCCGGCTGCGGGGCCGACTCGGAAGCGGCCGGTCCGGCCGGTTCGTCGGCCAGGGGGCAGTGCGGCGGCTGGGTGGGGCCGGTGACGACATCGAAATCGAACATGACAACCTCTCTTGCGGATGAGGAAGCCGCCCGGATCGCCCGTGTTCGGATTTTGAGGATGTGCAGCCCGTCAAGGGCAGAGGTCACAAACACGAAAGCCGCCGCGGGTCGGTCCGGGCGGCTTCGGGAATGAGCGACAGATGCGCGTTCCTAGGCCGCCGGACGAAACCAGCGGCCAAAATATCGGGAGCGTCCGGAGGACGCGATGGAAAGCGCCTGTTGCATGACGGCGACCATAGCGCGCGGCCGCCGCCCTGCCAAGGGGCATTTTCCCGATCAGCTTGCCTTGCGCTCGCCCACCGTGTCGGCGACATAGGCGTCGCGCTGCCCCAGCGGCCGGGCAGGCCGGCCGTCCCGGTCGGTGGTGTCGCGGGCGGTCTGGTGCTCGATCTCGGCGTTCAGCTCGGCCCCCAGCAGTACGACGTAGGAGGTCAGGTTGAACCACAGCAGCAGCACCACGACCGCGCCGACCGACCCGTAGGTCTCGTTGTAGCTGCCGAAATTCGACACATAGATTGAAAAGCCCAGCGATCCCAGCAGCCAGACCAGGGTCGCCGCCGCCGACCCCCAGGAGACCCAGCGCCATTGCGGCTCCCGCCGGTCGGGGGCATAGCGGTAGAAGACGGCAAGCCCCAGGATGATCGCCACGGCCAGGATCGGCCAGCGGGCAAGGCTGGCGATCCAACCGATCGGCGTGTCCTGCAGCCCGATGATGTTGATCGCGGCCGGCACCGCGACGATCATCACCATGGCGGTGATAACGAAGAGCAGGCCGGCCACCGTCAGGCTCATCGACAGGATCGCCAGCTTGATGAAGCTCCGCGTCTCCTGCTCGCCATAGGCGATGTTGAGCGCCGTCACCAGCGAGTTGGTGCCGCGCGACGCGCTCCACAGGGTCAGCAGCAAGCCGAAGATCAGGCCGAAACCCAGCCCCTGAGACGGGGTGGTGGCCACCTTGCGGGCCTGGTCGCTGACGATGGACAGAGCTTCCGGCGGGAGCAGGCCGCCCATCTGACTCAGCTGGTTCTCGATCATCACCGGGTCGGCGACGAGGCCGTAGATGGAGACCAGTGCCGCGATGGCCGGGAAGATGGCGAGCAGCCCGTAATAGGCCACGCCCGCCGCCAGCATCGAAACGTTGTCCTTGCTCTGCTCGTCCCACACCCGCAGCAGGATGTCCTTCCATCCCTTCTTGGGAATGTCGGACGGGGTTTCCGCCGACCGCCCGCGCCCGTCCCGGCCTCCGCCGCGCGCGTCATTGGCGGCGCGCCCGGCCGCATGGTGCCCGTTCGCACGGTTCCGGTGCTCGTAGTAATGGCGGCGGCTCAACCCCAGCATGACCCGCCCTCCTCAGACCACGGCTTCGCGCAGCGCGCCGACGCGGTGGCGGGCGGTCTCCACGGCATGGAACTGGGCGCCGATGACGACCTGCAGGTGATCGTCCGGCGCATCGCGCAGGGCATCGCGGAACAGGGCCAGCGTACCGTCCAGCCCGCTTTCCAGCCGTGCCAGCAGGTCGCCCCGCCCGGCCGTTCCACCGACGCCCGCCACGACGCTGCGCGCGCTCGCCTCCGCCAGGCCATGCAGGGGCGACCAGACCCGGCCGCCGTCACCCGCGGTCTCGATCCAGCCGCCGCCGTTGCGCAGCTCGGCGTCCAGTTCCATGGCGCTGCGGTCGAGCTGATCGGCCAGGGTTTCCAGGCGGGCGGACAGGGCCGGGTCGGCGATGGTCATGTCGGCGCGGCGGAAGGCGTCCGAGCCGTCGCGGCAGGCGGCGATCAGGTCGGTCAGCACATGCCGGCTGCGCGGGTCCAACTGCCGGCCGCGGGGATCGTAATCGTCGAATTCGGTGGTGGCTTCCGGGGTGCGGGCGACCGCCCAGGCGAGCCAGAGGGCGCCTACGCCCATCAGCGCCACGGGAATCGGGTTGGCGCGGACGGCGCGGGCGATCCGGCCGGACATGCCGTTGCCGCCGCCTTCGATGACGTCGCGCACCACCTGCACCACCCCGCCCGACATCTGGCCGGGCGACAGGCGGAATTCGATCTCGTCGATCACCGCGTCCATGCGGGCGCGGATCGACTCGATCTCGTGCTCGATCTCTTCGGGCCGGCGGTTCTGCGCCGCTGTCGTGGCCCCGGCAGCGGCCGCGTGGTCGGAGGAAACCGACGCGGACGGAGCGGCGGACGGAATGGCGTCGTTGTGGTTGGTCATGCCGGACGTCTCCTGTGGGGGCTGCCGGCTTGCAACACCAGGGGGCGGCGATTGTTCCGGCCTGACCTGCACAGGAAAAGGGCCGGAAGGTCTCCCTCCCGGCCCCGTCCTTCAAAACATGTATCCGCCGCCCGCGATCGGGCGAGCCGGACTTGGGCCAGCCGGATTCGGGCCAGCCAGACTTGGGCCAGCCGAACTCAGGCAAGCGTGACCAGCGCCACACCGCCGAGGCCGATTGCCGCGCCCAGGCCGCGCAGGACGAGCCCGCCCCTGCCCTCGCGTGCAACGCCGCGCAGCGACAGGGCCACGGCGACGCCGGCCCCATGCAGCAGGGCGGTGGCGAGCGCGAAGCCCAGGCCGTAGAGCAGCGGCTGCGCCGCCTCCGGCATCTCGGCCCCATGGGCCTGGCCGTGGAACAGCGCGAACAGCGCGACCGCCGCCAGCGACACCGGCAGCGACAGGCGCGACCGCGCGGCGACCAGGGCGCCCAGCACGATGACCGAACCGGCGATCCCCAGCTCCACCGCCGGCAGGCCGATGCCGGCCATGCCCAGCAGGCCGCCGCCGATCATGGCGGTGACGAAGGCCGCCGGCAGCGCCCACAACGCCGCGCCGCCGCGCTGCGCCGCCCACAGCCCGACCGCCACCATGGCCAGCAGATGGTCCCAGCCGCCGACCGGATGCAGGAAGCCGTGGACGAAGCCGGCATCATGGGCGCCGAAGGTGTGGGCGTCGGCAACCGCCGGCAGCACCAGCCCGGCCAGCAGGACGGCCGAGGCGAGGGGGAAACGTTTCATGGACAAGCATCCTCTGATGTCGTGTCGCGCCCGCCACGACCCTCCCGCCCGACGCATGGGGAGCCGGGCTGCATGGCGCGGTTGGGGCGAAGTGTAGCAGAAAGCGTCATCTCGGCCATGGCCGAGACACCGGGCCGACCCCGCCGGATCTACGTATTTTGACGCAGGTCAATGAGTTGCACCCCGGTTCCGTCAGGATGGATCCGCCGCCGCCCCAGGACTTCACCATGACCGCAACCACATTGCCCGCAGAGGGATCGGTATCCGTCCGGCTGCGGCTCGACGGCGAAACGGGCGGCAATACCATCGGCCGGGCCGAAGTCGCCACCCGGCGCCCACGCGCCGTCGCCGCCCTGGTCGGCCGCCGGGCGGAGGAGGCGGTGCGGCTGGCGCCCCTGCTGTTCAGCCTGTGCGGCACGGCGCAAGGTCTGGCGGTCGCCCGCGCCTGCGAAGCGGCGCTGGGCATCGACGCGGGCGCGCAGGAGACCGCGCGCCGCCTGCTGACCGACGCGGAGGCGCTCGACAGCCATGGCTGGCAGGCGGTCGTCGAATGGCCGGCGCGCCTCGGCGCCCCGCCGCGGCCGGCCGCCCTGCGCACTCTGCGCCAAGCGGTGTCCGCGGTCATGCCGACGCTTTATCCGGCCAAGGACGGGCTGCGGCCGGGCGGCGGCGTCCTTCGGCCCGACGCGGCGGCCCTGCGCGATGCGCTGGACCGGATGAATGGCTGGCTGGCGGCAGAGGTCTTCGCCGGACCGCCGCCACGGGATGCCGACGAGCTCGCCCGCTGGGCCGGCCTTGGCGCCAGCGACGCGGCGCGTCTGGCCGCCCGGCTGCTCGGCCCCGATCTGGCCGGCTGGGGGGCGGGGGGCGTGCCGCTGCTGGGCGAAAGCGGGCCGGACTGGTTCGCCGCGGCGCTGTCCGGCGATCCGGCCTTCGCCATCCGGCCGCGGCATGACGGCGCCCCGGCGCTGACCGGGCCGCTGGAACGTCAGGCGGCGCACCCGCTGGTGGTGTCGGTGACCGACCGCTTCGGCGACGGGCTGGCCCGGCTGTTCGCGGCACGGCTCGCCGATCTGGCCGAACTGCCCCGGCGGATGGAGGCGGCTATTGCCGATCTGCGCCCGGCCGATCCGGCGACGGCGGCAGGTCCGGCACCCGGGTCGGGCTGCGGGGTGGCGGAGACGGCGCGCGGGCGGCTGGCCCATTGGCTGCGGCTGGACGGGGACGGGCGGATCGCCGATGCCCGCATGGTGGCCCCGACCGACTGGAACTTCGCCGCCGACGGTCCGCTGGCGCGCGGACTGGCGCGCGCCGAGGTGCGCGGCCGCGACGATGCGGCGGAGAGAACGCGGCTGCTGGTCGCGATGCTCGACCCCTGCGTCGCCTGCGGCATAGAGGTACACGAATGACGATCGCTTGCCGAAGCGGTCAGGCCGTCCGATGATGGGTTGTCGAACGGATGGTGCGAATGCCTTGCTGTGAAATGTGGGGCGGATCGAAGAGTGGGAGAGCGCGTGATGTGCACGGTTTGCGGTTGCGGAGAAGGCGAAACCCGGATCGACGGCAAGGCCACCGATGCGGAGCATGAGCATATCGGCCCGGACGGCAAGGTCTACCGACACCGCCACGGCGAGGGGCACGGCCATGCCCACCACCATCACGACGACACCCACGAGCATGTCGCCCCCGACGGCACGGTTTTCCGCCACAGCCATACCGGGCATGGGCACCATGATCATGATCACGGGCATGACCATGAGCATGACCACGGGCACGCGCACCACCACCGTCCCGACCGCCCCGACGCCATCGACGGCGGCGCCGCGCTGAACCAGCCGCGGCTGATCACCATCGAACGCGACATCCTGGCGAAGAACGACGCGCTGGCCGACATCAACCGCCGCCGCTTCGCCGGACGCGGGGTGTTCGTGCTGAACCTGATGTCCAGCCCCGGTTCGGGCAAGACCACCCTGCTGACCCGCAGCCTGACCGACCTGAAGGGCCGCTTCCCGGTGGCGGTGATCGAGGGCGACCAGCAGACCAGCTTCGACGCCGACCGCATCCGCGCCACCGGCACCCCGGCGGTGCAGGTCAACACCGGCAAGGGCTGCCATCTCGACGCCTCCATGGTGGCGCAGGCCGCCGACAAGCTGGCCGCCGAGGGCGGATTCGCCGAGGACGGCGTGCTGTTCGTCGAGAATGTCGGCAATCTGGTCTGCCCCGCCGGGTTCGACCTGGGCGAGACCCACCGCGTCGTCGTCCTCTCGGTGACGGAGGGGGAGGACAAGCCCCTGAAATACCCGGACATGTTCGTCCGCGCCGACCTGCTGGTCGTCAACAAGATCGACCTGCTGCCCCATCTGACCTTCGATGTGGAGCGCATGATCGGCTATGCCCAGCGCCTGAACCCGTCGCTGGCGGTGATCCAGCTGTCGGCCACCACCGGCCAGGGGCTGGAGGAGTGGTACGACTGGATCGCCGACGGTCTGGCGGAGGCCCGCGCCTCCCAAGCCGCTGCCCACCCAGCCTCTGCTGCCGTCTGACCGGAGGACCGCCGCCATGTGCCTTGCCGTCCCCGCCCTCGTCACCGCCCTGCTGCCCGACGACCGCGCCACCGTCAGCCTCGGCGGCGTCACCTCCACCTGCTCGCTGGAGTTGGTTGAGGGCGTCGCCATCGGCGACTACGTGATCGTCCATGTCGGCTACGCCCTGTCCCGCCTCGACGCCGAGGAGGCCGAGCGAACGCTCGCTCTTCTTGCTGAGGTGGCCGACGCCGAGGCTGCGGCCTGACGCACGCACGTCATTCCCACACACCCGCCGACCACCCGGACCACCCGCCATGACCGACCGCCGCCTCTTCACCCGCAAGCTCGACATCGCCCGCGGGGCGGTGGACATGACCCATGGCTCGGGCGGCAAGGCGATGGCGCAGCTGGTGCGCGAGCTGTTCGCCGCCGCCTTCGCCAACCCGTATCTCGACCAGGGCAACGATCAGGCCGCCTTCGACGTGCCGGGCGGACGCATGGTGATGACGACCGACGGCTTCGTCGTCTCGCCGCTGTTCTTCCCCGGCGGCGACATCGGCTCGCTGGCCGTCCACGGCACGGTGAACGACGTCGCCATGGCCGGCGCCGTGCCGCTGCACCTGACCGCCGGCTTCATCATCGAAGAGGGCTTCCCGCTCGCCGACTTGAAGCGGGTGGTCGACAGCATGGCCGCCGCGGCGCGCGAGGCCGGGGTCGCCATCGTGTCCGGCGACACCAAGGTGGTGGAGCGCGGCAAGGGCGACGGCATCTTCATCACCACCACCGGCATCGGCATGGTGCCGCCGGGCGTCGCGCCGTCGGGCGACCGGGCGCGGCCGGGCGACGTCATCCTGGTCAGCGGCACCATGGGCGACCATGGCGTCGCCATCATGTCGACCCGCGACAATCTGGGCTTCGAGACGGCGATCCTGTCCGACAGCGCCGCGCTGAACGGCCTGGTCGCGGCGATGGTGGCGGCGGTGCCCGACGTGCATGTGCTGCGCGACCCCACCCGCGGCGGACTGGCGACGACGCTGAACGAGATCGCCCACCAGTCCGGCGTCGGCATGCGGCTGCGCGAGGCCGACATCCCCGTTCGGGCGGAAGTCACCGCGGCCTGCGAATTGTTGGGGCTGGATCCGCTCTACGCCGCCAACGAAGGTAAGCTGATCGCGATCTGCGCGGCGGAGGAGCGTGACCGGATGCTCGCCGCCATGCGCGACCACCCGCTGGGACGGGATGCCGCCTGCATCGGATGTGTGGTGGAGGACCCCCATCGGTTCGTTCAAATGGAGACCCGCTTCGGCGGCCGCCGGATCGTGGATTGGCTGACCGGAGAACAGCTTCCCCGGATCTGCTGACCCGTACCGGCGGGCTAACTCACCCTTTCCAAAGATCCTGTCCCTTCGGCAGGACCCCTTTCGCGCGCTGGCCGTTGCCTCTCTCGGATGGTCCTATGCTCTGACCAGAGACGTTCAGCGACGAGAGATTATAATGGCGTTGTCCAACATCGCTCTTTTGGGCGCACCCCGCCTGGACCCCGGCCGCATGGCCGGGACCCGGTCGGCGATGCAGGCGATGGACCGGCTTCCCGGTTGCCCTCCCCTGCACAGGCATCGCGTGAAACGTGCCTTCGACATCGTCGGTTCGCTGGGTCTGCTCGCCATATTCGGGCCGCTGATGCTGGTGCTGGCCTGGATGGTGGCCCGCGACGGCGGGCCTGCGGTGTTCGGCCACCGACGCGTCGGTGCGGACGGACGTTCCTTCACCTGCCTGAAGTTCCGCTCGATGGTGGTGAACTCCGCCGAGGTGCTGGAGCGGCTGCTCGCCACCGACGAGACGGCGCGCGCCGAATGGCTGGCGACGCGCAAGCTGCGCAACGACCCGCGCATCACCCCGGTCGGCCGCTTCCTGCGCAAGTCGAGCCTGGACGAGCTGCCGCAGCTGGTGAATGTCCTGCGCGGCGACATGAGCCTGGTCGGCCCCCGCCCGATCATCGACGACGAGGTCCCCTACTACCGCGCCTGTTTCCCCTTCTACACCCGCTGCCGCCCCGGCCTGACCGGGCTGTGGCAGGTCAGCGGCCGCAGCGACGTCGATTACGTGCGCCGCGTCCAGCTCGACACCGCCTATGTGGTGGGCTGGAGCTTCTGGACCGACATCGGCATCATGCTGCGCACCGTGCGGGTGGTGGTGAAGGGCAGCGGCGCCTACTGACCATCCTCCCCCCACCCTCCGAAAGCACTCATCCCTTCACACCGGTCGCGCGTCCCATCGGGGCGCGCGACATTGCTGTTTACGCACACCATTTCCGGTAGGGGAGCGCGGCGGCCATCCCCCGTTGCTGTCCCCGTTGCATGACACTCTTGCCGAATCCGGGGTGGACTTTGAGAATGGCGGAACGACGTGCTAGGGTCGGGCCAACCGGCGAAACCCTGGTATAAGTGAACGATGAGCGTAAGACCGCCGGCCGGACCGGCCAGTCAAGAGGGGCCTAGGATGGCGAAGCTGCTGGCTGCCTTGCTGCTGATGATGGTGGCGATCGGGCCCGCCTGCGCCGTGGCGCCGACCAGCCGAGCCGACACCGTTGCGGCGCTCGACCGATACCGCACCGATTTCGCGAAGATTCGCGGCTACGGTTCGCTGTCCGCCGCCGACCGCAACTACGTCCTCTTCTCCGACGCCATGCGCCGCGTTTTGACGGAACATGTGAAGCCCTTCGACCCGCAGGTACTGGTCGACAAGGCGGAAGACGGGCTGAAGAAGAAAAAGGCGGAAAACCCGCGCGCCAGCGACCGCATGCTGACCGAAGCGGCGCTGGACAGCATGCTGGGCTCGCTCGATCCCTATTCCAGCTTCCTCGACAGCGAACGCTACCGCTACCTGCGCGAACAGACGCAGGGCGAGTTCGGCGGGCTGGGCATCGAGGTGACGATGGACGAGGAAAGCGGCCTGATCAAGGTCGTGTCCCCCATCGACGGCTCGCCCGCCGCCCGCGCCGGCCTGCGCAGCGGCGACCTGATCGCCCGCATCGACGACGTGGCGGTCAAGGGGCTGAACCTGCACGACGCCGTCGCCCGCATGCGCGGCCCCGTCGGCAGCTCGGTCGCCCTGGCGATCCGCCGCCCGCCGGCGACCGACGCCAACACCCGCGTCTCGCTGACCCGCGCCATCGTCAAGATCCAGCCCGTCCGCTACCGGCTGGAGGGCAACGTCGCCTATGTCCGCATCGCCACCTTCAACCAGTCGACCTCTTCGGCGCTGGACGCGGCGGTCGAGGACATGCGCCGGCAAGCGAAGGGCCGGCTGACCGGCGCCGTCATCGACCTGCGCAACAATCCCGGCGGCCTGCTGGAGCAGGCGGTACAGGTGGCCGACCGCTTCCTGGAGACGGTGGACATCGTCTCCGTCCGCGGCCGCGACCCGGAGGAATCCCGCTCCTACCGCGGCACCTCGGGCGACCTGCTGGCCGGGTTGCCGGTGGTGGTGCTGATCAACAGCGGCTCGGCGTCGGCGTCGGAGATCGTGGCCGGCGCCCTGCAGGACCATCACCGCGCGCTGCTGTTCGGTTCGCGCTCCTACGGCAAGGGGTCGGTGCAGACGATCTCCTCGCTCAGCGTCGACACCGGCATCCGCCTGACCACCGCCCGCTATTACCGCCCGTCGGGGGCTCTGGTGGACTGCTTCGGCGTCTCGCCGAACCTGGAGGTCAAGCCGACCCACGGCAACACCGAGGAAACCCATCCCGACCCCGCCACCTGCGACGCGAACGCCCCGACGCCGCCCAAGCCGCAGGTCTGGATGGCGCAGGACATGTGCCCCGACGTGATGGACAAGGCCCCGCGCCCCGACGACGACCGTCCGCTGGAATGCGCCGTCTCCGCCATCCGCAACCGCCTGACCGGCACGCTGGCCGGCGGGGAGTGAATTGAAAAGCCCCTCTCCCCTTGCGGGGCGGGATCGGCCAAACGCCAACGGCGTTTTGCCGACCCGCGGGTTGGGGTGAGGGGTAACAAATCCAATAATTCCAACGGCCTGCGGCCGCCGCCGCCCCCTCATCCCAACCCTTCTCCCGCAAGGGGAGAAGGGCATTCGCAATGGAGCGGCGCTGCTTGCCTTTGAAGTATTTTCCTACCCCGCGAACGCCGCGTCCATCACCCGCGTCTCCACCGTCCATCCCGTCCCATGCGCCGCGATCGCGGCGACGGTGCCCGGAAGGACCCGGCGGTCGAACAGGCTCCAATCCGCCGGAACCCCCACATCCCCCCGCAAGCCCTCGCCGATCTCCAGCAGGGCCGGCGGCGCGCCCGGCGTCACCTCCACCGCGAACTGGTCGAGCGGCATCGACAGCCCGACGCCGGCCGCCTTGATGAAGGCCTCCTTCCGCGTCCAGGCCAGCAGGAAGCCCTCGTCCCGCCGCTCCAGCGGCAACGCCTGCAAAGCGGTTCGCTCGGCGGCGTGGAAGAAGCGGTCGGCGATGCCGTCGGCGCTTTCGATCGGGCGCAGCCGTTCGATGTCGACGCCGATCCGCCCCTCCGCCGCCACCGCGATGGCAAGGCTGTCCTCGCTGTCGCTGAGGTTGAAGGACGGACCGCCGGGCAGCGCCGGCTTGCCGTGCGTGCCATAGTCGAAGACCAACTCCGCCGGATCGCGGCCGGTGCAGCGTCCCAGCAGCAGCCGCAGCAAGCCCCGGCGCAACACGAAGCGGTCGGTCAACCGTTCCATCAGAAAGCGGTCGGCGCGTTCCACCTCGTCGGCGGACAACAGGGCGCGCATCGCCGCCCCATGGGCCGACAGCCCGGTCAGATCGGCGAACCAGACGCGGACGACTCCGGGACCAAGGACATAATCGCCGGCGCACCCGCCCGCCGCCACCGTGACGCTCGTGTCATGCATCGGACAGCGATCCTCCCTCCTGAATTAGCGTCCTGGCTCCGGCAGGGGTTTCGGGTATCATGCGCGCCTCTCGCATCCGCCCCTGCATCCGGACCAGGATCCCATGGTTGACACCGCCCTGCTCGCCCCGCACCTGACCAACGTTCTTCGCGACGCCTTCATCCCGGAGCTGCCCAATCATTACCGCGGCAAGGTGCGTGAAAACTACGACCTTCCGGATGGGCGGCGGATCCTCATCACCACCGACCGGCTGTCGGCCTTCGACCGCGCCCTGACCGCCATTCCCTTCAAGGGGCAGGTGCTGACCCAGACCGCGCGCTTCTGGTTCGAGGCGACGAAGGACATCTGCGCCAACCACGTCCTGGAATACCCGGACCCCAACGTCGTCGTGGCGAAGCGGCTGACCATCATGCCGGTCGAGGTCGTGGTCCGCGATTACATGGCGGGCACCACCGGCACCTCGATCTGGTCGATGTACAAGCAGGGCCGGCGCGAGATGTACGGCCACATCTTCCCCGACGGGCTGCGCCAGAACCAGAAGCTGGGCACCCCCATCATCACGCCGACCACCAAGGCCTTCGACGCCGGCCATGACGAGGAGCTGACCGCGACCGAGATCGTGGAGCGCAACCTGCTGACCCGCGCCCAGTGGGACGAGGTGTCGGACAAGGCGCTGGCCCTGTTCGCCCGCGGCCAGAAGATGGCGGCCGACCGCGGCCTGATCCTGGTCGACACCAAGTACGAGTTCGGCTTCGACGAGGACGGCAACATCCTGCTGGCCGACGAGATCCACACCCCCGACAGCTCGCGCTACTGGTTCGCCGCCAGCTATCAGGAGCGGTTCGAGGCCGGCGGGAAGCCGGAGAGCTTCGACAAGGATTTCGTCCGCAACTGGGTGGTCGCCCGCTGCGATCCGTACACCCAGGACGTTCCGGAGATCCCCGCCGACGTGGTTCTGGAAGCCGCCCGCGTCTACATCGAGGCCGGCGAGACCATCACCGGCCGCCCGTTCGAGGTGCCGGCGACCGCCGTCCCGATCCTCGACCGCATCCGCGCCAACCTGGCGCCCTACTTCACGAAGTAAGAGGGCGGGCTCCATGCGCGTCGCCATCCTCGACGATTATCAGGGGGTCGCGCGCGACCTCGCCGACTGGTCGCAGCTGCCGCCGGGGAGCGACCTGACGGTCTTCGACAAGCCGCTGGGCGATGAGGCGGCGGTGGCGGCGGCGCTGGAGCCCTTCGACGTGCTGGTGATCATGCGGGAACGGACGCCGTTCCCCGCAGCCCTGATCGACCGGCTGCCGAACCTGAAGCTGCTGGTCACCACCGGCGCCCGCAACAACGCCGTCGACCTCGCGGCCTGCGCCGCCCGCCGCATCCCCGTCTGCGGCACCCGCATGGTCGGGACGCCGACGGCGGAACTGACCTGGGGCCTGATCCTGGCGCTGGCCAAGCGCATCCCTGCGGAAGAGAGGGCGCTGCGCGAGGGGCGCTGGCAGACCGGGCTGACCGGCGATCTGGCCGGCAAGAGGCTGGGGCTGGTGGGCTTGGGCAAGCTCGGCAGCAAGGTCGCCCAGGTCGGCCAGGCCTTCGGCATGGAGGTGGTGGCCTGGAGCCCCAACCTGACCGACGAGCGCGCCGCCGCGGCCGGCGTGACCCGCGTCGAAAAGCGCGACCTGTTCGGCAGCTCCGACGTGGTCAGCGTCCATCTGGTGCTGAGCGAGCGCACCTGCGGCGTGGTGGGTGCGGCGGAGATCGGCGCGATGAAGCCGACCGCCTTCCTCGTCAACACCTCGCGCGCCGGGCTGGTGGACGAGGCGGCGCTGGCCCATGCGTTGCGCCACGGCCATATCGGCGGCGCCGGCATCGACGTCTTCCCCATCGAGCCTCTGCCGAAAGACAGCCTTTGGCTTGACCTTCCCAACACGGTTCTGACGCCCCATCTGGGCTACGTGACGCGGGAGAATTACGCGGTGTTCTACCGCGACGCCCTGGAGGACATCCTGGCCTGGAAGGCCGGTTCACCGGTGCGGCTGCTCTCTCCCGCCTGAACGGGAAACAGAGGCGGAGGGCACCGGTGAGCTGGCGGGACAGGGTTGGAGACGGCGTCCGGGGCGGCTTCTGGGCAAGGGTGGGCCGGCACCAGCTGGGCATGCTGGTCGGCATGTCGGTGGTCGCCGGCCTGCTGTTCGGCTTCGTCGAACTGGCCGGCGAGGTCATGGAGGGCGAAACCAGCGCCTTCGACAAGCGTCTGCTTCTGGCCCTGCGCGACCCGCTGAACCCCGAACAGCCCGGCGGCCCCTGGTGGCTTTCCCGCGTGGCGCGCGACATCACGTCGCTCGGCAGCACCACCATCCTCACACTCGTCACCGTCGCCACGCTGGGCTTCCTGCTGCTGCTTCACAAGCGGGCGGCGGCGCTGCTGGTCCTGGTGTCGATCGGCGGCGGCGGGACGCTCAGCACCCTGCTGAAGATGCTGTTCGACCGCGCCCGTCCCGATCTGGTGCCGCACGGCGATCAGGTGATCTCGGCCAGCTTCCCCAGCGGCCACGCCATGCAGTCGGCCGTGGTCTACCTGACGCTGGGCGCGCTGATGTCCCAGTTCGTCGAGGGCCGGCGGACCAAGGCTTATCTGCTGACCTGGGCGATGCTGCTGACGCTGGTCATCGGGTCGAGCCGCGTCTATCTGGGTGTCCATTGGCCGACCGACGTGCTGGCCGGCTGGAGCGTCGGCGCCGCCTGGGCGGCCTTCTGCTGGATGATCGCCGAATGGCTGCAGCGGCGCGGCGCGGTGGAGCAGGACCGGCCGGAGGCGACGGCGGGGCGCTGATCGCAGCGCATCGCACAAAAGGTTAACAAGCGGGTTGAATACGGACGCCTGCCCGCCGATAGTGTCGGCCCTAACCCTTTCGGATCAAGCCGCACCATGCCTCACGGCACACTCGACCGCGAAACCCTTGAAGCCGTCGGCGTCCTTGCCCGCGCGGTGGAGCGCGAGCGGGTGCCCGGCGTCCTGGAATGCCGCCTGCTGGCGAACGCCCTGAAGCGTACGCTGGACAGCGGGCGGGAGCACGAGTTGACCGAAGCGTCGCGCGTCTTCCGCACGCTGGACACCGATCTGCGCGACCGCATCGTCGCCCGCGCGCGGGTGGAGGCGCAGCAGGCCCGCGCGGAAGCGAAGGGCAGGAACACCGACCGCGAGGCGGTGACCCAGGAAATCCCGGCGGTCACCCGCCGTGCTCCGGACCAGAAGGGCCGTGAGCAGAAGGGCCGGGCCGGCAGCAACTTCCTGGCGGCACTCAACGGCTTGCGCCCGGCGGCGACCGCCGGCAGCCGGGGTGCCGCCCGCGACCGCTTGCGCGCCGCCGTCGACACGCAACGCCGCGTCGGGCAGCGGGTGGAACCGACGCTGGAGTGAGTGAGAGGGGCGGCGGCTCAGGCCGACGCCCGTCCCCTGCGCCCTTACCCCTGCCCCAGCGCGCAACGCGCAGCGGCCAAGTCCCACGCCGCACAGCCGACGCTCTTGAACAGGCGCGGGCGCCCTCCCGTCGCGCGGCCGTCCAGCGCATCGACCAGCGACTTTACCGTCGTCCAGTCCACGCCGGCCTGGATGAAGTCGCCGGCCTCGTGGCGGGCGCCGGCTGGATCGTCGACGAACAGCTCGCTGCCATGGACGGCGATCGGGCCGAACTCCGCCATCTCCGGCTTGAAGGCGCCGACGCCGACAAGCAGGCGGTCCGGGCGGGGCGTCTCGTCATAGATGGGCACAAGGCTGGTGGTCAGCGCGATCACCACCTCGGCGGCCGGATCGACCGCGCCGCTCATCGGCCGCAACTCCACACCCTGTTCGTCCTGCCTGGCGCAGAAGGCGGTGGCGCTGTCCAGGCTGCGGCTGTGGACGTCGATGCGGATGCCGGGATAGAGCGCCGCGAGTGCCGCGACATGGCCGGCCGACTGTGTGCCGGCGCCGAGCAGCGCCACGTGGCGCGGCGCCGGGGCCAGGGTGCGGATCGCCAGCATCGACACGGCGGCGGTGCGGCGGGCGGTGACGGTCGGGCCGTCCAGAATAACCTGGGGGGCACCGGTCAAGGCATCGAAGGCGCTGACCACGCCATGGATGGTCGGCAGACCCTTGGCGCCGTTGCCGGGGTTGACGTTCACCAGCTTGTGGATGGCGATGTCCGCCGCCGTGGCCGGCATCGACAGCAGCACGCCGCCGTCCGGCAGCGGCAGCACCTGCCGTTCCGGGGCGGTGATGCGGCCGGCGGCATAGTCGCGGGCGGCTGCGGCCACCGCGTCGCACAATGCTGGGAAAGGAAGACGGGCGGCGGTCTGTTCGGCGGTGAGCACGGCGAGCAAAGACACGGTGAGCGGCTTCCTCTCTTATGAGTTGGAAAACGGTCAGGCGCGGGCGCGCTCGATCTCCACGCCGACGCTGGCGGCGTCGGGGAAAACATCCAGCTTTTCCACCCGCACCTTGGCCATCGTCACCCGCGCATCGGCAAGGCAGCGTTCGGCGATACGCTCCGCCAGCGTTTCCACCAGCGTGACGTGGCCCTGGGTGACCACGCCCTTGACGATGGTCGCCATGTCCTCGCCGGTGACGCCGGGGGCGATCACCTCGAGGTCCAGGTTCAGGCGGATGCGCTGCGGCTTCAGCCTTTCATGGGCATAGACGCCGATCAGCGCGTCCATCACCAGATCGCGCACGAAACAACGGGTGGACAGCGCCGCCGGGGCCGAGCGCGGCACCGGGGCGGTGACGGTGGCGAAGAGCTTGTTCATGGACGAAAGCCCTAACACGGCGGCGGCGCCGCTGCCAAGCAGCCGACCGGGACAACGCCCATGCCGGACGGACAGGTCTGGGGCGGACTCAGTGCATTTCCGAGCGGATACGCTCGCGCAGCACGTCGATCGGACGCAGATCCTCGCCCTCCTCATAGTGCCAGAAGGTCCAGCCATTGCAGGCCGGCAACCCGGCCAGGGCCGCACCCACCTGATGGATCGAGCCGCGATGGTCGCCGCGCGGGCCGGAGCCGATCAGCGTGCCGTCGGCGCGCACGCGGGCGGCGACACGGCGGCGCTGGTCGAACAGGGTCGAGCCGGGGCGGAGCAGCCCGCGTTCCACCACCCAGCCGAAGGGGATGCGCGGCGCGCTGCGCTTGGGCGGGGTGTCGAGGATCGCCGCCTCCGGCGCTTCCTCCACCGCGTCGATGCGGGCCTGCGCCGCCTTGACATAGGTGTCGTCGCGCTCCAGCCCGATCCATTTGCGGCCGAGCCGCTTGGCGACCGCGCCGGTGGTGCCGGTGCCGAAGAAGGGATCCAGCACCACGTCGCCGGGGCGGGAAGAGGACAGGATCACCCGGTACAGCAGCGATTCCGGCTTCTGCGTCGGATGGGTCTTCTTGCCGTCCTCGTCGCGCAGACGTTCGCCGCCGCTGCAGATCGGCAGCAGCCAGTCGCTGCGCATCTGAAGATCCTCGTTGAGGTTCTTCATCGCCTCGTAATTGAAGCGGTAGCGCGCGTCCTTGTCGCGCGCCGCCCAGATCATCGTCTCGTGGGCATTGGCGAAACGGGTGCCGCGGAAGTTCGGCATCGGGTTGGTCTTGCGCCAGACGATGTCGTTCAGAATCCAGAAGCCCAGATTCTGCAGCGTGGCGCCGACGCGGAAGATGTTGTGATAGCTGCCGATCACCCACAGCGAGCCTTCCGGCTTCAGGATACGGCGGGCGGCCGTCATCCAGTCGCGGGTGAAGCGGTCGTAGGTCTCGAAATCGTCGAACTTGTCCCACTCGTCATCCACCCCGGCGACGCGGGTGTGGTTCGGCCGCAGCAACTCACCGCCCAACTGCAAGTTGTAGGGCGGATCGGCGAAGACGAGATCGACCGACGCGGGCGGCAGATCGTTCATGAGAGCGATGCAATCGCCGACCAGGATACGGTTTTCAGGGAGCATTTTACGACCGGCAAAGAACTGGGACTCGGCCGGACAATGAGTCGCGGCCGAGTCGCCGTCAACAGCTTTCTTTGCCAAGTGACGAGCGCTCAGCCGCTTAGTGCCCTTTGGCGTTTCACTGGTGCAAAACTGACTCGGTGATGCGGCGTGACACCATGGCGGGTCAGCGCGTCCAGATGCTCGGGCGTCGGATAGCCGGCATTTCGATCCCATCCATAGTGTGGATACTGGGCCGACAACCGCAACATCTCGCTGTCACGCGCCACTTTGGCGAGAATAGAGGCGGCGGCGATGGACTGGCTGCGGCTGTCCCCCTTGACGACCGCCACCCTCTCGCACGCGATGTCGGGGGTGAATTTTCCATCGACCAGCGCCGCGTCGGGCGCCGGGCCAGGCAGCGCCAGATACGCCCGCTTCATCGCCAGCAGCGTCGCCTTGTGGATGTTCAGCTCGTCGATCTCCGCCGCCGACGCCTCGGCGATGGCGAAGGCGAGAGCATGGGCGCGGATCGCCGGCTCGATCTCCTCGCGCAGGCGGCGGATGACGGCCTTGCTGTCATCGATCCGGGCCGCGATCTCCGGCGGCAGCCCTTCGGGCGGCAGGACCACGGCGGCGGCGACCACCGGGCCGCAGAGCGGGCCGCGCCCGACCTCGTCTATACCGCAGACGCGGCGGCCGGGACCGAAACCGGCCTCCAGCGACAGATCGGGGCGCTGCCGGGACGCGGCTGCTTTGCGGGGCGCTTTGGCAGGCATCGGCGGACAGCCTTCCTGAAGGGGTTGGATGGGGCCGCTTGATAGCGGCAGCGGATTCCGGGCGCAAGGCCGCGGCCACTTGCGTCAACCAAGCTCTTGAGAAGCGGCGCACGGCTGCGCTATGGATGCGCCCCGCAACGCCGGACCACGCCATCACCCGAGAGCAGGCCATGACCGACACGACCCAGACCGCCGCCGAATGCCCCTGCCGTTCCGGCAAGCCGCTGGACGCCTGCTGCGGTCCCTATCTGGCCGGCATGCCCGCCCCGACGGCCGAAGCGCTGATGCGCTCGCGCTATTCGGCCTTCGCCACCGGCAACATCGACTATCTGCACGACACGCTGCTGCCCAGCACCCGCGACGACTTCAACCGTGAAGAGATCGAGACCTGGGCCAAGAACAGCGTCTGGACCGGCGTGGAAATCCGCTCCACTGAGGCCGGCCAGCCCGGCGACAGCGAGGGGATCGTGGAGTTCGTCGCCCGTTTCAGCATGAACGGCAAGCCGATGACCCACCACGAGACCAGCCGCTTCACCCACCAGGACGGCCGCTGGTTCTATGTGGACGGCCAGCTGGGCGCCCGCCCGCGCAGCGGCCCGAAGGTTGGCCGCAACGACCCCTGCCCGTGCGGCAGCGGCAAGAAGTACAAGAAGTGCCACGGCGCCTGAGCCTGCACGCCTGACGGCCGCACCCTGAGTCGCGGTTGAGTCGTCACGCTGCACCTGCACAATTTCGGCGAAATCGGCCCGCCCCGCCCATCCATTGGGCGGCGGCGGTGTTTTTGTTGTGCGCGTAGGGTCGAATCGCGCAATGACGATTGAATTATGGGTCGGAACCGATCATCCTTCGATGGCCCTGTTCCGGGTCTCCCTCTTTGGTGCTTTGCCGGGATGGGGTTTAACACGACAGATGAGACGATACTGATGTTCGACCGTCCGCAGCGCTCTTCCTTCCGCGCTCCTGAAATCACCCAGCGCGACATCCGCGCCACCGTCAAGTGGTTCAACGCCACCAAGGGCTTCGGCTTCGTCACCCCCGACGACGGTTCGCCCGACGCTTTCCTGCACTCCACGGTTCTGCAGTTCTGCGGACACGACAGCCTTCCCGAAGGCGCGACCATCACCTGCGACCTGTCGCGCGGCCCGAAGGGCCCGCAGGTCGCCACCATCCACGCGGTCGACACCTCGACCGCCGCTCCGAGCCGCCCGCGCGCGCCGCGCGAGCGTGACAGCTGGGGCAACGACGGCGGCTACGGCGGCGGCGGTTACGGCGGCGGCAGCAGCCGCGGCGGTTACGGCGCCGACAGCTACGGCGATTCGGACAGCGGCGAGGTCGTCGACGGCACGGTGAAGTGGTTCAACGTGTCGAAGGGCTTCGGCTTCATCGCCCCGTCCACCGGCGGCAAGGACATCTTCGTGCACATCCGTGCGCTGGAGCGGTCGGGCATCAGCGGTCTGGACGACGGTGCGCAGGTCCGCGTCACCATCCGCCAGGGCGCCAAGGGCCCCGAGGCCCAGCGCATCGAGATGGCCTGATCTCTCATCGGTCGTTGTGATGTGAAAAAGCCCCCGCTCCATCGGAGCGGGGGCTTTTTCATGCCCGGAACGCGGTGATGACGCGCGTTACGAATCCAGGAATGGGGCGCCGCCGCCGAGCGCGGTGTCCCAGTAGTGGCAGGCCACATGATGGCCGGGCGCCACCTCCTCCAGCGGCGGGACCGCCTGAGCGCAGAAGTCGCGGGCCAGCGGGCAGCGGCGGCGCAGGGCACAGCCGCCGGGCGGGCTGAAGGCCGACGGCGCATCGCCTTCCAGGGCCGGCCGCTCGCCACGGGCCGCAGCCAGCATCGCCCGGCTGTAGGGATGCAGCGGCACCGTCCGCAGTGTCTCGGCATCGGCGCTCTCCACCACCCGTCCCGACAGCATCACGATGCCGCGATGGGCATCGCGCAGCCCCTCCAGATAGCGGTCGGTCGCCAGCACCAGCGCCAGACCGCGCCGGTCGCGCGCCGCCGTCAGGCGGTCGAGGAAGGCTTCGCGCTCCTCCGCCGACAGGCTGGCTGCCGGATCGTCGGCGATCAACACCCGCGGCTCCGGCAACAGGGCGCGGGCGAGCCCGGCATGGGCGGCCTCCGCCTTGCCAAGTCCGCCGGGCCAGCGGAGTGCCGTGTCCTGGCGCAGTCCGGCCTCCTCCAACGCCCCGTCGATGCGCAGGTCGCGGCGGTCGGCGGCGATGTCGGGGCGCAGGCTTTCCAGCGCCAGGGCGAACTGGTCGCCGATGGTCATGGCGGGATCGAAGGAGGCGGCCGGGTCGGGAAACAGCGGCTGCAGGTCGCGCCGGGCGCGGCGCAGGCCGCCGGGATCCGCATCCTCCCCCACCGCGTCGACCGGCGGCGCGGCGGCGGCGACCAGATCGCGGCCCATCCACACCACCGCCCCCGCCGTCGGCGGCGGCAGGCAC
The DNA here is from genome assembly GCF_031455875.1 of Azospirillum sp. BE72. Taxonomy (NCBI): domain Bacteria; kingdom Pseudomonadati; phylum Pseudomonadota; class Alphaproteobacteria; order Rhodospirillales; family Azospirillaceae; genus Azospirillum; species Azospirillum sp. BE72. Next base: position 473,959 of record NZ_JAVDTO010000003.1, read on the forward strand.
AGCAGTGACCGGGCCAGCGTCGCCTTGGCGCTGCCGGTCTCGCCCAGCAGGGCCACCGTCTCCCCCAGGCCGACATCCAGGTCGATCCCGTGCAGGACGGTCAGCGCCCGGGCTTCCCCCTTCGGACCGGGAGCGAGCGGATAGGCCATGCCGACGCCGCGGGCATGCAGCCGCGCGGTCCCCGGCGCGTCCATCGGTTCCAACGGAGCGATACGCGGCGGCTCGTAGGGCAGCAGCCGGCCGCGGCGCAGGGACAGCACGCGGTCGGCGGGACCGGCCACACCATCTTCCGGCCGTCCGGCCAGGATCAGCGCCACCCCGTCCGCCCGCGCCCAGTCGGCCAGCCGGTGGAGAAGCCGCAGCCGCACGGTCGGGTCCAGCCCGGCGGCCGGCGCGTCGGCCAGCAGCACCGCCGGCCCCACCGCCGCCGCCATGGCGAACAGGCAGGCCCAGCGCAGGGAGTCCGGCAGCTGTTCGGGCGGCAGGTCGAAGCGGCGGGCGGCGGGCGGCACGCCCATGCGGTCCAGCCCGTCGGCCGTCCGGCGCAGCGCGCCACGCAGATCCAGCCCCAGATGATGGCCGACCACCTCCGCCACCTGCAGAGCCAGCGGCCGGCGCGGCGCCAGACGCCCGCCCTGGGCGATCAGCAGGCGCCCCTCGACACGGGCGCTGCCGGCCATGTCGACCCCGGCCAGCGGCTGGCCGGCGAGAGCGCCGAGCAGGGCGGTCTTACCGCTGCCGGCACCGCCGGTGATCGCCAGCACCTCCCCGCGCTCCACACGCAGGCTGGCACGGTCGAGCAGGACGCGGTCGCCGACCATCAGGGTCAGCGCCTCGGCCTCCACGGGGGCGGATTTCGGCCCGGATTTTGGGGCGATATGGTTCATGGCCTACGGCTTCCCGCCACCGCGGCATCGGCGATGGCGCAGGCGGCCCAGAGGGCGAGCGCCAGCAGCAGGGCCGGCGGGACGAAGGCCACCGGGTCGCCCAACCGCGCGGCGAGGCCTACCGAAGCGCCCCAGCTGCCGAGCGACGGCGGCAGGCCGAGGCCGAGCAGGCTGGCCGCACTTTCCGCCGCCAGCACGCGCGGCAGGGCCAGCGCCCCGGCGGCCAGGAGCGGGCGTGCCGCGTTGGGGATAAGGTGACGGCGCAGCACCTCGCCCTCCGACAGGCCGGCGGCGCGTGCGGCGGTCAGGAACTCCGCCCGCAGCAGCGCCGACAGCTCGGCATGGGCGAGCGCGGCGACGGCGGGGGCGGCGGTCAGCGCGGTGACGACGGCCAGCGGCCCGACCTCTCCCACCAGCCCGCCGGCCAGCCCGCCGGCCAGCGGCACCAGCAGGGCGAGCGGCAGGCCGGTCAGCCGGTGGGCGGCGGCGATGGTCCGCCGCTCCGCCCGGGCGCCCGACAGCTTGCCGAGCAGCCCGGCCAGCAACGCCCAGCCGATGCCCAGCGCGCCGCCCAGCACCGCGGCGAGCAGCGCGAAGGACAGGCTGCCCCGCCCGTCGAGCAGGGCGGCTGCCACCGGATCGGCGTCCAGCCGCTGGATGGCGGCCCCGTCGGCCATCAGCGGCGCGGCGGCCGAGGCGAGGGCCAGGGCGACCAGCACTGCAGCGCCCGACAGGCCGCGGGCGAAGCCGGCGCGCGGCGGCACCGGGTGGGACGGCACCGGGTGGGACGGCGGTGATTGGTCGAACTCGGCCATCGGGTCCCTTCGTCCGTCACGCGCCGTCATAGGGCGTGGAGCTGTGGTTGGCCGGATCGATCCAGTCGCGCACGGCAAGGCCGAGGGCACCCAGCAGCGCAGTCAGCCCGCAGAGCGCCACCAGCACCGGCAGCGATCCCGCCGCCGATCCGGCGCGGGCGGCGTCGATCATCAGCCCGCCCGCCCCCGGCAGGTCCAACAGGCTTTCCAGCGCCACCGCCCCGACCACTGCGGCCAGCACCGCGGCGCGCAGGCCCCCCATCACCGGGGCGACCGCCTGCGGCAGGGCGTGGTGGCGCAGCACGGTGCGTTCGTCCAGCCCCAGGCCGCGGGCCATGCGCACCGCGCCGCCCTCCGGCCCGGCGCCGAGCGCGCGCTCCATCGCCGGGCGCGACAGCCGTGCCGCCTGACAGGCTGCGGGAATGGCGAGCGCGGTCCAGCCCAGCGGTGCCGCCGATGCCCCCGCCCGCACGGCGAGCGCCGCGACGGCGGCCAGCAGGAATCCCGGAAGCAGCGGACCCGCCCCGGCCAGGAATCGTCCGATCAGCCCGCCCGCCGACCGGGGCGCCACCGCAGCCCAGGACCCGGCCAGGGCGCCCAGCGCGGTGCCCACCGCCAGCGACGGCAGGGTCAGCAGCAGCGTCACCGCCAGCCCGTACAGCAGCGCCGTCGCGGCGTCCGGCTGCGGCGCCACCAGTGCCGACAGCCCGATCCCCGCCGCCATCGGCAGGATGGCGGTCGGCACGGCATCGATCAGGCGGCGGATCAGGGGGCGCGGCATCAGAAGGACGGTATCGGGGGGAAACGGCATATCGGGTGCGACATGCGACCGTAAGCGCCCCCACCCCCATGGGGCAACAGAATTAGCGCCTGCCCCGGAACCGCGGCGGAAAAGCCGTCCCACCCGAATTTTTCGACCGGCAGCGTGGCCGGGGTGGCTGCAATTCCCGGCGGCTTTCACCAAATGGCTGAGGGCGAGGAAGGAAAGGCCTTCCCAGATGTTATGACCCAGGACACACAGCCGACCGGAACCCATGTACGCCCACTCGCCCCAGCCGCTCCCCTCCGCCGGACCGCCGCCCGACGACGCCGTCCCCGCCGGCGCGCTGCGGCCGATCCTGGAACCGGGACGGACCTGCTGGCGGGTGGAGGAGACGGCGCGGCTGGGCGTCATCGTCGATGGTGAGGATTATTTCGCGCTGGCAAAGGCCGCCATGCGGCGGGCCCGGCGCACCATCTACCTGACCGCCTGGGACTTCGACGCCCGCATTCGCCTGATGCCGCAGACGCGCCGGCCGCGCCGGCCCGACCGGCTGGGCACTCTGCTGAACTGGCTGGCGACGACGCGGCCGGACCTGCACATTCATGTGCTGAAATGGGACTATGCGGAGCTGTTCGACCTCGCCCGCTGGTCGCACCCCTTCATGCTGCGCAACTGGCTGACCCACCGGCGCCTGCAGTACCGGCTGGACGGCGACCACCCGACCGGCGCCTGCCATCATCAGAAGATGCTGGTGATCGACGACCGGGTCGCCTTCTGCGGCGGGCTGGACATCACGGCCAACCGCTGGGACACCCGCGCCCATCATGGGCACGACCCGCGGCGGCGCCAGCCCGACGGCAAGTCCTACGAGCCGTTCCACGACCTGATGATGGCGGTGGACGGCGACGCCGCCCGGGCGCTGGGCGAAATGTTCCGCGAACGCTGGGCGCGGGCGACCGGCGAGACGCTGACGCCCCCCGCCCCGTCGCCCGGCCGCCCGCCGCGCCGCCATCCGCTGGCCGCCGACCCCTGGCCGCCGGGTTTCGAGCCGCTGCTGCGCGGCGTGCGCGTTGGCATCGCCCGCACCGATCCCGCCTGCAACGGCCGCGAGGCGGTGCGCGAGGTGGAAGCGCTCTATCTGGAGGCCATCGCCCAGGCGCGCGAGGTCATCTATCTGGAAAGCCAGTATTTCGCCTCCACCGCCGTGGCCGAGGCGCTCAAGGCCCGGCTGGCGGAGGAGGATGGGCCGGAGGTGATCGTCGTCAATCCGGTGCGCACCACCAGCTGGCTGGAGAACACCGTGATGCTGGGCGCCCGCGCCCGGCTGACCCGCGAACTGCGCGAGGCCGACAGGCACGGTCGCTTCCGCCTGTTCGCGGCACTGACCGACGGCGGCTCCTGCATCACCGTCCATGCCAAGGTGATGGTGGTGGACGACCGGCTGCTGCGCATCGGCTCCGCCAACCTCAACAACCGCTCCATGGGCCTCGACACAGAATGCGATCTGGCGCTGGAAGCCGGGCCGGGGCCGGAGGACGCGGAGACCCGCCGGGCGATCCGCCACACACGCGACGACCTGATCGCCGAACATCTGGGCACCAGCCCGGCCGCGGTGGCGGCGGCGCACCGGCGGCTGGGCTCGCTCACCGCGGCCATCGAGTCGCTGCGCAAGCCGATGGGGCGCAGGCTGGAGCCGCTCCACGATCCCGAACCGGACGGGCTGGCCGCCGCGGTCGCCGACGCCCGCGTCTTCGATCCCGAACACCCGGTCGACGCGGTGGACATCGTACGCCGGGTGCTGCCGTCGCGGATCCCGCGCACCCGCCACTGGCTGATGCTGGCCGGCATCCTGGCGCTCCTGGGGCTGTGGGGGATGTGGCGTTACACCGCGCTCAGCGAATGGGCGACGCTGGACGCCGTGCTCGCGGTCTTCCAGACCTTGCGCGACAGCCCGCTGGCGCCGCTGTGGCTGATCCTGGCCTATGTCGCCGGCGGCTATGTCATGTTCCCGCTGACCGTGATGATCGCCGCCACCGCCATCGTGATGGGGCCGTGGTGGGGCTTCCCCACCGCCATGGGCGGGGCGGTCGCCTCGGCGGTGGCGATGTTCTGGACCGGGCGGATGGCGGGGCGCGACCTGCTGGACCGCCATGGCGGGCCGCTGATCGCGCGGCTCAACGAGAAACTGGCCGACAGCGGCATCGCCGCGGTGGCCGGGGTGCGCGCCGTGCCGGTCGCGCCCTACACCGTGGTGAACCTCGCCGCCGGCGCGTCGAAGCTGCGCTTCGGCGATTATGTGATCGGCACCATGGTCGGTCTTGCGCCCGGCATCCTTGCCTTCAACCTGCTCGGGCACCAGCTTGAACGGACCATCAGCAATCCCGGCGCCGCCGACATCGCGCTGCTGGTGGCGATGGGAGCGGTGGCGATCGGGCTCGGCTGGCTGACGAGCCGGCTGCTCGGCCGGTCGGGGCGGAAGCCCGGCCGGAAGGCAGAGGAAGAAGGCCGGCAGGACGACAGGCCAGACGAAAGGATTTTGGAACCGTGATCCGTTTTAGCCGTGAGCGTGTCCAGCGCATCGCCGCCGCGTTGCGCGCAGCCCGTGCCCGCCGTCCCCGCCGTGCCGACAACCGCAGTTCCCCCGTTCCGGACGGCATGGCCGCGTTCAGCGTCGCCACCTGGAACATCCACAGCTGCGTCGGGCTGGACGCCCGATTCGCGCCCGACCGCATCGCCCAGGTGATCCGCGACCTCGACGTCGACCTCGTCGGCCTGCAGGAGGTCGGCTGGCATCATCGCGGCGAATCGGGGATGGACCAGTTCGCCTTCCTGGAACAGCACACGGGCATGAAGGCCTATGCCGGCCCGACCAAGCACAGCGAACGCGCCCATTACGGCAACTGCCTGCTGACCCGCCTGCCGGTGCGCTCGATGGAGACGATGGACCTCTCCGTCGGCAAGCGCGAGCCGCGCGGCGCCATCGACGCGGTGGTGGAGGTGGAGGGCCGCCCGGTGCGGGTGATCGTCGCCCATCTCGGCCTCGACCCCTGGGAACGGGCCAAACAGGTGGGCGACATAGTGTCGCGGGTGGAAGGGCAACCGGAGCTGCCCACCCTGTTCATGGGCGACCTGAACGAATGGACGCCCAGCTCGCCGCGGCTGCGCCATCTGGCCGCCTCCTTCGCCGACGTCGCCAACCCGCGCAGCTTCCACGCCCGCATGCCGACCCTGCGGCTCGACCGCATCTATGTGACGGGAGGCTTGCAAATCCCCGCTTTCGAGGTGGTGCGCAGCGTCCTGACCCGTCGGGCATCGGACCATCTGCCGGTCCGCGCCGTGCTGGCCGTCCCCTGATCGTCAGCCATTTCCCTGAACGTCAGTATGACCAACGGAGTCACGCGCCGAGGTCATAGCGGGATTGTTGCGGTTGATAATTTTTTGTGCAGCGCAATGTTCTTTTAACAACAGAGCTTTGCAAATGCGAAGAGGCTCTTGACCTATACGCGACCCCTGACGAAGGATATGGTTGGTAATACGATCAATAAGTGGTCGAAGGAATAACGAACCGGACCAACAAACCCTGGCCGACCGGGGGTAGCCGTGACGTGAGGATCTGATTTGCTGTATCACCTGTACGACATGCAACACGCCGCCATGCGGCCGATGCGTTTCTGGGCCGAAGCCGCCCAGCACACCTTCCAGAACCCGTTGGTTCCGCTGTCCTACACCAAGCTGGGCCGGGCGGTCGCCGCCGGGGCCGAGCTGATGGAGCGGACGACCCGCCGCTTCGGCAAGCCGGCCTTCGGGCTGGCGGAGACGGTGGTCGACGGGCAGACCGTGCCGGTCACCGAACGGTTCGTCTGGCAGTCGCCCTTTTGCAAGCTGCTGAACTTCGCCAAGCCGGAAGGCACGCCGCGTCAGCCGAAGGTGCTTCTGGTCGCCCCGATGTCGGGCCACCACGCCACCCTGCTGCGCGGCACGGTGGAGGCGCTGATGCGCGACCACGACGTGTACATCACGGACTGGATCGACGTGCGGCTGGTGCCGATGTCGGCCGGGCGCTTCGACCTGGACGACTACATCGACACGGTGGCGGAGCTGATCCGCTTCCTGGGGCCGAACACCCACGTCATCGCGGTGTGTCAGCCGGCCGTGCCGGTGATGGCGGCGGTGTCGCTGATGGCGGCGGCGGACGAGCCGGTGCAGGCCCGCAGCATGACCCTGATGGGCGGCCCGATCGACCCGATGGCCAACCCGACGACGCCGGTCAAGCTGGCGATGGAACACCCGCTGAAGTGGTTCGAGCGCAGCGTGATCACCACGGTCCCGGTCTATTATCCGGGTGCCTTCCGCCGCGTCTATCCGGGCTTCATCCAGTTGTCGGGCTTCATGTCGATGAACCTCGACCGCCACATCAACGAGCATGTCGGGCTGTTCCGCCACCTCGTCCGCGGCGACGGCGATTCGGCCGAGCAGCACCGCCGCTTCTACGACGAATACCTGTCGGTGATGGACCTGTCGGCGGAATTCTACCTGCAGACCATCGAGACGGTGTTCCAGAAGCACGCCCTGCCGGAAGGTAAGATGGTCTCGCGCGGCCGCAAGGTGGAGCCGGCAGCGATCGCCAAGACCGCGGTGATGACGGTGGAAGGCGAACTGGACGACATCTCCGCCCCCGGCCAGACCATCGCGGCCCAGCGCCTGTGCTCGTCCCTGCCGGACGACATGCGCAAGACGCATTTCCAGAAGGGCGTCGGCCATTACGGCATCTTCAACGGCCGCCGCTGGCGCGAAGCCATCCTCCCGGAAATCCGCAGCTTCATCCGGAGCCACGACGGGGAGTGAGGGCGAACTGTTCCTTGCGGAGTCAGACCCCCACCTAACCTCCCCCGCTGGGCGGGGGAGGGACTGCCGCCCTCTCCCGGACCAGCATTTAACCCCCTCCCCCGCCCAGCGGGGGAGGGTTGGGGTGGGGGTCTAACTTCCGGCGCTGAAAGCTAAATCACCCTCAATCCACCCCTCAATCCACCATCGTCCGCGCCTCGGTGAAGGCATCAATGTGCCCCAGCCCGCCGGTCGCGCCGGCCTTCACCCGCATGCCGGCAGTCGCGAGGTGGAACAGGTAGCCCAGCGCGAACAGCGCCACGAACAGCCCGAACACCAGGGCGTTGTAGTAGATCATCGTCAGCAGGGCGAGCACCGCCAGCACCAGCGAGATCGCCGGGAAGACCGGATAGAAGGGCGCGCGGTAGGGCCGCTCCAGCGCCGGTTCGACGGCGCGCAGGCGGAACAGCGCCGCCATGCTCATGATGTACATGACGATGGCGCCGAAGACCGACATGGTGACGATGTTGGCGGTCAGCGGCAGGCCGCCGATCTGGATGAACTCGTCGGAATAGATCGCGGCGATACCCACCACGCCGCCGGCCAGAACCGCCCAGTGCGGCGTCTTGCGGGTCGGGTGCAGGCGGGACAGCACCGGCGGCAGGAAGCCGGCGCGCGACAGCGCGAAGATCTGGCGCGAATAGCCCATGATGATGCCATGGAAGGAGGCGATCAGGCCGAACAGGCCGATCCACACCAGCATGTGCAGCCAGCCGCTGGACTCGCCGACCACCGCCTTCATCGCCTGGGGCAGCGGGTCGTTGATGTTCGACAGCGCGGTCCAATCACCCACCCCGCCCGCGAAGATCATGGTGCCGAAGGCCAGCACCACCAGCGTCAGGATGCCGCCGATATAGGCGCGCGGCACGGTGCGCTTGGGATCCTTGGTCTCTTCCGCGGCCATCGCCGCCCCTTCGATCGCCAGGAAGAACCAGATGGCGAAGGGGATCGCAGCGAAGATGCCGCCGAAGGCGTCCATGCTGAAGCTGTTCGACCCGGCCCAGCCGTTGGCGGTGAAGTTGGCCCAGGAGAAGCCGGGGAACACCACGCCCATGAACACCACCAGCTCGAAGATCGCCAGCAGCGTGACGAACAGCTCGAAGGTGGCGGCGATCGACACGCCGGCGATGTTCAGCCCCATGAAGATGACATAGGCGGCGACCGCCGCCAGCTTGGGGTCGAGCCCCGGAAACTGCACGTTCAGATAGGCGCCGATGGCGAGCGCGATGGCCGGCGGCGCGAAGACGAACTCGATCAGCGTGGCGAACCCGGCGACGAAGCCCCCCTTCGGTCCGAATGCGCGGTAGCTGTAGGCGAAGGGACCGCCGGCATGGGGAATGGCGGTCGTCAGCTCGGTGAAGCTGAAGATGAAGGTGGTGTACATCGCCGCGATCAGGATCGTGGTGACGAGGAAGCCCAGCGTCCCCGCCGCCGCCCAGCCGTAGCTCCAGCCGAAATATTCGCCGGAGATCACCAGCCCCACGGCGATCCCCCACAGGTGGAGCCCGCTCAGGCTCTTGCTCAATTCAGGCTTCGTGTTCCCAGACATGTTGCCTCCTGCCCCTGTTCAAAGGCGTTGGTTTGAATGGCGGCGCTCTCTCACGGCACCCGGTTTCCTGGCCCGGTCAGCTGGTTTTTCTCGTTGTCCGGACCGGCCAGGGACGGGGCGTCCTCCTTCAGGGCGACCCCCGTCAGCTTCAGCCGCGCCGCCTCGGTTGCGAGCCAGCACAGCTTGTCGGCGGCCGTCTGGATGGACAGGCCGCCGGAATGGATGTTGGAAATGCAGTTGCGTTCGGAATCGGCGCGTCCGGGCCTGGGGTCCCAGGTCAGGTAGACCCCCAGCGATTCCGCGGCCGACAGCCCCGGCCGCTCCCCCACCAGCAGCGCGACGAGCCGGGCGCCCATGGCCGCAGCCACCTCGTCGCCCAGCGCCACGCGCGCCTGTTCGGCCAGCACCACCGGCCCGATGCGCAGATGCGGGAGCCGCTCCATGCAGGCATGGACCAGCGGTGCCGCATTCACCTGCACCGCCGCGGCCGACAGCCCGTCGGCGATCACGAACAGCAGGTCCCACTCCCCACCCGGCAGGGTCGCCGCACTGGCAGGATCCAGCCGGCGGCCCAGATCCGGGCGGCGCAGGTAGGTCGGCCGATCGGAGGCCGCGCTGTGGACGCGCAGCGTCTCCAGCGGGGCGAGGTCGGCGGCCAGACGGTCGAAGTCGACGGCGCTGTGCACCGCGTCGCGGGCGCGGGCATGGGCCAGCTGGAACTCCAACAACGCCTTGGTCGGCAGGGCGTCGCCGCTGCGGCCCAGCGCGATGCGGGCGCGGGTGGCGCCGCGGAAGCGCGCCCATGGATCCTTTAAATTGTCCTTCCGGGTGTCGCTCATGGCGCGGCACTCCCCAGCAGGGCGGAGACGACCAGGCTCTGGTCGGGCCAGGGCGGCAGGCGGCGCTGCTCGTCGAGCCAGCCGGCCTTGTCCAGCCACGCCTCGAACTCCGGGGCCGGCGGGCGTTTCAGCAGATGCCGCAGGCCCAGCACGTCGTGGTAGGACAGGCTCTGGTAATTCAGCATGACGTCGTCGGCGCCGGGCACCGCGATCAGGAAATTGACGCCCGCGGTCGCCAGCATCGTCATCAGGACGTCCATGTCGTCCTGGTCGGCCTCGGCATGGTTGGTGTAGCAGACGTCGCAGCCCATCGGCACGCCCAGCAGCTTGGCGCAGAAATGGTCTTCCAGCCCGGCCCGCGTGATCTGCTTGGCGTCATAGAGATATTCGGGGCCGATGAAGCCCACCACCGTGTTGACCAGCAGCGGGTCGAAGGCGCGGGCGACGGCATAGGCGCGGGCTTCCACCGTCTGCTGGTCGACACCGAAATGGGCGTCGGCCGACAGCGCCGATCCCTGCCCGGTCTCGAAATACATCACATTGTCGCCGATGGTGCCGCGCTTCAGCCCCTTCGCAGCCTCCTGCGCCTCGGCCAGCAGCGACAGGGTGACGCCGAAGCCGGCATTGGCCTTCTCGGTGCCGGCGATGGACTGGAACACCAGATCGACCGGCGCGCCGCGTTCGATCGCCTGGATGGTGGTGGTGACATGGGCCAGCACGCAGGACTGGACCGGAATGTCGAAGCGGGTGCGCACGGCGTCCAGCATCTCCTGCAGAGCGATGCAGGCCGGCACGTTGTCGGTCGCCGGGTTGATGCCGATCACCGCGTCGCCGATGCCGTAGAGCAGCCCGTCGAGCGTGGAGGCGGCGATGCCGGTCGGGTCGTCGGTCGGGTGGTTGGGCTGCAGCCGGCTCGACAGCCGCCCCGGCAGCCCGACCGTGGTGCGGAAGCGGGTGACGACCGAGCATTTCGCGGCGACGCAGACCAGATCGTGGTTGCGCATCAGCTTGGACACCGCCGCCGCCATCTCCGGCGTCAGGCCGGGGGCGAGCGCCGTGAGCGCGGCGGTATCGGCCTCGTAGGACAGCAGCCAGTCGCGGAACTGCCCGACCGTCATGTGCGCCACCGGCCGGAAGGCTTCGGCGTCATGGCTGTCGACGATCAGGCGCGTCACCTCGTCGGCCTCGTAGGGGACCAGCGCCTCGGTGAGGAAGGTCTTCAGCGGCAGGTCGGCCAGCACCATGCGCGCCGCCACCCGCCGTTCGTCGCTGTCGGCGGCGATGCCCGCCAGCTCGTCCCCCGACCTTCGCGGCGAGGCGCAGGCCATCAGCGCCTTCAGGTCGTCGAACCGGTGACGTTGCCGCCCCAGATCGCAATGGTAACCAGCCATACCGGCCTCCCGCCCGTCTCATCCCAGCACGAGAGTGGCACGGGACGGACGGCGGGCAGTTGACCGTAGAACACAAAATGCGGGGCGGGGGCGGGCTTCGAGAAAATTCCCTCTCCCGTCCCGGGAGAGGGAGGGGACCCACGAAGTGGGGAGGGTGAGGGGGCGGCCAAGAATTCTGAACTGCATGGTTCCTTGGGTCACCCCTCACCCTTCCCACCGCTTCGCGGCGGGCCCCTTCCCTCTCCCGGGGCGGGAGAGGGAGAAATAGCCCATCCGCGCAAGTTTAAGCCCAAGCGCGACCTTCGGCGGTGCAATCGGGTAGGCGGCCGAACCTGTAGCCCGGCCATACCGTTCATTTCGCACCGCAGCGCGCCGTCCGTCACCGGACGCCGCGCGCGCACCGAAAAAAGGAGACCGTCATGCTGACGCTGTTGCGCACCGCCGTCCTGGTCCTGCCGCTGGTCGCCGTGGCCGCCTGCCACAAGGACGGCCCGGCCGAACGGGCCGGCGAGTCCATCGACAACGCCGGCCAGAGCGTGAAGGACGCCATCGATCCGCCGGGTCCCGCCGAAAAGGCCGGCCGCGCCATCGATCGCGCGGTGGACTGATACCCGCCTCGCTCAGCGGGCCGCGAGGTCCCGCTCCCGCCCGGCCGGCTGGATGCCCGACACCTCCAGCAGCAGTTTGCTGAGGATCGCGTCGGCGAAGGCGTCGAAGTCGCGGGCAGGGACCAGGAAGGCGCCGGGACCGCCGATGACATGGTCGCGGTAATAGCCCTCCAGGTCGTTCGGCGCGGCACCGCCCCAGGGGTTGGGCCGGTCGTTCAGGATCGGCAGTCCGTTGATGGTGATGCCGCGGGCGACCGCGGCGTCCCGCGCCTCCTCAACCGGGCGGCCGCGGTTGTTCTCGCCGTCGCCCGACAGGTCGATGACCCGCCGCGTGCCCTCGAAGCCGTTGTTCTCGAACAGCGGGACGGAATAGTCGATGGCGGAGCTGATGGAGGTCCATTGCTCCGTCATCATCGGCGCTTCCGCCACCATGCCGGCGAAGCGCTCGATGCTGGCCGGATCGCTCAGTTCGGTCCAGCCGACGACGGTGTGCTGGTGGCCCTCCCCCGCCCATTCCACATAGGTGGCGCCGATCCGGCCGAAGGGTCCGCCGCGGATCGCCGCCTGCACCTTCCGGTTCAGCAGCGCCTGGACATAGCCGTTGCGCTGCAGCTTCGCCTCGTCCGGATCGACGCTGCCGGACACGTCCACCGCCAGCACCAGTTCCAGGTCCACCGGCGTCTGGGCCACGGCCGGAACCGCGGATAAGGACAGGCATAAGGGGGTGAGGAGCAGGATGACGGCCGGGAAGCCGGCCAGGGGACGGGTCAGGAAACGGGCCAAAAGACGGTATGCACGCATACGCACCCCCTTCGCCACCGGCTGTCCGGACGCCTGACGTCGGACGAAGGACTGAGGATTGGTATGCGAACGGTCTCTGTCCATGCCCTGTCGGGCGATTCCGGCAGCAACGGAAGGCCAAGGCGGAGTACTCCGCCGCTGCCGCAGCGTGGCGGGACGCCGGCATCCGTGTCGGCGGCACCGGTAACGGGTGACAAAGTCCCGATTGCCTGCATAGGTTAAGCCGTATGGGGTAAGCCGACCGGCAGGGCCCCTCCGCGCACGCCCCCCGTCCGGCAGTTCATGTCCGCATCAGCCATCGACACGCTTTCAGGCCGCTCACCCTCCGCCGCTTTGCCGCGGCCTGCATTGACCGTGTGCGCGCTCTTGGCCGTCTTTACCGCCGGCTGGTCCGGCGTCTGGTCTGGAGCGGCGGCGGCGCAGACCGTGCCTCCACCGCTGCATTCGGCCGAACTGATGGCGCCCGACCTGCCCAAGCCGGCAGCCCCCGCCGTCCGCGCCATCGAAACGCCCACGGCTTGCGCCGACCACGAGCCTGCGGGCAAGCCGGTGCTCGACGCGCTGTTCGGCGGGGATGCCGCCTTCGCGGAACTGGCCCGCAGCAACCCGGCGGAGGCCTTCCGCTGTTCCAGCCTGTTTCCCGGCGAGGCGGCGCTGGCCGCCCTGCGGGAGGCGGTCATGCTCGCCCCCTTCGACGCCGTTGGCGCCGCGGACCAGCTGTCCACACGTCCCGGCGGTGCGGAGGTCATCGCGCGGGCACTGGACATCGGGCTGCTGACGCGCTCGCTCGACAGCGGCCTGCCCTTCTACGAGACGCGGCACGAGCTGCGCAAACGCCTGTCCAAGGAGCATCTGCGCCTTCTGGAAGCCCAGGCGGCCAAGGCGCTGGCGGCATCCCTGGCGCGCGACCCGGCGCTGATGGCGCCGAAGATCGGCGTGCTGCTGGACGACATGGTGGACGATCCGCCGGCCGACCGCTTCCGCATCACACTTGCTCTGTCATCGGAGGACCTGTTCGGCCTGATCGCCCGCATCGGTCCGCAGCTCTACACCTCGTCGCTCGACGGGCTGGTCAACATCCTCCAGATCCAGCTGAAGCAGGAGCGGCGCGGCATCCTCGACCTTGCCCGCGGCGCGCGCACCCGGCCGCTGTGGGCGGACTTCTTCATCGCTGTCGTCGGCGGCGGGCGGGCCGGCAGCCTGTTCGGCACCAACCCCGCCACCGCGCGGGAACTGATGCGTGAGAGCATCCAGGCCCTGCTGCCGGCCATCCGGACGCCGCAGACACCGGCGACGAGCGGCATGCCGGATCCCGCGGTGGTCATCGGCGTGCTGGCCGACGCCATGGACCTCGACAACCGCGCGGTCCGCGCCGCGCTGGAGGACGAGTTGGCGGCTTGGTACCGCGACGCGGGCGAAAGCTCCGTCAAGGCGATGGCAGGGCTGGCGGGCAGCCTGCACGCGACGCGCCTGTCCGGCCGGCCGGCCACCCCCGCCTTCGAGACGGAGCGGTTCCTTCAACGCCATTCTCTGGGCGCCCCACCCGCCCTGACCGCGGAGCGCCTGTTCCGCAACGGCCTCAACGTGCAGAGGATGACCTTCTACGACGATCCCGACGGGCGCGCGTCCTTCCGCGGCTTCCTGCGGCAGCACCGGATGCAGGGCTGGGCGCTGCACAGCCGGTCCGGCTTCGTCGTCGCCGTCAGCCCCGACCGCCATGGCCGCCGCATCGTCATCGTCGCAGACGTGCCCGGCGCCGGCGATGCCGGGCGGGCCGCCGCCTGGGACTGGATGGCGCGCGAGGGGCTGACCCCGTCGATCGTCGTCCACCGCGGCCACAGCTATCACGAGGACGGCACGATGTCGGAGATCGCGCCGGCCACGGCGCTGGTCTTCTGGGGGTCCTGCGGCGGCCACACGCGGCTCCGCGCCACGTTGGAGCGGGCACCCGACGCGCTGGTCCTGGCGACGCAGAACATCGGGGTGTCGGCCGTCAACGAAACGCTGCTGGGCATCATCGAGGAACGGCTGCTGACCGACGGCGCCATCGACTGGAACGCGGTGTGGACCGACGCCCGCGCCCGCATCCGCGACCGCCGCTTTGCCGCCTACAAGCGTCCCGACCAGGATTCGGCCAACCTCGCCTTCCGCGCCTGGCGGGTGCAGGCGGCCTTCCCTTAACCGCACCGGCAGGGCATGGCTGAGTTTCGCCCGCGCCGCTTGCGGCGGAACCGCGCGCATGGTGCTGTGGTGCATCCGATTGTTGCCCACCCCCGTTGTCGAGGCCCCAGACCATGACGTGGCAGACGCTCGCCTTCTTCTTCGCCACCGCCTTCGTGATCTCGATGACGCCGGGGCCGAACATGCTGCTGGCGATGAGCCTTGGCCTGCGCTTCGGCGCGCGGCGCGCCGCCTGGGGCGGGGCCGGCATGTGCGCGGCGCTGGCGGTGATGGCGGCGCTGTCGGCCTTCGGACTGGGCGCCCTGCTCTCCACCTCCGTGCTCGCCTTCGAGATCGTGCGCTGGGCCGGCGTGGCCTATCTGACCTGGCTCGGCATCGCCGCATGGCGGGCGCCGGTGGAGCCGGCCGGAAGCCGCGACGCCGCGGCCTCCGCCACCGGCGAGGGGTCGGCGGTGCGGCTGTTCCTGCGCGGCGCCCTGGTCGCCTTCAGCAACCCGAAGGCGCTGGTCTTCATGGGCGCCCTGTTCCCGCAATTCATCGATGCCGGCGCGCCGCTGGCGCCGCAGCTGATCGCCCTTGTCGCCACCATGGTGGTGATCGAGTTCGGCTGGATCATGGCCTATGCGACCGGCGGCGACCGTCTGGCGGCGAGACTGACGACGGTGTCGGCGGCGAAGTCGCTGAACCGGCTGACCGGCGGCCTGATGATCGGCGCCGGCGGCCTGCTGGCGCTCGCCCGCCGGGTCTGACGCACCGGCCCCGCCTCCCTCCCGTTCTTCAAAAGAAAAGGGCCGCGCAAATGCGCGGCCCTGAAGTTTAGGGAGGAAACGCCCCGAGAATGGGCAAGGCCAAGATATGCTGCGCCGCACACGAACTGGTATTACCAATGCTGAATGGTAGCCATGCGTTGCGGGAATGGTCCTATGCAGCAATATGCATTGCCAGCAATAAGCACCGGATCCCGGTTACAAAAATTTCATAGAACCGCCGCGCTCGAGTCATCGCCCGCCCTATTAATGCATCGGTTTGCCACACCCCGAAGGGTTACCCCAATGGAGGCGTGGCGATGCGAAACCCGCGGTTGAGGAACGGTGCGATGGCGATCCCAGTCCTGCGCAGCTTGACGCTGAAGCAGGCGATTCATGCGGTCCTCGCCGCCTTCGTCATCGGATTCGCCATCACCGCGGTGGAGTTCACCTGGACCGCCTCGCACGAGCGGACGATGGCGCTGGCCAGGATCGGGGAGGCGGCCGCTCTGGTGGAGGGGCCGGCCGCGACCGCTGCCTGGCTGATCGATGGCGATCTGGCCGGGCAGGTGCTGGACGGCATGGTGCGCGCGAATGCCGGCTGGGCGGAGATCCGTCTGGGGGACGGCACGCTGCTGGCCCGGCGCGAACAGGCCGCCCCGCCGATGACGCTGCTGGGACGGGCGGCGACCGCGCTGCTCTTCACCGACCGGCCGATCCTGGTCCATGACCTAGCCGTCCCTGCTGCCGACCGCAGCACGTCGGCAAGTAGCGCGGCGGGCAGCCGCCGTATCGTCGGCCGGCTGGCGGTCGGAATCGACACCGGGCGGGCGGCGGCAGGCTTCCTCGCCTATGTCTCGGCGGCGCTGGTCGCGGGGACCTTGCGCAATCTCCTGATCGGGTTGGCGATGGCGGCAGTGTTCCACCGGCTGCTGACCCGCCCGCTTCTGCAGATCGGCCGCGCGGTGGCACGCATCGATCCGGAAAAGCCCTATGGCCAGCCGCTGGTCGTGCCGCGCGGCCATGCCGACGACGAACTCGGCTTCGTCATCACCCGCTTCAACCACACCCTGACCCTGCTGGAGCAGGAGCATGACGAGTTGCGCCGGCTGGCGACCCGCTGCCCGCTGACCGGGCTGGCGAACCGCGCGCTGCTGCTCGACCGGCTGGACCATGCCATCGATCTGGCGGAGCGTTCGCGTGAGCCGGGCGTCGGCCGGCTGGCGGTGCTCTATGTCGACCTCGACCGCTTCAAGCGGGTCAACGACAGCCTGGGCCACGGGGTGGGCGACCTGCTGCTCTGCCGGGTGGCGGAGCGGCTCGGCGCCAGCGTCCGGCGTTGCGACACCGTCGGCCGTCTGGGCGGCGACGAGTTCCTGGTGGTGCTGGAGCGCGTCGCCGACGGCGAAGAGGCGGCGATGGTTGCGCAACGGCTGCTGGACGGGCTGTCCGCCTTGCGGGAGGTCGGCGACCACCGCGTCCATGTCACCGCCAGCATCGGCATCGTCCTCCACCCGATGGATGCTGCGGCCGGCCGGGTTACCGCGGACGGCGCCGGGCTGATGCGGATGGCCGATTCGGCGATGCAGGCCGCCAAGACGGCGGGCGGCAACCGCTTCGTCTTCCATACCCGCGACATGACCGACCGCGCCGAGACCCGCCTGCGGCTGGAGGCGGGATTGCGCGAGGCGGTCGCGGCAAAATCCTTCGAACTGGTCTACCAGCCGAAGATCGAGGCGGCGGGCGGCCGGCTGACCGGCTTCGAGGCGCTGATCCGCTGGCGGCACGAGGGGGCGGCGATTTCCCCCGCCGATTTCATCCCCGTCGCCGAGGATACCGGCCTGATCATCGAGATCGGCCATTGGGTGCTGGAGGAGGCGTGCCGCACCGCCACCCGCTGGGCGCTGGATCACGGTCCGGTGCCGGTGGCCGTCAACGTCTCCGCCCGCCAGCTCGCCGATCCCGGCTTCGCCCGGCTGGTGGAACAGGTGTTGCAGCGCCACGGTACCCCGCCCGATCTGCTGGAACTGGAGATCACCGAAACCGTCATCATGAAGGACGTGCGCCACCACCTGCCGACGCTGAACCGCCTGCGGGCGTTGGGCGTGCGCATAGCCATCGACGATTTCGGCACCGGCTATTCCTCGCTGGCTTACTTGCGCGAACTGCCGGTCGACGTATTGAAGATCGACCGCAGCTTCGTCAACGACCTGCCGCACGCCCCCGACATCGCCTCCACCGTCATCGCCCTGGCCCAGAAGCTGCTGCTGTCCACTGTGGCGGAGGGGGTGGAGACCGCCGAACAGCGGCACTGGCTGGCCGAGGCCGGGTGCAACTGCCTGCAGGGCTTTCTGATCTCGCGCCCGCTGTCGGCCGATGCCGCCGAGGCGATGGTGATGACGGCCTTCGCCTGCAACGAGGCGCTGCCGCTGACGGCGTGAGGGGAGCAGGCCAAAGTAACCAGCCGAAATCTCCAGAACTGAAACTCAGTTTCATTTTTTTATCCCAAACCATTCCAAGTTTTTGTCCGCATCCCGCACCGGTTTGCCGATATTCGCCCACCCATTCACATCAGGATGGCCTGATATTCCGGACGAACAATTGCGGCGCCGGACAGCGCCTCCTTATGAGTATTTTCAAATAAGAAATATGACCGCATGGGAACGGATCGTTCTCCGTTCGCCAAAAAGCACTCATAAAAGGAACGCCCGATGTACCGAGATCGCATTCGCTTGAAGTCGCTGTGGGGCAAGGTCGTGCCGGCGGAAGAGGCCGCCTTCCTGATCAAGGACGGCATGACGGTGGGCATGAGCGGCTTCACCCGCGCCGGCGACGCCAAGGCCGTGCCGCTGGCGCTGGCCGAACGCGCCGCGTCCGAGAAGCTGAAGATCACGCTGATGACCGGCGCGTCGCTGGGCAACGACGTGGACCGCATCCTGACCGAGGCGGGGGTTCTGGCCCGCCGCCTGCCCTTCCAGGCCGACCCGGTGCTGCGCAAGGCGATCAACCGCGGCGAGGTGATGTTCGTCGATCAGCACCTGTCGGAGACGGTGGAGCTGCTGCGCTCGCGCCAGATGGGGCCGGTCGACGTCGCGGTGATCGAGGCCTGCGCCATCACCGAGAATGGCGGAATCGTGCCGACCACCTCCATCGGCAATTCGGCGACCTTCGCCATCCTGGCAGAGAAGATCATCGTCGAGCTGAACCTGACCCAGCCGCTGGATCTGGAGGGGATGCACGACGTCTACATCCCGACCCGCCGCCCCTTCCGCGAGCCGATCCCGGTGGTGACGGCGGAAAGCCGCGCCGGCTTGCCCTATATCCCGATCGACCCGTCGCGGATCGCGGCCATCGTGGTGACGCGCAAGCAGGACAGCTCCGCCAGCATCCTGCCGCCGGACGACGAGACCAACGCCATCGCCGGCCACCTGATCGAGTTCCTGGGCCGGGAGGTGAAGCAGGGCCGGATGGGCCGCTCGCTGGCGCCGCTGCAGGCCGGTATCGGCACCATCGCCAACGCCGTGCTGCACGGGCTGATCGACGGGCCGTTCCACGACCTGACCATGTACAGCGAGGTTTTGCAGGACAGCACCTTCGAGCTGTTCGACGCCGGCAAGCTGAACTTCGCCTCCGGCTCCTCGATCACGCTCAGCGCCGGGAAATATGCCGAAGTGCTGCCGAAGATCGGCTCCTACAAGGGCCGGCTGCTGCTGCGCCCGCAGGAGATCTCCAACCATCCGGAGGTGATCCGCCGCCTGGGCGTCATCGGCATCAACACGGCGCTGGAGTGCGACATCTACGGAAACGTCAACTCCACCCATGTCAACGGCACGCAGATGATGAACGGCATCGGCGGCTCCGGCGACTTCGCCCGCAACAGCCACCTCGCCATCTTCGTCACCAAGTCGCTGGCCAAGGGCGGCGCCATCTCCAGCGTCGTGCCGATGGTCAGCCACGTCGACCACAACGAGCATGACGTGGACGTTCTGGTGACGGAGGTCGGTCTGGCCGATCTGCGCGGACTGGCGCCGCGCGAACGGGCGGAGACCATCATCCGCAACTGCGTCCATCCCAGCTATCGCGAACTGGCGGCCGACTATCACCGCCGGGCGCTTCAGCGCGGCGGCCATACCCCGCATCTGCTGGAGGAGGCCTTCGCCTGGCATACCCGCTTCCAGCAGACCGGCAGCATGATGCGGAAGCCGCTGGCCGCTGAATAAGGTTCCTCAAAAACGGGCGGGCCGCGGAAATCCGCGGCCCGTCCCCGTTACCCATATGCCGTCATACGTGCTGCCCGCCATTGCGCTCCAAGTACAGGAGTAGAGCGGGGTAGTAGTGCTTGCGCTCGGACGAAATCTTCTCGCAGAACCGCCGGGCGGCACCACTCTTGAGCCATTCCTCAAGCTGCCCATTTTCCCGCTTTTCCGCGACGATGGTGTCGATCGCGTCCAAAATCTTGTGAATCACCTCAGGCCTCGTCTTGTGCAAACCGGAGCGGCGTCTTCGTCGCCCTCACAGTCTTATATGGCCCAGGTGATGGTGAATGGCCGTGCATTCTGGGAATGGCTGCGTGTTGCAATGCACAAAACGAGCATAGAGAAACCCACATGGCCGGTCAGCGCCAGCGATGCTTCTCACGTTGCAGCGCCCCCGAGACCACGCGCCGCCACTCCTGCAGAGGGGAGGAATACCAAAACAATGGCGATCAATCCGCCCGCGATCAGCACCAGGGCCATGTTCATGAAACGGGATCGCCACCTCTGTCCAATTCGCTGCCTTCTTGACATAGATATGAGACCAAGACCAATCGCAACGAAAGCGAATCCTACGGTTATTTCATTAAGCACTGGAGGCATGGCGAGTTCATAGACTTGGATTTTCATTGCTACAGTTCCCGCATTGATTTCATCTCACCCGAATGGGCAAGCAAAACCATCATACGGACAAGGTATTTCGTTTTGATTTATCTGCGCATCTACATCAACGACCACCAGCCCTTTTCCCGACCGGATGAACAGGGTCCTCTGACGGCACCTCCGGCGGGCGGAGCGCCTGACCGGTCGGGCACAGGCGCAGCAGCACGCAGCGGTCGCAGGCCGGTGCATGATGGTAGCAGCAGCGCTGGCCGTGCAGCATCATGACCTCGTGGTTGTCGTAGACCTGCTGGGCGTCCCAATCCGCCGGCAGTTGTGCCGACAAAACAGCGTGGGAGGGGCCGACGGCGACGTTGGCGGGGATCAGGCCGGTGCGCACGGCGACGCGGTGGTGGTGGCTGTCCACCGGCAGCGCCGCCTGCCGCAGGGTGGAGAAACTCAGCACCGCAGCGCTGGTCTTCGGCCCCACCCCCGGCAGTTCCTCCAGCCACGCGCGGGCGTCCGGCACCGGCATGCCGGACAGCAGGTCGAGCGACAGGCTGCCGACCCGCTCGGTGATCCGGCGCAGGATGGCCTGGATGCGCGGCGCCTTCTGCTCCGGCCAAGTGACGCCGGCAATGGTCGCCTCCACCTCCGCGACCGGGGCATCGCGCACCGACTCCCAGTCTGGCCAGCGGCGCCGCAGCGCCTTGAAGGCGGCGCCCGAGGCGGCATTCCGGGTGCGGTGCGACAGCAGCGACGACACCAGCTCGCTCAGCGGGTCGAGGCTGTGGAAATAGGCGACCGGGCAGCCGTAGACGGTGCACAGCAGCCGGTGGATTTCGAGCGCCTTGTCGCGCAACGCAGCCGGGTCGGTCATGAAACCGACAACAGCCGAACCGGTAAGGCGTTACCGGTAAATCATCAGGCTCTCTTCTCAGCCCGCCCCTACCCCACCAGTCCCGACATCACCGCCCGCAGCTGCGCCGGCTTCACCGGCTTGTTCAGCACCAGACAGCCGGCCGCCTTGGCCTCGTCCGCCAGTTCCGGCGTGCGGTTGGCGGTGACGATCACCGCGGGCAGGATGCGGCCGCAGGCGGCGCGCAGCCGGGCCACCTCGTTGACGCCCAGCGCCCCGTCGTCGAGGTGATAGTCGGCGATCAGCAGATCCGGCGGCTGCGGCATGCCGGACAGCAGGGCCAGCGCCTCGTCGCCATTGGTGGCCGACACCACGTCGCAGGCCCAGCCGCGCAGCAGCGCCTCCATCCCCGCCACCACCGCCGGCTCGTTGTCCAGCACCAGCACCGAGGTTCCGGCCAGACGGTTGGTCATCGGCCGGGCGGCGATGCTGGCCGGGCGCACGGCACGGCGCTCCGTCCCCCGTGGCACGGTGACGGCGAAGACCGAACCGCGGCCCGGCTCCGACCGCACGGTGATGGGATGGTCCAGCATGCGGGCAACGCGGTCGACGATCGCGAGGCCAAGCCCCATGCCGCGGTCGCGCCCCTTGGTGACGGGGGTGTCGAGGCGGCGGAACTCCTGGAAGATCTCGGTGATCTTGTCGCGCGGAATGCCGGGGCCGTTGTCCCACACCTCGATCCGGATGCTGCCGTCGCCGGTCCGGCGGCAGCCGACCACCACCCGGCCGCCCTGGACATAGCGGAGCGCGTTGGACAGGAAATTCTGCACGATCCGGCGCAGCAGCCGCATGTCGCTGCGCACCACCGCCCCCGATCCCACCACCTTCAGGTCGATGCCGCGTTCCGCCGCCACGGCGGCATATTCGGTGGCGAGCGGCGCCAGGATGCCGCGCAGCGGGAAATCGGTCAGCTCCGGCGTCACCGCCCCGGCGTCGAGCTTGGAGATGTCCAGCAGCGCCGACAGCAGATCCTCCACCGACGCCAAAGCCACGTCGATGTTCTCCACCAGTTCGACGTTGCCGGCCGGCTGCTCCAGGTCGGCCAGCGCCGAGACGAACAGGCGGGCGGCGTTCAGCGGCTGCAACAGGTCGTGGCTGGCGGCGGCGATGAAGCGGGTCTTGGACAAATTGGCCTGATCGGCCTGGGATTTCGCCTGCTGAAGCTGGTCGTTCAGCATCATCAGCGCGGATTTCTCCGCCTGTTCGGATTCGCGCCGCCGCTCCTCCTCCCGCTTGATGACGGTGATGTCGGTGTAGACGCCGACGATGCCGCCGTCGCGGGTGCGCCGCTCGTTCACCTGGATCCAGCGGCCGTCCGACAGCCGGTTCAGGAAGACGCCCTTCAGGTCGTGGCGGTGCTCCATCCGCTCGCGCAGCCAGACGTCGGGCGGCGGTTCACTGACCGCACCGGCCGCGGCGACCATGGCGACCAGATCGTTGAAGCGGATGCCGGCCTGGATGCGGCCCGCCACCGACGGCCAGTAGGACAGGTATTTGCGATTGCACAGCACCAGCCGGTCGGCGGAGTCGAACAGGGCGAACCCCTCGTTCACCGACTCGATCGCCTCGAACAGGCGGGTCCGCATGGTGTCCGCCAGTTCCTTGGCGCGGGCGAGGTCGCGGTTGCTGTCCTCCAGCTTGTGCAGGGCGCGTTCCAGTTCCAGCGTGCGTTCGCGGATCTTCTGCTCCAGCACGATGGCGGTCTGGAACAGCGAGAAGGCGCCGCCCTGGAAGTCCATCGACCGCTCGACGCGGTCCATCAGCACCTTGTTGATGCGCTGGAGCTTGGCGTTCTCGCGCTCCAACTCGGCGATGCGCTCGGCGGGATCGATCGTCCCGGCGGTCAGGCTGCGGGTGGGGATGCCGGCCATGGCTTAGCGCCCTCCGATGGCGACGCCCGTGAAGGTCTGGTTGACATGCATGCCGTTCACCTGTTCGCCGTAGGCGCAGAATCCGACAACCCGGTTGCGCGCCAGCCGTTCCGACATCACCGCGTTCAATTGCCGCTGCTCCATCTCCAGCCGGCGCAAGATGCAGTCGCAGCCGAGGATCAGGTCGGGCGCGCCGACCTCCGCCTCGATCCCCTCGATCAGCCCGTCGAAGTTGGCGACCGGATCGACCCCCTCGGCCACGGTCAGGACGATGCCCTCGTCGATGGCGCAGAAGAAGGTCAGGCTCTCGTCGTCGTTCACCTTCTGGATCGAACGGACATGGTACTGGCCGCCGACCCGCACCACGACCGGGTGCGAGGCGAAGATCATCGGGGTCAGCGGCTCCCCCTCCAGCCCGACCAGCCGGGCGTACTCGCGGCCCGCCGGCTCGGCATTGATCTCGTGCACGATGCGGTGCTGCGGATCGGCGCCAGTGACCACCATCTTGCGGTCGGAACTGACGAAATGCTGGGTGCGGAAGACGGTGAAGGGGCGGTTGGTGGTGAACAGCGCCACAACCGCCGCGTTGGGGTGGAAAGCCCCCTCATGGAGGACGAAGGTGCGTTCGAAATGCAGGTCGTCGCCGGCCGAGGCGCCGAACAGCGGGATGTCGATCAGCGCGCTGTGGAGGGCGCTGACCACCGTCTCCTCGCTCATCGACAGCCCGTCGATCAGCAGCATGGCGAAGCTGCGGGCCTCCTCGCCCAGCGGCACCGGCCGCGAGGCCATGGCGCGGTCGCGCCGCGACAGCAGGGAGCGCGCGATGGCGGTGCTGTCGGCGATCTCGAAGCGGTCGACATGGTCGACCAGCGCGGTGACGACGCAGAAATCCTCGCTCGGGAAGCCCACCGCCACCAGGGCGTTGGTGGTGTAGCCGCCGGGGCCGATCTCTCCCGCCGTGGTGCAGCCGATGACCGGCACCATGCCGAACTCCGCCGCCAGCGCATCGGCCAGGGCGTGACGGTCGTAACTGGGCGCGCAGAAGACGAGCACCAGTTCCAGCGCCACGTCGCCCAGCCCGGCGCGCAGCTCCCTTGCCGCCTCGTCGGGGCGTTCGGCATGGGTGACGGCGCGCGGCATGCCTTCGCCGGCTGCCATCCTCGCCGGTTCCCTCACGGAAGTCTCCCGTGCGGACATGGCTTCCCCCTGCACCTCCCGCTCCGTCCGCGGATGCGATCCGGCAAGGGTACTCCAGGGATGGCGGCGGGCAAGGCCAATCCGCGGGCCGGTGAAGGAGGACATGGTGGAGGATGGCTCCCCGGTGTTGGTCAGTCAGAGAGTGTTCGCAGGTTGCGGATCGGAAAGGCCCGCCAATTCCTCATCCGTGAACAGGCGGGCCTTGGCGGTGAAGCGCACGCCGTCCGGCGCCTCGATCGAGAAGCCGCCGCCGCGCGCCTGGATAACGTCCAGGATGACCTGGGTGTTGCGCCACCATTGGAAGGTATCGTCGCCCATGCAGAAGGGCGCACCGGCGACCGTGCCGAGGCAAAGGTCGCGCTCGCCCAGGCGGAACTCCCCCAGCGGCAGGCAGAGCGGTGCCGACCCGTCGCAGCAGCCGCCCGACAGATGCAGCATCAGCGGTCCGTGCTTGGCCGACAGGCGGTCGAGCAGGGCGATGGCTTCGGGGGTGGCGATGACGCGGTTGGCTGGCATGGTGGTCCTTTATCACGAAACCACGCGGGGAAAGAAAAAAGGCCGGGGGACGCGCCCCCGGCCCAGGTTTGCCCGATAGGGAGGAGCGGGGCTCAGAAGAAGCCGAGCGCTTTCGGGCTGTAGCTGACCAGCAGGTTCTTGGTCTGCTGGTAGTGGTCGAGCATCATCTTGTGCGTCTCGCGGCCGATGCCGGACTTCTTGTAACCACCGAAGGCGGCGTGCGCCGGGTACAGGTGGTAGCAGTTGGTCCACACGCGGCCGGCCTGGATGCCTCGACCCATGCGGAAGGCGCGGTTGCCGTCACGGCTCCACACGCCGGCACCCAGGCCGAACTCGCTGTCGTTGGCAATGGCCAGCGCCTCTTCCTCGGTCTCGAAGGTGGTCACGGCGACGACCGGGCCGAAGATCTCCTCCTGGAAGATACGCATCTTGTTGTGGCCTTCCAGGATGGTCGGCTGGACGAAATAGCCGCCCTCCAGCTCGCCGCCCAGGTGGGAACGCTCGCCGCCGAGCAGGACCTTGGCGCCCTCGGCCTTGCCGATCTCGATGTAGGAGAGGATCTTCTCCAGCTGCTCCTGCGAGGCCTGGGCGCCGATCATGGTGGCGCCGTCCAGCGGATGGCCCTGGGTGATCTTGGCGACGCGTTCCACCGCCAGCTTGATGAAGCGGTCGTAGATCGACTTCTGGATCAGGACGCGGCTCGGGCAGGTGCAGACCTCGCCCTGGTTCAGCGCGAACATCGCGAAGCCTTCCAGCGCCTTGTCCAGGAACTCGTCGTCGGCGGCCATCACGTCTTCGAAGAAGATGTTCGGCGACTTGCCGCCCAGCTCGACGGTCGACGGGATGATGTTCTCCGAGGCGTATTGCAGGATCAGGCGGCCGGTCGAGGTCTCGCCGGTAAAGGCGATCTTGGCGATGCGCTTGCTGGTGGCGAGCGGCTTGCCCGCCTCGATGCCGAAGCCGTTGACGACGTTGACGACGCCGGGCGGCAGCAGGTCGCCGATGATGTCCATCAGGACCATGATCGCCATCGGGGTCTGCTCGGCCGGCTTCAGCACGATGCAGTTGCCGGCGGCGAGCGCCGGGGCCAGCTTCCAGGCGGCCATCAGCAGCGGGAAGTTCCAGGGGATGATCTGGCCGACGACGCCCAGCGGCTCATGGAAGTGGTAGGCGTAGGTGGTGTGGTCGATCTCGGCGATCGAGCCTTCCTGGGCGCGGATGCAGCCGGCGTAATAGCGGAAGTGGTCGATGGCGAGCGGAACGTCGGCGGCGCGGGTCTCGCGGATCGGCTTGCCGTTGTCCAGCGTCTCGGCCAGCGCGATGACCTCCAGCCGCTCTTCCATGCGGTCGGCGATCTTCAGCAGGGCGTTGGAGCGCTCGGTCGGCGAGGTGCGGCCCCAGGCGTCCTTGGCCTTGTGGGCGGCGTCGAGCGCCAGCTCCACGTCGGCGGCCTGGGAACGGGCGACCTCGCACAGCGGCTTGCCGGTAATCGGGGTCAGGTTGGTGAAGTATTGGCCGTCCACCGGAGCCACCCACTGGCCGCCGATAAAGTTGTCGTAGCGGGGGCGGAGCGCGATCTGCTTCTGGAGCGTGTCGAGAGCCTGGTGGAGCATTTGGGCCGTTCCTCTCAGTGTGGCGAACCGGACAGGTCCCCGGTCCAGCGCGTTTGTCTGCGCCATTCAGCCACTCTGGGAGGTGTAGGGTAAATTGTACTATGGAAGGAGACGGTGCGGGGGTGGGATTGTTCGTTCACCACCCGATTCTGCCACCCTTGGGTCGACCGCCCGCCGGGCGACCGCTCACTCGGCGGCCGTTCACTCGGCGGGATGACGGCCCTCGACATAGCCCTTGCGCAACTGCTCCTCGTACCAGCGGCGGTGATGCTCGATGGCCCAGGCCTCGTCGACATCGCCGCTGCCCATGGCGTCGAAGGCGCCTTCCATGCCGATGGTGCCGATGTAGATGTGGCCGATCACCACCGCGATCAGCACGGCCGCCAGCAGCCCGTGGATGACGTGCATGATCTGCATGCCGCCGATCCCGGTGAAGGCGAAGGGCACCATCAGCAGATAGCCGGTGACCGCCATGCCGATCCCGCCCAGCACGATGCCCCAGAACACCCCCTTCTGTCCGGCGTTGAAGCGCCCGGCTTCCGGATGATGCCCGCCGGCCTTGGAAAACAGGCCGCCGCCGGTCTTGATCCATTGCCAGTCGGACTTTTCGGGAATGTTGTCGCGCATCCAGAGCGCCACGATCATCAGCAGCCCGACGACGAAGGGCACGCTGACGAAGTTGTGGATCGACTTGGAATATTCGGCCAGCGGCGTGAAGGCCTGATGGCCGATCAGCGGGATCAGCAGCGTCCGGCCGAAGGTGAGGATCACGCCGGTCAGCGCCATCACCAGGAAGCTGACCGCCGTCGTCCAATGGGCGAAGCGGTCCAGCCCATTGAAGCGCAGGACCAGCCGTCCCGCCTTGCCGCCATGGATGCGGATGGTGCCGCGATAAAGAAAGAAGCCAGCCAGCACCACCGTCATGCCGATCGCCAGCCCGCCGATCGCCAGCCGCAGCGTGTGGCTGCGCCATTCCCGCCATTCCCGCCCTTCCGGCTGGACCAGCACGGCCAGCTTCTCGTCGGGGATGCTGACGCGGCCGATCAGCTTGTCGTCCTGCGGGACGTAGAGCGGCACCTGCTCCTTGGTGGTGGGCGAGTTGGGGCCGGGCGCCTGATAGAGCTGCGCTTGTGCGAAAGTCGGAGCGGCCAGCAGAACGATCAGCAGCAGCAGGGCGTGCAGGGGGCGCAGAGTTGGGCGCATGGGTTGGGTCTCCCGGTTAGGCGACTTCTTGCTTCACTTGCCCCCACCTAACCTCCCCCGCTGGGCGGGGGAGGGACTGCCGCCGAACGCCGACAAAAGTCCAATCCCCTCCCCCGCCCAGCGGGGGAGGGTCAGGGTGGGGGGTATCGTCAGCCGACGCTCACGCCCCTCCCGTTCCCGGCCCGCCGGGCGCGAAGGGGGAACCGCGGTCGTTGCGGCCGTAGGCGGTGGACCAGCCCGGTGCGCCCGAGCCATAGCCGCGGCGCAGCGAGCGTTCCTGGTAGATGTCGGCCAGCACCGCACCGTCGCCGCCCATCAGCGCGCGGGTGGAGCACATCTCCGCGCACAAGGGCAGCTTGCCTTCCGCCAGCCGGTTGGAGCCGTATTTCTGGTACTCCTCCACGCTGTTGTCGGCTTCGGGGCCGCCGGCGCAGAAGGTGCATTTGTCCATCTTGCCGCGGCTGCCGAAATCGGTGGTGCGCGGGAATTGCGGTGCGCCGAACGGGCAGGCGTAGAAGCAATAGCCGCAGCCGATGCACAGGTCCTTGCTGTGCAGAACCACCCCGTCGGCGGTCTGCAGGAAGCAGTCGACCGGACACACCGCGGCGCAGGGCGGGTCGTTGCAGTGCATGCAGGCCATGGAGATCGACCGCTCGCCCGGCTTGCCGTCGTTCAGCGTGACCAGCCGGCGGCGGTTGATGCCCCAGGGGACCTCATGCTCGTTCTTGCAGGCGGTGACGCAGGCGTTGCACTCGATGCAGCGTTCGGCGTCGCACAGGAACTTCATCCGGGCCATGTTCTACCTGCTTCCCTGTCGCGTTCCGCTCACGCCGGCTCGACCCGGCAGAGGGTGACCTTGGTTTCCTGCATGAAGGTGACGGGGTCGTAGCCGTAGGTCGTCACCCCGTTGACCGGCTCGCCCAGCACGATGGGGTCGGTGTCGGGCGGGTAGTTGCCGCGCAAGGACTCGCCCTGCCAGAAGCCGGAGAAGTGGAAGGGCATGAACACCGTGCCGCCGCCGACGCGGTCGGTCACCAGCGCCTTCACCTTGGCCTTGCTGCCGTCCTCCGGCCCATAGACCCAGACCCAGGCGCCGTCCTTGATGCCCAGCCGTTCTGCGTCCTTGGTGTTGATCTCCACGAACATCGACTGCTGCAACTCGGCAAGCCAGACGTTGGAGCGCGTCTCCTCGCCGCCGCCCTCGTATTCCACCAGCCGGCCGGAGGTCAGCACCATGGGGAAGCGCTGGCGCAGGTCGCTGTCGGCCACCTTGAACTGCAGCGAGCGGGCAAGCTGGACCAGACGGAAATCGCGGCGGTCCTCGACGGCGGGGAAGGCCTTCACCAGGTCGGGGCGCGGGGAATAGATCGGTTCGCGGTGGATCGGCACCGGGTCGGGCAGGTTCCAGGCAACGGCGCGCGCCTTGGCGTTTCCGTGCGGCACGCAGCCATGCTTCAGCGCCACGCGGATGATGCCCATCGACAGGTCGGTCTGCCAGCTGACATTGTCGACTTCGGCTCCGCCGCCGCCGATGGCCTGGATGACGCGCATCTCCTCCGACGTCAGATCCTTGTCCCAGCCCAGCTTCTTCAGCACGGCCATGGTGAATTCGGGATAGCCGTCCTCGATCTCCGACCCCTTCGAATAGGAGCCGTCGGCCAGCAGCGAGACGCCGTTGCGCTCCACCCCGAAGCGGGCGCGGAAGACGCCGCCGCCGTCCATCACATGCTTGGAGGTGTCGTAGAGCACCGCCGATCCCGGATGCCTGATTTCCGGATGGCCCCAGCTGGGCCAGGGCAGGCCGTAATAGTCGCCGGCGCAGGGTCCGGAGGCGGCCCGCATGGTGATCTTGTCGAAATCGGCCTGATGCTTCATGTGCATCTTCAGCCGTTCCGGCGACTGGCCGGTGGCGCCGATGGACAGGCAGCTGCGGTTCATCTCGCGCAGGATGTCCTCCGGCACCGGACGCGTGTTCTCCACCGTGATGTGCTTGAACATCTCATCGGCGAAGCCCAGCTTGCGGGCCAGCAGGTAGATGATGGTGTAGTCGTCCTTCGATTCGAAGATCGGCTCCACCACCCTCTCCCCCCACTGCATTGAGCGGTTGGAGCAGGTGCGCGACCCGTCGGTCTCGAACTGGGTGCAGGCCGGCAGGATGTAGGTGCCGTTGCGCCGCTCCTTGATGGCGGCGAAGGTGGTCGGGTGCGGGTCGGCGATGACCAGAAGGCTGAGCTTCTCCAGCCCCTTCACCATCTCCGGCATGCGGGTGACGGTGTTGCCGCCATGGCCGAAGCACATCATGGCGCGCAGGGGGCTGGGCTGGTCGATCTCGCCCGGCTTGGCCAGCACCGCGTCGAACCAGCGGGTGGTCGGGATGCCCTTGGCCTCCATCAGCTCCTTGGAGCCGAAGCGGCTTTTCAGATAGTCGTACTCGACGTCCCAGGCGCGGGCGAAATGCTTCCACGCCCCTTCGGCCAGCCCGTAATAGGCCGGCAGCGTGCTGACGTCGAGGCCGAAGTCGGTGGCGCCCTGCACGTTGCAGTGGCCGCGGTAGATGTTGGCGCCGCCGCCGGCCACGCCGATGTTGCCCAGCGCCAGCTGCAGGATCGACAGCGCGCGGACGTTGGCCGTGCCGACCGTGTGTTGGGTGACGCCCATGCACCAGATCACGGTGCTGGGCTTGTTCTTCGCAATCACCTCCGCCACCCGGCGCAGCTGGGCACCGGGAACCCCGGTCACCCGCTCCACCTCCTCAGGAGTCCACTTCTTCACCTCGGCGCGGATCTCGTCCATGCCGTAGACGCGCTGGCGGATGTATTCCTTGTCCTCCCAGCCACTCTCGAAGATGTGCCACAGCAGGCCCCAGGCGATCGGGATGTCGGTGCCGGGACGGATGCGGACATATTCGGTGGCGTGCGCGGCGGTGCGGGTGAAGCGCGGGTCGATGACGATGAAGGGGGCGCGGTTGTGCTCCTTGCCGCGCAGCATGTGCTGCATCGACACCGGATGCGCCTCCGCCGGGTTGCCGCCGACGATCAGCAGCGCCTTGGAGTTCTGGATGTCGTTGTAGCTGTTGGTCATGGCGCCGTAGCCCCACGTGTTCGCCACGCCGGCGACCGTGGTGGAATGGCAGATGCGCGCCTGATGGTCGACGTTGTTGGTCCCCCAGAAGGCCGCCAGCTTGCGGTAGAGATAGGCGCCTTCATTGGAGAATTTGGCCGAACCCAGCCAGAACACCGCGTCCGGTCCCGACGCCTGCCGGATCTCCAGCAGCTGGTTGCCGATCTCCTCGATCGCCTGGTCCCAGCTGATCCGCTGCCAGACGCCGTCGACCAGCTTGAGGGGATATTTGACCCGCCGGGTGCCCTTGGTCAGCTCGCGCACCGACGCACCCTTGGCGCAGTGGGTGCCCTGGTTGATCGGGCTTTCCCAGCCCGGCTCCTGCCCGACCCAGACGCCGTTCTGCACCTCCGCGATCACCGTGCAGCCGACCGAACAGTGGGTGCAGACGTTCTTGCGCGTCACCACCTCGATGTTCGGCAGGATGGGACCCGCCTCCGCCTTGCGGATCATGGCACCCGGCAGCGCGCCGACGGCGGCGATGCCGCCCGCGGCAAGGCCGGACTGGCGCAGGAAGCCGCGGCGGCTGACGCCCGATTCGAGGCTCTCGGCCAGCGCCCCGAACAGACCGGAGCTCCTGCCACGCGACGCTTTCGCTGAGGACCGTTTGACCAGCATGGACACCCTCCGGACCGCTCTAGAGGCGGTTCAGCGCGTAGAAGCGCTTGACGTGTTCGGTTTCGCGGTAGCGGGCCTTCACCTGCTCCTGCGGCGATTCCATGGCCTGCGCCTCCTCGCCGCCGGGCAGCACGGTGGCCGCGGCGGCGCCGGCCGCACCCAGCCCCAGCGTCTTCAGGATGTCGCGGCGCTGCAGGGGATTGCGCGCGGGTTCTGGCGGCGTCTTCATGCGTCGGCTCCCTCCAGTTGGTCAGGATGTCTGGCCAGCGCTTCGTCTTCGATCTCCAGGAACAGGCGGCCGATGGCGCCGAGCGGGCGGTAGAGGCCGGCCGAGTCAGCCGCCTCCAGATCCTGGAAGAAGCGCCCGGCCCAGGGCGTCAGGTGGCTGTCCAGCATGTGCCGCTGCACAGCCGGATCGGCCCCTTCGCGGATCAGCACGGCCATCACGTCGCAGAGCGCGGCGATATGGTCCTCCGGCTCCGACACGTCGGGCGCGCGCTCAAGCCCAAGCGCCTGCAGGTCGGCGCGCAGGGCCGACAGCGGCCGGTCGGTCAGGAAACCGGTGCGGTAGTAGGAGGCATAGGGGACCAGCTCGCCCTGGACGACGCCGATGAACAGCGCGTTGAACTCCCGCTCCGCCGCTTGCGGACCGGTGTTGCGTGCACGGGAGGCGAGATCGTCGAAGGCACGGCCGATCGCCGTAGCATCGCCCGTCAGGGCGCCGAGCAATCCCAGCAGGTCGGCGGAAGGCGGGGCCGCCAGCGTCAGCGCCAGCAGCCGGTAGACGTCGGCGCGCAAGGCATCCGCGCCGCTTTCCGGATCATGAACCGTCATCACACTCCCGCAAGCCGCTCCCGAACGTCCCGAAGGCCTGTTCGGCCTGAACTGGGATAACGGTGCGCAGGGGCAAAGGTTGCCTTACCCGGTCGGGGCTATCCCGCCGGGGTGATCCTTTTTCCCCATCCGCGGGATCACTCCTGGGGGCGGGCCTGAGGGTGGGCCTGCGGACGGCCGGAGAAATTGCGGTGCTCGACGGACGCATCCTCCCCCACCCGCGCGCCGGCGGAGGCGAAGGTCTCGTCGGCCGTTCGGGCGAACAGGGCCGGCAGGACCGCCCAAGCGCCGGCCGCCAGGACCACGATGGCGCAGAGCGCGGCAAGGAAGGCTTTCATCGGCGATTCTCCAGACAGCACCCGAACGGGCGAGCCCGCGGTCCGGACTTCACCCAACCCGGCCACAACACCCCTGGACCCGGAATGTTTCCCCGTCCTCTTTTCCGCTTGATATGCTCTAACAGAGCACATATGGTTTTGCTCAGAAAGAGCATACAGCGGAACAGCCAGATGCCCGAGGTCGCCGAACTCGCCTACACCCCCGCTGTCGCCGCGGCGACCGCGCCGATCTACGACCGGATGAAGCGCGTCGTGCCGGCCATCGAGTGGCCCTTCCACGCGCCGCTGGTCCACGCCATCAACGAGCTGAAGCGGGAACGCAACGCCGTCATCCTGGCGCACAACTACCAGACGCCGGAGATCTTCCATGGCGTGGCCGACATCGTCGGCGACAGTCTGGCGTTGGCCGCCAAGGCGACGCAGACCGACGCCGACGTGATCGTGCTGGCCGGCGTGCATTTCATGGCGGAGACGGCGAAGCTGCTGAACCCCGCCAAGACGGTGCTGATCCCCAGCCGCAACGCCGGCTGCTCGCTGGCCGACAGCATCACCGCCGCCGATGTCCGCCTTCTGCGCGAGGCGCATCCCGGCGTGCCGGTGGTCGCCTACGTCAACACCTCGGCCGAGGTGAAGGCGGAGGTCGACATCTGCTGCACGTCGGGCAATGCGGTGGAGGTGGTGGAATCGCTGGGCGTCGACCGGGTGATCTTCCTGCCGGACGAGTATCTGGCGAAATACGTCGCCACCCAGACCAAGGTCGAGATCATCGCCTGGAAGGGCCATTGCGAGGTGCATGAGCGCTTCACCGGGGCGGAGATCGAGGAGTTCCGCCGCCGGTTCGACCGGCTGACCGTGATCGCCCATCCCGAATGCCCGCCCGACGTGCTGGAGGCCGCCGATTTCGTCGGATCCACCGCCCGCATGATCGACTTCGTCGGCACCGAGAAGCCGCCGCGGGTGCTGATGGTCACCGAATGCTCGATGAGCGACAACGTCGCCGCCGCCTCGCCGGAGACGGAGTTCGTGCGCCCCTGCAACCTCTGCCCGCACATGAAGACGGTGACCCTGTCGAGCATCCTGGAGTCGTTGCAGACACTGGAACCGCGGGTCGAGATCCCTGACGCGCTCGCCGCCCGCGCCCGCCGCTCCGTGGAGCGCATGCTGGCGGTGAAGCCGAAGTGAGTGCTTAGAAAAGCCCTCTCCCGCCCCGGGAGAGGGAGGGGACCCGCGCCGGTGGCGCGGGGAGGGTGAGGGGCTATCCGGACATGGATTTCTGATCCTCGCCTCACCCCTCACCCTTCCCGCTTCGCGGGCCCCTTCCCTCTCCCGGGGCGGGAGAGGGCGAGCCAGGAGTCCCCCATGATCTCCAGCACGCCTTACGATGTCCGCGATGCCGAGGTGATCGTCGTCGGCTCCGGCTTGGCCGGGATGACCGCGGCGCTGCAGTTGGCCCCCCGCGCGGTCACGCTCATCACCAAGACCGCCGGCCTTCCCGGCGGCTCCAGCCTCTATGCCCAGGGCGGCGTCGCCGCCGCGGTCGGCCCCGGCGACCGGCCGGAGGACCATGCCGCCGACACAGTCGCCGCCGGGGCCGGTCTGGTCGACGCCGCGATGGCGGCCCTGCTGACCCGCGACGGCGCCGCGCTGATCCGCCGCCTGCTCGACGACGGCCTTCCCTTCGACCGCGCGCCGGACGGCTCGCCGCTGCTCGGCCGCGAGGCCGCCCATGGCGCGGCGCGCATCGTCCATGCCGGGGGCGACGCCACTGGGCGGACTCTGGTCACCGCCTTGGCCGAGCGCCTGCGCGCCACCCCGTCGGTGCGGGTGGAAACCCACGCCTTCGCCGTCGATCTCGTCATCCGCAATGGCCGGGTCTGCGGCCTGCTGGCCTGTCATGGGCAAGGCTGGGTCCTGCACCGCGCACCGCGCGTGATCCTGGCGACCGGCGGCATCGGCGCCGCCTTCGCCCGCACCACCAACCCGGCGGAGGCCACCGGCGACGGGCTCGCCATCGCCGCGCGGGCCGGCGCCCGGCTGGCCGACTTGGAATTCGTGCAGTTTCACCCCACGGCGCTCGCCGTCGATGCCGACCCGGTGCCGCTGCTGACCGAGGCGCTGCGCGGCGCCGGCGCCCTCCTGCTCGACCGGAATGGCAGCCGCTTCATGCCGGACGAGCATCCGCTGGCGGAGCTGGCGCCGCGCGACGTGGTCGCCCGCGCCATCGGCCGGCGCGTCGCGGCGGGGGAGCCGGTGTTCCTCGACCTGCGCCCGGCGCTGGCCGCCAAGCCCGACGGCTTCCCCACCGTGCTGGCGCTCTGCGCCGACCATGGGCTCGACCCGTTCGCGGAGCCAATGCCGGTGGCGCCCGCCGCCCACTACCACATGGGCGGGGTGGTCACCGACGCCGACGGTCGTACCAGCCTGGAAGGGCTGTGGGCCTGCGGCGAGGTCGCCTGCACCGGCGTCCATGGCGCCAACCGGCTTGCCAGCAATTCCCTACTGGAGGCTCTGGTCTTCGGCGCCCGCGTCGCCCGCGACGTGGCGGAGCGGCCGCTTGCTCCGCTGCCGCCCTTCGCCCTGCCCCACCCGCCGGCAGTCGCCGCCGATGTCGGCCACGCCCTGCTCGATGCCATCGGGGCGGAGGCACGGACGGCGCTCTACGAAGGGGCCGGGCTGGTCCGCAGCGGGCTCGGGATGCTCGCCGCACGGCGAAAGCTCGACCGGCTGGCGGCGGCACTGGACATGCTCCGTTGCGAGGATGACGACGCCGACCATGGCGCCCAGGCCCCGCCCACGATCGTCCGCCAGTGGGGCGAGGCGCGCAACCGGCTGCTGGTCGGCCGGCTGGTCGTCCATGCCGCCCTGAACCGGGAGGAAAGCCGCGGCGCCCATTGCCGCAGCGACCATCCGCTGCCGAATCCCGCCTTTACCCGCCGCACCCTGACCCTCAGCGATCTGGCCGGAACCGCCGGCCCCCTGCCCGGAGACGCCGCATGCTGCATCCTCTGACCGTCGAGCCCATCGTCCGCGCCGCCCTGGCGGAGGATCTGGGCCGGGCCGGCGACATCACCACCGACAGCATCATCCCGGCCGACGCGGTGGCGACCGCCCGCATCGCCGCCCGCAAGGACGGCCGCGTCGCCGGGCTGGAGGCGGCGCTGATCGCCTTCCGCCTGCTCGACCCCGGCATCTCGGTGACGGTGGAGCGCGCCGATGGCGACGACGTGCCTCCCGGCGGCACCATCGCCACCCTGACCGGCAAGGCCCGCGCCCTGCTGACGGCGGAACGTACGGCGCTGAACCTGATGGGCCGGCTATCGGGCATCGCCACCGCCACCCGCTCCCTGGTGCGCGAGGTGGAAGGGACTAGGGCCCGCATCGTCTGCACCCGCAAGACCACCCCGGGCTTACGCGTTCTGGAAAAGCATGCGGTGAAGCTGGGCGGCGGCTTCAACCACCGCTTCGGGCTGGATGACGCCGTGCTGATCAAGGACAACCACATCGCCGTCGCCGGCGGCGTGCGTCCGGCGGTGGAGCGCGTCCGCGCCGCCATCGGCCACATGGTGAAGGTCGAGGTGGAGGTCGATACGCTCGACCAGCTGGACGAACTGCTCGGCCTGCCGGTCGATGTCGTGCTGCTCGACAACATGGATCCGGACACGCTGCGCCGCGCCGTGCGGATGGTGGACGGGCGGCTGCTGACCGAAGCCTCGGGCAACGTCACGCTCGCCACCGTCCGCGCCATCGCCGAGACCGGCGTCGACATGATCAGCTGCGGCTGGCTGACCCACAGCGCCCCGAACCTGGATTTGGGGCTGGATATGTGACTACAGTCGAACCCTCGAAATCCCGGAGGCGTCCCCTCTCCCCGGGGGGAGAGGGAGGTATCTCTTTACGCCGCCATCTTCTCGACCGTGCCGTCCAGGTTCATCAACAGCAGCTCGACTTCGAGGTCGGGGTGGCGTTCCTTAACCATCGCCTTCAGCTTGGTCAGGTACTGGCCGTGCACCTCGGCCTCCTTGGCCGCATCGGACGCCACGTCCATGCCGAGAAAGACCTTGTAGGCGCCGCAGTCGCGGTGATCCATGACGATCACGCGCTTGATGTGGTGCAGTTCCTTGGCGACCGCAACATGGTCCCAGAAGGCCTCGCCCCAGGCCGGCTTCTTGTCGGTCAGGGCGCCCAGGCTGGCGCCGGCCAGGATGACGTGGTCGTAATTCGCCTGCATGTTGCGGGCGTTCATGTAGCCGGCGACATGCCCCATCAGGCGATAATCCATGCAGGACAGCAGAAGCGTGTCGACGCTGCCGGCGCGGGCCGGCCGGCTCATCATCATCGGCGCCATCAGCGTCACGCCGGCACCCAGCGTCGCCAGCTTCAGGAACGCGCGGCGCG
This sequence comes from Azospirillum sp. BE72, assembly GCF_031455875.1. Taxonomy (NCBI): domain Bacteria; kingdom Pseudomonadati; phylum Pseudomonadota; class Alphaproteobacteria; order Rhodospirillales; family Azospirillaceae; genus Azospirillum; species Azospirillum sp. BE72. The sequence goes on from NZ_JAVDTO010000003.1 coordinate 510,900, forward strand.
AGCTGTGTTCGCCCTGGCAGCAGCCATGGTGATGACCGGTCGAATGATCCATTGTGCCCTCCAACACGCCCCGAACCCATATCGGGGGTTTCACGCGTGATGGTGGCAGGCAAATGGTAAAAATTTCAATATAGGGGCTTTCACCAAGTGGAAAAGCAATGATCGTTCACCTCTGTGGCATTTTTCGGAAAGATTGGTCTGCAACCGTGGAATCGCGGCGCCTGCGGCACAAAAGAAACGGGCCGCCCGGTGAGGGGCGGCCCGTTCCAACGCATGGACGTTCCAGGTCGTCAGCGTCCGGCGATCACCCGCCGCGCGTGCTGCTGGGCGCCGGGGTTCCGACCGATCCGACGGTGCCGGAGGCCGGCGGCGGCGACGCGCTCGCGCTGTGGCTGGACGAACACTCCGCGTTGGCGATCCCCGCCGTCAGGAGAGTGGCGAGACCGAACACTGCGGCGACGACCGGACTGGCTCCATGAGACATTGGATCACCTCCTTTCTGAAACGTTGCGACCACCAACAGATTGACACAGCAGGGCGCTGGGTCAATGGCCGATTCGACTGCCGATGCTCCGTCTCCCATACGGACAGGTTTGGCGTCCATACCTGATCATTTTCATCGGGTTTCCAGCAGGCCGCTCATCGTCGCGAACAGCTCCGACTTGGCCTCGAACCCGATGCCGGGCAGGTCGGGCAGGCGCACCCGGCCGCCCTCCACGGCGATGCCGTCGGCGAAGCCGCAGAAGGGCTTGAAGACGTCGGGGTAGGATTCGTTGCCGCCCAGATGCAGGCCGGCGGCGATGTTCAGCGACATCTGGTGCCCGCCATGCGGCACCACCCGGCGGCTGGACCAGCCATTGTCCTTCAGCATGTCCAGCGTGCGCATATACTCCACCAGCCCATAGCTCAGCGCGCAGTCGAACTGCAGCCAGTCGCGGTCGGCCCGCATGCCGCCATGGCGGATCAGGTTGCGGGCGTCCTGGTGGGAGAACAGGTTCTCGCCGGTCGCCATCGGGCGGTCGTAGTGGGTGGCGAGTTCGGCCTGCAGCGCATAGTCCAGCGGATCGCCGGCCTCCTCATACCAGAACAGGCCGTAGGGCTTCAGCGCCTCCGCGTACGCGACTGCGGTGTCGAGGTCGAAGCGGCCATTGGCATCGACGCACAGGTTCTCGCCCGATCCCACGACCTCCAGCACCGCGTCGATCCGGCGCAGATCCTCTTCCAGCGAGGCGCCGCCGATCTTCATCTTCACGACCTTGTAGCCGCGGTCGCGGTAGCTGCGCATCTCGTCCTGCAGCGCCTTCACATCCTTGCCGGGATAGTAATAGCCGCCGGCCGCATAGACCCACACGCTGTCGTCGGCCACCCCGCCGCGGAAGCGGTCGGCCAGCAGGCGGTAGAGCGGAACGCCGGCGATCTTCGCCACGGCATCCCACACCGCCATGTCGATGGTGCCGACGGCGACGGAGCGCTCGCCATGGCCGCCCGGCTTCTCGTTGGTCATCAGACGCGCCCAGATGCGGAACGGGTCCAGGTTTTCGCCCGTGTCGTCCAGCAGGCTGTCGGGGGTGGCGCTCATCAGCCGGGGTATGAAACGCTCGCGCAGCAGCCCGCCCGCGGCATAGCGGCCGTTGGAGTTGAAGCCGTAGCCGATCACCGGCTTGCCGTCGCGCACCACGTCGGTGACGACCGCCACCACGCTGCAGGTCATCTGGCTGAAATCGATGAAGGCGTTGGCGATGTCGGACTTGATGCCGGCGGTCTGCTCGCGGATTTCGACGATGCGCATGGCGGTTCCTCTTGCAGCGTGGTGGCGCGTTTCGTGCCGGCACTGTAGGGATGGTGCGGGCCGCCGGGCCAATGCCAAGGCTGGAACGCATCATGCGGGTTCGGCATGGGATGGCGGAAAGCCGGCCTGGCAGACGTGACGAAGATTGGGCGATGGAACTCTCCTGGCTCGACGATTTCCTGGCGCTGGTGGATTGCGGCAACTTCTCCCGCGCCGCCGACGCGCGCCACCTGACCCAGCCGGCCTTCAGCCGCCGCATCCGCGCGCTGGAGGATTGGGCCGGCACCCCGCTGTTCGACCGCAGCGCCCAGCCGGTGACCCTGACCGAGGCCGGGCGCCGCTTCCGCCCCTTCGCCGACGAGACGGTGCGCCGCCTGCTGCAGGGGCGCGAGGAGGCCCGGCTCGCCGCCCAGTCGGAGGCCGCGACCCTGCGCTTCGCCGCCACGCATGCGCTGTCGCTGACCTTCTTCCCCTCCTGGCTGCGGGCACTGGAAGCCCGCGCGCGGCTGGGCGCCATCACCCTATCGTCGGACAGCATGGAGGCCTGCGAGCGGCTGATGCTGGCCGGTCAGGCGCAGTTCCTGCTGTGCCACGCCCACCCGGCGGCGGCCGGCCGACTGGACGCGGAGTCCTTCCGCTCCATCGTCATCGGCAGCGACCGGCTGCTGGCGGTGACCGCCCCGGACGCCGACGGGCGGCCCCGCCATCTGCTGTCCGACGGAGAAACCGCGGCACTTCCCCACCTGTCCTACAGCCGGGAATCCGGCATGGGCCGCATCCTGGAGGCGGTGCGGGCGGTGCAGCCGTTGCCCAGCGCGCTCGACACCGTCTTCACCTCTCACCTCGCGGCGGTTCTGCGCACGCTGGCGCGTGACGGGCGCGGGGTGGCCTGGCTGCCGGAAAGCCTGATCGCCGAGGATCTGGCCCGCGGATCCCTGGTTCGGGCAGGCCAACCGGTCGGTGACATACGCTGGACCGTGCCGGTGCAGATCCGGCTGGTCCGTCCCCGCGCGCGCCAGAGCAAGGCGGCCGAAAGCTTCTGGACCCTGGCGGTGGAGGCCGCGCTGTGGCGCAATGCCGAGTCGCCGCCGGAGCCCGCCATCGCGGTTGCCGAGTTGGAACATCCCATGGAAAAAGAGTTGTGACGCTCGCCCCTTAAGGCACTTTGTTCGTTGACATTCCCGCCGATGATCGTTCAACGAGTCGATTTCGCTGGCGCTAACCCTTTCGATCGGGCAAAATTTGCCTAGTTTGGGGTGCAGCCGGGCCCCGACGCCACCGGTCGGATGACCGAAGCCAAGATCCGTTCGCCGGCTGGTCCAAGAAGCGTCGCACCAGCGACCGGAGGAACCATCATGGGCGTGAGCAGCATCGGCGGTATCGGCGGCTATCAGCAGCAGCCCTACGTCACCCCGCTCAGCAGCGGTCCGGCCGCGGCGCAGCGGTCCACCTCGCCGGTCGAATCCGCACAGGAAGACCAGGACGAACGCACCCGCCGCCAGCAGGAGGCGCAGAACGTCCAGTCCGGTTCCGGCGGCGGCAACACCACCCCGACCCGCGGCCAGACCCTGAACATCACGGTCTGATCGGCACCTGTCGCACGGCCGGAACGGCAGGGGAGTGAAACGGGGCGCCCGGCAACGGCCCGCTCCAGCCAGCGGACAACAGACGCGGGAGGCACCGATGGAGATCCGTGGCGTTTCCAGCACGACAGCAGTCCGCCCGACGGCCTTCCAGCCGACGGAGGGCGGCGTCGCCGCCTCTTCGGCAGACTCTGTCCAGCCCTCCCCCACCCAGACCGATGGTACCGCCACCGGGACGGAAACCGGGAAGTCCTCCGGCCCCGGCTATATCAGCCCCTATCTGCGCTACGATCAGGGCGCACGGGTCGCGGTGCTCTATTTCCGCGACTTCGATACCGGCGAAACCCAGGACCAGATCCCGTCCCAGCGCGTCGTCGAGGAATACCGCCGCGCCGCCGACCGTCTTGCGCAGGATGACCAGAGGAAATCAGCCGGGACGCAGACGGCAAGCGGCGGCAAGGCGGAAACGGCTGCCGGTTCCACCGACGGGTCGGCCAGAACTGCATCGGGGGCAGGCTCCGCAACGACGCGAAGCACTGACGGGAGCGGATCGGGCGCCACATCCCTGGGCGTGTCCTTTGCCAGCGCCACCGGCAGACCGACGGCTTCCGCGAGTGGCTCGGGCATCCCCACAGGGACGGCGCCGGCCGCCGGCTTCGCGCCCGCCCCGGCGGCTGGCAACTATGGCGGATCGCCGGGCGGCCTCGTCTCCGTCACGGTCTGAGCGCCTGTTTGAAAACGTCCATCATATTCCGATCCCTTTGCGATCCGTCCTCCCCGCCTTCGCGCTACGAGATGCACACAACTCGGAGCCACATGAAGCCCCTGGAAACAATGGAACTTTGCGTCATCCCCGCGAAAGCGGGGATCCAGGAAACTCCGCAACTGAGCCGCTGAAACGTCTGGATTCCCGCCTTCGCGGGAATGACGATGGAAACGCGTTGAGTGTTGGCCGGCGGACTTTTCAAACAGGCCCTGAACGTCTTCATCCCTTTACTTGTATTTGGTTCCGAAGTACTGCCCGTACTGCACCTTGTGGGTGTCTTTGCGTTGCTTGACCATGCTGCTCGACTGGTTCAGGGCGACCCTGTAATAGACCACCCAATCTTCCATGCGGTTTTCCAGCCATGGTTCGCAGTTTTCGCACGGGCTGTAGTCGACGTAGATGTGGCATCGGCCATTCTGGTCGGTCCACAGCGCATATTGATCGCAGGCAATCAGAATGGCCGTCTGTTCCGCATGCTGTTCGCGCTGGGACGAGGCGAAGGGGCTTCTCGGGTTGATGTCGTCCGATACGGTGTTGAACACCGGATCAAGGCCCGTATGCAGACGTGACGATCCGAAACAGACCGAGAAATTGGGATAGGATGTCAGATCCGCTCGCTTCTGCACCGCCACCGCGGCATTGCAGGCTTCATAGCCGAAACCGAGATTGCGAAATCCGTGGAAATGGACGAAATGATTGGTTGCCGCGGTATACAAGGCCAAACCGGGGCTGTCCTGCGGCACGGCAGTGGTGCTGAGGTTGATCATCTGATGGATGGTCATGGCTCTCTCGCCCAGTAAGTGAAAATTTATCGACCCGACCTTCCAGGGGTGGATAGAGGGAGGGCTACCTATAGTATCACGGGTGCATGGGGCCACCAAGCCGGGGCATATCATATGCATTGCCCGATGGTCGGCGGCTCCGCTAATGCTGGCGGGTGTCCCGCAACATTCCGATACCGGCTCATGTCCTCGAACATTGACGCTTTCCCCCGCTTCATCGCCATCGACTGGTCCGGTGCCCGCGGCAAGCGCTATGCCGGCATCGCGGTGGCGGAATGCCGGGACGGCGATGGGGCGCCCGAACTGGTGGACGGCCCCGGCGGCTGGTGGTCGCGGACGGCGCTGTTCGACTGGCTGCGAACGGAACTGGCGCGCGAACCGGCATTGGTCGGCATCGACTGCGCCTTCTCCCTGCCCTTTTCAGTGGCGGCGCGCGGCTTTGCCGGCCGGGAGGCCTCCGTCTTCGACCTGTGGGACGCGGTGGAGGAGGTCTGTGCCGATGAGCCTGATTTCGGCGGCGGCCCTTTCGCCGTCCATCCGCTGCATGGCGCCAGCTTCTGGCATGGCGGCCCGCAGCCGGACTGGTACGCGGACCCGCACCGGGCGACCGAATGGGCCTGCCGCGCCGACGGGCTCGGCCATCCGCAGAGTCCCTACAAGCTGATCGGCTCGCGTCAGGTCGGCAAGGGCGCGCTCGCCGGCATGCGTGTGCTGCGCGCCCTGCGCGCGGCGCTGCCCGGACAGCTGGCGGTCTGGCCCTTCGAGGACCCGGCGCCGGGCGGCAGCGCGATGGTGGAGATCTACCCGCGCCTGTTCCTGAAACACACCGGCTTCGGCCAGCGCAAGATCCGCGACGCGGCCGAGCTGGACGAGGCGCTGCATCGGCTGGGCTCGCGTCCGCTGGAACGGACCGGGGTCGTCAGCGATCATGACAGCGACGCGCTGGTCTCGGCCGCCGGCCTGCGCCGGCTCGCCGGCATCCCGCGGGCCTGGACGCCACGGGGGCTGGACGAGACGGCGCGGCGGCAGGAAGGATGGATTTTCGGCGTGGGGATGACGGGATCATGAGTGCGGTCGACGGTGTGCCGGCGGAAGGTTCGACTCAGGGCACGGCAGGTGGATCCAAAGCGGGCGGATCGCGCCGCCCGGCAATCGACGTCGCGCGTGGGTTGGCGCTGGTCGCCATGGCCCTCTATCACGCCAGCTGGGACGCCACCTATTTCGGGCTCGCCCGCTTCGACCTGCTGGGCGATCCGCTCTGGCTCGCCGCCCGCACTATGATCCTGTCGAGCTTCCTGCTGCTGGCCGGCGTCGGGCTGGTGCTGGCGACCCGCGACGGCCTCGACACCGGACGCTTCCTGCGCCGGCTGGGGCGGGTGGCGGCCGGGGCGGCGGCGGTTTCGGCAGCATCCTACGCCCTGTTCCCCGACAGCCCGATCTTCTTCGGCGTGCTGCACCACATCATGCTGGCGAGCATCGTCGGCCTTGCCTTCGTCCGCCTGCCGGCGGCACTGACCCTGATGGCGGCTGCGGCGGCGGTGCTGGCCGGAACCTCGCTGTCCTCCCCCGTCTTCGACACCCCATGGCTGCAGTGGATCGGGCTGACCACGGTGGCGCCGGATTCCAACGATTTCGTGCCGGTCCTGCCCTGGATCGGCGCAGTGCTGGCGGGGATCGGGCTGGCACGGCTAAAGCCGGGGATGGGCGAGGGCGTGGCGGTGAGCGGTGCCGCCGGGCGGATTCTGGCGCTGGCCGGACGGCACAGCCTTGCGGTCTATCTGCTGCACCAGCCACTGCTGTTCGGCATCGCCTGGGCGGCGGCACAGGTCCTGCCGGTGGAGGCGCCGGCGGTGCGCGATTTCCAGGCCGCCTGCGTGGCGAACTGCGAGCGCGCCGGCGTGGCGTCGGCGACCTGCACCGCCAACTGCCGGTGCGTGCAGTCGGAGTTGGCGCGGAGGGGGCTGTGGGAAGGCTTCGTCGCCAATCGCCTGAGCGAGCGGGAACAGCGCGGGCTCGAAGACGCGGTTGCCGTCTGCCGCAAGCCCTGAGGATGGGTGCGGCCGGGTGGCTGGCCGCCCCGAACCGATCAGACCGGAAAGATCAGACCGGAAAGATCAAACGGACTGGCGCTTTTCCAGCAGGCCGCGCAGCAGGCTGGTCAGCGTCTCAGCCAAGCGGTACTGGTCCTCGGGCGGCAGGGTGTCGATGACGCCCGCGAAGTCGTTGAGCGGATCGTGGCGCAGCAGCTCCAGCGCCTTGGGTGTCGGGTGCAGCTGGGTGACGCGGCGATCCTCCGGAACCGGAACGCGGACCAGCAGCTCCTTGCCCACCAGCACTTCCACCATCTGCGAGGCGGCGCCGCGCGTGGTGGCGTGGAAGTCGGCGAAGGCCGACACGGTGCGCTGGCTGTTGTTGGCGCCGGCGAAATAGCGCAACGCCGTCCACTGCGACGGCTTCAGGCCGTGGGTGTAGCCCAGGCTGTCCGCGATGTGGGCGATCTGCAGCATCACGTCGGCAATGGCCTGCGGCGAAGCGCCGCCGGTGTGATCCGAGTGGGCGATGTCCATTCCGGCTCCAATGGGCCCGGCACCGATCGAACCCGCCCCGATGGGAGAACCGATCGGAGCGCGATCCAGCGCGCCGTTCTTCCGAACCGCCATGCGGCCCGCAGCAACGCCGCGCACTTTTGCAAAGTCCATTTTTCTCCACTCTATAAAGTTTAGTGGCTATACGATGGGCGTACAAAGAGGCAGGCAGCTATCGCTGAAAGGCGGCTACCACTTCGATCATGAGATCGTCACATACTGTAGCGCGACGGAACTGAAAACGGAACCGTGAACACTTTGGCTGTTTGTTGCGAATTGTCGCATCGTCCGCGGCGATCCGGCTAAGGCTCGGCGGCAGGAAACCCTTGTGGAACACAGGCAAAATCGGCATATCGGCCATGCCGATTCTCTTCTCCGTCATGTTTCACTGGCGTAACCTTCGATTCGGCGGTATACGCGCGCGATGACCACATCCCCCGTTCCGAAGTCCGCATCGCCGGCCGCCGCTCAGACCATGGGCGCCCCGAAGGTCGGCATCGTCAGCCTCGGCTGCCCGAAGGCGCTCGTCGATTCAGAGCGCATCCTGACGCGCCTGCGCGCGGAGGGGTACGAGATCTCCCCCAGCTACGACGGCGCCGACGTCGTGCTGGTCAACACCTGCGGCTTCCTCGACAGCGCCAAGAAGGAGTCGCTGGACGCCATCGGCGAGGCGATCAAGGAAAACGGGCGGGTCATCGTCACCGGCTGCATGGGCGTGGAATCGGACATGATCCGGCAGATCCACCCCGACGTGCTGGCCGTCACCGGTCCCCACCAGTATGAACAGGTGGTCACCGCGGTGCACGAGGCGGTGCCGCCGACGCACAATCCCTTCACCGATCTGGTGCCGCCGGAAGGGCTGCGGCTGACCCCGCGCCACTACGCCTACCTGAAGATTTCCGAGGGTTGCAACAACCGCTGCAGCTTCTGCATCATCCCCAGCCTTCGCGGCGATCTGGTCAGCCGGCCGATCCATTCGGTCCTGCGCGAAGCGGAAAAGCTGGCGGTCGCCGGTGTCAAGGAACTGCTGGTCATCTCCCAGGACACCAGCGCCTACGGCGTCGATGTGAAGTACAAGACGGAGAAATGGTACGACCGCGAGGTCCGCACCCGCTTCTTCGACCTGTGCAACGAGCTGGCGAACTTCGACCTGTGGGTCCGCCTGCACTACGTCTACCCCTACCCGCATGTGGACGAGGTCATCCCGCTGATGGCGGAGGGCAAGATCCTCCCCTATCTCGACATCCCGTTCCAACACGCCTCGCCCACCGTGCTGAAGGCGATGCGCCGCCCGGCCGCCCAGGAAAAGCAGCTGGACCGCATCCGCAAGTGGCGGCAGGACTGCCCGCATCTGGTCCTGCGCTCCACCTTCATCACCGGCTTCCCCGGTGAGACGGAGGAGGACTTCCAGTTCATGCTGGACTGGCTGAAGGAGGCCCAGCTCGACCGCGTCGGCTGCTTCAAGTACGAGCCGGTGGAGGGCGCCACCGCCAACGACCTGCCCGGCGCCGTCCCGGAAGAGGTCAAGCAGGAGCGCTGGGAGCGCTTCATGGAGACGCAGAAGGCGATCAGCGCCGAACGGCTCCAGCAGAAGGTGGGCTGGACGCTGGGCGTGCTGATCGACGAGGTCGACGAGGATGGGGCCATCGGCCGCTCCTACGCCGACGCGCCGGAAATCGACGGCAACGTCTTCCTGAACGGCGAGACCGGCCTGAAGCCCGGCGACATGGTCGACGTCACCATCGAGCATGCCGACGAGTACGACCTGTGGGGCAGCGTCGAGCGCGACCTGTAACGCGTTGGGAGGGAGAGCGCCATGCCCGTCACGCCGGACGATGCCGAACTGATGGACGTCCAGCAGGGCGGGCGCTGCTTCTTCTGCGACGGGCCGGTGGGGGCCAAGGCGACCTTCGACCACCTGATCCCCCAGGCCTATGGCGGGATCGACGATCCGGCCAACGTCGTGCTGGCGCACCGCCGCTGCAACCAGCGCAAGGACGACCGCCTGCCGACCGACGAGGAGCTCGACCGCTTCTTCGCGCTGCGCCGCTCCAGCCGGCTCGGCGTCTGGCCCCCCTTGCGTGCGCTGCGCGACGGGGATGAGGGGGCCGACGAGGAGGAGCGATGGATGGCGGTGGCTCAGGCGATCGCGCGGGAACGGTAAGGCGCCCGATCCGGTTGAGGGGGAGGATACCTTATATAATGGGAGACTCCCCCCTATGACCGGTTCGCAGAACAAGCAGCCCCACACCGAACAGACCATCCGCCACACCGAGGGCGAGCAGAACACCGGCAATCACAAGAAGCCGGATGCCCCGGATGCAAAGGGCGCAGACCGCTTCGGCGGCACCCGCGCCGGCGCGGAGAATGTCGAGCCCAAGAAGTAAGCAGCGGGATTAGGGACTTTTCGGGCTGGCATCCCATGCCCGGCCTGTGCGAGATCCGGGGGCTGGCGCCCAGGGACGTCATGCCCCGGTCGACCGCCCCCACCTCGCACCCGTGACCCGATGGCTCCTTCGATCTTCAAACGCTACAAGCTTCATTTCACGCGGCCGCTGCCCGGCCTGCGCCCTGGCCGGCCGGAACGGGACGCCATGGTGGAGCGCGTGCGCCGGCTGGCCAGCGAGAACGGCATGGCCGGCGACCTGCACGCCATCGCTCCCAACGCCGGCTTCGGCATCCTGGAGGTCCGCTGCACCGAACGGCTGGCCCGCCGCCTGTCCGACCTGTCGGAGATCGAAACCGTCCAGGAAGCCTGACCGCCGGACGTTCCCCTGCGCCGTTCCCCTGCGCCGGTTCGGCGCGCCAAATCGCGCGATGGTGTTATGCGGCTGGCCGCAACGTCCCGCCGCCCTAGGTCAGGCTCGACCGGTTCCGATAAGCGGGCCGGAAGCACTATGACCTGAAATGGGGAGACACCGACATGGCGATGCGGCAATCGGACGCCGAATGGCGCGGCGACCTGAAATCGGGCAGCGGCAAGATGCGGCTGGGCAGCGGCGCCTTCGAAGGCGCCTATTCCTTCCCGTCCCGCTTTGAAAACGGCCAGGGCACCAATCCGGAGGAGTTGATCGCGGCAGCCCATGCCGGCTGCTTCTCCATGGCGTTGTCGGCCGGGCTCGCCCAAGCCGGCCACACCCCGACCCGCGTCCACACCACCGCCAAGGTCCATCTGGAAAAGGCCGGCGCCGGCTTTGCCATCAGCCGGATCGAGCTGGAGTGCGAGGCGGAGATCCCCGGCATCGACGAGGCCACCTTCCAGGAGCAGGCGGCCGGCGCCAAGGCCAACTGCCCGGTGTCGAAGGCGCTCGCCGGCACCGAGATCAGCCTGACCGCCAAGCTGGTCTGACGCGGCTGCGATCCATGCGCCGCCCGGTCGACGGGCGGCGCATTCGCCCCTTTGGGGTGCCGACAGAGATAATAAATCGACTTGGCCGGCATGAACCTGCCGGAAGGCAAGGGGTCGTCCGCGCCGCTGCTCGGCCGAAGGGCAGATTGACCCGACAGCTTCCGCCCACCCATAGTGCCGCGTTCCGCGCGCGGAAGCTCCCGTCTTCCGTCCGCCGTATCAATCGAACGACGGACAATGTTTGCCGCAGCCACTCGCTTTCTTAAGCCAGCACTTCTTCTGCTTGCGCTCGCGTGGGCTGTACCGGCGGCTGCGACCGATGCCGGCAGGCCGGCGACCGGGCCCGAACCGGTGATCCTGGCGCTGGACGGCGAATTCGGGCTGACCAACAGCACCTCGGCCGAGGCCATAGAGCGCGGCATCCTGACCGCCATCGACGACATCAACCGCCAGGGCGGCGTGCTGGGCGGCCGGCCGCTGGCCCTGATCACGCGCGAACACCGGTCGATCTCCGCCCGCGGCATCAAGAACATCCGGGAACTCGCCACCATTCCCGACCTGATCGCGGTGTTCGGCGGCCGGTTCAGCCCGGTGGTGATCGAGGAACTGCCAGTCCTGCAGCAGACCCGCACCCTGTTCCTCGCCCCCTGGTCGTCGGCGGACGGCATCGTCGACAATGGGATGAAGCCCAACTACATCTTCCGCCTGTCGCTGCGCGACGGGCTGGCCATGCCCTTCCTGCTGACGCGCGCCGCCGACCGCGGGCTGACCCGCGTCGGGCTGCTGCTGACCAACACCGCCTGGGGGCGCTCCAACCTGGAGGCGGCGAACCGTCATCTCGCCGGGCGCGACAGCCCGAGCGTGGTCGGCACCGCCTGGTACAATTGGCGCGACCGCAAGCTGATCGACAAGTACGAGGAGCTGGCGGCCGCCGGCGCCCAGGCCATCCTGCTGGTCGCCAACGACGACGAGGCCGCCGTGCTGGTGCGCGAGGTGGCGGCCCTGCCGCCCGGCCGGCGGCTGCCGATCCTCAGCCACTGGGGCGTCACCGGCGGCGATTTCACAGGTCAGGCCGGACCGGCCCTGCAGGAGGTCGACTTCACCGTGATCCAGACGGTCAGCCCCTTCCGCATCCCGCCCGAACGGCTGGCTCCGGTCCTGGAGACCGCCGGGCGCCTGTTCGGCATCCACCGGCCGGAGGACATCGTGTCGCCGGTCGGCTTCCTGCACGCCTACGACCTGACCCGCATCCTGGCGTTGGCGATCGACCGCGCCGGCACCACCGACCGGGCCGCCGTGCGCGACGCGCTGGAGCAGGTCGGCCCCTATCGCGGGGTGATCCGCGATTTCGAGCGCCCCTTCGCCCCCGGCCGGCACGAGGCGTTGGGACCGCAAGACCTGCTGATGGCGCGTTTCCGCCCCGACGGCGTGCTGGTCCCGGTGGAATGAGCGCGCCGATGACCGGACCCGATCCCTACCGCCCCCCGAATGGCGCCATCCCCCCGAGCGCCATTCCCAGCGCGGCGCAGCGGATGCTGACCTCCGGCCGGCTGGCCCGCCGCTTCGCGCTGGTGTCGCTGATGCTGGGCGTGCTGATCGCCATCCTGATCGGCGCCAGCCTCTATGTGGTGTCGAGCCGCCATCTGGCGCGCCAGCATCTCGCCAATGTGGAAGCGAACGCCAGCCTCGCCGCCCGCCAGACCGAGGGGCTGCTCAACACGCTGGCCACCACCGTGCGCGAGTTGGCCGACAACAGCGTGCTCGCCACCGCTCTGGTCGATTCCGCGGGCAAGGAAACCTATCTGGTCCCCTTCCTGGGCAGCTTCAATCACATCGCCAGCGTGCCCGTGGCGATCGTCTTCACCGATTTCGAAGGGGAACCGATCGCCGACAACGGGCGCCAGTCGGGCACGCTGTCCATCGGTCCCACCGATATGGCCTGGCTCCGCGCGGCAATCGCCGCCGGAAAGCCGGCCGCCACCGTGATCCACCAGGACGACACCCATTACCTGCTGGCGGCGGAGATGCTGATCTATTCCCGCACCAGCTCGCCGGAAGGGGCGCTGCTCTACAAGGTTCCACTCGACTCCCTGGTGCTGCATCCGGAGGCGGAGCTGCTGCACACCGGGGAGGAACCGCAGCCGCTGACCCCGGACATGATCGCGGTGACCGTTCCGCTCACCGTGCCGAACAGGCTCTCGACGCTCGGGCTGCAGCTTCGGCTGGAGGCGCCGCGCACGCCGACCACCGCCCTGCTGTCCTGGATGCTGCCGGCCTATGGTCTGGTCGCCGTAGCCGCCCTGCTGGCGATCTATATCGGCAGCCGCGCCGTCGGCAGCCACATGACCCGCTCCCTGCGCGAACTGGAACGGCTGGCCGGCTCCATCGCCACCGACGGCTTCACCGGCCAGCGCGCCAGGGTGCGCGGCAGCGACGAGGTGTCGGCGCTGGCCCGCGGCTTCAATGCCATGCTGGACCATATCGCGGCGATCCAGCGCGAGCGCGAGATGCGCGCGGCGGAGGAGATCACCATCCAGCGCACGCTGGCCGAACGCGCCGAACAGGCGCGCGCCGAAGCCGAAAGCGCCCGCAACGAGGCGGAGCGTTCGCGCCAGGAGGCGGTGATGGCGCTGATGGTGGCGGAGCGCGCCAACGCCGCAAAGACCCATTTCCTGGCCGCCGCCAGCCACGATCTGCGCCAGCCGGTACAGTCGCTGGTCCTGCTGACCTCGGCGCTGGCGCTGAGGCTGGGCGACCATCCCGCAGCATCACTGGTCGGCAGCATCGAGGCGTCGATGGACGCGCTGTGCCGGCTGCTCGACGCCATCCTGGACATCTCGAAGCTGGATGCCGGCACCGTCTCCCCCAACGTGCAGACGGTGTCTCTCGGCGCCATCTTCGCGCGGCTGGAGGGGGAATACCGGCTCCGCGCCGCGGAGAAGGGCATTGCCTTCCGCAGCGTTCCCACCGACGTGACCCTGAACGCCGACCCGGCCCTGCTGGAGCGGATCATCCGCAATCTGGTGGAGAACGCACTGCGCTACACCGACCATGGCCGCATCCTGCTGGGCTGCCGCCATGGCTCCGGAACCTTGCGCATCCAGATCCACGACACCGGCATCGGCATTCCGCCGGAGCATCTGGAGCGGATCTTCCACGAGTTCTACCAGATTTCCAATCCCACCCGCGACCGCGGCAAGGGGCTGGGGCTGGGGCTCGCCATCGTCGACCGGCTGGCGCGGCTGCTGGGATACCGGGTGCATGTCGCCTCCCGGCCCAACCGCGGCTCCTGCTTCACGCTGGAGATCCCGATGCCGGCCCTGTCCGCGCCGGCCATCTCACCTGCGGCCGAGGCGGCGGAGCATGCCCCGCAACCGGGGCGCGGCATCGCGCTGGTGATCGACGACGACCCGCTGGTGCGCGAGGGGCTGACCCTGCTGATCGAGGATCTCGGCTGGCGGGCGATCGCGGCGGACAGCGCCGGCCACGCGCTCCGCCTGCTGCGGGAGCAACCGCGCCCGCCCGATCTGGTGATTGCCGACTACCGGCTGGAGGCGGGCGCCACCGGGCTGCAGGCGATCCACGCGGTTGAGACCGCACTGAAGGAGCAGGAGCACGCATCGCCCCTCAGCGTCGTGCTGACCGGCGACACCGCGCCCGAACGCATCGCCGACGCCGAGGCCAGCGGCTATCGCATCCTGCACAAACCCATCGCCGCCAAGGAGGTGGCGCAGTTGCTGAGCGACGCGCTGCTGGCCGGGGTTGACCGCGACGACGCCCGCGGGCCCACACCTGAAGGCGCCGGCCGCCGCGACTCAGCCATCCTGAAGGGCTGAACGCGCCGGCCGGCCGCTTCCTGCCGTCGGCACGCTACCCGCGCTGGGATTGCCCGGCGGCATCGACCTGGAGGGCGAGCCGCTCTATGGCGCGCACCGCCATTTCCTGGCGGTGTGCCGGGTCACGTATTTCCTGCCGCAGATGGGCTGCCGCCGCGTCTTCCAGCGCGCCCCGCGCCTCCTCGGGCGTCAATAGACCCTTTTCAACCATTGCGATCACCAGCGATTCACAAATCGAGAGAGCGGCCATGCCCGCCGCCTCTTCCTCCGCCGTCATCATGCCCCCCGTCTGCTTGTTCCACGCATTGCCCCGGCGCCGGTGCTGCCCATCCGGCATCGCAAAAGGCATAGGAACAACAGCGGGGTCTGTGGCGCGTCACACCACGTTCGAAGAAAATATCGGGCCGATTAACCTATGTTGTAGCCCCTTTTATCGAAAGCCTTAAACGTTCGATACGACGCGGAACCGGTTGAACTTCGCATCCGTTCATCAAGGCGCCAATATTAGGACAAAGAAGGCAAAGAGACGATCATGACTCGCGCCCCGGCGAGCCGCGCCATCGAGCACACTCCATTGTGGCTCAAATTGAGCAGCTACCTCGTTCTGTCGGATGAGGAGAAATCGTACCTTTCCGATTTGGAAAGGACGATCGTGCGCGAGCCGCCCCGGACGGATCTTCTCCAGCAGGGCGAAAGATACCGGGATGTCCGCATCATGCGCGACGGCTGGGCAATCCGTCACAAAGCCTTGCCGGACGGCCGGCGTCAGGTGGTTAACTTCGTCCTGCCCGGCGATCTCATCGGCATGTATTGCACGCTGTTCGAATCCGCGGACCACAGCGTCACCACCCTGACCGCAGTGGAGGTGGCGAGCTTTCCGCCCGAACGGATCGGTGAGCTTTTCCGCTCCTTCCCGCGTCTTGCCGCCGCCCTCGCCTGGTCCGGCGCGCGGGAGGAGGCCATCGTCGCCGAACGCCTGCTCAGCCTGGGCCGGCGCACCGCGCTGGAACGCACCGCCCACCTGATCGTGGAGCTTCTGCGCCGGCTCAGCATCGTCAACATGGCGGCCGACGGGCATTTCGTGCTGCCGGTGACGCAGGAGATCCTGGCCGACGCGCTGGGGCTGAGCATCGTCCACATCAACCGCACCCTCCGCCGCCTGCGCGACAGCGGCCTGATCGAGTTGAACGGCCAACGCATCACCGTCAACGACGTGCGCCAGCTCGCCTCCGTCGGCCAGTTCGACGAACTGTACCTCCACCTGATCCGCGCGCCGCGCCGCCTGGAACGCGCCTTCTCCGGCGCCCCCCAACACCACAACGGCACCCGCCCGGACGGCGAAGACCGCCCGAAGGCGTAAGCCTCTCTCCGCTTCCAAGACCTTCGCCCCCAACCAACACCAGTCCCCTCCCCCGCTCAGCGGGGGAGGGTCAGGGTGGGGGCATGCGTGGCGAGGATTCTTGAAAATCCACGCAATGCGTCGCGCTCACCCTAACCCTCTCCCCGGGGGGAGAGGGGATATTCCAGCGCCATAGTCAGTTATACCTGAGGCAGCACATCTCCCCCTTCAGCCTGCCTCTTCCGCATCGCACAAATTCCGACAAACCATACCGTCCGTGTATCGGCGAATCCCTTCGCTCATCCTTTTCCAGTAGGACGCAGCCCCAACGCCATCCCAACAATCGAACTTAACTATCTGAATAAAAACGCTTTCTCCCGCCTCCATCACGCCACCCCAGAAGCGACACATATTTCCGCTTTACAGTCGTTGATCTGTATCATAATTTTCCCTGAGAAATTGTTCGCTGGACGCGCAATCCATCTCGGGGATGCCGATGTACACGCAAGGTTTGGATGCCAAGACCGAGCAGGGCGCTCAACCGTCTCCCCGGCTGGTGACGGAACAGGAAGCCGCTCTCCAGGGCCGCTTCCAGGAGCGCGTCGATGCCGAAGAGAAGATCGAGCCGCGCGACTGGATGCCGGAGGGCTACCGCCGCACGCTGGTCCGCCAGATCTCGCAGCACGCCCATTCGGAAATCGTCGGCATGCTGCCGGAAGGAAACTGGATCACCCGCGCGCCGACGCTGCGCCGCAAGGTGGCCCTGCTGGCCAAGGTGCAGGACGAGGGCGGGCACGGCCTCTATCTCTACAGCGCCGCCGAGACGCTGGGCGTATCGCGCGACGAGCTGGTCGGGCAACTGCTGTCGGGCAAGGCCAAATATTCCAGCATCTTCAACTACCCGACCCCGACCTGGGCCGACATCGGCGCCATCGGCTGGCTGGTCGACGGCGCGGCGATCATGAACCAGGTGCCGCTCTGCCGCTGCTCCTACGGTCCCTATGCCCGCGCCATGGTCCGCATCTGCCGGGAGGAGAGCTTCCACCAGCGCCAGGGCTACGAGCTGATGCTGGCGCTGGCCCAGGGCACGGCGGAGCAGAAGCGGATGGCGCAGGACGCGCTGAACCGCTGGTGGTGGCCGTCGCTGATGATGTTCGGCCCGTCGGACGACCAGTCCGCCCACTCCGCCCAGAACATGGCCTGGAAGATCAAGCGCTTCTCCAATGACGAGCTGCGCCAGCGCTTCGTCGACGCCACGGTACCGCAGGCGGAGTTCCTGGGCCTGACCATCCCGGACCCGGAGCTGCGCTTCAATGCCGAGACCGGCCATTACGAATTCGGCGCCATCGACTGGACCGAGTTCAACGAGATCCTGAAGGGCAACGGCCCCTGCAACCGCGAGCGCATCGAGGCCCGCCGCAAGGCGTGGGACGACGGCGCCTGGGTGCGCGAGGCCGCCGTCGCCCACGCCGCCAAACGCAAGCAGCGCGCCCTGAAGAAGGCCGGCTGACCCAAGAAATCCGAGGGAACGAGACGATGGACCGTAAGGACTGGCCGCTGTTCGAGATCTTCATCCGGCCGAAGAACGGGTTGTCGCACAAGCATGTCGGCAGCCTGCACGCCGCCGACGCCCGCATGGCGCTGGACAATGCCCGCGACGTCTACACCCGCCGCGGCGAGGGCGTCAGCATCTGGGCGGTTCCGGCCTCCAGCATCGCGGCGTCTGACCCGTCGGAGAAGGCCAGCCTGTTCGATCCGGCCGACGACAAGGTCTATCGCCACCCGACCTTCTACGACATCCCAGCCGACGTGAAGAATATCTGATGAGCACGGATCTCGAAGAAGCCCTGTTCGGCTACACGCTGCGGCTGGGCGACACGTCGCTGGTGCTGGGGCACCGGCTGTCGGAATGGTGCGGCCATGCGCCGGAGCTGGAAGAGGACATCGCGCTGACCAACGTCGCGCTCGACCTCGTCGGCCATGCGCGCATGCTGCTGACCTACGCCGGCGAGCTGGAAGGCAAGGGCCGCGACGAGGACCGCCTCGCCTACCGGCGCGACGTCTTCGACTACCGCAACCATTTGCTGGTCGAGCAGCCCAACCGCGACTTCGGCCACACCATCGTCCGCCAGTTCCTGCACGACGCCTGGTCGGTGGAGATGTACGAGCGGCTCTGCTCCTCGACGGACGCCACGCTGGCCGGCATCGCCGCCAAGGCGGTGAAGGAGGTGCGCTATCACGTCCGCCACAGCGGCGACTGGCTGGTGCGGCTGGGCGACGGCACCGACGTCAGCCACGCCAAGGTCGCCGACGCGCTGGGCCGCCTCTGGCCCTACACCGGCGAGATGTTCGAGCGTGACGAGGCCGAACAGGCGCTGGTCGCCGCCGGCATCGTCCCCGACCCGGCCGGGCTGAAGGCCGGCTGGACCGCCCGCGTCGAGGCAGTGCTTGATGAAGCGACACTCGACCGCCCGGCCGACGGCTGGATGCAGAAGGGTGGCCGCCGCGGCGAGCACAGCGAGCATCTGGGCTATCTGCTGGCCGAGATGCAGTTCCTGCCGCGCGCCTACCCCGACGCAAATTGGTGAGGCCGAGATGCCGGATGCAGCAGGCTGCTGGGGACCGGAACCGGGTGCCGACGCGGTCGTGAAGGCCGCCTGGGAGGCGCTGGCCGGGGTGATGGATCCGGAGATCCCGGTGCTGAGCATCGTCGATCTCGGCATCGTCCGCGCGGTTTCAGCGGATGACGAGGGCCGGCTTTCGGTGGCCCTGACGCCGACCTATTCCGGATGCCCCGCCACCAACGTCATCGTGCTTGAGGCGGAAACCGCGCTGGCCCGCGCGCGCCTCGACGCCCGCGTCTCGGTGGTGATCGCCCCGCCCTGGACGACCGACTGGATCAGCGACACCGGCCGGGAAAAGCTGGCCGAGGTCGGCATCGTCCCGCCGCCGCATTCCGGCAAGCGGTCGCTGACCGCGCCCGACGAGGTGATCGCCTGCCCGCGCTGCGGCTCGGAGGACACCCGCCAGATCAGCCGCTTCGGCTCCACCGCCTGCAAGGCGCTGCACGCCTGCAACGCCTGCCTCGAACCGTTCGACGTGTTCAAATGCCATTGAGTGGAAGCGCCGGCCGCACTTGCCCCCACTCTAACCCTCCCCCGCTTCGCAGGGGAGGGAACTGCCGCCGCTCTCCCGAACAAGCACTTGCCCCCTCCTCCGCCCAGCGGGGGAGGGTTGGGGTGGGGGCAAGCGCCGCAACCACTGCCGCGACCACTCCACCGGCCCGCCCCCAACCGGCTCGACCGAGGACCACCCCATGACCAGCCCCAGCTTCCACCCGCTGACCATCCGCGAGTGCCGCCGGGAGACCGCGGACACCGTGTCGATCGCCTTCGACGTGCCGGCCGATCTCGCCGACCGTTTCCGCTTCGTCCAGGGCCAGTACCTGACCCTCAAGACCCACATCGGGGACGAGGAAATACGTCGCTCCTATTCCATCTGCTCCGGCGTGGACGAGGGCGAGCTGCGCGTGGCGGTGAAGAAGGTCGATGGCGGCCTGTTCTCCACCCACGCCAACCAGTCGCTGGCGCCGGGCGCCGTGCTGGAGGTGATGACGCCGATGGGGCGCTTCCACACCCCCATCGACCCGAACGCCGCCCGCACCTATGTCGCCTTCGCCGCCGGCAGCGGCATCACCCCGGTGATGTCGATCCTGAAGACCGTGCTGGCGCAGGAGCCGAAGAGCCGCTTCGTCCTGGTCTACGGCAACCGCACCGTCACCTCCATCATCTTCCGGGAAGAGCTGGAGGACCTGAAGAACCGCTACATCGGCCGGCTGGTGATCCACCATGTGCTGAGCCGCGAGCCGGAAGAGGCCGGACTGCTGGGCGGCCGGATCGGCGCCGGTCTGGTGCGCGAACTCTGCGCCGGTCCGCTGAAAGCCGAGGACATCGACGCCGCCTTCCTCTGCGGTCCCCAGCCGATGGTGGAGGAGGTGCGCGACGCGCTGGCCGCCTGCGGCACGCCGCCCGCCAACATCCATGTCGAGCTGTTCGGCACCACGACCGCCGCGCGGCCCACGGTCAGGAAGGTGGCGGCCGACACCCCCACCGATGCCGCGACCATCGCCATCCTGCAGGACGGCAAGCGCAAGGAATTCACGCTGCCCTACGATGGCGAGAGCATCCTCGACGCCGCCCACCGGCACGGCGCCGACCTGCCCTATTCCTGCAAGTCCGGCGTCTGCTGCACCTGCCGCGCCAAGGTCCGCGAAGGCAAGGTGGAGATGGCCGAGAACTACTCGCTGGAAGCGTGGGAGATCGAGGCCGGCTATGTCCTGACCTGCCAGTCGCGCCCGCTGACCGAACGGGTCGTCATCGATTTCGACGCCGCCTGATCCGACGCCGCCTGATCCAACGACAATAAGGAAACGCCCCGCCATGACCACCACCCCGCAGAGCCTGTTCGAGACGCACGAGGCGACGCTGCAGAAGGCCGTGGAGGCCTGCCGCAGCCGCGCCTACTGGTCGGCCTTCCCCGAAATGCCGAGCCCGCGCGCCTATGGCGAGACGGCGGCGACGGATGGCGAGGCGGCCTTCGCGGCATACCGCGACAAGCCTTTCGAACTGGACCAGCCGGGCGTGACCGGTACGGTGGGTGGCGAGCGTTCGCCCTTCGGCTTCGACCTTGGCATCACCTATCCGGTGTCGGACGTCGATGCGCTGGTGAAGGCGGCCAAGGCGGCGATGCCGGGCTGGCGCAAGGCGGGCCCGAACGGCCGGGCCGGCGTCTGCCTGGAAATCCTGAAGCGGCTGAACGCGCGGTCCTTCGAGATCGCCAATGCGGTGATGCACACCACCGGCCAAGCCTTCATGATGGCCTTCCAGGCCGGCGCCCCGCACGCCCAGGACCGCGGGCTTGAGGCGGTGGCCTATGGCTGGAAGGCGATGACCGACCAGACCCCGGCGGCGCGCTGGGAGAAGCCGCAGGGCAAGAACCCGCCGCTGGTGATGGACAAGCGCTTCGAGGTGGTGGGCCGCGGCGTCGGGCTGGTCATCGGCTGCGCCACCTTCCCGACCTGGAACGGCTATCCCGGCCTGTTCGCCAGCCTCGTCACCGGCAACGCGGTGATCGTGAAGCCCGGCCCGACCGCCATCCTGCCGCTCGCCATCACCGTGAAGATCGCACGCGAGGTGCTGGCGGAGTGCGGGCTCGACCCCAACCTCGTCACGCTCGCCATCGGCGACACCGTCGCCAAGGATCTGGCGCTGCGGCCGGAAGTGGCGGTGATCGACTACACCGGCTCCACCGGCTTCGGCGACTGGCTGGAGCAGAACGCCCGTCAGGCCCAGGTCTATACCGAGAAGGCCGGCGTCAACACGGTGGTGATCGACGGCACCGACGATCCCAAGGGCATGGTGCGCAACCTCGCCTTCACGCTCAGCCTCTATTCCGGCCAGATGTGCACGACGACCAAGGTCATCTTCGTGCCCAAGGACGGCATCCAGGCTGGCCCTGACCGCATGAGCTTCGATCAGGTCGTCTCGGCGCTGGCCGGCGGCGTCGACAAGTTCCTGTCCGACCCGGAACGCGCGGTGGAGGTGCTGGGCGCCATCCAGTCCGACGCGACGCTGGCCCGCATCGACGAGGCCGCCAAGCTGGGCACCGTCGTGCTGCCCTCGCGCGCCATCGCCCATCCGAAGTTCCCGGACGCCCGCATCCGCACGCCCTTGATCCTGACCATGGACGCGGATGAGGAGGACAAGTACGGCCATGAGCTGTTCGGCCCGATCTCCATCATCGTGAAGACCGACAGCACCGCCGACAGCCTGGAACGTGCCGCCCGCCTGACCCGGACCAAGGGCGCGCTGACCACCGGCCTCTACA
This sequence comes from Azospirillum sp. BE72, assembly GCF_031455875.1. Taxonomy (NCBI): domain Bacteria; kingdom Pseudomonadati; phylum Pseudomonadota; class Alphaproteobacteria; order Rhodospirillales; family Azospirillaceae; genus Azospirillum; species Azospirillum sp. BE72. The sequence continues at coordinate 532,815 of NZ_JAVDTO010000003.1, forward strand.
GCACCGACCCGCAGCTGATCGAGCAGGCGACCGACCTGTTCGTCGAGGCCGGCGTCGCCCTGTCGGTCAACCTCACCGGCGGCGTCTTCGTCAACCAGTCGGCGGCCTTCAGCGACTTCCACGGCACCGGCGCCAACCCGGCGGCCAATGCGGCACTGTGCGACCTCGCCTTCGTCGCCAACCGCTTCCGCGTGGTGCAGAGCCGCGTTCCGGTTCTGGAGGCCGCGCAATGACTGCCGACAAGACCATCCTTCTCGACATCGCCGACGGCGTCGCCACCATCACGCTGAACCGGCCCGACCGGCTGAACAGCTTCACCGCGGCGATGCATGAGGAACTGCGCGAGGCCGTCGGCGAGGTCCGCGACGACAAGGCCGTGCGCTGCCTGCTGCTGACCGGCGCCGGGCGCGGCTTCTGCGCCGGGCAGGATCTGTCCGACCGCGCCGTCGCGCCGGGCGCCCAGGGTCCCGATCTCGGCGTGTCGATAGAAACCAACTACAACCCGCTGGTCCGGTCCTTGCGTGCCCTGCCGATGCCGGTGGTCTGCGCCGTCAACGGCGTCGCCGCCGGGGCTGGCGCCAACATCGCTCTCGCCTGCGACATCGTGCTGGCGGCGCGGTCGGCCAGCTTCATCCAGGCTTTCTGCAAGATCGGGCTGATCCCCGACAGCGGCGGGACCTGGACCCTGCCGCGTCTGGTCGGCCATGCCCGCGCCATGGGCCTCGCCATGCTCGGCGACAAGGTCTCGGCCGAGCAGGCGGAAGCCTGGGGCATGATCTGGAAGGCGGTTGACGACGACAGGCTGATGGCGGAGGCCGGCGCGCTCGCCCGCCAGCTCGCCACCCAGCCGACGCGCGGTCTGGCCCTCATCAAGCAGGCGCTCAACGCCTCCTCCGCCAACGACCTCGACACCCAGCTCGACCTGGAACGCGATCTCCAGCGCGACGCGGGCCGCACGCATGACTATCGCGAGGGCGTTTCCGCCTTCGTCGAGAAGCGCGCGCCGAAGTTCGAGGGGCGGTGATGGCGGCGCTCGATCCGTCCGTCACCGTCGCGGTGGTCGGGGCCGGGGCCATGGGCCAGGGCATCGCCCAGGTCGCGGCGCAGGCCGGCCATCCGGTCCTGCTGGTAGACACCCGCCCCGGCGCCGCGCAGGCCGCCGTCGAGTCCATCGCCAAGGCGCTGACCACGCTGGTCGAGAAGGGCAAGCGCACCGCGGCGGAGCGCGACGCCACCGTGGACCGGCTGCGCGCGGTGAACGGCCTGTCCGACCTCGCCCCCGCCGGTCTGGTGGTGGAGGCCATCGTCGAGGACCTCGACGTCAAGCGCCGCCTGTTCGCGGAGCTTGAGGGCATCGTCGGGCGCGATGCCATCCTCGCCACCAACACCTCGTCGCTGTCGGTCACCGCCATCGGCGCCGGGGTGCAGCAGCCGGAACGGCTGGCCGGCCTGCATTTCTTCAATCCGGCGCCGCTGATGGCGCTGGTGGAGATCGTCAGCGGGCTCGCCACCGATCCGGCGGTGCTCGACACGCTGTTCGACACGGCGAAGGGCTGGGGCAAGAGCCCGGTCCGCTGCCGCTCCACCCCCGGCTTCATCGTTAACCGCGTCGCCCGCCCCTTCTACGCCGAAGGGCTGCGGCTGGTGCAGGAGCAGGCAGCCGATCCCGCCACCATCGACGCCGTGATGCGCGAGGCCGGCGGCTTCCGCATGGGGCCGTTCGAGCTGATGGACCTGATCGGCCATGACGTGAACTTCGCCGTCACCCGCTCGGTCCACGCCGCCTATTTCGGCGATCCGCGCTTCCAGCCCTCGCTGATCCAGCAGGAGCTGGTGGAGGCCGGGCGTCTCGGCCGCAAGACCGGCTGCGGCTTCTACGACCACAGTCCCGGCGCCGCCAAGCCGGTGCCGTGCAGCGCCGAACCGGCGCCCAAGCCGCAGCGGGTTGTCTTGCAGGGCGACCTCGGCCCCGCCGCTGCGCTGTTTGGGCTTCTGCGCGAGGCTGGCATCGCCGTCGAGGAGACCGCCGGCCCCGGCGTGCTCGTCGCCGATGGCGTCACGCTGGCCCTGACCGACGGCCGCACCGCCACCGCCCGTGCGGCGGAGGACGGCATTGCCCCGCTGGTGCTGTTCGACCTCGCGCTGGACTACGCCAAGGCGACCCGCGTGGCGCTGGCCCCCGCCGACGGCACGCCGTCCGAAGCGGTCGCCGCCGCCGCCTGGCTGTTCCAGGCGCTGGGCAAGGCGGTGTCGGTGATCGACGACGCCCCCGGTCTGGTGGTGATGCGCACCGTCGCCATGCTCGCCAACGAGGCGGCGGACGCGACGATGCAGGGCGTCGCCAGCGCCGCCGATATCGACATCGCAATGACCAAGGGCGTGAACTACCCGCTGGGGCCGCTGGCCTGGGCCGACCGCATCGGCCTGCCCCATGTGCTGGGCGTTCTCGACGCGCTGGCCCGCACCTACGGCGAGGACCGCTACCGCGCGTCCGCCCTGTTGCGCCGCAAGATTTCCGGAGGAAACCGCTTCCATGGCTGAGACCTACACCGATCCCCAAAGCCTCGCCGAAGCGGTCGGCCGCGGCATGTACGAGCGCGACCATTGCGCCCAGGCCCATGGCATCGAGCTGCTGGAGATCGCCCCCGGCTATTCCCGCATGACGATGACGGTGCGCAAGGACATGGTGAACGGCCACGACATCGGCCATGGCGGCATGACCTTCACGCTGGCCGACACCGCCTTCGCCTATGCCTGCAACGCGGCCAACGAGGTGACGGTGGCGGCTGGCTGCTCCATCACCTTCCCGGCCCCGGCCAGGTTGGGCGACGTGCTGACCGCCGAATGCCGGGAGGTCCACAAGCGCGGCCGCTCCGGCGTCTACGACGTCACCGTCACCAAACAGGACGGCACGGTGGTCGGCCTGTTCCGCGGCCAGTCGGCGCGCATCGCGGGGACCGTGATTCCGGTCGAGTGATCCGGGCGGAATGACCGCCCCTGGCGGCCACGCCCACGATCCCCATCTGTTAGTTTCTGGAGCGAACCATGCGTGAAGCCTACATCTGCGATGCCGTCCGCACCCCCTTCGGCCGTTACGGCGGCGGGCTGGCCGCGGTGCGCCCGGACGACCTCGCCGCAGTGCCGCTGAGGGCGCTGGTGGAGCGCAATCCCGGTGTCGAATGGTCCGCCGTCGACGACGTGATCCTCGGCTGCGCCAACCAGGCCGGCGAGGACAACCGCAACGTCGCCCGCATGGCAGCATTGCTGGCAGGATTGCCGGAAGCGGTTCCCGGCACCACGGTCAACCGCCTCTGCGGCTCCGGGATGGACAGCATCGGCATGGCCGCCCGCGCCATCAAGGCCGGCGAGGCCGATCTGATCGTCGCCGGCGGCGTGGAGAGCATGACCCGCGCCCCCTTCGTCATGGGCAAGTCCGACAGCGCCTTCTCCCGGCAGGCGGAGATCTTCGACACCACCATCGGCTGGCGCTTCGTCAATCCGCTGATGAAGGCGAAGTTCGGCATCGACAGCATGCCGGAGACGGCGGAGAACGTCGCCGCCGACTACGCCATCTCCCGCGCCGACCAGGACGCCTTCGCCGTCCGCAGCCAGCAGCGCGCCGGCCGTGCCCAGGAGTCGGGCCGCCTCGCCCGCGAGATCGTCCCGGTCTCCATCCCCCGCCGCAAGGGCGAGCCGACCATCGTCGCCGCCGACGAGCATCTGCGTCCCGACACCACGCTGGAGGCGCTGGCCAGGCTCTCCACCCCCTTCCGCAAGGAAGGCGGCAGCGTCACCGCCGGCAACGCGTCGGGTGTCAATGACGGCGCCGCTGCGGTGATCGTGGCGTCCGAGGACGCGGTCAAGCGCTATGGCCTGACCCCGCGCGCCCGTGTCGTCGGCACCGCGGTGGCCGGCGTGGCGCCGCGCGTCATGGGCATCGGCCCGGCCCCGGCCACGCAGAAGCTGCTGGCCCGCCTTGGCCTCTCCATCGGCGACGTCGACGTGATCGAGTTGAACGAGGCCTTCGCCGCCCAGGGCCTCGCCGTTCTGCGCATGCTGGGCCTGCCCGACGATGCCGAGCATGTGAACCCCAACGGCGGCGCCATCGCGCTCGGCCACCCGCTGGGCGCCAGCGGCACCCGACTGGTCGCCAGCGCGGTGATGGAGTTGGAGGACCGCAAGGCGACTCGCGCGCTCTGCACCATGTGCATCGGCGTCGGCCAGGGCATCGCCATGATGGTGGAGCGGGTCTGAAGGGAATTTGGCATCGAATAGGGCCAACACCGGCCGTCAAGCGCCGGGCATCAGTACGAAGGGAGAAGCGCACCATGTCCATCATGACCGATACCGGCGTTAACCAGGGCGCGAAAGCCGGCATGGACCGCTACGAGTTCGCCAGCCGCGACGAGATCTTGGGCATGCAGACGGAGCGGCTGGCATGGTCGCTGCGCCATTCCTACGCCAACGTCGAGTCCTTCCGCGCCAAGTGCGAGGCGAAGGGCGTCCACCCCGACGACTTCAAGGAACTGAAGGATCTGGCGCTGTTCCCCTTCACGGTGAAGGACGACCTGCGCCGCGCCTATCCCTACGGCATGTTCGCCGTGCCGATGGAGGACATCGTGCGCGTCCATGCCTCCAGCGGCACCACCGGGCGGCCGACGGTGGTCGGCTACACCAAGGGCGACATCGACGTGTGGGCGGAGGTCGTCGCCCGCTCCATCCGGGCGGCGGGCGGCACGCGCAACGACATCGTGCACATCGCCTACGGCTATGGCCTGTTCACCGGCGGGCTCGGCGCCCATTACGGGGCGGAGCGGCTGGGCTGCGCCGTGGTGCCGATGTCGGGCGGCCAGACCGAGAAGCAGGTCCAGCTGATCCAGGACTTCAAGCCGACCATCATCATGGTCACGCCGTCCTACATGCTGAACATCGCCGACGAGATGCGCCGCCAGGGCATCGATCCGCGCAGCACCAGCCTGCGCGTCGGCATCTTCGGCGCCGAGCCGTGGACCGGCGCGCTGCGCGAGGAGATCGAGCGCACCTTCAACATCCACGCCGTCGACATCTACGGCCTGTCGGAGGTGATGGGGCCGGGCGTCGCGTCCGAATGCGTGGAGACCAAGGACGGTCCGGTGATCTGGGAAGACCATTTCTATCCCGAGATCATCGACCCCGAAACGGGCGAGGTGCTGCCCGACGGCTCATACGGCGAGCTGGTCTTCACCACGCTGACCAAGCAGGGCATGCCGGTCATCCGCTACCGCACCCGCGACCTGACCCGGCTGCTGCCGCCCACCGCCCGCGGCATGCGGCGGATGGACAAGATCACCGGCCGGTCGGACGACATGCTCATCATCCGCGGCGTGAACGTCTTCCCGACCCAGGTCGAGGAGCTGATCTGCAAGATTCCCGCGCTCGCTCCCCATTACGAGCTGGTGGTGAGCCGCGACGGCCACATGGACAACCTCGCCGTCCGGGTGGAGATGCATGACGACATCCACCCATCGGAATGGGACGGCCACGCCAAGCACCTGCAGCATTCGATCAAGTCGCTGATCGGCATCAGCACCCGCATCGAAGTGGTCGAACCCGGCGGCATCGCCCGGTCCATCGGCAAGGCCAAGCGCGTGCAGGACCTGCGTCCGAAGGGCTGATACCGCCGAGCCGTACGCTCGGCGGTAAGGGCCGCGACTGCGGCCAAGCAGGCCCATGCCTGCGAAGGCAAGCGGCCGGACGGCCGCGCCCGCCGTTTGAGGGCGAGCGTAAAGCCTGACATGTCAGGCTTTACGCTCGATAAGAAGATTCAGCCCTTCTGCGACAGCAGCGGGAAGGCGTCCAGAACACCGGTCAGCAGGATCTGGACGCCGACGCAGAACAGCAGGAAGGCGAACAGCCGCGTCAGCACCCGCACCCGCGTCGGACCCAGGAAGGCGACGATGCGGTCGGCGGAGCGGTAGGACAGCCAGATCAACGCAGCGATCGCCAGCGCGGCGCCCGACATGCCGATGAAGAACTCCATCAGCCCGCCGGCCCCGCGTGTCGGGCGGGTGGAGCCGAGAGCGATGGCGACCGAGATGGTGCCCGGCCCGGTGGTGAAGGGGATCGTCATCGGGAAGAAGGCCGATTCCGCCAGCCGGTCGTTGTCGCCGGTCGGCGCCGCCTGTTCCTGCTTGCGCGCCTCGTGCCGTTCCGGCGCGGTCAGCAACGCCCAGGCCCGTTCCGCCACCACGAAGCCGCCGGCGATCCGCAGTGCCGCCATCGACACGCCGAAGAAATTCAGCACATAGGCGCCCGCCCACAGCGCGGTCAGCATCACGATGGCCGAATAGAGGCTGACCAGCCCGGCCAGCCGCGCCCGGTCGCGCGGACTGCTGTCCGCCGTCACCTGACTGAAGATCAGTGCCATCGCCAGCGGATTGACGATGGAAAACAGGGCGGTGAAGGCGAGCAGGAAACTGTCGAGCATGGGATCCGGGGGGTGCGTCGGCTGTCCGAACAGTTAGCTGGGACGTGGCAATGCTGGCAAGGGCGGCGTTGTTCCTGGCATCGGGGCAATTGCATTTGGGTTTGATCGATTGCTGAAGCCCCTCTCCCCTTGCGGGAGAGGGGTTGGGGTGAGGGGCGCAATTCAACGCTTCCTCCCGGCCTCGGCCGGCTGCACCCCTCATCCCAACCCTTCTCCCGCAAGGGGAGAAGGGCATCCGTAGGGGTAAACGGCTGCTCCCGATTTAAATTCGGTGTCCCCCCCCACTCTCACCCGTTGAACAGCGTCGCGTCGATCCGCCGGACCATCGCCACCAGCCGCGGCGCGAACTCCTCCTCCAGTTTCTGCAAATCGACCATGAAGGCCGGCCCGCCGCAGTTGAAGGCCAGCACCTGCGATCCGTCGCGCGGCACGAAGGGAACGCCGACGGCGTGCACCTCCGACTTCCAGGCGCCGAGGGAGCGGCAGTAGCCGCGCGTCCGGTAATCCTCGATGGCCTGGAGGATGCCGTCGCGGATCTCGGGCCAGCGTTCCCCCTCATGCTCTTCCAGCTTCGCCATCAGCGGCGCGCGCTCCGCCTCCGGCAAGGCGGCCAGATAGGCGCGGCCCATGCCGGTGGTCGACAGCTTGATGTGGGAACCGACGTCGAGCGACAGGGTGATCGGCCCGGTCGCCTTGCAGCATTCCAGATAGATCATGCTCAGCCGGTCGCGCCCGCCCAGCGCCACGGCAAGGCCGGTCTGGTCGGCCAATTCCTGCATCAGCGGCCGGGCGACCTGCCGGATGCCCATACCCGACAGGCTGGCATAGCCCAGCGCCAGCACCGAGGTGCCGAGCCGGTACTTGCCGGTGTTCTGGTCGTAGGCGAGATAGCCCAGCTTTGCCAGCGTGTAGGTCAGCCGCGACACCGTCGGCTTGGGCAGGCCGGTGCGCTGCGCCAACTCCAGGTTGCCCAGCATCGATTCGTTGCGGCGGAAGGCGCGCAGCAGTTCCAGCCCGCGGGCCAGCGCCGTGACGAAACGCGGGTCCTTCTCGTCCTCCGCCAGATCGTCGGCGACCAGAGCCTCTTCCCGCCTGCGCATGACCCAATCCTCCCGCAACACGTCGCGGGACGATCCTGCCAGCGCCCGGACGGCAGGTCAATGAAACAGCATTTCACAATGCGAAATTTATGACCGCAGGCCTATGCCGGCGCCTACTGCGTCGCCCCAAGCCCCAGCGTCACCATGCGTTCGTACAGCGACGCGCGGGAAATGCCCAGCAGCTTCGCGGCCCGCGCCTTGACGCCGTTGGCCTCCTCCAGCGCGGCGGCGATGGCGTGGCGTTCGGCGGCGTGCAGCACCTCCTGCAACGGTCGCGCGCCGGCCGCCAGCGGCAGGGCCGAGGCGCCGGCCGGATGCTGCATGCCGGGCAGAACGCTGCGGATGTGCGGCGCGGTCAGGATCGGCGCGTCGGTCAGCGCCACCACCCGCTCCAGCGTGTTGTAAAGCTCGCGGACGTTCCCCGGCCAGTCATAGTCGCGCAGCACCTGCACCGCCGACTCCAGAAGCTCGCGCGGCGGCGTGCCCTGCTGGATCGCCAACTGCTCCAGGATGCGGTCGGCGATGCTCTCGATGTCCTCCGGGCGGTCGCGCAGCGGCGGCAGGGTGATCGGCACCACGTTCAGCCGATAATAGAGGTCGGCGCGGAACTGCTTCTCGCGCACCAGGGCGTGCAGGTCGCGGCTGGTGGCGGCGATGATGCGGACATCGACCCGCACCACCTTGTTGGAGCCGAGCGGCTCGATCTCCCGCTCCTGCAGGACGCGCAGCAGCTTGGCCTGCACCGGCAGCGGCATGTCGCCGATCTCGTCCAGGAACAGGGTACCGCCATTGGCGAGTTGGAACTTGCCCTCGCGGTGGCGGCGGTCGGCGCCGGTGTAGGCGCCGGGGGCGACGCCGAAGAACTCCGCCTCCAGCAAAGTTTCCGGAATGGCGGCGACATTGACGCCGACGAAGGGCTTGGACGCCCGCGGGCTGGCGGAATGGATGGCCTGGGCCAGAAGCTCCTTGCCCGTCCCCGTCTCCCCCAGCAGCAGGACGGTGCTGTCCATTTGCGCGGCGCGGCGGCCCAGACGCTTGATCTCGCGGATCGATTCACTGGCGCCCAGGAACTGGGAGAAGGAGTATTTGGCGCGGCGCTCATGCGCCAGCTCCTGCTGGGTGCGGGTCAGCTCCTCCTGCATCTTCTCGTATTTGCGGACCAGCGGGCGCAGATACTCGGCACGGTCGAACAGCACGAAGCCGATGGCGCCGATGATCGATCCGTCGGTACCGAACAGCGGCATCCGCGTCACCACGAAGGACCGGTCGCCGAACTCCATGATGTCCAGCGGCTGGGGCTGGCCGCTGTCGATCACCCGGCGCAGCTGGCTGTTGGGGATGACGTCCTCCACCTGCCGGCCGCGCGGGTCGCCGGGAACGCCCAGCAGCGCCTTGTATTTCTCGTCCATCCAGGCGATGCGGCCATTGTGGTCGACCGCGACGGCGCCGACGCACATGGATTCCAGGTGTTCGAACAGGGAGTGCACCGCGCGCTGGCGCAACGCTTCGAAATCGACGGTGTCGCCCACGTCACCCTCCCAAACGGGACCGATCTTCGTCGTCCCGGTGTCGAGGCCCATTGCGGCGCCGGCTTTGGGGCCTGCTGCATTGCAACGCAATTTGCCAACAATATCAGAGGTCAACATAGTAGCCCATCCGTCGGATTAAAGGGAAGGCGCACGGGATCAGGCGGGTGCGCGAGGTCGATCCGCACCCGTTCATCAGACCAGAGCTTGACGGCACCGCAAGCCGGGACGCTTTTTAAAAAGGCAACCCGGACCTGCTCTCTACATCCTCCGCCATATCCTCTCTCTTCTTCGTGATTTTCAACCCGGGCGGGTAGGAGAAAGGAAAAAGAGGGGGACCTTTCGGTCCCCCCTGGGGGAGTTCGCGGAAACGGACGGCGGACTCAGTGCCCGCGCTTGGGCAGGCGGGCCAACAGTTCGCCGACGATGCCGCGGCGGAAGACCAGGACGCAGACGACGAAGATGCAGCCGATCACCACCGGCACCGGCAGGCTGGTGGCGGCGAGATAGCTTTCCAGCGTCACCACCAGCCCGGCGCCGACCACCGGCCCCAGCAGCGTGCCCATGCCGCCCAGCAGCGTCATCAGCACCACCTCGCCCGACATCTGCCACGTCACGTCGGTCAGGCTGGCGAGCTGGAACACGATGGCCTTGGTCCCGCCGGCGAGACCCGCCAGCGAGGCGGACAGCACGAAGGCGACCAGCTTGTAGCGGTCGGTGCGGTAGCCGAGCGAGACCGCACGCGGTTCGTTCTCGCGGATCGCCTTCAGCACCTGCCCGAAGGGCGAATGCACCGTGCGCCAGATCAGGGCGAAGCCGCCGAGGAAGATCGCCAGCACGGTGTAGTACATGGTCAGCGGCTGGTTGAGGTCGAACAGACCGAACAGCATGCCGCGCGGCACGCCCTGGATGCCGTCCTCGCCATGGGTGAAGGGCAGCTGCAGCGCCAGGAAGAAGATCATCTGGCTCAGCGCCAGCGTGATCATGGCGAAATAGATGCCCTGGCGGCGGATGGCGATCAGGCCGAAGACCAGCCCCATCGCTCCCGCCACCGCGGTGGCGGCGAGCAGGCCGAACTCCGGTGCCCAGCCCCAGACCTTCACCGTATGGGCGGCGATGTAGGCCGCGCCGCCGAAGAAGGCGGCATGGCCGAAGCTGAGCAGGCCGGCGAAGCCGATCAGCAGGTTGAAGGCGCAGGCGAACAGCGCGAAGCACAGCACCTTCATCAGGAAGACGGGATACAGCACGAAGGGTGCCGCGAGGGCGATCAGCAGCAGGGCGGCGGCGATCAGGATGGTGCCGGTGCCGCGGGAGGACCCGCGCATGGCGATGGTGGCGGCGTTGCTGGCGACGGTCATGGATCAGCGCTCCCGTCCGAAGAGGCCCGCGGGCTTGATGAGAAGAACGATCGCCATCACGACGAACACGACGATGTTGGACGCCTCCGGATAGAAGACCTTGGTCAGCCCCTCCAGCAGCCCCAGCCCCAGGCCGGTGACGATGGCGCCCAGGATGGAGCCCATGCCGCCGATCACCACCACCGCGAAGACGATGATGATCAGGTTGGTCCCCATCAGCGGCGACACCTGATAGATCGGCGCCGCCAGCACGCCGGCCAGCCCGGCCAGCGCCACGCCGAAGCCGTAGGTCAGCGACACCATCACCGGCACATTGATGCCGAAGGCCTGGACCAGCGTCGGATTCTCCGTCGCCGCGCGCAGATAGGCGCCCAGCTTCGTCCGCTCGATGGCGAACCAGGTGCCGAAGCAGATGGTCAGCGAGGCGACGACCACCCAGGCGCGATAGTTCGGCAGGAACATGAAGCCCAGGTTTTGCCCGCCCTGGAGGGCTGCGGGGATCGGATAGGGCTGGCCCGACACGCCATACTGGTGGCGGAAGGCCCCTTCCAGGATCAGCGCCAGCCCGAAGGTCAGCAGCAGGCCATAGAGATGGTCGAGCTTGTAGAGCCGCGACAGCATCGACTTTTCCAGCGCGATGCCCAGCAGCCCGACGGCCACCGGCGCCAGCACCAGCGCCCCCCAGTATCCGATCCCGGCATAGGTGAGCAGCAGCCACGCCACGAAGGCGCCGACCATGTAGAGCGCGCCGTGGGCGAAGTTGATGACGTTCAACATGCCGAAGATCACCGCCAGCCCGAGGCTGAGCAGCGCGTAGAAGGAACCATTGATCAGGCCGAGCAGAAGCTGCCCGAACAGGACTTGGGGCGGAACTCCCAGCAGGCTGAACATATCCGCGTCTCTCCCGGTTCGTGGTTGTTGTTCTTCTGGGTGGGAATTGTCGGCTTCGAATGCCCCCACCTAACCTCCCCCGCTGGGCGGGGGAGGGACTGCCGCAATCTATTCGAACAAGTGCCTAATCCCCTCCCCCGCCCAGCGGGGGAGGGTTAGGGTGGGGGTCTAACTCCCCCTCACTTCACCAGCGCGCAGCCGCTCTGCTTGGGGTCCATGAAGGCGGTGTCGGCCGGGATGGTCTTGACGATCTTGTAATAATCCCAGGCCCCCTTCGACTCGGCCGGGGTCTTCACCTGGGCCAGATACATGTCGTGGATCATGCGGCCGTTGGCGGCGATCCTGCCCTTCTTGGCGAACATGTCCTCGACCGGCATTTCGCGCATCTTGGCGGTGACCTTGTCGGCGTCATCGGTCTTCGCCGCATCGACCGACTTCAGGTAATGCTTCACCGCCGAATAGACGCCGGCCTGCACCATGGTCGGCTTCTTGCCGGCCTTGGCCTCGAACTTCTTCGACCATTCGCGCGTCTGGTCGTCCATGTCCCAATAGAAGCCGGTGGTCAGCATCAACCCCTGGGCCGACTGCAGCCCCAGCGCATTCACGTCGGTGATGAACATCAGCAGACCGGCCAGGCTCTGGCCCGACTGGGTGATGCCGAATTCCGCCGCCTGCTTGACGGCGTTGACGGTGTCGCCGCCGGCGTTCGCCAGCCCGATCACGTCGGCCCCCGATCCCTGCGCCTGCAGCAGGAAGGACGAGAAGTCGGAGGTGCCGAGCGGATGGCGCACCGATCCGGAGATGGTGCCGCCCAGCGACTTCACCATCTTGGTGGTCTCCTCCTCCAGCGATTGGCCGAAGGCGTAGTCGGCGGTCACGAAGAACCACTTCTTCTTGCCCTGCTCGTACAGGGCGCGGCCGGTGCCGGCGGCCATGGCATAGTTGTCGTAGGTCCAGTGGAAGCCGTATGGGCTGCACTGCGCACCGCTCAGCGCCGTGGCGCCCGGACCGGACATCAGGAAGATGCGCTTCTTGTCCTTGGTGATGCCCTGCACCGCCAGCGCGGCGGCGGAGTTCGGCACGTCGGCGATCACGTCGACGCCGCCGGTGTCCACCCACTCGCGCGCCTTCGACGCGGCGATGTCGGCCTTGTTCTGGTGGTCGGCGACGACGATCTCGATGGCGGCGCCGGCGACCTTGTTGCCGAACTCCTCCGCCGCCATCCGCGCGGCGATGGCGGACCCCTCGCCGGCCAGATCGGCGTAGATGCCGGAGCGGTCGTTCATCACGCCGATGCGGATGACGTTGTCCGACACCTGGGCCGCGGCCGGAATTGCGGTCCCGGCCAGCGTCAGCAGGGCGGTGCCGGCGAGAAGAAGCGTGCGCATCGGAAGGTCTCTCCCTCTTGGTTTTATTGTCGGCCGGTCCCCGCTGCGGGAACCTGCGGCCGTAATCGGGCAAAGCTCCGGCCGTCCGCCGCCCCGCCCTCGATTGGGGTGGGGCGGCGTCGATGCCGGGAATGATCGGAAGGCTGGACGGGCTACACGCCGAGATAGGTGTGCAGCTTGTCCATGTTGGCTTCGAGCTGGTCGTTGGGGATCATGTCGACCACATGGCCCTCCTCCATCACGTAATGGCGGTCGGCGATGGTGGCGGCGAAGCGGAAGTTCTGTTCCACCAGCACGATGGTGAAGCCGCGTGCCTTCAGCGCCCGCACCGCCACGCCGATCTGCTCGATGATGACCGGGGCCAGACCCTCGGTCGGTTCGTCCAGCAGGATCATGGTGGCGCCGGTGCGCAGGATGCGGGCGATCGCCAGCATCTGCTGCTCGCCGCCCGACAGCCGCGTGCCCTGGGTCGAGCCGCGGCCCTTTAGGTTGGGGAACAGGTCGTAGATCTGCGGGATCGTCATCCCGCCGTCCTTCACCACCGGCGGCAGCGTCAGGTTCTCGTCGACACTGAGCGAGGAGAAGATGCCGCGCTCCTCCGGCACATAGCCGATGCCCAGCCGCGGGATCTTGTGCTGGGCCATGCCGATCAGCTCCTGCCCCTGGAATCGGATGGAGCCGGTGCGCTTGCCCATGATCCCCATGATGGCGCGCATGGTGGAGGTCTTGCCGGCGCCGTTGCGGCCCAGCAGCGTCACCACCTCGCCCTGCCGCACCTCCAGGCTGACACCGTGCAGCACATGGCTTTCGCCGTAATAGCCGTGCAGGTCGGCGATCTCCAGCATGGCAGTCTTGGTGTTCATCCCGTCAGGCATGTCCGGTCCCCATGTATGCTTCCATCACCTGCGGGTTCTTGGAGACGACCTCGTACGGTCCCTCCGCCAGGATTTCGCCGCGGCGCAGGACGGTGATGGTGTCCGACAGGTGGGCGACGACCGACAGGTTGTGTTCCACCATCAGCACGGTGCGGTCGGCGGCGACGCGCTTGATCAGCGCCGCGGTGCCTTCGATGTCCTCATGGCCCATGCCGGCCAGCGGTTCGTCCAGCAGCATCACCTCCGGGTCGAGCGCTAGCGTGGTGGCGATCTCCAGCGCGCGCTTGCGGCCATAGGGCAACTCGGCGGCGGTGTGGCCGGCCCAGGGGGTGAGGTTCACCGCCTCGATCAGTTCCAGCGCCCGGTCGTGCAGGTCGTAGAGCGACGCTTCGGACTTCCAGAAATGGAAGCTGGTGCCGAGCGGCCGCTGCAGCGCCACCCGGACATTCTCCAGCACGCTGAGATGCGGGAAGACGGCCGAGATCTGGAAGGAGCGGACCAGCCCCATCAGCGCGATGTCGGCCGGCTTGGTGCGGGTGATGTCCCGGCCCTTGTAGAGGATCTGGCCGCGCGTGGGCGTCAGGAACTTGGTCAGCAGGTTGAACACCGTGCTCTTGCCGGCGCCGTTCGGGCCGATCAGCGCATGGATGGTGCCCCGCTTGACTTGCAGGTTCACCTCCTTCACCGCCACGAAGCCCTTGAACTCCTTTGTCAGATTGCGCGCTTCCAGGATGATGTCGTCGTTCGGTGCGGCGTTCATCGGTCGCGAATTCTCCTCCCGTTCGTCCTTATGTCCGGGCTTGTGCCCGGGGCTTATATCCGGGCTCCCGGCCCAGGGGCCGCCATGCGGCGGGACGTTTCACCGATTGTTGTACGCACGAAGCGTGCCACGGCAGGGTTCGCTTCGCTCGGGCCCGTGGACCCATTGTTTCTCCGATGGTTTGCCTCTGCCTCCCTCTCTCCGCTCCGGACCCTGGCATCGGAAAGTGTCGGAATCGCGGACACTCTGTCCGCCAAACATGACACCATCCAAAATGTCGGCGCGCAAGATCGTCCGTGTGGCCGACGCCATATTGCGGACTTGCCAAACCGGCAGCGCACTGCGATGGTGGCCGTCCGACGGTGCCCTGCCCGTCCTGACGGGCGGCGGGGATAATAGGGAATGCGGTGCGGATCTCCGTTGCACGGGGTCCAATGCCGCGGCTGCCCCCGCAACTGTGTGCGGCGAGCGTCCCGTCCATCATGCCACTGGCCTTCGCGCCGGGAAGGCGGACGGCGATGCGACGACCCGCGAGCCAGGAAACCTGCCGGCGGACACATCGACCTTTCCCAACCCCGCCGGGTGTGGCGGGACAGCAAGGATTTCGTTCCATGACCACCCGTTCGCTTCACGCTGCCGCCGGTTCCGCGACCCGCAGCGCCGCCCAGACCGCGGTCGCCGCCTTCGCCGCGATCCTGCTGGGCAGCTTCCTGCTGTACGGCGTCGGCTTCGCCCAGCCGCAGCAGATCCACGACGCGGCCCACGATGCCCGTCACTCCTTCGCGTTTCCCTGCCACTAAGCCAGGGTCATGGATCTGATCCAGCGGCTGTTCACAGCCGCCCTGGTCGCGGGCGTGCTCTCCGGCACGGCCGCTTCCGTCGTTCAGCAGGCGACGACCATCCCGCTGATCCTCGAAGCCGAGAAATACGAGGTGGTGACTCCGCCGCCCGCGCCGGCCGTGGCTGCCCTCGCCGGCGCACCTGCCGCGTCGCACCAGCACGACCCCGTGCGCGAGGTCGGCGAAGGCGTGCCCACCACGCTTGAGGAGGCGATGCAGCGCATCGGCCTGACCATCGTCTCCAACCTGCTGACCGGCGTGGCCTATGCGCTGCTGCTGTCGGCTGCGATGCTGCTGGCCGGCCGGCCGGTGGATGCGCGGCGCGGGCTGGTGTGGGGTGCAGGCGGTTTCGTCGCCGTGTCGCTGGCGCCCTCCTTCGGCCTGCCGCCGGAACTGCCGGGCATGGCCGGGGCCGATCTGGAACTGCGCCAGCTCTGGTGGCTGGCCGCGGCGGCCGGGGCCGGCGTCGGCATGGCCGCGCTCGCCTTCGCCCGCAACCGCCTCGTCATCGCCGCCGCCGTACTGGCCGCCGCCTTGCCCCATCTGGTCGGGGCCCCCCATCCGGATAGTGCCGAAGGCGCCGTCCCGCCGGAGTTGGCCGCCCATTTCGTCACCGCCTCGCTGGGCAGCGCCGCCCTGTTCTGGGCGATCCTGGGCGCGGTCTGCGGCTGGCTGACGGGCGGGCTGGTCGGCGAGGCCGAGCAACGGCCGGCCCTGCGGGTGCAGCCCGGCGCGCGTTAAGGAGTTACGTCCCATGTCCGCACTTTCCAAGACGGCCGCCGGCAAGGTTCCGGCGACCGTCATCACCGGCTTCCTCGGCGCCGGCAAGACCACGCTGATCCGCGGCCTGCTGGAAAAGGCCGACGGCCGCCGGCTGGCGCTGATCATCAACGAGTTCGGCGATGTCGGCATCGACGGCGACATCCTGCGCGCCTGCGGCAACCCGACCTGCACCGAAGACGACGTGATCGAGCTGGCGAACGGCTGCCTGTGCTGCACCGTCGCCGACGACTTCGTCCCGGCCATTGAGAAGCTGCTGGCCCGGCCGGAGCCGCCCGAGCATATCATCATCGAGACCAGCGGCCTTGCCCTGCCGAAGCCGCTGGTCCAGGCCTTCCACTGGCCGGCGATCAAGACGCGGGTCACGGTGGACGGCGTCATCGCCGTGGTCGACGCCTCCGCCGCGGCGGAGGGCCGTTTCGCCCCCGATCCCGCCGCGCTGGAGGCCCAGCGCGACGCCGCCGGCACCGTCGATCACGAAACGCCGATCGAAGAGGTGTTCGAGGACCAGCTGCTCTGCGCCGACCTGATCGTCGTCAACAAGACCGATCTGGTAGCATCCGGCGACCTCGCCCGCGTCGAGGATCTGATCCGCGGCGCCCTCTCCCACGCGGTCGGCCGCGACGCCAAGCTGGTGCGGGCCTCCCAAGGCGCTGTCGATCCGCTGGTTCTGCTCGGCGTCGGCGCGGCGGTGGAGGATGACCTCGACAACCGTCCCAGCCACCACGACGATGAAGAGGGCCACGACCACGACGACTTCACCAGCTTCGTGGTGGAGCTGCCGCCGCAGCCCGATCCCGCCCGTCTGGCGATGACGCTGGAGCAGGTCGCCGGCCTGCATGGCGTGCTGCGCCTGAAGGGCTTCATCGACGTGCCCGGCAAGCCGATGCGCCTGCTGGTCCAGGGCGTCGGCACCCGCATCCAGACCCACTACGACCGCCTGTGGAAGCCCGGCGAGGAGCGCCGCAGCCGTCTGGTGGTGATCGGCGAGACCGGGCTGGACCGCGACGCGGTGACGCGGGCGGTTGTTGGGCAACAGTAGGTTTGGTGCGGAGTTAGACCCCACCTAACCTCCCCCGCTCTCGCGGAGGAGGGACTGCCGCCGCTCTTCCGCACAAGCACTTAGTCCCCTCCCCCGCGAGAGCGGGGGAGGGTTAGGGTGGGGGCAAGTGTCCCCGCTCTTTGAACGTATCCGCGGACATCCATGCACCTGCTCGCCGCCCGCCAGGACGAACTGGACGCCGGCCCCCAGGCGGAAGACCTGGGGCAGACGCCGGCCGACCTCGTCATGCTGTCCTTTTCCGACAGCGACCTGACCGCGCTCGCCGCCGCGTGGCGGGCGGGACGCGACCGCTTGCCCAGCCTCCGCCTCGCCAACCTCAACCGGCTCGGCCATCCGCTGTCGGTCGATCTCTACGCCGACACCATCGTCGCCAAGGCGAAACTGGTGGTCCTGCGCCTGCTCGGCGGCAGCGGCTATTGGCGCTACGGCCTCGACCGCCTGTCCGCGCTGTGCCGCGAGCGCAACATCCCGCTGGCCGTCCTGTCGGGAGAGGCTCAGCCCGACCCGAACCTGACCGCCTACGGCACCGTCGCCCCCGCAGCCGCCGACCGCCTGTGGCGCTATTTCACCGAGGGCGGCCCGGCCAACATGGCCCATCTGCTGGCCTGCGCCTCGACGCTGGCCGGCACGCCCCTGCCCCATGAGGAACCCGCTCCGGTCCCGCGCTTCGGCGCTTATGACGGCTGGAGCGGTCCCGCCGCCCCCGACGCCCCCGCCGCCCCCGACGCTCCCGTTGCGGCGGTCGTCTTCTACCGCTCCCACCTGCTGGCCGGCGACCTCGCCCCTATCCATGCCCTGTGCGACGCGCTGGCCGAGCGTGGACTCAGCCCCCGCCCGCTGTTCGTCGCCAGCCTGAAGGAGCCGGACTGCGCCGCCTGGATGCGCGCCAGCCTGACCGCCCAGAACGCCGCCGTGGTCGTCAACACCACCGCCTTCTCCGCCGCCCGTGACGACGGCTCGCCGCTGGAGGCCAACGGCAGCCCGGTCCTTCAGGCCATCCTCGCCACCACGCCCGAAGCCGGCTGGCAGGCGTCCTCGCGCGGCCTCGGGCCGTCCGACCTCGCCATGAACGTCGTGCTTCCGGAGATGGACGGCCGCATCATCGCCCGCGCCATCGCTTTCAAGACGGCGGGCGAGCCCGACCCCGACCTGCAATTCGCGGCCCCGGCCCTGCGCCCGATCGCCGACCGGGTGGCCTTCACCGCCGACCTTGCGGCAAGCTGGGTCCGCCTGTCCCGCACCGCTCGGGCGGAGCGGCGGCTGGCGCTGGTGCTGTCCGACTATCCCGGCCCCGGCGGCGGCATCGGTCATGCGGTGGGCCTGGACAGCCCAGCCAGCACCATCGCGATGCTCCACCGGCTGTCCGCCGAGGGCTACGGCCTGTCCGCCATTCCGGACACCATCTTGGGTGGGGGCGCCGAGTTGATGGCGGCCCTGACATCCGCCCCCACCCCGACCCTGTCACTGGCCGACTACCACCGCCTCGCCCCGCCGGAGCTGCGCGCCCGCATCGCCGGGACCTGGGGCGAGCCGGCCGCCGATCCCGCCTGCCGCGACGGCGCCTTCGCCTTCCGCGTCCTGCCTTGCGGCAATGCCGTGGTTGCGGTGCAGCCCAGCCGCGGCCACGGTCCCCTGACCACCGCCCAGCATCACGACCCCGACACGCCCCCCAGCCACGGCTATCTCGCCTTTTACCTGTGGCTGCGCCATACCATGGGCATCCACGCCCTGGTCCAGGTCGGCGCCCATGGCACGCTGGAATGGCTGCCCGGCAAGGCGGTGGCGCTATCGGCGGATTGTTGGCCGGAGATCGTCGGCGGCGCCCTGCCGACGCTCTATCCCTTCATCGTCAACAATCCCGGCGAGGGGGTGCAGGCCCGCCGCCGCCTCGGCGCCGTGCTGATCGGCCATCTGACCCCGCCGCCGGTGGAATCAGGCCTCTACGGTGAACTCGCCGCGCTGGAAAACGCCATCGACGAGTATTCGCAGGCGACCGGGCTGGACCCGCGGCGGCTGGGCATGCTGCGCGAGACGATTCTCGACCTTGCCTGGAAATCCGGTGTCGCCGCCGACTGCAACCTGCGGCCAGACGACGATCCCGACGCCATCCTGTCGCGGCTGGACGCCCATCTCTGCGACATCAAGGAATTGCAGATCCGCGACGGGCTGCATGTCTTCGGCCACAGCCCGGCCGGCGAGCGCCGCGACCGCCTGACCGCCGCCGTTGCCCGTACCGCCGACCCGGCCATGGTCGCCACTGCCGTCGACGCCTGCGGCGAGGCGGAGATGCGGGCGCTGCTCGACGGGCTGGACGGCCGCTTCGTCCGCCCCGGCCCCGGCGGCTCGCCGGCGCGCGGGCGGGCGGACACCCTGCCGACCGGACGCAACCTCTATGCGCTCGACCCGCGCGGGGTGCCGACGCCGACCGCCTGGACGCTGGGCTGGCAGGCGGCGGACGCGCTGATCACCCGCTATCTGCAGGACCATGGCGACTGGCCGCGCCGGCTGGTGGTGGATTGCTGGGGCACGCCGGCCATGCGCACC
Organism: Azospirillum sp. BE72; assembly: GCF_031455875.1. NCBI lineage: Bacteria > Pseudomonadati > Pseudomonadota > Alphaproteobacteria > Rhodospirillales > Azospirillaceae > Azospirillum > Azospirillum sp. BE72. Next base: position 552,405 of record NZ_JAVDTO010000003.1, read on the forward strand.
GGCGGCGACGAGCTGGCCCAGGCGCTGGCCCTGCTCGGCGTCCGCCCGATCTGGGAGAACGGTTCCGGCCGCGTCACCGGCTACGAGATCATGCCGGCCGGCGTGCTCGGCCGCCCGCGGGTGGATGTGACGCTGCGCATCTCCGGCCTGTTTCGCGACGTCTTCCCGCAGCAGATCGCCCTGTTCGATCAGGCGGTTCGCGCCGTCGCCGGATTGGACGAGCCCGACGACACCAACCCGCTCGCCGCCACCGCGCGGGCGGAGGAACAGCGCCTCACGACATCCGGCACCGCTGCGGAGGACGCCCGCCGCTGGGCCACCGCCCGCATCTTCGGCGCCGCCCCCGGCATCTACGGCACCGCGCTGTCCGGCATGATCGCGCGCGGCGACTGGACCGCGCGGGCCGATTTCGGCGCCGCCTATCTGGAGGGCGGCTGCCACGCCTATGGTGCTGGGCTGGAGGGTGTGCCGCTGCCAGCATTGTTCCGCCGCCGGGTGGGAGGCGCCGACGCGCTCGTCCACCACCAGGACCAGCGGGACCATGACGTGCTGTCCACCGACGGCTTCATGCAGTTCGAAGGCGGTTTCGCCGCCGCCGCGGCGCTGGAGGATTCCGAGCCGGCGCTCTACCACCTCGACAGCGCCGATCCGGAAAAGCTCACCGTCCGCACCCTGGCGGAGGAGATCGCCCGCACCCTGCGCGGCCGGGCGGCCAACCCGCGCTGGATCCAGGGGATGATGCGCCACGGCTATCGCGGGGCGGCGGAACTGGCGGCCGGCGTCGACACGCTGTTCGCCTTCGCTGCCACCACCGACGCCGTACGTCCCGCCCACTTCGACCAGCTGTATGACGCGTACGTCGAGGATGAGGAGGTGTGGGACTTCCTGTCGCATGCCAATCCTGCTGCCGCCCGGCACATTCTGGCGCGCATGAGCGAGGCGCTCGACCGCGGCCTGTGGCATCCCCGCCGCAACTCCACCGCGGAGGATCTGCGGCGCCTCCGGGAGACCGCCGCATGACGAACCCTGTGCCGACCCAGCCGAGACGGCGCGGCACCTGCCCCGGTGTGCTGGCGCCGATGCAGGTCGGCGACGGGTTCCTGCTGCGCGTCCGCGTCCCCGCCGGCGTGCTGCCCGCCGACCACGCCCGCCGCATCGCGGAGCTGGGGGATCGTTACGGAAACGGCCTGATCGACCTCAGCCACCGCGGCAACCTGCAGCTCCGCGGCATTCCCGCCGACGGGCTGGAGCCGGTGACCGATGCCCTGCGCGAGATGGGCTACGTCTTCAGCGATGCGGCGAGCGAGGCGGTGCGCAACGTCCTGTGCTCTCCCACTGGCGGGCTGGATCCCACCGCGCCGATGGACGTACGGGAGGCAGCACGTACGCTCGACGCGCGGCTGGCGGCGGACACGGCCTTGCACGGCCTGCCGCCGAAATTCGGCTGGCTTGTCTGCGGCGGTGGCATCGGCCATCTCGCCGGCAGCAGTACGGACGTACGGTTCGACGCGGTGGACGGAACGCACTTCCGGGTGTCGCTGGGCGGCACGCTGGCGAAAGCCGCGCCGCTGGGACTGTGCCGTGCAGACGATGTGGCGGATGTGGCCTCTGCGCTGGGCCGCGCCTTCCTGGAGTTGCGCGCGTCGTTGCAGGAGCCGTCGCGCCGCATGGCCGGTCTGGTCGCGGCGATTGGTGCTGAGGCGTTCCTAATGCGCCTCGCCTCGCTGATATCCCCTCCCCCGCCCAGCGGGGGAGGGTCAGGGTGGGGGCAAGTGTCGCACCTCATGGATCTCTTCGGCTCCGCCGAACCCCCTCATCCTAACCTTCTCCCCGGGGGGGAGAAGGGATCCATAGCCGGAAGGGTCGTCGCCTTCCCCTTCGGCCGCCTGACCGCCGCCACCCTCGCGGCCCTGGCTTCCACCTGCGTCGAGTTCCGCATCACCCCCTGGCGCGCCCTGATCCTCGTCGGCCCCTCCGCCGACGCCGAAACCATCGCCCAGGCCCACGGCGCCATCCTTTCCCACACCGACCGCCGCCTGAAGCTGACCGCCTGCAGCGGGGCCGGCGGCTGCGATGTCGGCACCACCGACACCCATGCGACGGCACTCGCCATCGCCGAGCGCGCAGGCCCCTTGCTGGACCATGTACGAATGGTGCATGTGTCGGGCTGCGCCAAGGGCTGCGCCCATCCCGCCATCGCCGATGTCACCCTGACCGCCCGCGACGGGGTGTATGACGTCGCCCTGAACGCCAAACCCGGTGACGATTCCCCGCACACCGGCCTGTCCCCCGCCGACGCCGTGGCCCGCGTCGCGGATCTGTTGACCGAGGAGTCCACCGGTGCCTGAGCCGCTCTATGACTATATCCGCGACGGAGCGGCCATCTACCGCCAGTCCTTCGCCACCATCCGGGCGGAGGCCGACCTGTCCGCCATCCCCGACGACCTGAAGCCGGTGGCGGTGCGGGTGATCCACGCCTGCGGCATGGTCGATGCGGCCCAGGACCTGCTGTTCTCCACCGATGTCGGCAGCGCCGCCCGCGCCGCCCTGCGCGCCGGCGCGCCGATCCTCTGCGACAGCGAGATGGTCGCCCATGGCGTGACCCGCGCCCGCCTGCCGGCCGACAACCGGGTGGTCTGCACCCTGCGCGACCCCGCCGTGCCCGATCTGGCGAAGAGCATTGGCAACACCCGCTCGGCCGCGGCGCTCGACCTGTGGGGCGACCGGCTGGGCGGTTCGGTGGTCGCCATCGGCAACGCGCCGACCGCGCTGTTCTATCTGCTGGAGTTGCTGGCGGCCGGCGCGCCGAAGCCGGCGGCGATCCTGGGCTTCCCCGTCGGCTTCGTCGGCGCGATGGAAAGCAAGGACGCGCTGGCCGAGAACCCCTTCGGCGTTCCCTATCTGGCGATCCGGGGCCGGCGCGGCGGCAGCGCCATGGCCGCCGCCGCCGTCAACGCGCTGGCGAGCGACGTGGAATGAGCGGCGATATCCCCTCCCCAAATCCGTCCACCCTGGGCACCCTGTTCGGCGTCGGCGTCGGCCCCGGCGACCCGGAGTTGATGACGCTGAAGGCGGTGCGCACCATCGGCGCCTGCCCGGTCGTCGCCTATTTCTGCAAGCGCGGCACCAGGGGCCAGGCCCGCCGCATCGCCGATCAGGCAATCACGGCCGACCAGATCGAGCTTCCGATGGTCTATCCGGTGACGGTGGAACTGCCGCCGACCCACCCGGAATACGGCCGCCAGATCGAGGCCTTCTTCGACGAGTCCGCCGGGCGCATCGCGGAGCATCTCGCCGCCGGTCGCTCCGTTGCGGCGCTGAACGAGGGGGATCCGTTCTTCTACGGCTCCTTCATGCATCTGTTCCTGCGGTTGTCCGGCCGTTTCGCGACGGAGGTCATCCCCGGCGTCACCAGCATGGTGTGCAGCGCCTCGCTGCTGCCGCGCCCGCTGATGCTGCGCGACGATGTGCTGTCGGTGATCCCCGGCACGCTGGACGAGGAGTCGCTGGTCCGCGCGCTGACCGCCGCCGATGCCTGCGTGGTGATGAAGCTGGGCCAGAATTTGCCCAAGGTGCGCCGCGCCATCGCCGCCGCCGGGCTGGCCGAGCGGGCGTGGTATGTGGAGCGCGCCAGCATGGACGAACAGCGCTTCATGCCCTTCCTGGAGGCGCCGGACGTCGCCCCCTACTTCTCCCAGATCGTCATTCCGGGCGAGGGCAAGCGGGGATGAACGGCCCTGAAAACAATGGCTGGCTGAAGGTTGTGGGATTGGGTCCCGGCCCCGAAGACTGGCTGACGCCGGAGGCCCGGCGCGATCTGGCCGAGGCCACCGACCTCGTCGGCTACTTCCCCTATGTGGAACGCGTTCCGCCGGGGGACCAAGTGCGCCATGCCTCCGACAACCGGGTGGAGTTGGACCGCGCCCGCTTCGCGCTCGATCTGGCGGCGCAGGGCCGGCGGGTGGCGGTGGTGTCGGGCGGCGACCCCGGCATCTTCGCCATGGCCGCCGCCATCTTCGAGGCGCTGGAGGATCCAGATGCGCCGGAGACTTGGCGCGCGGTGCCTCTGGCGGTCGATCCTGGCGTCTCCGCCATGCAGGCCGCCGCCGCGCGGGCAGGGGCGCCGCTGGGGCATGATTTCTGCGCCATCTCGCTGTCCGACAATCTGAAGCCGTGGGACGTGGTGCTGAAGCGCCTGCGTCTGGCGGCAGAGGCGGATTTCGTCATCGCGCTCTACAACCCGATCTCCCGCGCCCGGCCTTGGCAGCTTGGCGCCGCCTTCGACGCCCTGCGCGACATCCGCGCGCCTGAGACCCCCATCGTGCTCGGCCGCGCCGTCGGCCGTGCGGACGAGGAACTGACCGTCACGACGCTGGGCGAGGTGCGGGCGGAGCAGGCGGACATGCGCACGCTGGTCATCATCGGCGCCTCGCACACCCGCTTCGTCGCGCGGGCCGATGGCGGGCGCTGGGTCTACACGCCCCGGCATTATCGGGGGTGAGGATGACCTCCACGACCAATCCGCAGCGAGTAACCCTCTCCCCCGCGGGGAGAGGGCTGGGTGAGGGGGATGCGCGGCGAGGATTCTCGGGAAGGCACGCGGTGCATCCCCCTCACCCCGACCCTCTCCCCGGGGGGGAGAGGGGGATTACGCGGGGGGGAGCCTCAGCCCACCCCCTCCAGCCACCCCACCGCCTCCGCCACCCCGTGCAGTTCCGCCACGCCGTTGCCCGCCGGCCGCTCCACCATCACCACCGGCAGGCCCAGCGCGCGCGCGGCTTCCAGCTTCGCGTCGGTGGCGCGTCCGCCGCTGTTCTTGGCTACGACAACCTCCACCCCCTGCCCACGCATCAGCGCCAGTTCACCCTCCACGGTGAAGGGTCCGCGGTCGAGGATCAGACTCATGCGAGGCAGGGCCGGCATCGGCTCCGGCGGATCGACTGCGCGGATCAGGTAGCGCTTGTCCGGCATCGCCTCGAAGGCAGCGACCTCCTGCCGGCCGATGGTCAGGAACACGGTGTCGCCCAGATCGCGCAGCGCCAGCGCCGCAGCGTCCATGTCCGGCACGCCGATCCAGCGGTCGCCCGACCCCGCCACCCAGGCCGGCCGGGTCAGGACACGCAGCGGCACACCGACCTGTGCACAGGCCGCGGCGGCATTGGCGGAGATCCGGTCCGCAAAGGGGTGCGTCGCGTCGATCACCGCACCGATCCCCTCGGCGCGCAGATACCCGGCCAAGCCCTCCACCCCGCCGAAACCGCCGATGCGGGTGGGCAGCGGCGGCAGCACCGGGTTCTTCGTGCGGCCGGCGAGCGACACGCGGGCGTCGATGCCGGGATGGCCGGCCAGCCGCTTCGCCAGCGCCGTCGCCTCCGTCGTGCCTCCCAGGATCAGCACTTTGACCATCAGCGCCTTGACCAACTCCCCCTCCCCACCCGTCAGGATCGGCGCCATGGATAGCATGGGAACGGCCCGCTGGCTCACCATCGTCGGCATCGGCGAGGATGGCTGGGACGGTTTGTCGCCCGCCGCCCGCGCGGCGGTGGAAAGCGCGGCCATCCTCTATGGCGGCAGCCGCCACCTTGGTCTCGTGCCGGTCGTTGCCGGACAGGAACGGTTGCCCTGGCCGTCGCCGATGACCGACGCCTTCCCCGGCCTGATTGCGCGGCGCGGGCAGCGGGTCTGCGTGCTGGCGAGCGGCGATCCGTCCTGGTACGGCGTCGGCGCCTCGCTGTCGCGATTCGTTCCGGCTGCGGAAACGACGGTGATCCCGGCGGCCTCCGCTTTCAGTCTTGCCGCTGCACGGCTGGGCTGGCCTCTGCAGGACTGCCGCTGCCTGACCGTTCATGGCCGTCCGCTGGAGCAGGTCGTTCCGTATCTGCAACCGAACGCCAAGCTTCTGCTTCTTTCCTGGGACGGAACGACCCCGGCGACGCTCGCCGCCCTGCTCCGCGCCCGCGGCTTCGGGAAGTCGCGCCTGACGGTGCTGGAGGCGATGGGCGGCCCGCGCGAGGGCTGGCTGGAGGCCACTGCCGATGCTTGGAGCGCCGGGCAGGTCGCCGACCTCAACACCATCGCGCTGGACTGCGTCGCCGCCCCCGGCGCCCGTGTCCTGCCGCTGGCGCCGGGCCTGCCCGACGACTGGTTCGACCATGACGGCCAGATCACCAAGCGCGAGGTGCGCGCCGTCACCCTGTCCTTCCTGGCGCCGCGCCGGGGCGAGCTGCTGTGGGACGTCGGCGCCGGATCGGGCTCCATCGGCATCGAATGGATGCTGCGCGATCCCGCCAACCGCGCCGTCGCTGTCGAACATCACCCGGAGCGCATCGCCCGCATCCTCGCCAACGCTTCCGCCTTCGGCGTGCCCGGCCTGACGCTGGTGCGCGGCAAGGCCCCGGCGGCGCTGGACGGACTGGAGCGGCCCGACGCCATCTTCATCGGCGGCGGGTTGACCGCGGATGGCGTGCTGGCGGCCTGCTGGGACGCCCTGCCCGCCGGCGGCCGGATCGCCGCCAACGCGGTGACGCTGGAAAGCGAGGCGGTGCTGTTCGACGCGCACAAGCGGCTGGGCGGCGAACTGACCCAGATCGCCGTTGCCCGCGCCTCCGCGGTCGGCGGTTTCCGCGGCTGGCGCGCCGCAATGCCGGTGACGCTGTGGCGGGCCGAGAAGCCATTTCCGGAGGGCGTATGGACCGCCTGACGCCTGACTCCCTGCTGTTCGGCCCCGTCTATGTTGGCCTGGGTTGCCGCCGCGGCTGCGGTTGGGAGGAGATCGCCGGTCTGGTCGTCGCCGCCTTCGACGAGGCAGCCTTGCCCGACGCCGCGCGCCAGCTGGCGGCCATCGCCGCCCCGGCGATGAAGGCCGACGAAGCCGGGCTGGCAGAGGCCGCCCGCGCGCTCGGCCTGCCGCTGCGCTTCATCGAAGAGGACGCGATGCTGGCGGCCCAGGACCGCGTCCACACCCGATCATCCACCGTGCTGGCCGCCGTAGGGCTGGCCTCGGTCGCGGAGGCCGCGGCGCTGGCCGCCGCCGGGCCGGGATCGCGCCTGCTGCTGCCGCGCCGCTCCACCCCGCGCGCCACCGTGGCGCTCGCTCTTCCGGCTGTCGCTCTTTTGGAGACCCGTTCATGACCGTCCATTTCATCGGTGCCGGACCGGGCGCTCCCGACCTGCTGACCCTGCGCGGCCGCGACTTGATCGCGCGCTGCCCGGTCTGCCTCTATGCCGGCTCGCTGGTGCCGAAGGAGATCATCGCCCACGCCCCCGCCGATGCGCGGATCATCGACACCGCCCCGCTGACGCTGGAGGAGATCGTCGCCGAGTTCCAGGCCGCCCACACCGCCGGCAAGGACGTGGCGCGGCTGCATTCCGGCGACCTGTCGGTCTACAGCGCATTGGGCGAGCAGACCCGCGCGCTGCGCGAGCTTGGCATCCCCTACACCATCACCCCCGGCGTGCCGGCCTTCGCCGCCGCGTCGGCCGCGCTGGGGCGCGAGCTGACCTTGCCGGAGGTCAGCCAGACGCTGATCGTGACCCGCACGGAAGGCCGCGCCTCGGCCATGCCCGCCAACGAAACGCTGGAGGTGCTGGGCGCCTCGGGCGCCACGCTGGCGATCCACCTGTCGATCCACGTCATCGACCGTGTGGTGGAGCGGTTGACCCCGCTCTACGGCGCCGACTGCCCGGCGGCTGTGGTCTATCGGGCGACATGGCCGGACGAGCGGGTGCTGCGCGGCACCCTGGCCGATATCGCGGCGCAGGTCGCGGCGTCACCGATGGAGCGCACGGCGCTGATCCTGGTCGGCCCGGCGCTGGGCCATGAGGAGTTCCGCTGCAGCGCGCTCTATGACGGCAGCCATGTGCGGCGCTATCGGGGGCTGGGGGAGTGAGGTTTTCCTCAGCCAGCACCAATCTCCTTCTCCCCCCCGGGGAGAAGGTCGGGATGAGGGGGTTCGGCGCAGCCGAAGAGATCCTCGAAGCGCATCCCCCTCACCCTAACCCTCTCCCCGGGGGGGAGAGGGAACAATATCTGATCGGATCAGGTGCTGCGGTTGAACGGCGCACTCCCCACGATGCGCCCCTGCCGGTCGGTGACGAGCACCTCGACGGCGACCGGCGCATCCTCCAGCACCTCCTGAGCGGCGCGGCGGGCCAGTTCCGCCACATGGTCGGCCAGGGCCAAGCCGGCGGCATCCGCCATGCCCAGCACCTGCGCCGCCGTGTTGGCGCCGCGCGCTTGCGTGATCAGGTCCGGCCCGGCCCCGAGGTCCGCCAACCGCTCGGCCAGCCAGTCGAAATCGACAGCATGGCGCTTGCTGTGCAGGTCCATCAGTCCGCGCGCCAGCTTGCCGAACTTGGCGAAGCCACCGCACAGGGTCAGGCGCGGAATAGGGTGCCGGCGCAGATATTTCAGCGTGCCGCCGACGAAATCGCCCATATCGAGCAGCGCCTGCTCGGACAGGCCATAGCGGGCCACCACCGCCTTTTCCGACAGGTCGCCGGTGCAGGCCGCGACATGGGTCAGCCCGGCGGCGCGCGCCACGTCGATGCCGCGCTGGATCGAGGCGATCCAGGCCGCGCAGGAATAGGGCACGACGATCCCGGTCGTCCCGAGAATCGACAGCCCGCCCAGAATGCCGAGCCGCCCGTTCATGGTGCGCTTGGCGAGTTGCTCACCATTCTCCACCCCGACCTCGACCACCAGATCGGCCGGCTGGCCGGCCGCGGCGGCTGCCTCCCCCACGGCCTGCGCGATCATGCTGCGCGGCACCGGGTTGATGGCAGGCTCGCCGACCGGCAGCGGCAGGCCGGGCAGGGTCACGGTGCCGACGCCGGGACCGGCACGGAAACTCACGCCGCTGCCGGGCGCGCCGCGCCAGACCCGCGCCCGCACCAGCGCGCCATGGGTCACGTCGGGATCGTCGCCAGCATCCTTGACCACGCCGGCCGCGGTCCAGGGTCCATCCGGCCCCTCCCCCCGCTCCGTCACCGCCAGCGCGAAGGCCGGGGTCTGGCCGCCGGGCAGGGCCACGGTCACCGGATCGGGAAACTCCCGGCCGAACAGCGCTTCTGCCGCCGCCCGCGCCGCCGCGGTGGCGCAGGTTCCCGTCGTCCAGCCGCGGCGCAAGGGTGTAGCATGCTCCGGCACGCCAGCCCCTTCCGCACCGCCTTCCGTCTTCTCCGAGCCCGAGTCCGCGTTCATGTCGTTTGAGTCGTCCATTCCCGAAAGCGTCCTGGTCCCCTTCGCCCCCGGCAGCGTCTGGCTGGCCGGCTCCGGCCCCGGCGACCCCGGCCTGCTGACCCTGCTGGCGCTGCAAGGTCTAAGGCAAGCCGACGTCATCGTCCATGACGCGCTGGTCGGCGAACGGATCATGGCGCTCGCCAGCCCGTCGGCAAGGCTGGAATTCGCCGGAAAGCGCGGCGGCCGCCCCTCCGCCCATCAGGACGACATCACCAACCGCCTGATCGAGCTGGCGAAGGAGGGACACCGCGTCCTGCGCCTGAAGGGCGGCGATCCCTTCGTCTTCGGCCGCGGCGGCGAGGAGGCGCAGGCGCTGGCGGCAGAGGGCATTCCCTTCCGCATCGTTCCGGGCATCACGTCGGGCATCGCCGGCCCGGCCTATGCCGGCATTCCGGCGACACACCGCGACACCAACCAGGCGGTGATCCTGGCGACCGGCCACTCGCTGGGCGGCGGGCCGGACTGGCGGGCGCTGGCCGCCACCAAGGCGCCGCTGATCCTCTATATGGGCTGGAAGGCGCTGCCGACCATCGCGGCGGAGCTGATGGCCGGCGGCCTGTCCGCCGACACCCCCGTCGGCGTGGTGACGGAGGCGACGACCGCCAACCAGAAGACCCTCGTCACCAGCCTCGGCACCTGCGTCGCCGATCTGGCGGCGAGCGAACTGGAACCGCCCGCCATCATCGTGATCGGCGAGGTGGTGCGGCTGCGCCCGGCGCTGGAGTGGCTGCCGGGCCAGATGGCGCTGCAAAATGGCTAATGGCATCATCATCGCCGCCCCGGCCTCGGGCACCGGCAAGACGACGCTGACGCTGGGCCTGCTGGCGGCGTTGCGCGCCCGCGGCGTGGCGGTTGGGGCGGTGAAGTCGGGGCCGGACTATATCGACCCGGCCTTCCACCGCGCCGCCACCGGCCGGCCGAGCGTGAACCTCGACACTTGGGCAATGGGGCCGAACCTGCTGGACGGGCTGGCCGCCCGCGCCGCCGAGGGCGCCGACCTGCTGGTCTGCGAAGCGCTGATGGGCCTGTTCGACGGCGTGGCCGGCGTCGGCGCCACCGGCACCGGATCGACGGCGGAGATCGCGGCGCGCACCGGCTGGCCGGTGCTGCTGGTGGTGAACGCCAAGGGTCAGTCGCAGTCGGCCGCGGCATTGGTGAAGGGCTTCGCCACCTACCGCGACGACGTGACCATCGGCGGCGTCGTGCTGAACAATGTCGGCAGCCCGCGCCACACCGCGCTGGCCGGCAATGCCATCGAGGCGCTGGGCATCCCCCTGCTGGGCGCCCTGCCCCGCGCGCCGGATCTCAGCCTGCCCGAACGCCATCTCGGCCTCGTCCAGGCCGACGAGACGGAAGGGCTGGCCGACCGGCTGGCGGCACTCGGCCGCTTCATCGCCGAGCATGTCGACCTCGACCGCGTCGTCGCGCTGGCGAAACCGTCGAAGGCCGGGCGCGGCAGCGATGCCCCCGCCCTGCCGCCGCTGGGCCAGCGCATCGCCATCGCGCGGGATGCCGCCTTCACCTTCGTCTATCCGCACCTGACCGCCGGCTGGCAGGCGGCGGGCGCGGAGTTGCGTTTCTTCTCCCCCCTGGCGGACGAGGCGCCCTCGGGGGATGCGGACGCCGTCTATCTGCCCGGCGGCTATCCGGAACTGCATGCCGGCCGCCTCGCCGCCAACCACACCTTCCGCGACGGGCTGCGCGCGGCGGCGGAGCGGGTGCCGGTCTATGGCGAGTGCGGCGGCTACATGGTGATGGGGGAGACGCTGGAGGATGCCGATGGCGTCACCCACCCGATGACCGGGCTGCTGGGCGTGCGCACCTCCTTCGCCAAGCGGCGGCTGCATCTCGGCTATCGCCGGGCGGCCCTGCTGGCCGACGGGCCGCTGGGACCGGCCGACACGCCGCTGATGGGGCACGAGTTCCACTATGCCTCGACCCTTGCCCGCGGCGATGACGCGCCGCTGCTGCATGCGACGGCGGCGGACGGCAGCGACCTGGGCGCGCTGGGCAGCCGGCGCGGGCTGGCGCTGGGATCTTTCGTCCACCTGATCGCTCGGGGGTAACAATGGAGGAGGATTTCACGCCGGCTGAGCGCGACGCCCTCTACAAGGCGATCTTCTCCCGCCGCGACGTGCGCGGGCAGTTCCGGCCCGATCCGGTGCCGGACGAGGTGCTGACCCGCATCCTGCTGGCCGCCCACCATGCGCCGTCTGTGGGCTTCATGCAGCCCTGGAACTTCATCGTCGTCACCGACAAGGATGTGAAGTCACGCATCCACGCCGACTTCACCCACGCGACCGAGGAAGCGGCGGCGATGTTCGAGGGGGAGCGCCGCAGCCTCTACAGCCGGCTGAAGCTGGAAGGCATCCGCGAGGCGCCGATCAATCTCTGCATCACCTGCGACCGCGAACGCTCGGGCCCGGTGGTGCTGGGCCGCACCCACATGCCGGCGATGGACCTCTACAGCTGCGTCTGCGCCGTGCAGAATCTGTGGCTGGCGGCGCGGGCGGAAGGGCTGGGGGTCGGCTGGGTCAGCATCCTGCACGAGGACGCACTGCGGGACGCGCTGGGCATCCCGGAGCGGATCGTGCCGATCGCCTATCTGTGCCTCGGCCACGTCACCCATTTCGAGGCAACGCCGGAACTGGAAACCAAGGGCTGGCGCAAGCGCCTGCCGTTGGAGGATCTGGTGTTCCGCGACCGCTGGCAGGGGGAGTGAAGGGACGGGCGCCACCCCCGTGCAGGGACGGCGCCCGCCGCCGGGTCAGCCGATCGGGTTGGCGAACAGGAAGTTCTCCGCCGTCAGCGTGCCACGGTCGACGCTCATCAGCTTGACGGTGCTGGTGCTGCCGATGTCGATCGACAGGTCGGCCCCGCTCTGGACGGAGTGGGTCAGCACGTCGTTCAGGCTGGTGAAGCCGGCGACGCTGCGCAGGTCGATGACGTCGCCGCCGGTGCCGGCCTGGAAGTCGCCGATGCAATCCCAGCCGTCGGCCGCACCCTGCACGAAGGTATCCCGCCCGGCGCCGCCGACCATGTAGTCGTTGCCGCCATTGCCGGTGATGGTGTCATTGCCGCTGCCGCCGGCCAGATACTCCCCTGCCAAGGTCCCGGTGACGGTCTGTCCGGTGCCGCCCCCAGTGGAACCCCCGCCGGTGGAACCGCCACCCGTGCTCCCGCCCGGAGAGGCGTTGAGGAAGGAGAAGTTGGCGGCGGTCAGGCTGCTGCGGGTGACGTTGGCCAGAGTGACGCTGTTGTTGTCGTCGAAGCGGACGATGGTGTTGGCGCCCTCCTGGGTGGTGGCGGCCATCACCGCGGTGTAGTCGGTCAGCCCGGCCCAGCCCGCGACATTCAGTACGTCGCCGCTGCCGCCGGCCTGGAAGTCGGCGACATAGTCCCAGCCGTCGCCGGGCTTGAAGACGAAGCTGTCGCTGCCGGCACCGCCGACCATGTAGTCGTTGCCGCCGTTGCCGGTGATGACGTCGTTGCCGGCGCCGCCGGCCAGATAGTCGCGGGCATCGGTGCCGGTCAGCGTCAGGCCGCCAGAGGAGCCCCCAGTGGAGCCGCCAGTGGAGCCGCCGGGATTGCTTCCTCCGGGAGTGCCGCCCCCCGTATCGCCGCCGCCGGTGTTGCCGCCGGACCCGGCCTGCCCCAGCGTGATGGTGTTGCCGGACAGGCTGATGTTGGACGCGGCGAAGCTGCCGGCGATGCGCAGGGTCACGTCGGCCCCGGCGGCGGCATCCAGCCCGACATGGACAAGGGTGACGCCGTTCACCGTCTCCGCCTGGACCTGACCGGCCTGGAGCGTGCCGCCGCTGCCGGTGCCCACGCTGCCCGACAGCGCCGCCCCGGCGATGGCGAAAGCGTCGCCGGTGACCGCGCCGGTGATGCCGGTGAAGCCGTTGGCCTGGGCCGCCGTCATCGTCACGGTGTGGCGCTGGCTGCCGGTCAGGGCCAGCGTCTCGACGCTGGTCAGCGTCATGCCGCTGATGTCGATCTTCGGCGAGGCGACATCGTTGTGGTATTCCAGATTGTAGCCGTTGAAGCTGGTCAGGTTGTCGGAGCGTACCTCCAGCGTATCGGTGCCGGTGCCGCCGTCGAAGCCGACGGTGCCCGCGTCATACTGGCTGACGACGATGTAGCGGTCGTTGCCGGCCTCGCCGAAGATCGTGTCGGCCTGGGTCTGGGCATAGCTGCCGGCGGTGACGATGCCGGCCAGGATGGTGTCGTCGCCGTCGCCGCCATGGATGGTGTCGCGTTCCCAGTCGCCCTTCAGCAGGTCGTTGCCGGCATCGCCATGGATCAGGTCGGCACCGCCGCCGCCAGCCACCGTGTCGTCGCCGAGTTCACCATGCAGTTCGTCATTGTCGGCGCGGCCATACATCAGGTCGGTGCCGCCGCCGCCGAAGATGGTGTCGTTGCCGTCGCCGGCCTCCAGCGTGTCGTTCCCGGCCCCGCCACGTTCGACGTCGTTGCCGCCATGGCCCCAGAACCACACCGCCGTGTCGCCCGCCGTCAGGCTGTCGGCATATTCCGAGCCGATCCAGCGCTGGATGTTGACGAAGGTATCGCCGGCGGCCTCGCCGGTGTTGTTGGCGCCGTTGGTCAGGTCCAGCGTGAGGCCGGCGGTGGCGTCCTCGTAGGTGACGATGTTGAAGCCGCTGCCGCCGACATAATGGTCGGCGCCCAGCCCGCCATTCATGGTGTCGCCGGCCGCGACGCCAGTGTTGCCGCCGCCGACCAGCGTGTCGTTGCCGATCCCGCCGACCAAGCTGTCGTTGCCGGTGCCCCCGGTGATGCTGTCGTTGCCGGCGAGCCCGTTGATCGTGTTGCCGCCATTGTCGCCAACCAGCGTGTCGTTGCCCGCTGTCGGCGTGCCGCTGTAGGCCAGCCGGTGCGGCCAGGCATCGGCGCCCGCGAAGGGACGCGCCGCCAGGATCGGGCCGGTCACCACGTCGAGGTCCCAGGAACCGCCCTGGTCCGCATGGCCGACCGGATGGCTGGCGGCGGCGACGCGCGCGCCGGTGACGGCGGCCAGACGCTCCACGAAGCGGCGGCCATTGCCGCCGGCGCCGACGTCGCAGGCATGGATCAGGATCTCGGTGCCGGTCGCATCGGGCCAGCGGCGGTCGAACAGGGCGCTGGTGTCGAGCGGCATCGCCCCCAGCTTCACCACGCCCGGCGCGCCGTGGGCGATCAGGTGGACCGCGGCCGGACCCGTCTCCAGGGCGTCGGCGAGCAGGCCGAGGGCGTCCTCGTCGGCGGCTACCCGGATCACCGTCACATCCGGCGCGTGCCGGCCGATCAACGCGTCGATATCGGCCAGCCCGGCGTCGGCAAGAATGATCCCGTGCATGAAAACCCCTTTCTGGGGAGTTGTTGGAAATTGTTTTGCGCGTTCCGTGATGTACGGGATCCTGCCCAGGCCACAATGCCCAATAAGCCGATCATTCCTTGGGAAGCATCGCGCCCGGCCGGGCGAGCTGATTTCTCCGGAACGGCGAAAGAGTACGGTCACAATCGATTTCGACGCCCTCCGGCTACTCCGCTCCAGGGCGCCGTCTTTCCGCTCTTTTGTCAAAGCGGGGTAGATGCGGTCTCATCTACCCCCAATTCGGAGGCATTCGGCGCGCCGACTGGCTGAGGCCAATTTGTTTGACCTATATCGGAATGCGGCGCATCGTTCCGGTCAGACCTGCAGCGCAACGGAGTGCGCCCGATGTCCCTTCCCGATTCCTTCACCGCCTTCGTCATCGCCGACGACCACGGCAAGCCCAAAGGCTCCTTCACCACGCTTTCGCCGTCCGATCTGCCGGACCACGAGGTGCTGGTCGAGGTCTCCCATTCCACGGTCAACTACAAGGACGGCCTCGCCGTCACCGGTAAGGCGAAGATCGCCCGCAAGCTGCCGATGGTGGCGGGGATCGATCTCGCCGGCACGGTGGTCGAGTCGCGCTCGCCCGATTGGAAGGCTGGCGACCGGGTGGTGGTCAACGGCTGGGGCCTGTCGGAGACGCAATGGGGCGGCTACAGCCGCTATCAGCGGGTGAAGCCGGACTGGCTGACCCGGCTGCCCGACGCCTTCACGCCGGAACAGGCGATGGGGATCGGCACCGCCGGCTATACCGCGGCGCTGTGCGTCGACGCGCTGGAACGGTGGGGCACGATCCAGCCCGGCGGCCGGGAGGTGCTGGTCACCGGTGCGGCCGGCGGCGTCGGGTCGGTGGCGGTCGCCCTGCTGGCCAAGCGCGGCTATGCCGTCACCGCCTCCACCGGGCGGCCGGAGACGCACGAGTATCTGCGCGGCCTTGGCGCCGGCGGCTTCATCGACCGCGCCACCCTGCTGGAGAAGGGAGCACCCCTGCAGAAGGAGCGCTGGGCCGGCGGCGTCGATTCGGTGGGCGGCGTGACGCTGGTCAACGCCCTGGCGCAGACGGTGTGGGGCGGGGCCGTCGCCGCCTGCGGGCTGGCCGGCTCGTCCGACCTGCCCGGCACGGTGCTTCCGCACATTCTGCGCAGCGTGACGCTGATCGGCATCGATTCGGTGATGGCCCCGGCCGACCGCCGTGCGTCGGCCTGGGCAAGGCTGGCCCGCGACCTCGACTCCGGCCACCTGTCCTCGATGTACGAGGTCCATCCCTTCGCCGACCTGCCGGCGCTGGGCGAACGCATCCTGGCCGGCCAGATCCGCGGCCGGGTGGTTCTGGACCTGACGGCCTGATACCGGCGGCCTGAATCCGGCGCATAAAAAATGGGCCATCGGCGAGAAGTCGATGGCCCAGTCCAGGAGAGAAATCGTTCAGGGGAGAATTCGTTCACGAGAACCGGGGCCCGCCCCGGATCAGTTCATCAGCAGGCGCGGCAGCCACAGCGAGAAGGCCGGAACGTAGGTGACCAGCAGCAGCGCCAGGAACAGCGCCCCGTAGAAGGGCGTGATGGAGCGCATCACCTCGCCCACCGACACGCCGCCGATGGCGCAGCCGATGAACTGGGTGGTGCCGACCGGCGGGGTGTTCAGGCCGAGCGCGCAGTTGATCAGCATCACGATGCCGAACTGCACCGGGTCCATGCCGTAGGTCATGGCGATCGGCAGGAAGATCGGCGTGCAGATCAGGATCGTGCTGGCCATGTCCATGAAGGTGCCCAGCAGGAACAGGATGATGTTGATCAGCAGGAAGATGACGATCGGGTTGGACGAAATGCCGGCCAGCAGCTCGCCGGTCATGTCCGCCACCTCGTAGAGCCCCATGAGGTACTGGAACATCGTCGACACGCCGATCAGCAGCAGCACCACGCCGGTGGTCTTCACCGTCTTGGCGGCGGCGGCCAGGAACTTCTCCAGCGTCAGCGTGCGGTAGACCAGCGTGGTCAGCAGCAGCGCATAGATCACGGCCACGGAGGCCGATTCGGTCGCGGTGAACACGCCGCTGGTGATGCCGGCCAGGATGATGACGACGATCAGCATGCCAGGCAGGGCGGCGGCGAAGCTGTGCAGCAGGATGTCCCAGCCGGGGAAGGACCCCTTCGGGTAGCCGCGGCGGACCGCGACGTAATAGGCGGCGCCCAGGTTGCAGACCATCAGCAGCAGCGCCGGCATCAGGCCCGCGGCGATCAGCGCGCCGATGGACGCCTTACCGCCGGCGGCCAGCGCGTAGATGATCATGTTGTGGCTGGTCGGCATCAGCGCGCCGACCAGCGCGGCGTGGGTGGTGACGTTGACCGCGTAGTCGGCGTGGTAGCCCTCCCGCTTCATCATCGGGATCATCACGGCGCCCATGGCCGACACGTCGGCGACCGGGGAGCCGGCGACGCCGCCGAACAGGGTGCAGGCCACCACGTTGGACATGCCCAGCCCGCCGCGGATGTGGCCGACCATGCTCTTCGCCGCGGCGACGATCTTGTCGGCGACGCCGCCGTGCAGCATCAGCTCGCCCGAGAAGACGAAGAAGGGAATGGCCAGGAACGAGAAGACGTTCATCCCCGACATCATCTGCTGGAAGACCACCGCGACGGGCAGGCCTTCATAGAGGATGGTGCAGAGCGCCGACAGGCCGATGGCGAAGGCGACCGGAATGCCGAGGATGAGAAAGCCGAAGAAGGTGATGCTGAGGATCATCAGTTCCATGACGGCTTTACCTCCTCGCCGCGCAGGATGGCGACGATATGCTCGATGGAGAACAGGACGATCAGCACACCCGACAGGACCAGCGGCACGTAGCGTACGGCTTCGGAGATGTGGAGGTTCGGGATCGTGTAGGACATGACGGAACTGCCGAGAACCCAGCCGTTGTAGGCCATGCAGCCGCCGAAGATTCCGACCAGCGCGTAGATGAAGATGTCCATCTTGCGCCGCGCACTGTCAGACAGCATCACCAGCAGGGATTCGAGCCCGATGTGGCCGGCGTCGCGGACGCCGACGGCGGCACCGATCAGGGTGACGTACAGCACCAGCACGATGGCCAGGCTTTCCGCCCATGTCGGCGAGTTGTTCAGCACGTAGCGGCCGAACACCTGATAAAAGACGACCCCGACGATCGCCATCAGACCGATGATGGCGACATACATGCCGGCCTTGGCCAGCGCCGCGTTCATCCGCGTCAGCCAGCCGGCGGAATGCGGCGGGCTGACATCCATTGCTTGCAGCTCGATATCCATGCTGCGGCTCCCCTTGGGTGGCGGCACCGTCCCGCCGGGGACGGCGCCGCGCCTCACCCCTTGCTTACTTGGTTTCCTGGACGCGCTGCACGAGGCTCTGGAGCTTCGGCGTGTTGGCGAACTTGTCGTAGACGGGCTTCATCGCATCGATGAATTCCTGCTTGTTGGTGACCTCGACGATCTGGGCGCCGGCCTTGGTCACGACGTCCTTCGACTTCTGCTCGCGCTCTTCCCACAGCTTGCGCATGTAGGGCACCGACTCCTTGGCGGCCTGGCGGACCAGGGCCTGGTCGTCCTTGGACAGGCGGTCCCAGGCGACCTTGGAGAAGACCAGCACTTCCGGCGCCATCGCGTGTTCGGTCAGCGTGAAGTACTTGGCGGCCTCGAAGTGGCGCGAGGACTCATACGACGGGTAGTTGTTCTCGGCCGCATCGACGATGCCGGTCTTGAGCGCGGTGTAGACCTCGCCGAAGGGCATCGGCGTGGCGTTGGCGCCCAGCGCCTGGATCATGGCGACGAACAGGTCGGACTGCTGGACGCGGATCTTGGCGCCCTTCATGTCGGCCAGCGTCTTGTAGGGCTTGGCGGCCGAATACATGCTGCGCGAGCCGCTGTCGTAGAAGGCGAGGCCGACCATGCCCTGGCTTTCCATCGCCGCCAGGATTTCGTCGCCGATCGCACCGTCCAGGACACGGCGCATGTGGCCGGTGTCGCGGAAGATGAAGGGCAGCGCGGTGACCATCGTCTCCGGCACCACGTTGTTCAGCGGCGCCACGTTGATGCGCATCATCTCGAGCGCGCCGATCTTCAGCTGCTCGATGGTGTCCTTTTCGTTGCCGAGAGCGCCGTTCGGGAACACCTTGATGCCGAGACGGCCGTTGGTGCGTTCCGCCAGCAGCTTGCCGACATAGCGCGCCGCCTCGACGGTCGGGTAGTCGGTCGGGTGGATGTCGGCCGACCGGAAGTCGCGCGCGGCGGCCGGAGCCGACAGCATCGGCGCGGCCATCATGCTGCAGACGGCACAGGCGGCCAGCAGCGCGGTGCGGACCGAAGTCAGAGCAAACTTCATAGGTTCTCCTCCTGTGTGCGGGGCCGGAGCCTGAACGGGCCGGCCTCTCTTGTTCTGGTGTTTCCGAATTGCCTGGTGGCCGGTGGGCCGCCCGTGTGTGACTGGATGAACCGTGGACCGGTGGCAGACGAAGCGTGGATGAGGCCCCTTTGCCGAGACCGGCTTTCGCAGCGCTGCGACCGCGCCACGCGCGGCCGGAAATTGCGCATGGCCGACACAGGCCCTGCCCTTGCCCCCATCCTCATTCCGCTCCGCTTGGCAACGGTGCCGCCCCCCGGCGGCGCCCTGTTCACGTCACTTAGGATATTAGTATATCACTCTGCGTGCAAGTCTGAAAGTTCAAGCCGGAAACTACCGTTTGGACTTTAAACTGAATCAGATTGGCGGGGAGAGAGACAAAGTGGCTGCGGATGCGGGTTTCAGCCAGTACACGGATCGCCGCAGGGGGTTGGGTGCGACATTCGGCCCCAGCTCTCGCCGCAGCCCTTCCCCCATTCGCTCAAACGCGGCGGCCGGTCATCTTACGGCCGGTCAGCCGTGACCGTTCACCAGGGGCCACACCTCCATGGCGCCGCGGTAGATCATGTCCAGGGCGACGTAGAAGATGATGGCGAGGCCGACATAGGCCAGCCAGCGGTGCTTCTGCAGGACGCGGGCGATGACGCTGGCGGCAAGGCCCATCAGGGCGATCGACAGGGTCAGGCCGATGACCAGCACCCCCAGATGCTCGCGCGCGGCGCCGGCCACGGCCAGAACGTTGTCCAGCGACATCGACACGTCGGCGACGACGATCTGCCAGACCGCCTGGCTCAGGGTCTTGCGCGGACCTGCCGTATCGGCTCCGCCGTCGTCCTCCAGCACCTCGACCGCCTCGTCCTCCTCATGGGACTGGCGCAGTTCGCGCCACATCTTCCACGAGACCCACAGCAGCAGCACACCGCCGGCCAGCAGAAGCCCGATGATCTGGAGAAGCTGGGTGGTGACCGCCGCGAAGGCGATGCGCAGCACAGTGGCGGCCAGGATGCCGATCAGGATGGCCTTGCCGCGCTGTTCCCGCGGCAGTCCGGCGGCGGCGAGACCAATGACGATGGCGTTGTCGCCGGCCAGCACCAGGTCGATCATGATGACCTGAAGCAGCGCGAAAAGCGCCTCAGTTGTGAATAGCTCCGTCATTTGAGCGGATGTCCTCGCATCACGAAAAATGTGGGCGGAGAGACCGCGCGAGGGCTGTTCGGACCGGCCGGGTCATGCCGAAGCATCGACGGAAGGCGTCGGTCGGGGGCACGGGGCGCGGGCCGCTCCTTGGTGTTCCCAGTCCGACATCGCAACCGGTGAGGTTGCCAGAGGGGCCCGGCCTGGTGCTGGCGCTTTACGCCAAAGTGGTGGTTTCCGCAAGGCCGCACACCGCGCGGCCCGGCGGAGGGAGTTCGGGTTGCGGGGTCAGGGTTCGGCCACCTCCACGGTTGTGCCGCCGGCGGCGGCGTCCAGGATCGCGTCGATCAGGCGGTGCACCTTCAGCGCCTCCCGCCCGTCCACCCGCGGCCGGCGCCCCTCGTCGAGCGCATCCAGGAAGTCGGACAGCACGGCCCGGTGATGCTGGTGCGAGAAAGCCATCGGGTCGGCGCCGCCGCCCAGCGTGGCGCCGTCCTGGCCGGCGGAGATGCGCTCGCCGCCGACCAGCCGCACCTCCAGCCGGTCGCCGGACAGCACGGCCGACCCGCCGGTTCCGGCGATCTCGATCCGCTCCGGATAGCCGGGGTAAGCGGCGGTGGTGGCGTCGATGGTGGCCAGCATCCCATTGCCGTAGCTGAGGGCGGCGGCGACCACGTCTTCCGTATCCATCCGGCGAAGCACGCTGGTGGCAGCGAAGCCGGCGACCCGCTCAGGCAGGCCGAGCAGGCCGACGAAGGCGTCCAGCGTATGGATCGCCTGGGTCAGCAGCACCCCGCCGCCGTCGCGCGCCTTCATGCCGCGGCCGGGCTGGGCGTAATAGGCGGCGTCGCGCCACCAGCGCACCGACACAGCCGCCGACAGCGGCCGGCCCAGCGTGCCGTCGCGCATCAGCCCGGCCAGCCGCTCCACCGAGGCGCGGAACCGGTGCTGCAGGACGACGCCCAGCGTCAGCCCGGCCGCCTCCATCGCCGAAACCACGGCGCGCGCGCCCTCCGGCGTGGCGTCCAGCGGCTTTTCCAGCAGCACATGCTTGCCGGCGGCGGCACAGCGGGCGACCAGTTCGGCATGGCTGTCGGGCGGGGTCAGCAGCAGGACGGCCGACAGCGTCGGATCCTCAAGCAAGGCCTCCATCCGGTCGACCGTTGGCAGGCCGTGACGGGCGGCGAAGGCGGCGCGGCGCTCGGCCGACGGGCTGAAGCAGCCCGCCACCTCCACCCGGTCCCGAAGGTCGATCAGGCTCTGCGCATGGGGCGCCGAGGCCATGCCGAGGCCGATCACGCCGATGCGGCGGCGGCCGGGTGCAACCGAAGGGGTGATCGGGGCGGCCATCAGTGCGCTCCTTCCATGACTGCGTCGGTCAGGTTGCCGGAGAAATAGAGCGGTGCGGCATTGCGCACGTCGTCCACCGTGATCTGCAGGTTGTCCAGATGCAGGATCAGGCTCCGTTCGGCCCGGTCCGGGTCGTGGGCGGCAATGGCCTCGACGATGGCCTCATGTTCGGCGATCACCGTGCGCATCCGGCCGGGAACCGGCAGGGTCAGCCGCCGGCAGCGGTCGAGCTGGACCTTGGCCTGCTGGATGATCGTCCAGAATCCGGGATAGCCCGCCATTTCGGTGATCAGGGCGTGGAAGGTTTCGTCGGCCTGATGGAAGCCGTTGGCGTCGCCGGCCGCGTCGACCTCGCGCTGCTGTTCCAGGCAGGCGCGCAGGGCCGCGATCTGGCTGCGGCTGGCACGCTCCGCGGCGAAACGCACGGTGGCGCGCTCCAGCACCTTGCGGATCACGCCGGCTTCCGGCAGCGCCTCCAGCGGGATGCGGGCGACGAAAGTGCCGGATTGCGGGAAGATCTCGATCAGCCCCTCGTCCGCCAACCTCAGCACTGCCTCGCGCACCGGCGTGCGGCTGACGCCATAGGCTTCGGCGATCTGCTTCTCGGCGATCGGGTCGCCCGGCTTGCGCCTCAGCGACACGATCTCCGCCCGCAAATCGCGATGGATGGCGTCGGCAGCCGTCGGGCCGCGCCGCACGTCGCGCCGGGCCGGCGGGCGGATCTGCAGGGGGGCGGCCTTGCCCGGCTTGGCCGAACGGGTGGCAGCGGTGGAACCGGTTTTGGCCGGCGGGTTGCCCGATGGCATGGCGTCCAGCCTCCTCAGGAACGACTGCCACCAGAATACTAATATATCAGCTAGGGCGGCAAGCAATTTCGCTCATCCCCCGTCGCGCACGGGTGTGACAAAGGCGCCCGCACTCCCGTCATGGCTGTGGAGGAAAGGGCGAGGACCGGCCCCCTATAGTTCAGCCGCCAGCTTGGTTCCCTGGGCGATGGCGCGCTTGGCGTCCAGTTCCGCCGCGACGTCGGCGCCGCCGATCAGGTGGACGGCAAGGCCGGCGGCCGCCAACGGCGCCTGCAACTCGCGCAGCGGCTCCTGGCCCGTGCACAGCACGATGCTGTCGACGGCCAGTGTCTGCACCCGCTCGCGCTTCTCACCGAAGCTGATGGTCAGCCCCTCGTCGTCGATACGTTCGTAATTCACCCCGGACAACGCCTGGATGTTCTTCATCTTCAACTGGGCGCGGTGGATCCAGCCGGTGGTCTTGCCGAGACCGGCGCCGGGCTTGCTCGCCTTGCGCTGGAGCAGGACGATCTCCCGCGCCGGGGGCGTCAGGTGCGGGCGGATGCCGGCGACGCCGCCGCGCGCCTCGGCCGGATCGGCAACGCCCCATTCGACACGCCACAGCGCCGGCTCCAGACTGGGCGACGGCCCCTCATGCGCCAGGAATTCGCTGACGTCGAAGCCGATGCCGCCCGCTCCGACCACGGCGACCCGCCGGCCCACCGGCTTCGCGCCGCGCAGCACGTCGACATAGGTCAGCACCTTCGGATGGTCCTGGCCGGGGATCTTCGGGTCGCGCGGCACCACCCCGGTCGCCAGAACCACCGCGTCGAAGCCGGCGCCCGTCAGGTCGTCGGCGCTCACCCGCCGGCCCAGATGCAGCGCCACCCCGGTCTCCGCCAGCCGGTTGCGGAAATAGCGCACCGTCTCGTGGAATTCCTCCTTGCCGGGGATCAGCTTGGCCAAGTTGAACTGGCCGCCGATCTCGTCCGCTCCGTCGAACAGATGGACCTCGTGCCCGCGCTCCGCCGCCGTCGTGGCGCAGGCCAGCCCGGCCGGGCCGGCGCCGACCACGGCGACGCGCTTGCGCTGCTTGGCAGGGGCGATCACCAGTTCCGTCTCGTGGCAGGCGCGCGGGTTGACCAGACAGCTGGCCGTCTTGCCGGAGAAGATGTGGTCCAGGCAGGCCTGGTTGCAGGCGATGCAGGTGTTGATCGCCTCCGGCCTGCCCGCCGCCGCCTTGGCGACGAAGTTCGGATCGGCCAGGAACGGCCGCGCCATCGACACCATGTCGGCCAGCCGCTCGCCGATCACCGCGTCGCCGACCTCGGGCGTGTTGATGCGGTTGGTGGTGCAGAGCGGGATCGACACCGCCTGCTTCAGCATTCCCGTCACCCAGGCGAAATTGGCGCGCGGTACGCTGGTGGCGATGGTCGGCACCCGCGCCTCGTGCCAGCCGATGCCGGTGTTGATGATGGTGGCACCGGCCTGCTCGATGGCCTGGGCAAGCTGCACCACCTCCTCCCAGGTGCTGCCGTCGGGGATCAGGTCGAGCATCGACAGGCGGTAGATGATGATGAAGTCGCGCCCGACCGCCTCGCGCATGCGCGACACGATCTCCACCGGGAAACGCATGCGGTTCTCGTAGGAACCGCCCCATTTGTCGGTGCGCTGGTTGGTGTGGGTCACCAGGAACTGGTTGATGAGGTAGCCTTCCGACCCCATCACCTCCACCCCGTCATAGCCGGCCTCGCGCGCCAGCTCGGCGCAACGGACATAGGCGCGGATCTGGCGCTCCACCCCCCGCGCGGTCAGGGCGCGCGGGGTGAAGGGCGTGATCGGCGACTTGATGCGCGACGGCGCCACCGACAGCGGGCTGTAGGCATAGCGGCCGGCATGCAGGATCTGCAGCGCGATCTTGCCGCCTTCGGCATGGACCGCGTCGGTGATGACCCGGTGCGACCGCGCCGCCCCATGCCGCGCCAGTGTGGAGCCGAAGGGCGACAGCCACCCCTCCACATTCGGCGAGAAGCCGCCGGTCACCATCAGCCCAACCCCGCCGCGCGCCCGCTCGGCGAAATAGGCGGCCAGCCGCGGGAAATGGCGGCGCCGGTCCTCCAGCCCGGTGTGCATCGACCCCATCAGCACCCGGTTCTTCAGCACCGTGAAGCCGAGGTCGAGCGGGGCCAGCAGATGGGGGTAGGGCTGGGAGCCGGGCATGGTCACGGGCTGGCTCACTGGGTGGTTCCTCCGGCTTTTGAAGACGGCGCTTCTGGTGGCGCTGGGGATACGGATGATCCGTGCTGCGGAGCCTAGTTCAGGGTGACGTATGCGTCAACATGGTTCCGCAACGACCCATGCGCGCTCTTCCGCATTGTTCGCCCACCCCGCTTTCCGCTGGATGAAAAAGCCGTCCGACGAACTGGCTCAAGGCGCTGCGCGGCGGTCAAGCTCCCGACCCATGGGCCGCCCCTCCATCCGCGGCGGCCAATTCGCGCAACCGGGAGTTCGGCCATGGTGCAGTTCGCCGCCAACCTGACGATGCTCTACAACGAGCATCCCTTCCTCGACCGATTCGCCGCGGCGGCCGATGCCGGCTTCCGTGGCGTGGAGTATCTGTTCCCCTACGATTTCCCCGCCGACGCGCTGGCCGAGAAGCTGCGCCAACATGGCCTGACCCAGGTCCTGCACAATCTGCCCGCCGGCAATTGGGGCGGCGGCGAGCGCGGCATCGCCATCATGCCCGACCGCGTGCAGGAGTTCCGCGACGGCGTCGCCCGCGCCATCGACTATGCCGGCACGCTGGGCTGCAAACAGGTCAACTGCCTCGTCGGCATCCTGCCGCAGGACGGCGACGCCGCCGCGGCGGAAAGCACGCTGACCGGCAACCTCGCCTATGCCGCCGACGCGCTGGCCGGCACGGGCATCAAGCTGCTGATCGAGCCGATCAACACCCGCGACATCCCCGGCTTCTACCTGAACCGCACCAAACAGGCGCTGGACCTGATCGCCAAGGTCGGCTCCGGCAATCTTTACGTGCAGTACGACATCTACCACATGCAGATCATGGAAGGCGATCTGGCCCGCACCATCGAGGCCAACCTCGCCCGCATCGCCCATGTCCAGCTGGCCGACAACCCCGGCCGCTTCGAACCGGGCACCGGCGAGATCAATTATCCCTTCCTGTTCAAGCATCTGGACGCCATCGGCTACAGCGGCTGGGTCGGCTGCGAATACAAGCCGAAGACGACGACGGACGAGGGGCTCGGCTGGTTCGCGCCCTACAAGACGGAACCGGCGCACGCCTGAGGCGTCCCCACCATCACGCGAGAAAGGACCAGTACAATGAAGGTCGGATTCATCGGTCTCGGCATCATGGGCACCCCGATGGCGGGGCATCTGCTGGACGCCGGTCACACGCTCTACGTCCATGACATCAAGCCGGTGCCGGCCGACCTGACGTCCAAGGGCGCCATTCCCTGCCCCAGCGGGCGGGAGGTGGCGGCGGCGGCCGAGGTCATCATCACCATGGTGCCCGACACGCCCCATGTCGGCGCCGCCCTGTTCGGCGAGAACGGCGTCGCCGCCGGCCTGTCGTCGGGCAAGATCGTGGTGGACATGTCCTCGATCTCTCCCATCGAGACCAAGGAATACGCCAAGCGCATCAACGATCTCGGCTGCTCCTACCTCGACGCACCGGTGTCCGGCGGCGAGGTCGGGGCCAAGGCCGCCTCGCTGACCATCATGGTCGGCGGCCCGCAGGAGGCCTTCGACACGGTCAAGCCGCTGTTCGACAAGATGGGCAAGAACGTCACGCTGGTCGGCGGCAACGGCGACGGCCAGACCACCAAGGTCGCCAACCAGATCATCGTCGCGCTCACCATCGAGGCGGTGGCCGAGGCCCTGCTGTTCGCCTCCAAGGCCGGCGCCGATCCGGCCAAGGTCCGTCAGGCGCTGATGGGCGGCTTCGCCTCCTCCCGCATCCTGGAGGTCCATGGCGAGCGGATGATCAACCGCAACTTCACCCCCGGCTTCCGCATCGAGCTGCACCAGAAGGACCTGAACCTGGCGCTGAGCGGCGCGAAGGCGCTGAACCTGTCGCTGCCGCACACTGCCAGCTGTCAGCAGCTGTTCAACGCCTGCGCCGCGCAGGGTGGGGCCGCCTGGGATCACTCCGGCATGCTGCGCGCGCTGGAGCTTCTGGCCGGGCATGAGGTTGGGTCGAAGTGAGGTGAGCTTCGTATAGGTGTCGGCTTCGATTGCCCCCACCTAACCTCCCCCGCTGGGCGGGGGAGGGACTGCCGCTGAACGCCGACAAGCGTCCAATCCCCTCCCCCGCCCAGCGGGGGAGGGTCAGGGTGGGGGCATCGTCAGCCGATACCTAACCACCCCCACCCCACCCGCCCCATTTCCCCATCCCGCATTCCCGTGCATTCTACCCGCCCCGCTCCCGACGCGACCATGAGCACCGCCATGACCACAGACGCCCTGCTCCACGACCTGTTCCAGGCGGCCCTCACCGCGGTGACCGCCGAGACCCGGCTGCCGGCGGCCCTGCCGCAGCCGCCGAAGGGCCGCACGGTTGTCATCGGTGCCGGCAAGGCGGCGGCGGCCATGGCGAAGACGGTGGAAGACCACTGGCCGGGGCCGCTGACCGGCCTCGTCGTCACCCGCTACGGCCATGACCTGCCGACCGAGCGGATCGAGGTGGTGCAGGCCAGCCACCCGGTGCCGGACGCCGCCGGGCAGCAGGCGGCGCGCCGCATCGTCGAGATGGTGCGGGGGCTGACCGCCGACGACCTCGTGCTCTGCCTGATCTCCGGCGGCGGCTCCGCCCTGCTGGCCCTGCCGGCGCCCGGCATCACGCTGGACGACAAGCGCGCCGTCGCCAAGGCGCTGCTGAAGAGCGGCGCCGACATCGGCGAGATGAACTGCGTGCGCAAGCATCTGTCGGCGGTGAAGGGCGGCCGTCTGGCGGCTATGGCCCATCCCGCGCGCGTCGTCTCGCTGCTGGTCTCCGACGTGCCGGGCGACGACCCTTCGGTGATCGCCAGCGGCCCGACCGTGCCCGATCCCACCAGCTTCGCCGACGCCCGCGCCATCCTGGCGAAATACGGCATCACCCCGCCGCCCGCCGTGGCCGCCTTCCTGGAGGCCGCCGAGGACGAAACGCCCAAGCCCGGCGACCCGCGGCTGTCGGGCGCCGAGACCACCATCATCGCAACCCCGCAGGACGCGCTGAAGGCCGCGGCGGATCTTGCCCGCGACCGCGGCTATACCCCCGTCATCCTGGGCGACGCCATCGAGGGTGAGGCGCGCGAGGTCGCCAAGGTCCATGCCGGCATCGCCCGTCAGGCCGCCCGCCACGGCCAGCCGGCGCCGGTCCCGGCGGTGATCCTGTCCGGCGGCGAGACCACGGTGACGGTGCGCGGCCAGGGCCGCGGCGGCCGCAACGTCGAATTCCTGCTGGCGCTGGCGGTGGCGCTGGACGGCCATCCCGGCATTTGGGCCGCCGCCTTCGACACCGACGGCATCGACGGGACGGAGGACAATGCCGGCGCCATCCTGCGCCCCGACACGCTGAAACGGGCGGAAGCCATGGGCCTGGACGCCAAGGCATTCCTCGCCGACAACGACGGCTACAGCTTCTTCAAGGCGCTGGGCGATCTGGTCGTCACCGGCCCGACGCGGACCAACGTCAACGACTTCCGGGTGATCGTCATCGACCGCAGATGATCTCTGTCAAAGTTCGACTGACAGATATTGACATCTGTCAGTCGATAGCCGATAACCCCTCCATCACGCATCGATGGAGGGACACATGGACACGCGCACACTCGGCACATCCGGCCCCACCGTTTCCGCCCTCGGCCTCGGCTGCATGGGCATGTCCGACATGTACGGCCCCGCCGACCGGGCGGAAGGGATCGCCACCATCCATGCGGCGCTCGACGCCGGGGTGACGCTGCTCGACACCGGCGACTTCTACGGCATGGGCCACAACGAGATGCTGATCGGCGAGGCGCTGCGCGGCATCCCCCGCGACCGCTTCCAGGTCAGCGTGAAGTTCGGCGCCCTGCGCGCGCCGGACGGCAGCTGGCTCGGCTACGATGCGCGGCCGGCGGCGGTGAAGAACTTCCTGGCCCACACGCTGCGCCGGCTTGGGCTGGATCACATCGACATCTACCGCCCGTCGCGCCTCGACCCGAACGTGCCGATCGAGGACACCATCGGCGCCGTCGCCGACATGGTGAAGGCCGGCTATGTCCGCCACATTGGCCTGTCGGAGATGGGGGCCGACACCATCCGCCGCGCCGCCGCCGTCCACCCGATCTGCGACCTGCAGATCGAATATGCGCTGATCTCCCGCGGGATCGAGGACGCCATCCTGCCGGCCTGCCGCGAGCTCGGCATCGGCATCACCGCCTATGGGGTGCTGTCGCGCGGCCTGATCAGCGGCCATTGGAGCAAGGACAGAGCCGGGGACAGCGCCAACACCGGCAGCGACTTCCGCGCCCACAGCCCGCGCTTCCAGGGGGAGAACCTGGACCACAATCTGGCTCTGGTCGAGGAACTGCGCCGGGTCGCCGCGGCAAAGGGTGTCAGCGTTGCGCAGATCGCGATTGCTTGGGTGCTGTCGCGCGGTTCGGATATTGTGCCGCTGGTCGGCGCGCGGCGGCGCGACCGGCTGACCGAAGCGCTGGGAGCCCTGGAATTTGACCTCACCCCCGATGACCTCGCCGCGATCGAACGGGCGGTGCCGCCCGGTGCGGCGGCCGGCGACCGCTACGCCCCGCAACAGATGGCGATGCTCGACAGCGAGCGGCGCTGAGGCACAGTCCAATGGCTGAGGCGGCGCTGACCCCGGACCGCATCCTGGAGGCGGCGGAGGAGGTCTTGCGCCGCTACGGTCCCGCCAAGGCCACGGTGGTGGACGTCGCCCGCGCGCTGGGCGTCAGCCACGGCAGCGTCTACCGCCATTTCCCCAGCAAGGCGGCGCTCCGCGACACGGTGACGGAGCGCTGGCTCGCCCGCGTCTCCGACCCGCTGGCGGTCATCGCCGGGGAGAGCGGACCGGCGCCCGCCCGCCTGCGCCGCTGGTTCGACGCGCTGATCCGGGCCAAGCACCGCAAGGCCGGCGACGATCCTGAACTGTTCGCCACCTACATGACGCTTGCCGCCGAAGCCCGCGAGGTGGTGGCGGAGCATGTGGCGCATCTCTGCGGCCAGATCGCCCGCATCGTCGCCGACGGCATGGCCGACGGCAGCTTCGCCCCCGGCGACGCCGCCACGGTCGCCCGCGCCCTGCTCGACGCGACCGCCCGCTTCCACAACCCCGCCCACGCCGCCGAATGGGCCTCCCCCGACACCGCCGCGGCGTTCGAGGCGGTTTGGACACTGGTCATGCGCGGGCTGGAGGTGCGGGAGATTCCCTCTCCCCCCCCGGGGAGAGGGTTAGGGTGAGGGGGATGCGCGGGGTGGATTTTATGAGAAATCGGGAGTGCGCGATGCTTGATGATCCTCGCTGCGCGTCCCCCTCACCCAGCCCTCTCCCCGGGGGGGAGAGGGTTACCGCTCCGGGGACATGCGATCAAACTTATCCCGCCTTCGCCTTGGTCAGCTGCGCGATGTAGATCCGCGTCAGCGACTTCAAAATCGGCGGCATCGCCGTCACCGCATCCTCGAAGCTGCGCTTGTCGATCACCTCGCAGATGCCGCCGGCGACCGCCACCGCGGTGACGTCGGGCTGACGGGCGGTCAGCAGATAGATCTCGCCGAACAGGCTGCCCGGCCCGAAGGTCGTGATGTCCTCGCCCAGCGTGCCGCGACCGGGGCGGAGCGCCACGCGGCCGGACTGGATCAGGTAGGCGGCGTTCACCGGCTCGTTGGGGCCGAAGAAGACATGCCCCTCGCGGATCATCCGGCGGTCGACCACCTTCTGGAACGAATTGGTGGAGCGGAAATCCACCGCGTTGCCGAACCGCTCGGTCGGCGGCAGGCCATAGTCGCGGCGGATGGCGGCGATCAGGCTCTGCAGCAGGTACGACGCCAGCGGCGGGCTGCGCTTCAGCAGGCCGCGGAAGGCGTCCCGCGTCACTTCGACGCAAACGACCTCGGTCAGCGAGCGCACGGTGGCGCTGCGCTCGCCGTCGTCGATCAGCGCCATCTCGCCGACCACGGCGCCCTTGCCGACCACCCCCAGCCGCCGGGTGCCGCCGTCCGGTGTGGTCAGCAGCACTTCCAGCTCGCCTGATTCGATCAGCCACGCCCGGTCGGCGCGTTCGCCCTGCCGCATCATCACGATGCCGGCACCGATGGTGAAGCGCTTGGGGCCAGAAGCGGCGGATTGCGTCATGGGGGAGGCTCGGGAGAGGCGAAAGGTTATCGCGGCACTCTACCCCATGGCGCCAAGGCCGTCAGCCGCCAGCTGTCAGCCGCCGGTCTTCATGACCCCGCTGCGGTCGCGCGCCGGCCCGCCGCCGCGGCCCAGGAATTGGCGCAGGAAGGTGACGACTTCCGGGGCATCCCATTCCACCGCCCCCTCGACGCGGCCAAGCTCGCGGCCTTCCGGATCGACCAGGATGGTGGTGGGCAGGCCGCGCAGGGACAGCGCCTTCATCGAATCCGACGCCGGGTCAAGGAACACCGTCAGGTTCTGCACCCCCGTCTTCTTGTAGAAGGGCTCCACCGCCGCCCGCCCGCCGCGGTCGAGCGACAGCGCCACCACTTGGAAGGCGTCGCCGCCCAGCTGGGCCTGCAGCCGGTCGAGCGATGGCATCTCCTTCACGCAAGGCCCGCACCAGGTCGCCCACAGGTTCAGCAGGATCACCCGGTCCTTGAAGTCGGCGAGATCGACCCGCCTCCCCTCCGCGTCGATGAAGGACAGCGGCGGCATCGGCTTGGGCTCGGCCCCCTTGAACTTCTCCAACTTGTCGACCCCGGTGGAGGCAACCGGAGTGGCGCCTGACGGGGCGTCCGCCGCGCCCAGCCGCAGCACCTCCGGTGGAGTGGGCGCAGCACCGGCGCTCCACCACAGGCCGGCCCCGGCCATGCACACACAAACCGTTGCGACAACCGCCAAAGTCCGCATACTCACGCTTCCTCGCTCCCCTTCACCCGAATGCCCCGGTATCCGTCCCCATGAGCGCCGATCAGACCCCGCCGAACTCCGCCGCCCCCACGGGCTCTGCCGCACCCGCCGCCAGCCAGATGTGGGGCGGGCGATTCGCGCGCGGTCCCGCCGCCATCATGGAGAAGATCAACGCCTCCATCGGCTTCGACAAGCGGCTCGCCGACCAGGACATCGCCGGGTCGAAGGCCCATGCCGCGATGCTGGCCAAGCAGGGCATCATATCCCAGGCCGACGCCGACGCCATCATCGACGGCCTCGACCGCGTAAAGGCAGAGATTGACGCCGGCAGCTTCACCTTCAAGGTGGAGCTGGAGGACATCCACATGAATGTGGAGGCCCGGCTGGCCGAGCTGATCGGCGAACCGGCCAAGCGCCTTCACACCGGCCGCTCGCGCAACGATCAGGTGGCGACCGACTTCAAGCTGTGGGTGCGCGACGCCATCGACCGGACCATCGCCGGCCTGACCGCTCTGCAGGCCGCCCTGATCGACCTGGCGGAGCAGCACACCGGCACGGTGATGCCCGGCTTCACCCACCTGCAGGCGGCGCAGCCCATCAGCTTCGCCCACCATCTGCTGGCCTATGTCGAGATGTTCGGGCGCGACCGCAGCCGCTTCCGCGACGCCCGCTGCCGGCTGAACGAATGCCCACTGGGCTCGGCGGCGCTGGCCGGCACCCCCTATCCCATCGACCGCTTCATGACGGCGGAGGCGCTGGGCTTCAACCGGCCGACCGCCAATTCGCTGGACGCGGTGTCCGATCGCGACTTCGCCCTGGAATACCTGTCGGCGGCGTCGATCTGCGCCATGCACCTGTCGCGCTTCGCCGAAGAGATCGTGATCTGGTGCTCGGCCCAGTTCCGCTTCATCAAGCTGTCGGACGCCTTCACCACCGGCTCGTCCATCATGCCGCAGAAGAAGAACCCCGACGCGGCGGAGCTGGTGCGCGCCAAGGCCGGCCGGGTGATCGGCAGCCTGAACAGCCTGCTGATCGCCATGAAGGGCCTGCCGCTGGCCTATTCCAAGGACATGCAGGAAGACAAGGAACCGGTGTTCGAGGCCGACGACACGCTGGCGCTCTGCATCGCCGCCATGGAAGGCATGGTGCGCGACATGCAGCCCAACGTCCCGGCGATGCGCGAGGCGGCCGACCGCGGCTTCCTGAACGCCACCGACCTCGCCGACTGGCTGGTGCGGGAACTGGACATGCCCTTCCGCGAGGCGCACCACGTCACCGGCCGCGCCGTGAAGGCGGCGGAGGACCGCCGCGTCGGCCTGACCGACCTGACGCTTGAAGAGCTTCAAGCCATCGAGCCGCGCATCACCGAGGCGGTCTATCCGGCGCTGAGCATCGAGGCGTCGCTGAACAGCCGCACCAGCTTCGGCGGCCCGGCCCCGGTCCGCGTGCAGGAGGCGGTGAAGGCCGCCCGGGAGCGTTTCCTGTGAACCGCCATCTTCCCCGGCCCGTCACCCTGACCGTCCTCGCCCTGGCCGGCGTGCTGGCTCTGTCCGGCTGCGGCAAGAAGCCCAGCATCGTCGACAGCCCGCGTCCGGAAGGTCAGGTCGATCCCTTCCCGCGCACCTATCCCAACCCCTCGCTGGACCCGAAGCCCGGTAAGCCGGCCGGTTCCGGAGTCCAGTTCCCATGAACGCCGCCCGCCCCGGTTCGCCCGCCTACAGTTCCCCCAACGGTTCTCCCATGAGTGTCTTCGCCTACCGCAACGGCGTGCTGCACGCCGAGTCCGTGTCGCTGGAGGATGTGGCGCGGGAGGTGTGGACGCCCTTCTACCTCTATTCCACCGCGGCGCTGGAATCGCACTACAACGCCTATGCCGGCGCCTTCGCCGGCCAGGATGCCGGCGTCTGCTATGCGCTGAAGGCCAACTCCAACCTCGCCGTCATCCGCACCCTGTCCCGGCTCGGAGCCGGCGGCGACGTGGTGTCGGTGGGCGAGATGAAGCGGGCGCTGGCCGGCGGCATTCCGGCCGAGCGCATCGTCTTCTCCGGCGTCGGCAAGACCCGCGACGACCTGCGCGCCGCGCTGGAGGCCGGCATCCACCAGATCAACGTCGAATCGGTGCCGGAGCTGGAGGCGCTGAGCGAGGTTGCCTCATCCATGGGCGTGGAGGCCCCCATCGCCTTCCGCGTCAACCCGGACGTCGACGCCAAGACCCACGCCAAGATCGCCACCGGCAAGAAAGAGAACAAGTTCGGCATCGACTACGACCACGCGCGCGAGATTTATCAGCGCGCGGCGACCCTGCCGGGCATCAAGCCGGTCGCCATCGCGGTCCATATCGGCTCGCAGCTGACCGACCTCGCCCCATTCCGGGCGGCCTACGAGCGGGTGGCGGCCCTGCTGCACCAGCTGCGCGAGGACGGCCACGACATCCAGCGCCTCGACCTCGGCGGCGGGCTGGGCATCACCTACAGGAACGAGGCGCCGCCCGATCTGGCCGACTATGCCGCGATGGTGCGCTCCATCACCGGCAATCTCGGCTGCCGCATCACGCTGGAGCCGGGCCGCTCGCTGGTCGGCAACGCCGGCATCCTGGTCAGCCGCGTCATCTATGTGAAGCAGGGTCTGCACCGCCGCTTCGCCATCGTCGACGCGGCGATGAACGACCTGATCCGCCCGTCGCTGTACGACGCCTATCACGGCATCGTCCCGGTCGCCGAGCCGGCCGACGGCGTCGCGGCGGAGCCCTACGACGTGGTCGGCCCGGTGTGCGAGAGCGGCGACACCTTCGCCGTGCAACGCCCGCTGCCGCCGCTGGCCGACGACGACCTCGTCGCCTTCCTGTCGGCCGGCGCCTATGGCGCGGTGATGGCATCGACCTACAACACCCGGCCGCTGGTGCCGGAGGTTCTGGTCAACGGCGACCGCTTCTCCGTCATCCGCCCCCGCCCGACGGTGGAGGAGATGCTGGCGGCCGAGCGGGTGCCCGACTGGCTGTAAGGGCTGACGTATCTTGAAAGCCCCTCTCCCCTTGCGGGGCGGGATCGGCCAAACGCCAACGGCGTTTTGCCGACCCGCGGGTTGGGGTGAGGGGTCGCAAATCCAGACTTCCACCGGCCTTGCGGCCGCCGCACCCCTCATCCCAACCCTTCTCCCGCAAGGGGAGAAGGGCTTTACACGACGAACAAAGCCCAAATACGATTTCTCTGCGGAAAGAGGGACTCCAGCCTCTTCCCATCCCCTCAGGTGCGGATCAGCCCGTCCGTTTTTGACGGCTCCGCCGGCGGATTGACCGGGCCCGGCGACAGCTGCCAGCCGTCGAGCGCGCGTCTCAGCGCGTCCAGCCCGGCACCGGCGGAGGATTTGGCCTCGTCGGCGGCGCGGGTGATGGCGGCGCAGAGTTCGGCGCGCCGCTTGGGATCGTCGCGGCTTTCCTCCAGCGCGCGGCCGACATCGTCAGTCGTCCCGCCGTTCCTGGCGTCGGGCGGCGCCGTCTTCGGGTCGATGCCCAGGAGCGGCAGCAGATACTCCCGCCCCTTCTCGCGCGCCAGCGCCACCGCCTTGTCCCCGAACCGCTCCGCCGTCGCCAGACCGGCATCCCAGGTGCTGAGCGCGGCCGAGACGGTCGGGCTGCAGCGGCCGGCGGGGTCCTCCGGCGACGCCGTCTGCGCCTGCAGCGGGGCGGCCGAAAGCAGCAGGACCGCCAGGGCCGGCACGGCAAGGCGGCGGATGGAACTGGATGGGCACGTCATGCGGGCAAACCTGCGGTCTTGAAGGGGCGTGACGGTCATTTGGGGAGGCGGCATGCGCCTTTCCATAGCCCCGCCCGATCCGGCACGGCCGACCCGGATCATTCCGTCCAGCGCCTGGAAAGTACGCAGAGGCCGCAACCTGTGGCGATTTTGCTACCAAATGACTGTTTCATGACTGTTACATGACATGCCGCCGCTGCACTGGGCGGCGAAGCGTGCTAAGAGCAGCGCAAAATCACTCCAGTTACCGCGAGTCACCGTCCCATGCTGCTGCGCGCTTTCCGTTCGCTGATGCCGAAGGAGGAACGCTTCGTCGACCAGTTCGTCGAGCAGGCCCGCCACATCGTGGCCGCAGCCGCCGCGCTGGAAGCGGTGATGGACGCGGGTCCGGAGGAGCGGGCACAGAAGATCGCGGCGCTGAAGCGGGTGGAAAAGGACGCCGACCGCATCGCCAAGGATGCCGGGCGCGACCTGCACCGCGCCTTCATCACCCCCTTCGACCGCTCGGACATCCTGTCGCTGATCAACGCGCTGGACGACGCCATCGACCTGATGGACGAGGTTCCGCGCCATGCCGGCCTCTACGGCATCGAGACGTTCGACGAGCCGATGCGCCGCTTCGTCGTCCTGATCCGCCAGCAGGCCGACGTGATGGTGGAGCTGATGCCGCTGCTGGGCGCCATCGCCCGCAACGCGGAACGCATCGACCATCTCTGCGGCCGCATGTCCGACCTGGAGGACGAGGCCGACGACGTGCTGCGCAGCGCCCTGCAGTCGCTGATCGCGGAGAAGCCGGACATGATCGCCTTCCTCGGCCGGCGCGAGCTGTACGAGATGCTGGAGGCGGTGACCGACCGGTGCGACGACGTCGGCGACCTGGTCGCGGGCATCACGCTCGATCAGGTCTGAGGCGGCGGCAATGGAGGCCCTCCAGCTCGCACTGCCGGCGATCATCTTCATCGTCTTCGTGGCGCTCGCCTTCGACTTCATCAACGGCCTGCACGACGCGGCGAACTCCATCGCCACCGTGGTGTCGACCCGCGTGCTGTCGCCCAAGCTGGCCGTGCTGTGGGCGGCTTTCTTCAACTTCATCGCCTTCCTGTTCTTCGGCCTGCATGTCGCCACCACCATCGGCACCGGTCTGGTCGATCCGCTGGTGATGGACCCGGCGGTGATCCTGGCGGCGCTGATCGGCGCTATCGGCTGGAACCTGATCACCTGGTATCTCGGGCTGCCGTCCTCGTCGTCCCATGCGCTGGTCGGCGGCATCGCCGGGGCCGGCATCGCCAAGGCCGGGTTCAGCGCCATCATCGCCAGCGGCTTCACCAAGACGGCGGTCGCCATCGTGCTGTCGCCGGGCATCGGCCTGCTGCTGGCGCTGCTGCTGATGCTGGTGGTGTCCTGGGTGCTGCGCCGCTCCGCCCCCTTCACGGTCGACCGGCAGTTCCGCCACCTCCAGCTCGTCTCCGCCGCCCTCTACAGCCTGGGCCACGGCGGCAACGACGCGCAGAAGACGATGGGCATCATCGCCGTCCTGCTGTTCAGCCAGGGCATGCTGGGCGATACCTTCTACGTCCCCTTCTGGGTCATCATCACCTGCCAGGCGGCGATGGGGCTGGGCACGATGATGGGCGGCTGGCGCATCGTCCGCACCATGGGCTCGCGCATCACCGACCTGAAGCCCTATCAGGGCTTCTGCGCCGAGACCGCGGGCGCCATCACGCTGTTCGGCGCGACGTGGCTGGGCATTCCGGTTTCGACCACCCACACCATCACCGGCGCCATCGTCGGCGTCGGCTCCGCCCGCCGCACCTCGGCGGTGCGCTGGGGCTTGGCGGGCCGAATCGTCTGGGCCTGGGTGCTGACGATTCCCGCCTCCGGCATCGTCGCCGCCCTGTCCTACCTGCTGGTGGCCGGCCTGCTGACCCCGTAAGCGGGCCGCCGGCCCGTTCGACCGGGCGGAGAATCGGGGGCAGGAACACGACGCGAACGGATAAACCCTTCGTTCAGCAGCGCGGCCTTGACCCGGAAGGGCGGGAACGGCAGGATCGGTGCGGTGGAGACAGGATACCGGTCATGCCGCATATCGAACGCACCGACCAAGGCGAGCAGTATGTGCTTCCCGGCACCGAACGCCGGACGGCTCCCGGCTTGCCCTATGCGGCGGAAGCCGACGGCCAGCTGACCCTTCATTTCTACGCCCCGCCCGAGAAGTCCGAACGCCGGTCCCGCCCGACCTCCGCGCGCGCCCTGCCCGCCACCCCGGCGATGCCCGCGGTGATGCCTGCCGCGATGACCCAGGTCCAGACCTCCACGTCGGGAGAGGCCACGCCGCAAAGCCTGTTCGGCCGCCGCCTCGCCCATTTCCCGCGGGTGTTCGAGCAGCCCTGAGGGCTGTCCACGACCGTTTACGCGACGCCCGTGCGGCTGCGGCCGGATGCAAGGGTGCGGGCGACCTGACGCAGCAGGATCTCGCGGTCATAGGGCTTGCCGATGTGCCCGTTCATGCCGGCCTCGCGGCACTGGCGC
Organism: Azospirillum sp. BE72; assembly: GCF_031455875.1. Classification (NCBI taxonomy): domain Bacteria; kingdom Pseudomonadati; phylum Pseudomonadota; class Alphaproteobacteria; order Rhodospirillales; family Azospirillaceae; genus Azospirillum; species Azospirillum sp. BE72. The sequence goes on from NZ_JAVDTO010000003.1 coordinate 590,032, forward strand.
CGTTCCTCTTCTGATGAGCCGGCGGTCAGCGCCAGGATCGGCACATCGCCGCGGGACGGCGGCATCGCGCGGATGGCCCGGCTGGCCGCCAGCCCGTCCATGCCCGGCATCTGCACGTCCATCAGCACCAGATCATAGTCGCCGGCCCGCACCGCCTCCACCGCCTCGGCACCGTCGGCAACCAGATCGATGCCATAGCCGCTGTCGCGGAACAGGGCCGCCAGCAGTTCGCGGTTGATCGACAGATCCTCGGCGATCAGCAGGCGCGGCGGCCCGGCCGGCCGGGGTGCGGCAGGAGCCGGCACGGAAACCAGGGGAGACGCCGGGACGGAGGAAGGCGCAGGCACCGCCGCCCCGCGCGCTCCGGTGATGCGGGCCAGCTGCTGGCGCAGTTCGTCGATGGAGAAGGGCTTGGCGATCATCGCCACTTCCGGTCCGAAGGCGGCGGGGTTGCCGACGGCATGCGCGGCGAAACCGGAGGCCAGCAGCACCGGCAGGCCGGGGCGCATGCGGGCGGCCTGCCGCGCCAGCTCCGTACCGTCCATGCCCGGCGGCATGACCACGTCGCTCAGCATCAGGTCCAGCGGCTCCGACCCGTCCAGGATCACCAGCGCCTCGTTGGCATTGGCCGCCGCGATCACGCGGTGCCCCCAGCCGCGCAGCAGCCCGGCCACCATGTCGCGCACGGTCGGGTCGTCGTCCACCAGCAGGACCGACAGCGGCTGCACGGCCGGGGCCGGGGCCGGGGCCGGCTCCAGAGCAGGAGCCGTGGCGGCAGGAATCGTGGCAGGAGCAGGCGCCGCCCGGGGTGCCTGCCGGAGTTCCTGCCGGGGTTCCGGCGGCAACATCCGGGCAGCGGGCAGGCGCACCGTCACCGTGGTTCCGACGCCAAGCGTGCTGCGCAGCGCCAGGGTGCCGCCATGCAGTTCCACCAGCCGCTTGGTCAGCGGCAGTCCCAGCCCGGCGCCCTCGATGCCGCGGTTGGCGGCGCTGTCCACGCGGGCGAAAGGCTCCAGCACGCGGTCGACATCCTCGGCGGGGATGCCGAGGCCGGTGTCGGTGACGCGGATCACCGGAACGCCGTCATCCACTGCAGCCGACAGGGTCACGGAGCCGCCCGACGGCGTGTATTTCACCCCGTTGGCGATCAGGTTCAGCAGGATCTGGCGGATGCGCCGGTCGTCGCCGCGCAGGTGCCGCACCGCAGGCGCCACCGCCGCCGACAGCAGCACGCCGGCACGCTCCGCCCGCGGGGTCAGCATGCGGACGGCGAAGTCGGCCGCCGCCTCCAGGTCGCAACGCCCCTCCTCGATCGGAAGTGCGCCGGCTTCCGCCCGCGCATGGTCGAGGATCTCGTTGATCAGCTCCAGCACATGCTGGCCGGAATCGCGAACATTTGCGGCATATTGCCGGTAGACCGGGGTGCCGACCGGCCCTTCCGCCTCGCGCGCGATCAGGTCGGCGAAGCCGATCACCGCGTTCAGCGGGGTGCGCAGTTCGTGGCTCAGCCCGGCCAGGAATTCGCCCTTGGCGCGGTTGGCGGCCTCGGCGGCCTGCCGCGCGGTCTCCGCCATGTCGCGGGCATGGTCGAGTGCTGCGGCCAGCCGGGCGCTCTCGTCGCGCTCGGCGCTGGTCCGCTCCACCGCGTTGCGCGCCTCGGCCAGCGCCACCTGCGCCTTGCGCTCGCGGTCCAGGTAACGCAGGCCCCAGGCCAGCGCCGCCAGGATCGCCAGCAGCCCGACGATGGTCTCCACCACCGTGTACAGGGTGCGGGTGCGCCATTCGGCCATCGCCTCGGTCCGGTCGATGCCGGTCAGCACCACCAGCCCGTAATCGCGCATCGTGCGGTAGGCGGCGATGCGCAGCACGCCGTCCAGCACCGACGCCAACAGAGTTTGTCCTTCCGGCGCCTCGCGCAGCTTGGTCTGGAACAGCAGCCCGCCGGCGACCGACCGGCCCACCGAGGCTTCGGTCGCCGGGCGGCGGGCGACGACCTCCCCGTTCGGACGGTAGACGCCGATCAGCGGGTCGAACTCGAAACCCAGCATGTTGTAGAAATCGGTGAGGGTATCGACCCTGATCGAGGCGGACGCCACGCCGACGAACCGCCCCTCGTCGTCATGCAGGGGGCGGGATACCGGAAAGACCAGCGGCTGGCTGCCGGTGCGGCCCGGCTGCCCGGCGCCGATATGCAGGCGCATGCCGCTCCGCAGGGCCTCCAGCCCGGCCGGATCGGCGAAGCTGGCGATGCGGTTGGGAAAGCTGGCCGATTCCAGGACGGCGCGCCCGTCGGCGTCATAGATCCAGATCGCGTCCGCGCCCTCGATATGGGCTGCGTATTCGCGCAGGCGGGTCCAGTGCTTCAGGTCGCGCACCTTCTGCGGCCCGCCGGCCTCCGCCACCATCGCGGCGGTCTGGTCGAGCGCGATGTCGGCCGTGCGCACCGTCCGGTGGACATGGTCGTCCACCAGCCGGGCCATGTCGCGGACCATGGCGAAGCGGCGCTGCTGAGTGTCCTGGTAGTCGTAATAGATCCTGTGCGCCGCGTTGCCGGCCAATGCGGCCAGAACGACCATCACAACCAGAGCGCCCCGGACGAAGCGTCCCACAGATCCTCCCGGAATTCCCCGACCCGCCGCGCGATGCAGCCGAACCGACGCGGCCAAACCGATGCTTAAGGTTCAAACTATCACGAAATCCGCCGGGCCGGCGCGCTATTCGACGGCGGCGCGCCTCAGGGTTTGCCCCGATGGCGGGCGGCGGTGGCGGGCGGCGGTGGCGGAATGGGCCGATCTCGCACGGAAAAATCGCCGCCGCCCCCATCTTGCACGGGGTACCCCACGGGCCCAAATGCGCGGGCATCTCGACCATTGGGGAGGTTAGGAACATGGGTCTGTTCGATATGTTCAAGGGCAACGCTCCGCTGGAGCTGAACCCGCGCCGGGCGCTGGTCGTCTCGCTGATCTACTGCATGGGGTCGGACGGCGAGATCGATCCGGAGGAGGTGGGCCATCTGATCTCCGTCCTCGGCCGCAACGCCACGCGGGAGGAACTGGACCGCTGCTTCAAATTCGCGCGCAGCACCCCGCCCGACACGTTCCTGGGCGAGGTCGCGCCGAAGCTGAACGAACAGCAGCGCCTGTGCATCCTGCTGAACATGATCGACAGCGCCATGGCCGACGGCGAGGCGGAACAGGGCGAACGCGACCTGATCATCCGCTTCCAGCAGGCCTTCGGCTTCGACGACGCCAAGCTGCAGCCCTATTTCCAGGCGCTGGTGGTGAAGAACAGCCGGACCGTGCTGGACGCCTGACGGCCGGGTGAAGGCGGCTCCCGGTCCCGGCCCGCCGGGATCGGGAGCCGCCGGCAACGCCTTGCCCGGATGGGGAAAACCGCGGCCGGCGCAAGAGGGGATTGCGGCAGGAGTTGGCAGGAATTTGCCGCGTCTGACCCGCGAAACGGTCACAGGCGGAATAAAGCGCCCCGACCTATGTTGATGCAGGTTAGAGGCCGGCCACCGTCAGCTTTGCCGATGCGCCCACTGTGACACGAACGTTCATTTGTCACAGCCGAACGTCATAGGCACCGTTGTGGGAACTGGTCCGAAGGTTTAATCTGTTTGTACCCCCAACCAATTCCCAAACATGGGAAGGTGCCATCCATGAATCTGCACAGTCTGGCCAGCGACATGGTGCAAACCGTTCTGGCCTGTGAAAAGGCGCTCCCCGGTCGGGCGAACGCCGACGATCAGGATCTCGCCCGGCACATCCTGGTCGAACCCGACCATGCCTGGCACGTTTGCGAGACCTACGCCCGCGCCGTCCGCATGCCGGTCGAACAGCTCCCGGTCAGCCAGCTCCGCGGCCTCATCAGCGACATCGTCCTGTCGAAGCTTCCCCGTTACGACTGAGTTTCTCGATCCCAAGGGCCGGCGCCGTATCCGGCCGATGGCCGGAACGATCCGGGTACTTCAATCCCGCAATTCCTGTTCCGTGGTGCCACCATGGCGATCGAGCTTCATTCCTTTACCGTAACGCTGGCCGTCGCGGATTCCTCCGGCTGTTCCAGCGCCGCCGAACACCGTGCCCGCATCTGGAAGGCCGTGTCCGAGCTGTCGGCCGCCGTCCGCAATGCCGGCATGGCGACCGAGGCCCGCTTCCGCGGCCAGGACCGCCAGGGCCATGTCCTGTTCGAGGCGACCGACACCGGCGCCGCCTTCCTGCGCGGCCTGCCCGCCATCGCCCGCGTCGACGATGCGCGCATGGGCGGGGGGCGCGTCCAGCTGCGCCACTGACGCCGCCCCGGCTCCCCGGCCGGCGCAGTCATCGCCTGAAAACGAAGGCCCGCCGCTCCGATCCGGGGCGGCGGGCCTTGCCGTTCTCAGCGCATGATATGTCCGCTCAACGCGCGCGGTGGCGCAGGGGGCGGACGTTGCTTTCGGTCTCGACCTCTTCGGTCGGGCGCACCTTCTTCAGCTGGACGATGAAGCGCTCGGCGCCATTCTCCATGACGGCGATGCCGGTCAGGCCATGCGCCCAGTCGCACGGGACGACGTGGATCTCCTTGATGGTGGCGGTACCTGCGGCAAGCTCCGCGCGATCCAGGACCACGTCCCCGACCCGGAACCCCAAATAGGCGTCTATCAGCATTCTGTTGGGTGTCCGTCTTCCGTTTCAGGCCACGCACCGGGTCCGGCACCAGGGGCCGGGCTCCTTCACGATAAGCCATCTTGCCACAGATTGGGCTTTTCGCGACGCTTTCCCAGCGACGGCGTCGCAGTAAACCGACGGAGACCCCCGATCGTTCCAGTCGCGGACCGCCGGCCATTGTTGCCGGCGGGGCGATTGGGATAGGGTCGGCCGGCTTTCTCATTCCCCGTTCCGTCCCCCTTCCCATCCCTCCCGAGAGGTCCGTCGGTCGTGCAGAGTTGGCTGGTCCTGGCCGTATCGGCGGCCTATCTGGGCGTGCTGTTCGCCATCGCCTGGTGGGGAGACCGGCGCACCGCGGGCGGAACGCTGGTGCTGTCCTCCCCGCGCGCGGCCGGCATTCTCTATGCGCTGACGCTCTGCATCTACAACACGAGCTGGAGCTTCTACGGGTCGGTCGGCCGGGCATCGGCGAGCGGGTTCGATTTCCTGCCGATCTATCTGGCGCCGATGATCCTGCTGCTGGCCGCAAGGCCGGTGCTGACCAAGATCATCGCCATCACCAAGGCGCAGAACGTCACCTCAATCGCCGACTTCATCGGTGCGCGCTATGGCAAGAGCCAGGCGGTGGCGGCGCTGGTGACGCTGACGGCGCTGGTGGGGGTGCTGCCCTACATCGCGCTCCAGCTGAAGGCGGTGGCGGCCAGCTTCGACGTGCTGACCGCGCCCTCGCTGGCCTCGCCGGCGGCCCTGCCGCCGCCGATCTGGGGCGACACCGCCTTCGCGGTGGCGCTGTCGATGGCGGTCTTCACCATCCTGTTCGGCGTCCGCCACATCAACGCCAGCGAGCATCACCGCGGCCTGATGCTGGCCATCGCCTTCGAAAGCCTGGTGAAGCTGACCGTCTTCCTGGCGGTGGCGGCCTTCATCGTCTGGGGCATGTTCGACGGCTACACCGACCTGATCGCCCGGCCGCAGGCGGAACCGCTGCTGTCGCCCAGCTTTTCGGACCCGACATGGTGGTCGAACACGGCGATCTCGATCATCGCCTTCCTCTGCCTGCCGCAGATGTACCATGTGATGACTGTGGAGAACGACAATCCCCGCCACCTGCGCGCCGCCGCCTGGATGTATCCGACCTATCTGGTGGCCTTGAGCGCGCTGATGATCCCCATCGCAGTGGCCGGCCTGATCACCTTCGGGCCCAATTCAAATGGCGGTGACGGCATCAACCCCGACACCTTCATGATCACCCTGCCGATCGCGGCGGGAGCCAGCGGCTTCAGCCTGCTGTCCTTCATCGGCGGCCTGTCGGCGGCGACCGGCATGGTCATCGTCGCCGCGGTGTCGCTCAGCACCATGCTGTGCAACGACGTGGTGATGCCGCTGCTGCTCAGCCGCCCGCGCTTCGCCGCCCGCGTCGGCCGGCGCGACATGGTCGGCACGCTGCTGCTGGTGCGCCGGCTGTCGGTGCTGGGTATCCTGCTGCTGGCCTATGTGATGCACCGGCTGGTCGACCGCGACTATCCGCTGACCGTCATCGGCCTGCTGTCCTTCGTCGCGGTGGCGCAGTTCGGGCCGGCCTTCTTCGGCGGGCTCTACTGGCCGCGGGCCAACCGGGTGGGGGCGCTGGCAGGGCTGGGCGCCGGCTTCCTGCTGTGGGTCTACACCCTGCTGGTGCCGTCGATGGCCCGCATCGTCCCGGTGCCCGACGCGCTGTTCGACGTCGGCCCCTGGGGCATCGGCTGGCTGCGCCCGCAGGCGCTGTTCGGGATCGAGGGGCTGGACCCCATCTCCCACGCCAGCCTGTGGAGCCTGCTCGCCAACCTGATCGCCTTCGTCGCCGGATCGCTGCTCGCCCGCCCCAGCGCGGTGGAACGCACCCAGGCCGTCTTCTACACCACCGCCACCGCCGACCAGGACGACGACGACACCCCCCAGGCGCTCGCCAAGCTGGCCGACCTGCGCGCTCTTGCCATCCGCTTCGTCGGGGCGGAGCGCGGCAACGCCGCCTTCGACGCTTATGCCGCCGGCCGCAAGGGCGAGGCGGGACCGGCCGACCTCGACGCCGTCCGCTTCACAGAGACGCTGATCGCCGGCGCCATCGGCGCGGCGTCGGCGCGGGTGGTGATGGCGGCCTCGCTCCAGGGGCGGTCATTGTCGCGCGGCGACGCCATGGCGATGCTGGACGAGGCGTCTGAGGCGCTTCGCTTCAACCGCAAGCTGCTGCAGGCGACGCTGGAGAACATCGGCCAGGGCATCTGCGTGATCGACGCCGACCACCGCATCGCCGCCTGGAACCACCGTTACCTGGAACTGCTCGACCTGCCGGCCGACATGGTGCGGGTGGGCGTGCCCTTCGCCGACCTGATCCGCTTCAACGAGCGGCGCGGCGAATACAGCGCCCACGACATGAAGGCGCTGCTGACCAACCGCGACACCGCCAGCCTGCAATGGCCCTACCGCTACGAGCGGCGCCGGCCCGACGGCACGGTGCTGGAGATCGTCGCCAACCCGCTGCCGGAGGGCGGCTACGTCTCCACCTACACCGACGTGACCGAGCGCTACCGGGCGGCGGAGGCCCTGCGCGAGGCCAACGAAAGCCTGGAGCACCGGGTGCAGGAGCGCACCGACGCCCTGCAGCAGGCCAAGGCGGAGGCCGAGGCGGCCAACGCCAGCAAGACCCGCTTCCTCGCCGCCGCCAGCCACGACCTGCTGCAGCCGCTGAACGCCGCCCGCCTGTTCGTCTCGGCGCTGGAGGAGAGCATCCGCGTTCCCTTGCCGACGGTGGAGCAGCGGGTGTCCGAATGCGGCATGATCGACAATGCCGCCGCCGCCCTGCGCTCCACCGAGATGCTGCTGGGCGGGCTGCTCGACATCTCCTCGCTGGATGCCGGCAATGTCCGGGTGCAGATGCGCAGCTTCGCCATCGACGAACTGCTGGGCGGGCTGGGGGTGGAGTTCTCCGCCCTGGCGCAGGAACGCGGGCTGACGCTGAAGGTGGTCGGCTGCGGGGCGGCGGTGCGGTCGGATCCGCAGCTGCTGCGCCGGGTGCTGCAGAATTTCCTGTCCAACGCCATCCGCTACACGCCCAAGGGCCGGGTCCTGCTGGGCTGCCGGCGCCGCCGCGATCCAGTTCTGGGCGACCGCCTGCGCATCGAGGTGTGGGACACCGGCCCCGGCATTCCCGAGTCCAGGCACCACGAGGTGTTCGAGGAGTTCCGCCGGCTGGGCGGCGAGGACGGCAACGGCGACCCGACCGACAAGGGGTTGGGGCTGGGCCTCGCCATCGTCGACCGCATCGCCCGGCTGCTCGGCCATCCGGTCACGATGCACTCCACGGTCGGGCGCGGCACCGGCTTCACCGTGGAGGTGCCGATGGAGCAGGCGCGCGCCGCGCCGGTCGTCCGCCCGGTCTCCGTCCCCACCGCCCTGTCGGCCGGGCTTCTGGTGCTGTGCATCGACAATGAGGAGCCGATCCTGGCGGGCTTGCGCGCCCTGCTCGGCCAATGGGGCTGCCGGGTGGCGACGGCGTCGGACGTGTCCGGCGCGCTGGCGGCGCTCGCCCCCTTCGACGGCACACTTCCAGATGTGGTCTGCGTGGATTATCACGTAGGCGGAGGGCAGACGGGACTTGCGGTTCTGCAGCGGTTGCGGGAATTGTGGGGCCGTCCGGTCAAGGGGCTGCTGCTGACCGCCGACCGGTCCGAAGCGGTGCGGGCCGAGGCGGAGCGTTGCGGCTGCGGCGTGCTCTACAAACCGGTGAAGCCGGCGTCGCTGCGCCGCTTCCTGAACGGGGCGGCCCTGCAGACGTCTGCCGTGGCCGAACGGTAAGGCCGGAACCGGAAAAAAAGCCGGACGGCCGCGAATGGGGGGATACGAAGGCCATGGGCGAGGACAGCGCCGCGAGTGCAGCGACCGACGCAACGGCCGGCGACGGAACGACCATCGTCATCGGCGACGACCACCCGCTGGTGCAGGCGGCACTGCGCGACGCGCTGGGCAAGGCGATGCCGGAGGTGCGGGTGATCGAATGTCCGGACCTCGACTCGGTGATGACCGCGGTGGGGCGGCGGCCGGCCGACATCGACCTCGTGCTGCTCGACCTCAACATGCCGGGCACCCACGGCTTCGCCGGCCTGTTCATGATGCTGGCCCACCATCCGACCGTGCCGGTCGCCATCCTGTCGGCGCTTCAGGACTCCGACACCATCCGCCGGGCGCTGGCCTATGGCGCCTCGGGCTACATCCCCAAATCGCTGTCGATGCCGGCGATGGCCGACGCCATCCGCGCCATCCTGTCGGGCGAGACCTGGGCGCCGCCGCTGTCCGCCGCCTCATCCGAAGCCGACGAGGCCGACGCCGCCCGCCGCTTCGCCTCCCTCTCGCCGCAGCAGCTGCGCATCCTGACGATGATCGTCGACGGCAAGCTGAACAAGCAGATCGCCGGAGATCTCAACGTGTCGGAGCAGACGGTGAAGGTCCATGTCTCCAGCATCCTGCGCAAGCTGAACGTGGTCAGCCGCACCCAGGCCGCCGTGGTCGCCGGCCGGCTGGCGGTGGGCGGGGATGTGCTGCGGTAGAAGACGGTGTCAGCTGATGGTCCTTTGCCCGCCACCCAGGGTTTTCGACCTCAGAATGACCCATGGCGTCTCCGACCCACGGAATTCGCAGATCGACAGGAGCTGGTTGAAATCCCCGATTCCTCTGATGATCCGCGGAGCCGCGACGACACGCCGGCTGAGATCGACGATTTCGACGTCATGGGTTGCATGGAACCGGCTCATGAATCCGTCCAGGCTGCGGTCGCCGCTCGGATGCACCTCGACGACCATGTCCAGATCGGCAAGTTGCGGGAAGCTGTCGAGGTTCAGCAGGGTGAACTCGCCGCCCTCGATGTCGCAAAACAGCAGGACCTTCTTTTCCACCGGGACCTCCGACTGTCCCGGAACGAATTCCGCTCCCAGGCGGATCCGGGATGCCAATCCGTTGTCCGCAGCGATGACGGCACATGCCTCACGCAGATGCGCTTGAATTTCATAGGCATGCACAACCGCATCGGGAAACATGCGCCCTAGTCCTGCCGCGTAGTAGCCTTCGGCGCAGCCAATATTGAGAACAACCCCATAGCCGCGATCGCCCAGCCCAACGATATGCGGTTGCAGATTCGCTTCGTATGTCCCCAGCAGGCGGGGGAACAAGCTGCCTTCGAATATAGGAGGATCGTACAAAAGCCCTTCGAAGATTCCACTCTTCACGGTCATGGGGCTATTGTCAAAAAGCTGCGCGAAGAGCGCAAAGTGCTTGTATTGGACCAGCAGATCCAGAAGCTCAGAAATTTTCTTCGGATCTGTCTCGCTCTCTTTTCTAACGACCAAAACTCTATTATAGATTTTCCCCAACAAAGCTGTGACCTGAGATTTTGCGCGCACTACATATCTCCCAAAGGGTAACCGGAAAATTATAGTCGATGCCGAGTGCATGTCATAGGAGATGGGCGGATGGCCGCTTCTCTTTCCGGCTTGGTGGTGTGATCGCACTCGGCCCTCCAGCTCGCCGATAGAGACCGCGGAGCACGTTCTCCTTATGTGCTCGTCCTATGGCCGCCGCCGCCGCGAGTTGCTACTGTGGCTTCTCCGAAAGCCGGAATGAAAGCCACGGGCCCGCAATGATCGCCCCAACCGAACCGACCGGCGGCGAACCGCACAATGCCTGGCACTGCGTCTGCCGCGACTGCGCCGCCGCCCCATCAAGCGCAGGCCAGGGTGACGTAACGCGCTGCCCGAAATGCGACAGCCGGCGTCTGTTCCGCCATGCGGAGCTGCACAGCCTGTCCATCGGCCACATCGACTGCGACAGCTTCTACGCCACGGTGGAAAAGCGCGACCGGCCGGAGCTGGCCAGCCGTCCGGTGATCGTCGGCGGCGACGACCATCGCGGGGTAGTGGCCGCCTGCTGCTATGTCGCCCGCATGTCCGGCGTGCGCTCCGCCATGACGATCCGCGAGGCGCTGGACCGCTGCCCCGACGCCACCATCATCCGCCCGAACATCGCCAAATACAAAGAGGTCGGCCATCGGGCCCGCGCGATCATGGAGGCCTTCACCCCCCTGGTGGAGCCGATCAGCATCGACGAGGCCTATCTCGACCTCACCGGCGTCGAGGACCGCCTCAGCATCAGCCCGGCCCAGGCGCTGGTGGAGATCGTCCGCCGCTTCGAGCAGGAGCTGCGCATCACCGCCTCCATCGGCCTCAGCCACAACAAGCTTCTGGCGAAGATCGCATCCGACCTCGACAAGCCGCGCGGTTTTTCCGCGCTCGGCCGGGCGGAGGCGGCGGGCTTCCTGGCGCCCAAGCGGGTCACCATCCTGTGGGGCGTCGGCCCGGCGCTGGAGCGCAAGCTGTTCGCCGACGGCATCACCCGCGTCGGCGACCTGCAGGACAAGGACGAGCATTGGCTGGTCAAGCGCTACGGCGCCATGGGCCGGGTGCTGTTCAACTATGCCCGCGGCGAGGATTCCCGCCGGGTCCAACCCGAATCGCCGAGCAAGAGCATCTCGTCGGAGGAAACCTTCGACTGGGACGTCACCACCCTGCCCGCCCTGGCGCAGGAGCTGCGCCCGCTGGCCGACAAGGTCGCCCGCCGGCTGGAACGCGAAGGGCTGCTGGGCCGCAGCGTGGTGCTGAAGCTGAAGACCAAGGATTTCCAGCAGCTGACCCGCTCCCGCCGGGTGGAGCCGACCCGCTCGGCCGAAGCGATCCTTGCCGCCGGCATCGCCCTGCTGGAGCGCGAGGTGGACGGCCGCGCCTTCCGCCTGATCGGCATCGGCTGCACCGACCTGACCCACCCGGAAACCGCGCCCGATCCCGAACTCGACCTGTTCGGGTGAGAGGGGGCATGAAAGATCAGCGGCCTTGGCACAGGGCTGTATTTCCCATCAGACGGCACGAACTTGGAGCAACGTCGCGGGGCTGAAGGATGGGCGCGCAGCCGCTCTTCCGACCGCGGATCATGCGGCGACGGCGCCCCCGTCCGCAATTGGCGGCTCGACGGCCAAAACGGTAAGGGTCTTCGCCTCGCCCTCGCGCGTGTACCATGTGATCGACTGTCCTTCCGCGACGCCAATGAGGGCCGCGCCAATGGGGGTCAGCACCGACACCCGACCGGCCGCGAGGTCGGCATCACCTGGATAAACCAGGGCGACGGTCCGCTCCTGTCCGGTTACCTCGTCCCGGAACGCCACGCGCGCGCCCATCGTGACCACCGTCGTCACGAGTTCTCTGGCATCGATCACCGCAGCGCGCTCCAGTTCGCCCGTGAGGTACTCGTATACATCGGGCAACCTCTCGGAAACGGCCTCGACCAGAGCCGAGAGGCGGTCATGGTCGGTGGCGGTCAGCACGATGGGCGGAAACTGGTCTGCGGGACGCATTAAAGTCTTCCTTCGCTTTTCTCGGCATGCACAACCGACCGCCAGGCGGCGCCCCCCGGTGGACGCCTCATCGGTCATGCAGCGGTTGCACGTGATAAACCCGCGACCGCATGGATGCGGTTCGAGCGGCTCTCTTGGATTCGGAGACTATGTTGGCCCCGGACGGTCCGGGAGCCTTGCCTCAGGCGACCAGATCCGGGGCGAGTGAGCCTGCGTGAACGCGGCCTGCACGCAGGAGGTTACGGATATGGCGGGGCGGCAGTGTCATGGTGCCCCGAACTTGGACAGGTTCGCTCCGGAATTCAAGGATTACCCGATCACGACGGGGCACGCGGCCCCCCACTCCCTGAAGCAAGCCCTTCAGGAGCGGATGTGCCCCCTTGGGCAAGAGGAAGGCATTCCCGCAACGGTCAGTCCGCCTGCTCCTCCAGCGCCGGCAGGCTGCCGGGGCGCACGACGCTGCGGATGGCGAAGCTGGACTGGATGCGCTGGACGCCGGGCAGGCGCGACAACGAGTCCTTGTAGATGCGGTCGTAATCGCTGGGGTCCTGCGCCACCACCCGCAGCAGATAATCCGAACTGCCCGACAGCAGGTAACATTCCCGCACCTCCGGACAGCGGCGGACGGCGGCGTCGAAGCGGCGCAGATACTCGTCGGTCTGGCGTTCCAGCGTGATCTGGACGATGACGGTGACCGACCGCTCCTCGTCCGCCGTCTCGATGATGGCGGTATAACCGCGGATCACGCCGGAATGCTCCAGCATGTGCAGGCGGCGCAGGCAGGCCGATGGCGACAGCCCGACCTCCGCCGCCAGCTTGGCGTTGCTCATCCGGCCGTCCTTGCGGAGAAGGCGCAGGATCTTGTGGTCCAGGGCGTCCAGGGCGTGCATGCAACTTTGTTCGAAGATGTGGCGGATTCTGCGAAAGCTCCACCACACTATGGGGGATTCATGCAAGGCTTTGCAGAGATTCACCCCGTTCGACGGCCTTATAGTGGCTTTTGTGAGACAATCAGCCCAACCGATGGTTTCACTGGAGACCGGATCGATTTCGGCCGGATGGTTTGGGCGAAGGATCGGATCGAGGAGATCTCGTATGGTCGGTTCCCGCATGGTCACGCGCATCGGCGTTCCCAAGGAGATCAAGAACCACGAATACCGGGTTGGCCTGACGCCCGCCTCGGTCCGCGAACTGGCGGCGGATGGCCATGCCCTGCTGGTGCAGAGCGGCGCCGGCACCGAGATCGGCTTTTCCGACGAGGCCTACCGCGCGGCGGGAGCCGAGATCGCCGGCACCGCCGAAGAGGTGTTCGCGAAGGCCGACCTTATCGTGAAGGTGAAGGAGCCGCAGCCGGCGGAATGTCGCAGGCTGCGGCCGGATCAGGTGCTGTTCACCTACCTGCACCTCGCCCCCGATCCCGAACAGGCCCGGCTGCTGATGGAAAGCGGCTGCACCGCCATCGCCTACGAGACGGTCACCGACCGCGCCGGCCGCCTGCCGCTGCTGGCGCCGATGTCGGAAATCGCCGGCCGCATGGCGATCCAGGTCGGCGCCGTGGCATTGCAGAAAAGCAACGGCGGCTCCGGCATCCTGCTGGGCGGCGTGCCCGGCGTGCTGCCCGGCAAGGTGCTGGTCATCGGTGGCGGGGTCGTCGGCGCCAACGCCGCCCGCATGGCGATGGGGCTGGGCGCCGACGTGACCATCGCCGACCGTTCCATGCCCCGGCTGGCCCAGCTCGACGACCTGTTCGGGCCGCGGCTGAAGACCGTCTATGCCTCGGCCGACACGCTCGACCGGCTGGTCGCCGACAGCGATCTGGTGATCGGCGCCGTGCTTGTGCCGGGGGCGGCGGCGCCGAAGCTGGTCCGCCGCGACCAGTTGGCCGGCATGCGCCGCGGCTCGGTGCTGGTGGACGTCGCCATCGACCAGGGCGGATGCTTCGAGACCAGCCACGCCACCACCCATTCCGACCCGACCTATGTGGTGGACGGGGTCGTCCATTACTGCGTCGCCAACATGCCGGGTGCCGTCGCCCGCACCAGCACCGAGGCGCTGAACCACGCCACCCTGCCCTTCGTCCATGCGCTCGCCGGCAAGGGGTGGAAGCGGGCGCTGGCCGAGGATCCGCACCTGCTGGCGGGGCTGAACGTCCATGCCGGACATTTGACCTACGAGGCGGTCGCCGACGCCCTGGGGCAGCCCTTCACCGACCCCCGCGGGGTCGTCAGCTGAACATGTGAACAGCTGTTGACAAAGAACTGAACGGAATTTTGCTGAAATCCTGTTTTTGGAAATTTCGTTCTGAAATCGACGGCAAGGGCGCGAGGAATGTTGTTTTTTTCCGCCGCAGGAAAGAGAGTGTTGCGCCTACGGATCAAGTTGCTTTACCTGTCTGTGACAAGAAAAAGGGCAGCATCCGCCACCGGCACCAAAGTGCCGGGGTGAGAGGCCAAGAACAGAATAGAACAGGGTAAGGCTCGGCGCCTTTCGCCGACTGGGCTGGGCCGGACGGCCGTTCCGTCCGATCCGGCCGATTCACAACAGGTTTGCCCGGCAGCCATGCCGGTGGGGACGCCACGGCCGCAAGCCGTGCCGCGCAAGTGGGAGCTGTTGACCATGGCCGAACGACGGAATGCCGCCCGGGTGCGGGACCGCGCCCCCGCGACATCGTCGCGCGTTCAAGTGACAGTGTCGCGCGTCCGGATGACGTCGCCGCTTGTCCTGATGGCCGTTGGTCCGATTTCGGACCGCCGGACCATTCCGGCCCTCCACATGCAGACCCGCACGGGTCCCCCATACCGCCTTTGACCGAAGCCCCGCCGGATTACGCATCCGGCGGGGCTTCGGCAAGAACCGGGTGCGGCGGCGGGGTTCCAAGCGTCCCCTGCCTTGGTCCTGGATGTTCTCCCCCGTTCATCCGGATCGGAACTCCGCCGCCGCACACGGCTCAATCCAGGTTTCAAGTTCCAAGTTTCGAGTGCCTGCCTATTCGGTGATCTGGGAGAGTGGGAGAAGAGCGCCTGATGGATTATTTCATACAGCAATTGATCAACGGCTTGTCGCTTGGGGCGATTTACGGCCTGATCGCGATCGGCTACACGATGGTGTACGGCATCATCGGTATGATCAACTT